>CAUEAK010000001.1:0-152071 GCA_958454115.1 Blautia wexlerae
GCCCCATGGCCGCAACTGTATCAATATAGTTTTCCAGAAGAGAATCCCCTCTGTGAGAACCATAATTATTCCCAAAGCTGACGTTTATAACGATCGGTTTTCTCATCTTCACTGCCTGCCGTATCAGGTAATCAATACCCTCCATCAGCTCCGTTGTCCGCGGAAATGAATTTTCCCGTGGATTTCCCATCTTTACCACCAGAAGATCACTTCTATACGCAACGCCTCGATTCACTCCCTCCGATGCTCTCCCATTTCCTGCTGCTATTCCAAGAACTGCTGTTCCATGTCCGCTGAAATCCCCAGACGGAACAAGGCGCCTGCCTTCGGTTTCCCCGAGTGCAAGCGCCTCATCAATTTCTTCTTTCGTATATTCAGTTCCTGATACATAGTTTTCCGGTGGATTTCCATCTACACTCTGATCCCACAGTCGCAGGATCCGGGTACTGCCATCCTCGTTTCTGAAATCCGGATGGAAATAGTCCACTCCGGAATCCACAATGCCCACCAAAATACCTTCGCCGGTTAAGCCATCGGCTCCATTCTGCACTGGTAAAATGCAGCTTGCCTCCCGCTCTTCAAAGGTCTCAAAGTAGAGTCTCTTGGGCTTTTCTATAAACTCGATCTGCTCTCTGACTGAGTATGCAGAAATTTCCGATTCCGGCAGTGTCACTACTGCATAACCACCAAGCAGCGGGACCACCTGGATCCGCTCACCACCAAGTCCGCTTTCCGGGCCACTGTATTTCACGATCACATCCCACAACCTGGTGGTGGGATCATATCCCACATTCAGATTTTCCGATTTTGCCCGTTCCTGCGGCAGGGCATTCATGGCAAGATTAAGTAGATTCTCTAATTTCTGGTCTGGCATAAGGCTTTCATTTCCATTGATACATTTTTTTTATTATATGCAACGCCTTCGTTTAAAGCACCAACCATCTGTTCCAGCATTTCTCTTTTAATTCCGGGAACGAAGCTTAACAACTGACGAAGCGGCATTCCTTCCATCATCGCAGCCATCATTTCCTGATTATTTAAAAAGACCCTTGGTTTTTCTGTCAGCGCATTTATTTTGCGCTGTAAACTGGAAGAAGGTAAAGAATTACTGCAATACACTAACAAATCCATCAGTACCTTTTTATGCTTCTCCAGCCAGAGCCACTTTCAGACAGCTTTTAAAAAGCAATTCGGAATGACTCCTAATGAATGCAGGCGCATGGGGTCATAAATCGTCTTTAGATATCTCAAAATTCCATGGATGTAAAAAGGCATGAGCCATTTATATGACTCATGCCTCTTCAGCCAAACAGAAATCCGTGATCTCATCCGATAATATTATGCTGTTGCTTTTTTATCATCTGTCTTCTCAAGCAGTTTCTTCACGCCCTGGATTGCTACCAGTACACCAAGGATCAGCAGTAATACTGCAAATACAAGCTGTAAGGTGTTTCCAAGATCCAGCCCTGTTGTTACCAGTGCCTTTGAAAGCTTTGTGATGGTCATGCCAAGTGCTGTGAAGGTAACTGCCATCATGAATACCATCGGGATCCAGAGCATGCAGCCCTGACGTTTTGTTTTCTTTAAGAATACTGCACAGGCTACAAGAGCGAGTACAGATAACAGCTGGTTTGCGGAGCCGAACAGCGGCCAGATTTCTGCATAGCCGACCTTTGTAAGCATGTAGGCAAGTACCAGTGTAATGACTGTTGCGAAATATTTATTTGTTACTACCTTCAGGAACGGGCTCATGTTTTCCTCATCTGTATCAGAATCAAGGAAAAATTCCTGGAATGACAGACGTCCGACTCTGGCTACAGAATCAAGAGAGGTCAGTGCAAATGCGGATACAGCAAGGTTGATCAGAGTAAATACCAGTGAATGCGGAAGGCCAACTACAGAAAGGAAGTTTGCGATAGCACCTGCAAAAATCTGCGGCTGTGTTGTAAGTCCCTGTGCTGCTGCTTCACCATCTGCAAAGGATGCAACTGCGATCAGTGCGATGATGGCAAGCATACTTTCCATCAGCATTGCTCCAAAGGAAACAGGAAGCATGTTTTTCTCATTTTTGATCTGCTTGGATGCAGTACCGGAAGATACCAGTGAATGGAAGCCGGAAACAGCACCGCAGGCGATGGTTACAAACAGGATCGGGAACATATACTGTCCGTCTACGTTAAAGCTTGTAAATGCCTTCAGGTTACAGGAAGGATTGGCTACAAATACACCGATAACCGCACCGACGATCATAAAAATGAGCAGATAGCTGTTCAGATAATCACGTGGCTGAAGCAGTGCCCATACAGGAGCGACACTGGCGATCAGAATGTATACAAAAATGATGATATGCCAGGTTCCAAGACTTACATACATGGGGAAATTAAGTCCCAACACAATTGCTGCTACCAGCAGTAAAATTGCGACTGCAGTGTTGACCCATTTGTTGAATTTTGTATATTTAAGGAAAAATCCAAGTGCAACAGCCTCAAATATAAATAACATGGAAGTGGTTGCAACAGCTCCGTTTGCCGCTACCTTTGTAACTGTTCCTGCATCATTTACGGCAAATCCGTTAAAGGTTCCTGCTACAACATCTGCAAATGCGGCAACGACCAGAATACAGAACAGCCAGCAGAATAAAAGAAATAATTTTTTTCCAAGCTTTCCGATATACGCTTCGATGATATATCCGATCGTACGTCCTTTATTCTTTACGGATGCATACATGGATGCAAAATCCTGCACAGCTCCGAAAAATACACCACCGATGAGGATCCATAACAGAACCGGCAGCCAACCGAAAATTGCGGCCTGGATCGGTCCGTTGATGGGACCTGCACCTGCTATGGATGCAAACTGATGTCCAAATACTACATTTGTATCAGCCGGTACATAATCAACTCCGTCCTCCATTTCGTATGCCGGAGTTTTTGCTTTCGGATCAATGCCCCATTTGTTCTGGAGATAACGGCCATACAGAAGATATGCGCCTCCGAGAACTACAATGGCTATGATCATCATTGTGATTCCGTTCATAATATCAACTCTCTTTCCTTTGTGTTTTTTATACATGATACAATGACCGTAAAACAGTTATTGCATCAAAAAACGCCCTTGCTATCCTTTCGGATAACAAAGGCGGAATGTTCCGTGGTACCACTTTGTATTATCGTATTTATTGCTAAACGCGACCACTTATTACTGTCATATCAAACAGCCTCTTCTGTAACGTGAAGACTACGTCCCGGCTTACTTAAAGATTTCTATTCAGCGGGATGCTCCCAGGTGATATCACAAAATACCTTCTGCCGCTTCTCACCAGCTGCGGCTCTCTGTGATCCGGTCTGCTTCTTGTGATCTGTCCTGTTCCATGCATTTCTCTTTTTTATTTATCTAATGTTTTACTCCTTTTTTTATAAAAATTCAACAAATAATTTATATGTATTTTACAAATTTGCATATGTTTTTTTATGCATTTTTTAGGTAAAAGCCCAAACACGGCGTATGTAACGAAGCCAGATCTGATCCCAGCTCTGCTTTACGATCCGTTTTCCGTCACATACGCCGCATTATCCATTATTCAGAAAATGTATATCTTACCATGTATCCTTTTCCGTCACCGGTTACAATCACGACTCCGCCATCGGGATTCTCGATCTTATCAATGATCGGAAATCTTCCTTTTTCTTTTACGAAAGCTTCCGGACTCTCGATCTTTGCTTCAACGATCTCCTGCTGAGAATGACGATCGCCACCGCAGGGATTAATGGTTTCAATAATGATCTCATATTCCTTCATACCCTTCACCTCTTTCATTTAATGCAGTTTTTCAGTTCTTATACTTACATTTTATCGTAAAAATCCCGATCATGCAAAATGCGTTCTGCACAAATTTTCAGAGGATTTATTGGTATTTTTCACTACATTCAGACTTTTTCTGTTTCCGGATGTTATCTTCCTCAAAGAAGGCTTTTTTTATTCTACAAAGTGGATCCTGCTTTTATCAAAACGATCCTGCTGCATTCTGCTCTCTGCCGGGTACCCCAGGGCAAAAAGAGAAAATACCTCCACATTCTCCGGAAGCTTCAGAATATCATGGACCAGCGCCATACGATCCTTAAGCGGTGCAATTCCGATCCACACGCCGCCAAGTCCCAGTGCATCCGTTTCCAGCCAGATATTCTCCTGTGCGATAGACATATCGATCTGTGCCATATCCTGAACAGGCAATCCCTCTTTCCGATATACCGGAACGATCACAACCGGTGCACCTGCTGCACATCCGGAATAGGGAGTGGCTTTGGAAAGCTCCAGGATCTTCTCCTTATCTGTCACAACATAAAATTCCCACGGCTGCTGATTACATGCGCTTGGCGCCTGCATACCTGCTTTCAGGATCTGAAGGATCTTTTCCTTCTCTACGGGTTTATCTTCATATTTACGGATACTTACTCTGTGAAAAATATTCTCCATGCTATTTTCTCCTCGTCATACTCATATCACTTGTTACAGTTCATACTCATCATACAGCTTCTGACGCCATTTTACATCCGTCATCACACGCTGCACTTCATCCGACCGTCCATCCAAAAACAAACGATTGATCACTCCCACCGGTATATACAAATTATACCACATCATCAAAACATAAAAACCCCATAAAACGTATTTTTACAAACTCTACAGGAACTTAAAATGGAAAACGCTCCAGAATACGAAGCTTTCAGAATGTCCATACAGACAAGAATCCTATAAGATATAATAACCATACCACACATCAATAAATAAATCACTCAAAACTGTTCCAAAAATTCTCCCATAATCTGACACCGCCACCATCTGAAAACTCCCGGACAGCCAAACATCCGGGAGTTTTTCTTATATCACTTATAATCTGCAGAAATTATTTCTCCTGCACATTGATGATAACCTTCATGGTTGTCTCACGGTTCTCATCAATATACTGATAAGCCTTCAGATAATCTGCGAACTTAAATGTCTTTGAGATCAGCGGCTTTAAATGAACCTTTCCCGCATTTACAAGATCAATGGCATCTACATAATCATCATGACGGTACATCATAGTACTCTTGATATCCAGCTCGTGGTCATTGGCAACAGCAAGGTCAACGGTTGCCATATCTGCAAATACCGCTACCAGTACGATCACGCTGCCTTTTCTCGCATACTGGATGGCCTGTCCCATGGTGATGTTATTTCCGGCACAGTCATAGATCACATCTGCCTTATCCGGACCAAATGCCTCTACCAGTGCCTCTCCGAAATTTTTCTCCTTCGTGTTTACACAGATATCAATGCCGCACTCTTTTGCTTTTGTAAGACGAAGGTCACTGACATCCGTGATCATAACCCTGGCTGCCCCCATTCCTTTGGCTGTCTGCGCAACAAGATTTCCGATGGGACCTGCACCGATCACTGTGATGTTCATCCCTTTTACATCGCCCATCTGCTTCACGGCATGGACTGCAACTGCCAGCGGCTCGATCATTGCACCTTCCTCGTAAGACATCTCCTCCGGGATCGGTGTTACCTTAGATGCATCTACTGCAAAGAATTCAGAAGCTGTTCCTGTTGTCTGGAAGCCCATAACCTTCAGTTCCTCGCAGAGATTATATTTTCCATGGCGGCACGGATAGCAATGTCCGCAGTATACCTGAGGCTCGATGGTTACTTTCTGGCCAACCTTAAAACCTGTCACATTCTTTCCAAGCCCCGTGATCTCACCGGATACTTCATGTCCCTGTGTTACCGGATATTTTGTAAAAGGATGCTTACCGTGATATACGTGGATATCTGATCCGCAGATACCAATGTTCATGATCTTAACCAGAACCTGGTCATCTCCCACTTCCGGAACCGGAACCTCTCTGAAAATAATCTCTCCGGGATTTGTCATTACCTGTTGAAGCATCTTATTCTCCTCCTCTAATTTCTTTCTATTGCATATCATCTTTTATTAATTATTTTATTAAAGTAATTACATTATTATTCTTTTCTTCTGATCTGTCAAGATAGTTTTCTATGATTCTGCTTATTGAACAAGTTTGCAGCTTTGTTTTTATGCACATTCCATAATTATCGGTAAACGGAATAGTCAAGCGAATATTCGCAATACGCTTCGCTACTTGCTCATGACCGAATAACTCCTTCGCGGTTTATCGGTTAAAAAACAAAGCCTGCGGATTCAGCATTTCTGTAATCATATGCTGAATCCACAGGCTCCTTATACGCTTTAATAAATAATTTTATAGAAGTATGATATTCCTTTCCGGCAGGTTTGTAAAGGCTTTTATCAATACCAGCGTGTCATCGGCAGATCATTATTCACACCCTTGGTCATAAGAATCTGGTGAAGATCGATAATTCCGTTGTGGAAAGTTGCCGCACATGCTGACAGGTACAGATCCCACATACGCAGGAACTCTTCGTCAAACATAGTCTTTTCTTTTTCAATATTGTCCCGGAAATTCTTTTCCCAGTGAAGCAATGTCTTATTGTAATGCAGACGGAGATTTTCGATATCCAGGGTATGGAAATTGTCCTCTGCCATATGGTTCAGGATCTCACGTAAGCTCGGAACAGTTCCGCCCGGGAAAATATATTTCTTGACCCACGGGTCACCCGGATGCTCCTTCAGAGCACTGATAAAGTGAAGCAGAAACAGTCCGCCCGGCTTCAGAACCTTTTCCACACAATCAAGAAACAGCTGATAATTATCACGTCCAACATGCTCCAGCATACCGACACTGACAACACGGTCAAACTGATACTCCTTCTTCGGCAGATCACGGTAATCCATCAGCTCTACCGTAAGATAATCTTCCAGCCCCTGATCCTTAATCCGTCTCTGAAATTCTGCATACTGTTCATGACTTAAGGTGATACCGGTACCATGAACCTTATATTTCTTAGCTGCCTCGATCAGCAGAAAACCCCAGCCGCAGCCGATATCCAAAAGACTCATACCCTCTTCCAGATGTAATTTTTTAAGGATATAATCAACTTTATTTACCTGTGCCTGATACAACGTATCATCCTCATGGATAAAATACCCGCAGGAATAACTCATAGTCTCATCCAGCCAAAGTTTATAAAAGTCATTTCCAATATCATAATGGCTGGTCACTTCCTTTTCCTGGTTCTTCTTTGATGTTGAACTGAACATGATTTTTTTCAGAGCAGATTCATTGGTAGAAAATTTCCCCATCTGACCTAGAAAATGATCCAGCGCTTCATAAAGATTTCCCTCGATATCCAGATCCCCACGCATATACGCCTCACCCAGTGCAAGGGATGTGCTCTTCATCAGATCCGCCAGAGGAATCGCTTTCTTAAAATTCACCGTAAATGTAGGTTCACCCTCTCCGATGTGATACTCGGAATTCTTGAACTTTACCAGAAATGGATAATCTGTAAAGCGTTCAAGGAACTGCACCATTGCTTTCTCTTCCGTCTTCTCCTGTAATGTCTCAAACATAATAGTCTACCTCCTTTAACACAGCACTATGATACACCCAGAGGAAGGCTTTATGTCAAGGGAGATATACAACAAAATTTTATCAATAAAATGAGAATATTTGGTAAAACTCTTCCTTATAATTATTTATAGTTATCCAAATTAACTTGATATTTAAAGTCCACATTTAACCCAGACCTCAAAAGCACTGACATTTTCAAAACATAATCGTTAATTATATATCATTTCCCGGTAATCATCTTTGTATTTTACGCATTTTTTATTGCTTTATATACAATTCAGACTTATAATAAAAGATACAAAAAAAGAGCGAAAACCATATAAAAATCCAACACTGGAGGGAACCTTATGAACGAAGAACTTTTTAATGAAGCATCAAAATCCAACATCCTGTCAAAACAGCTGGTCGATCAACTTCAGGAAAGCATGACCTACAGCAGCATCTCCTTCATCAATTGGACCATCGAAGTCCTCAAGCTCCTGAAAGCCCGCATCGAACGCGGCGACAAGATCAAAGATGAGACCACCGGCGTGATCTACGATTTCTACACCTTCCGCCAATTTGTAGAAACCAACTTCTCCACCTACATCACCGGCCAGGTCTTCAACACCTCCATCCGGTCCCAGAAAGTCTACTTCACCCTGGAAGCCTGCCCAGGCGGCTACAACCTCCTCATGGCAGACTCCGGCAACGAAAAAACCTACCGCTGGATCTCCAGCTTAAGCAAACGCTTCTCCCTGGTAGAAATGATCGCCACCGGAATCGTCTACGTCAAAGACAACCGGACCGACACCTACCAGCCATTTATCTCCGAAAACGGCAAATACTGCAAATACAACAAAGACCTGGGAAAACTCATAGAACTCTGATCAAAACGGGGAATCCGCCAACGGCAGATTCCCCTTGATTTTTTCTCAGATTTCTTTCAAAAAATCAAATGGTTCTTCATCTTTCAAAAAATGCATCAGCATATAAGCACACATGATCGCAACCCTCTCCTCCTTCAGGATCCTCCTGATCTCATCCCGGTCCGCGATCACAACCTCGATCTCCTCACTATCCTCCTGAGCAGCCTTACTAACCTCACCACTGGCATACCCATAAACCGTAGCACAGGATTCATCCGTCATCCCAATCGTCGTAAAATAAGGCTTCTCAAAAGCCTCCGCAACCTTGATCGGCTCCAGCTTCAACCCGGTCTCCTCAAACATCTCCCGCACAGCACCCTCATGGAAATCCTCCCCAGGCTCCACAAGCCCCGCCGGAAACTCATAAATATACCCGCCGATCGTATACCGATACTGACGGATCAGCACAACCTTATCCCGCTTCTCTCCATAAACACTGTAAATGATCACCCCATCCGGATGATTCTCCCCTGTAGAAAGCTTCATATCCTCCACACTCTTCGCCCTGGAGGCCACAAAATAAGAAACCGGCGTATCATGTACACTGGTCGCATCCACTCCATAAAGATTCACGAACTTATTATCTGTAAGTTTTTTCACACTATTGATCTTACCCATCTGAAAAACTCCTTCCCGAAAATTTTTTCTAAAAACATTTTATCCCATCCAAAACCAAAGGTCAATTTTTTATACTTACACTCCCTTCACAATAGTGCTATAATAAATACCCTGCTATAAAATTTAAATTTACTTATTACATTACCAAACAGCTACTGTAGACAAGAAAGAAGGAAAAAACATTGAAAAATCAGACCAATGCTGCCCAGGCCGAAAACCCTCTGGGAACCGCCCCTGTAGGCAGCCTGATCGCCAAATTCGCCATTCCCGCCATCATCAGCATGCTAGTCAGCGCTCTGTACAATATCGTTGACCAGATCTTTATCGGACAGGGCGTAGGAATGCTTGGAAACGCCGCCACAAACATCGCATTTCCCGTAACCATTATCTCTACTGCTGCTGCATTGCTCCTGGGAATCGGCAGCGCCTCCAATTACAACCTGGAAATGGGCGCAGGAAACGAAAAAAAAGCCAGCTCCATCGCAGGAACCGGACTCTCCTCGCTGATAATCTCCGGTACGATACTCTCTGTCATCGTCCTTCTGTTCCTGAAGCCACTTCTTCATTTTTTCGGCGGAACACCGGACGTCATGCCCTATGCCATTGATTACATGGGGATCACCGCCATTGGACTTCCCTTTTATGTTTTAAGCACAGGCGGCAACCACCTGATCCGAGCAGACAGGAGTCCTACCTATTCCATGACCTGCATCCTGGCCGGTGCCGCCATCAACACCATCCTGGACCCGCTTTTCATCTTTGGATTCGGCTGGGGCATCAAAGGTGCAGCCTGGGCAACCGTGATCGGCCAGATCGTATCCGGACTTCTGATCATTTTTTATTTTTCCAGACTCCGGAAAATGTACCTGGACCACTCCATGCTGATTCCTAAGGCACGCAATCTGTCTGCCATTTTTTCTCTGGGAATGGCATCCTGTATCAATCAGGTTGCCATTGCTGCAGTGCAGATTGTCATGAACAATACACTTCGCCATTACGGAGCACTCTCCGCTTACGGAAGTGATATTCCGATCGCTTGTGCAGGGATCATTTCCAAAGTCAATCAGGTATTTATGGCCATCTGCATCGGAATCTCCCAGGGCTCCCAGCCCATCTGGGGATTTAACTACGGCGCCGAAAAATACAGCCGTGTACGCCAGACATACCGCTATTCCGTAACCTTATGTACTGTGATCGCAACCATATTTTTTATCTGCTTCCAGTTCTTCCCGCATCAGATCGTAGGCATCTTCGGAAACGGCAGCGACCTGTACTTTCATTTTGCAGAAAAATATCTCCGCATCTTCATGCTGATGACCTTTGCCAACGGGATCCAGCCTATGTCCGCCGGCTTTTTTACCTCCATTGGAAAAGCCCGGCTTGGTGTGATCATGTCCCTCACAAGGCAGGTGCTCTTCCTGCTGCCGCTGATTGTCATCTTCCCGGTCTTCTTCGGAATCGATGGCGTCATGTACGCAGGACCAATTGCAGATACCTCTGCATTTGTGCTGGCCGTTGTTTTTGCCAGACGTGAGCTTGGAGTCATGAAAACTGCAGAACAAAACGCCTGACATAAAAAATGCCATGTAATTTACTGCCCATCGGCAATATATTACATGGCATTTCTCACATTCTCAGATATTTATCTGAAACCACCAATTTCTGATCTTTTCTTCATCCTCCGGCAGCTGCTTATGATCAGTCACCTTTCAGTACAACACGGATTTTCTTATAGATTACAAATACGATCAGAGATGTCAGTGCATATTTAAAGATATTAAACGGAGCAATGATCAGCAGTGCAAAGGTAAGCAGTCCGTTTACGGAGCTGTGTACTGCGCTTCCCATCTGGATAAAGGTCTCGATTGGCATTCCAAACGCCTTACCGTAAGCCGGAAGCAATACAAAGGCATTGACAAAGCATGCAAGGATCGCTGTCAGGACTGTTCCTGCTGCCATACCTGCAACTGCATGTACTCTGCTCTTTTTGTGACGGAAACGGTAGATCAAGCCGGCCGGCACCACATAGGCACATCCAAACAGGAAATTGGCAACATCACCAACACCGGCAGTCATGGTTCCCTTCGTCACAAGATGTACGAGAATCTTCACAAGTTCGATCAGGATACCTGCCACAGGTCCCATAGCGAAGGTTCCTACCATAACCGGTACCTCGGAAAAATCAAGCTGATAAAAAGACGGTGCAAGAAACGGGATCGGAAACTCAAGATTCATTAATACTCCTGCCACAGCACCAAGCATGGCTACCTGCGCGATGGTCCTTGTTCTGCTTCTTTCCACGGCATTTCCTCTCTGTAATATCTGTTCACTCATAACTCTCTCTCCTTCTTCAGAAATATTCAAAGAAAATTTCCACAAGAAATCTTTATGCGAAAAAAATTTCTATTTCTTCACATAAAAAGCCCCGGGAGCTTCTTCCCGGGGCACTGAGCACGTTCTTTAAATACTGCGCGTTCTTCTCTCATCCAGACTTTACTGTCGGTTCCGGAATTTCACCAGATCAGCCGCCAAAGCGGGTCGCGGACTATACCGCCGGTAGGGAATCACACCCTGCCCCGAAGAAATTTTCTTTTTTATGAGTTCATTATAACGCGCTCTTTTTATAATTACAAGGCTTAATTCTGTCACAGAAGCATTCTGCTCCATTTATATAAATCTAAGATCCACTCCTTTATGATCAAACCCAGATTTTCTTTACCGTACTCCAGCTACTGTAAAGAACCTTTTTTCCGACTCTTTTATATGACCGGATGCGGACATAATAGGTCTTTTTGTTTTTCAGTCCTGATATCTTATATCTGGTCGCAGACTGTTTTCCAACTGTGACCGTTTTTCTTTCTTTTGTAAATCTGCTGTCTGCTGCATACTGGATCTGATAGCCGGTTGCCTGTATATTTTTTTTCCAGCTTGCAGTAAAGGATCTGTTTGCTTTTTTCAGTCCTGTCAGCAGAGTTTTTGGAGGCAGGATCTTAAAGGTAAGCGTTTTGTTGATACGACTGTATTTTCCGATTCCTCTGACCTGCACAGTTCCAATTCCGGAATTTTTATTATTTTTGTAATACAGCTTATAAGCACTCGCCCCGATCTTCTTTCCATTTACAGTTACGGTTACTGATGGCCGGATGGTTTTTCCCGTATAAGTGTAAGAGGTTCTGTTTAGCTTAACATTGCTGACAAACTTTTCTGTCTTTTTTATGATCTTGAAATGAATGGTTGCGGTACCTTTATAATAACCGGTACCATAAATGGTTACCGTTGCAACACCCGGATACTGATTATCCTCGTAGTACATATAATAATCTTCGCCGGCTTTCAATCCGGGGATTACGATGGCAGGTGTGAGTTCTTTTCCTGTATATGTCTGATCAGCTATTGGATCCGCAGCCGGTAGTTTTCCGTAAATAGTAAAATATAATGTTTCCGATCCTTTATAATTGCCGATTCCCGTGAGCTCTGCACGAGCTTCACCAGGCTTTTCATTATTAACATAGGTTACCGTATAATCTTTTCCCTGTACCAGTCCGTCAATTACCACTTCCGGTTCCACTTTTTTTCCTTTAAAGGTGGTTTCCAGGTATGTTTCATTATTTTCCGCAAAATAGCACACATACATTCCATTTTCATCTGGCGTAATCTTGAAACTCCGCTCTACTGTACCGCAGAAAATATCTTTTCCCGTGATCTTTACAGTCGCAGTTCCTGCATTGATGTTATTTTCATAAGTTACTTCATAATCGAAGCCCTGCTCAAGTTCCGGTGCGGATTCACTGGATTCTATTTCGGGTTCATGGCTTTTTCCATTATATTCATAGTCTGAAGTGATCTGTTCAAACCATTCATTCTGAAGCGGTATCCGGTTGTCTGCTGACAGCTCCACAAACGTGCAGCCACGGTCCTCTGCGTATTTCTGAAGTGTGGAATCCTTTTTTCCCGCGATCAGTGCTGAATCCCTGAACGCATCATCCGCCCAGACAGTATCTGTGCTCAGTACTCTTATCCTGCACCCGGAAGACAGACGAAGTCCATTTTTCCCAACTGATTTTACAGATGCGGGAATTATAATATCACGGATCCCTGAACTGCTCTGGAATGCATATTCACCGATTTCTTCCAAGCCTTCGTTCAGGACAGCTTTCGTAAGCGACGAACAGTTTCCGAAAGCACCTTCTCCAAGGCTTCTGACACTTCCCGGTACTGTTATGGAAGAAACATTTACACAGTAATAAAAAGCATAGTCTCCCACGCTTACAGTTCCATCCGGGATCTGGTAATCTCCGGAACGTCCGGACGGAAACACGATCAGTTTTGTGCCATCCTTGCTGAATACCACTCCGTCTTTTTCAGAAAAATACGGATTTTCCGGATCTACTTTAATTTCTGTCAGACTGGACTCAGACAAGCCCTCCACAAAAGCAGCCAGCCCTATAGATGACACATTTGGGGGAATCGTAACAGATTTCAATTTCTCACAGTTGTAAAAAGCATTCTTTTCGATGGTTGTAAGCGAATCCGGCAAAGTAACAGACTCTATATCAGAAGCCTGGGTGCAATACTGGAAGGTACTGTTTCCAAGAACCGTTACTTTTCTTCCGTCAATAGTATCCGGAACTACGATATTTGTATCCGTTCCTTCATACTGATACAGCCTGAGTGTTCCATCATTCAGAATCTTATAAGAATAGTCATAGTCCATTTTGGACAATTCATAATGTCTGGGGGCATTTCCCGTATATCCGCAGTCAACCAGATATCTTTCTCCGTCAATTATGACTACAGAGTTCCTGTGACCGCTTCCCGCCCCCGGATCATTTGCCGCATACCTTGCATACACGGTCAGTCCCAGTTTTTCGCACATATAGTTCACTGCGCTGGTATTGGCCCAGCAGTCTCCGCCGCCATCCAGCATCAGGCCTGTATAACCGGAATGATACTGACTGTAATTGAAGTTGTTGGCAAGCCATCTGGCGATCGTCTCAACCTTTTTATAATCGGACATTTCCGCAGTAATATTTTCTTTGAGGAATGTATCCATTTTTTGTTCTGCGTAATACTCCGCATAATCTTTGAGTATGAATTTATAATAAACGGTACTGTTTCCATCCTGTACAGAGATCAGGGTCTCTCCAAACATGTATTCCCACTGGCTCTTTACGTCATTTCCGTTTTTGTCTACATAGGTTACATACTGCATTTTAGGAGTAACAAGACCGGTTTCGCTGACTTTCGCAGTATAACCGGAAACAACCGTATATACCGGATTTTTGCCGGATGTCTGGATCTGATAAGATGTCTGCATGGTATCCGGCATGGAGATCACACTGCTGTAAGTATCATTCATCGCATACAGATATATTTCTGTGCTCTCTACATCTGTTTCTTTTTCGGAAGTGCCTGCTGCCGGAATATCATCTGTGAATATATCTTCCTGCTGCTCCTGGTTTTCTCCGTCACCAAAAATTTCTTCCGGTGCCGCAGCCTCCTCTGTATCCTCTGTTCCTTCTGCTTTTCTGATGACCGCCGAAGGTTCTTCCAGAATTAATCCTTCATCAGAATCCTGTTGTATTTCCTCACTCTCTGAGCTTTCAGCTTCATCCGTTTCCGTTCCGATATCTGATCCCGGAAACTCTTCTTCTGTAATCTGATCTGTGCTCACGGCAGTATCTTCTTCCGTGATCTGATCTGTGTTTACGGTATTTTCTGATTCCTCAGAATTCCCGTCATCTGTAAAAGTATCAATGGTGTCTGTCATATCCGTCTGTGCATCTGTAAAATCTTCGGCCGCCACCGGTCCACATGGAACAACAGACATACATAATGACAGACCAAATGCTATCAATTTTTTCGGAAATTTCATTTCGTACCTTTCCTTCCTTTTTATGTAAACCGTTTATATGTAAGTTCTGTTTTTATTATAACGCGGCCCTGTCTTTTCGCAAGCTGCAATAATGTCCCCTACTCTGCAAAAAACCGCTGTGATCTTCATTTTAGATCACAGCGGTTTATGTTTTATTATCGGAACATCAGACTTTCCACAATTTCAGCATTACTGTTCTTTCCATATCCGCATTCGATCAACCAGTTTTCTGGCTGGATACTGCCAACACCACGTTCTACTGTGATGCTGCATGCTCATATGCATTCTGTATTCTTACAGAATATCGATATGCTCTCCTGCAAGTGCCTTGTTCATGCTTCGTACTGCGCAGAATTTACCACACATGGAGCAGGTATCATCATGCTCCGGTTTGCGCTCGTTCCAGATACGTTTTGCTGTTTCCGGATCCATGGCGCATTCCCACTGTGCCTCCCAGTCAAGCTTTCTTCTGGCATCTGCCATCTTGTCATCGATCTCACGGGCACCGCGGACACCTTTGGCAATGTCTGCTGCATGAGCTGCGATCTTGGATGCCATGATTCCCTGTTTTACGTCCTCAAGATTCGGAAGTGCAAGGTGCTCGGCCGGTGTTACATAGCAGAGGAATGCTGCTCCGGACATAGCTGCTACTGCGCCGCCGATCGCGGATGTGATGTGGTCATATCCCGGTGCAACGTCAGTTACGATAGGTCCTAATACATAGAACGGTGCACCCTGACAGATGGACTGCTGTACTTTCATATTTGCCTCAACCTGATCAAGTGGCACATGTCCCGGTCCCTCAACCATAACCTGAACGTCCTTTTCCCATGCACGTTTGGTCAGCTCGCCAAGGCGTACAAGCTCCTCGATCTGGCATACGTCTGTTGCGTCAGCCAGACATCCCGGACGGCAGGCATCACCAAGAGAGATGGTCACATCATACTCGCGGCAGATATCCAGGATCTCGTCGTAGTATTCATAGAACGGATTCTCCTCACCGGTCATACACATCCATGCAAATACAAGAGATCCTCCTCTGGAAACGATATTCATTTTTCTCTTGTGATTACGGATCTGATCGATGGTCTTTCTTGTGATTCCACAGTGAAGAGTTACAAAGTCAACACCATCCTGTGCATGGAGTCTTACTACATCGATAAAATCTTTAGCTGTCAGCGTATCAAGATCTCTCTGATAGTGGATAACGGAATCATAAACCGGAACGGTTCCGATCATTGCCGGACACTCGGATGTCAGCTTGCGTCGGAACGGAATGGTATTTCCGTGGGAAGAAAGATCCATGATAGCATGGGCGCCCATGTTTACAGCTTCCATTACTTTCTGCATCTCTACATCGTAGTCCTTGCAGTCTCTGGATACACCAAGGTTTACATTGATCTTGGTGCGGAGCATGGAACCTACGCCCTCCGGATCGATACATTTGTGATTTTTATTTGCACAGATTGCCACCTTACCGGAGGCTACCAGCGGAAGCAGTTCCTCTGTTGTCATGCGTTCCTTCTTAGCTACGATCTTAAGCTCAGGTGTGATGATGCCTTTACGGGCTGCCTCCATCTGTGTACTGTAATTTCTCATGTAAAAAAAATCTCCTTCCATAAATTCTTTGTGTTTATACAACAAAAAACCGGCTGCTGCAACGCATACGCATCACGGCAACCGGCTCTTACTCTTACGTACTTAATGAAAATCTTCTGTACTTCTGATCTCTTCTGTACTCTCTGATCTTCTGTGTCTTTAAGAATCCTTCGTGCATATGTCCCTACGTTGGCATTATCCAAATCAGGTTATGGGTCAAGACATTTACAGTCTACTCTCAGCTCGCTTCAGCGGGCCCCCCTGTTTTCATATGTTGGGGACGTTTGTTCGTCCATGTGGTTATTATAGTATACCGGCTAAAATTTGTAAACCACAATTCTGCATTTTATGACTTTTTCTTTCGACATAATCTGCCATTTTATCTCTCAAACTCCCCGGGATCTTTCTTTACAGACATTCTTCCACAGCTTTGCTGTTCCCCGTCAGGAGGATATCCGCAATCCGCATTCACTGCTTATTGCTTTTCGCAATTACAGCAGTCGATTTCCCTGATCCGGTCAAGCTCTGCAAGGTTTTCTGCACCTGCACGGCGGATCCCCGCAAAAATGGAGCCCGCAATATTGTGCCATACACTGAAGATCGCGCCCGGAAGTGTTGCAAGCGGATTGGCTGCAAAATTAGCTGCTGCCAGTGAGACAGCAAGGCCACTGTTCTGCATGCCTACCTCTATAGCTATAGCAGTTGTTCTGGAATACTCCACATGGAAGATTTTTGCAGCCAGAAATCCCAGCATCATACCACAGAAATTGTGGATCGCCACTACTCCAAGCACCAGAACTCCACAGCTTACGATCTTCTCTGCATTTACAGCCACAATTCCTCCGATGATCATAACAATAGCTACAACCGACACCAGCGGCATAACATCGGATACCTTATCCACATGCTCTCCCGCAAGGCTCCGAAGAAAAACTCCCAGGAGAACCGGGATCAGAATTACCTTTACCACAGAAAGCACCATGGCCCAGAAGGATACTTCCACCCAGGCTCCTGCCAGAACATATACAAGAAACGGTGTCATCAACGGTGCTGCCAGTGTGGAAACTATAGTCATTCCCACAGAAAGCGCCACATCACCTCCTGCGATATAGGTGATCACATTGCTGGCTGTTCCGCCTGGACAGCATCCCACCAGGATCACTCCCAGTGCCAGATCTGCCGGAAGGTTCATCACTTTACACAGAAGCCAGGCGATCACCGGCATAATGGTATACTGAGCCACTGCACCGATCACCACTTCTTTGGGTCTGGAAAAAATTGCCCGGAAGTCATCCAACTTTATGGTCAGGCCCATACCAAACATGATCACTCCCAGAAATACAGATGTATAGTTCGTCATCCAGGAAAATCCGTCACGCCAGAAAAAAGCCAGGCAGGAAAAAGCGATGATAATGATCCCGATATATCTGGATGCAAGGCTGCTGATAATTCCGATTTTCTTTAAAACTTTTCCCATACATTATACCTCGTAGCTGAAGTTGTCGATCAGTCTTGTTTTTCCGATGTAAACAGCCATTGCTACAAGAACGCTACGGTCAGCTTTTTCCACCGGCTGCATGGTAAGTGCATCTACCATGGATACATAATCGATCTTTGCCAGAGGCTCTGCTTCGATCACTGCTCGCATTTTTCCGAGAAGCTCTTCTGCCGGGATTCCTGCGTGAATGGCTTCCTGTCCGGCTTTTACTGCCTTTGACAGGCAAAGAGCTGCTTTTCTCTCTTCAGGGCTTAAGTATGTATTTCTGGAGGATTTTGCAAGTCCGTCCTCCTCACGGATGATCGGACAGCCTACGATCTCAATATCGAAGTTCAGATCACGCACCATCTTGCGGATGATGGCCAACTGCTGTGCGTCTTTCTGTCCGAAATATGCTCTGTCCGGTGCCACAATGTGGAACAGCTTGGTCACAACGGTACACACACCTTTGAAATGGATCGGACGTGTTTTTCCGCAAAGTGTCTCTGACAGAGTATCTATACTTACAAATGCGTGGGGATCATGATACATCTCGGAAGGCTCCGGGCAGAAGATCAGGTCTGCTCCCAGGCTTTCGCAGAGTTTGCTGTCACGCTCAAAGTCTCTCGGGTAGGCTTCCAGGTCCTCGGTAGGACCGAACTGTGTAGGATTGACAAAATCGGATACCACTACGATATCATTCTGCTCTCTGCATTTTTTGATCAGGCTTGCGTGTCCCTCATGGAGAAATCCCATGGTTGGCACAAGGCCTACTGTTTTTCCTTTTTTTTTCCACGCTTTGATCTGTTTTCTTGTTTCTTCTACTGTTTTTGTTACCTGCATTGTGCTCTCCTCTTTTCCGGTTCCGGAACCGGTTTTCTTAATAGATTTGAGATAGCCTCTTTTCTGAATTCACCTTCGTCTTATTATCTTCCTGATCTGCGTCAGGCCATATCCTTCAGCAGTCCGTGTTTCTCATAATTGGTCACTCTGCTGATCCTGTTCTCTTCATCTACAAATACAACTGCAGGCTTGTGAGTACGGGCTTCTTCCTGCTCGTACTGTGCGTAAGCCATAATGATGATCTTGTCACCGGTGCTTACACATCTTGCTGCTGCTCCGTTCAGGCAGATCATACCGCTTCCGCGTTCTCCGCAAATGGTGTATGTCTCGAAACGGCTGCCGTTGTTCACATCTACGATCTGAACCTTCTCATATTCCAGTATCCCGGCAGCTTCCAGCAGTTCCTCATCCACAGTGATACTTCCTACATAATCCAGTTCCGCCTGGACAACGGTTGCTCTGTGGATCTTTCCTTTTAACATCTCTATTGTCATCTTATATAAGTCCTTTCCTGCAGGGAATAACTTTCAAGTGGATAAAAACATCCGCTTCCGTATTTAATAAAAAAACGTCTCGGGGTACACTTCGACCCTGAAACGCTTCTGATTGATTCCCTGTATATTGAGTCCTGTTTTTTATACACGAAAAGCATGCTCTTCAACAGTTGCTCAAAATTCCCATAACTGTTGTAACGCCTTCGTTATCATCGATACAGGCTCGTATCTTTTATAATTTTCATATATCCGTCCATTCCCGATCCCGGGTTCCGGCTGGCTATTTTTATATAAGATTCCAGTGATTTCAGCCAGAGTATAGTTTTGAGTCCAAATACTATCTCTGTGGGGTATTATTGCACCCCGACACTGGTTTGTCAATAATTTTCATATTCTCTATTATCGTGAATGGCAGTAATAATCTCAAAACCAGTTACTTTCATCAAAAAACCCTCCCACACAGCAATTTCTCTGCCATGTGAAAGGGCTTTAGCTTTCTTCCTTTATGCACATTATTTATGGATATGCACATCCAGCTGATTATAAGGAATCTCAATTCCATAATAATCAAAATCTTCCTTGATCCTCTGGTTCAATCTCCATCTGGCTGCCCAGTAGCGGTCGGTATCTACCCAGACACGAAAGCCCATGATCACAGAGCTTTCTGCCAGCTCGTCTACGAATACCACCATCTCTTCGTCTTCTCTTGTATCCGGATCCTCGGTGAGGATATCTTCCAGGATATCCTTGGCCTTCTGGATATCTGCATTGTAAGAGATCCCCACTTTGATCTCCAGCCTTCGCTGATCCCTTGCTGTTACGTTGGTGATGGTCACATTGGAAAGAGTACCGTTCGGGATCACGATGTGCTTGTTATCAATGGATAACAACGTTGTATAACAGATCTCGACCTTGGCTACCGTTCCCTCGCTTCCGTCCTGTCCGTTAACGATGATGTAATCCCCTACCTGGAAAGGCTTGAACAGAAGAAGCATCATGCCTCCTGCCAGGTTGGCAAGTCCGCCCTGGAGGGCAAGACCCATAGTAACACCTGCAGTTCCGAGAAGTGCTGCCAGAGATGATTCCTTTACTCCAAAGCTTATGGATATGTTAAAGATCAGGAGTATGTAAAGTACGATCTTGACCAGTGAGGACATAAACTGTGCCACTCCTGTATCCAGCCTGGATTTTGTCAGTGATTTCCTCACAAACTTTACGATCCATTTAATTACCGTGCTTCCTACCCAGAAAGCAACAATAGCCAGAACAACCTTGATTCCGAATTTCGTGATGTCCGGCAGATAATTTTCAAACATCTGCCTGTACTGGCTTACCTGATTTCCTACCTCCTGCACAGTCTGTACAGTACTATCCAAATATAATCCCTCCTGTCTGATCGATTATTCGATATACATATGCGGATCGATCTATGAGCTTCAAAGCTTATTTCTGATATAAGCATTTCCTATAATCCGCATCTGGTAATATAATAATACAGCAGTGGTTTTTCCCTGTAAACCTGATTTCTCCGGTTCTATAAAGTATAGGGTATAAACCACTGCTGTATTTCTGTTATAGCTTTATTGTATATCGGTCCGGTAATCCGCCGCAGAATGCTGCAGAATATACTTGCCTGCTTCTCTTTACTCAGTTTTTCTCTTTATTTACTGATTCCCTTCATGGAAAGGCTGATCCGTTTTTTCTTCATATCAACACCAAGAACACGGACATCCACGATATCTCCCACACTGACTGCTTCCAGCGGATGTTTGATGAATTTCTCGCTCATCTCGGAAATATGGACCAGGCCATCCTGATGCACACCGATATCCACAAAAGCACCGAAGTCAATAACATTGCGGACAGTTCCCTTGAGGACCATGCCTTCTTTCAGGTCCTTCATATCCAGGACATCGGTACGGAGGATCGGTTTCGGCATCTCGTCACGTGGATCTCTGGCAGGTTTTTCCAGTTCCTTTACGATATCACGTAAGGTTGGCTCTCCGATCTCCAGCTCCTTTGCCAGTTTTCCGTAATCGCGGATCTGCCCAGAAATACCGGTAAGCTTACGCTCTGCCACATCTTCCGGTGTGTAGCCCAGCTTTTCCAGGAGTTTTTTTGCTGCGTCATAGCTTTCCGGATGGACACTGGTTGCGTCCAGAGGATTTTTGCCTCCTGTGATCCGTGTGAAACCTGCACACTGCTCAAAGGCTTTCGGACCAAGCTTGGCAACCTTAAGAAGTTCTCTTCTTGTCTGGAAACGGCCGTTTTCCTCACGGTAGGCTACAATATTCTTTGCGATGGCCTTGCTGATTCCGGAAATATACTCCAGAAGGGATGCAGACGCAGTATTCAGATCCACTCCGACCTTGTTTACACAATCTTCCACAACGCCGTTAAGGGCTTCTCCCAGCTTTTTCTGGTTCATATCATGCTGATACTGACCGACACCGATGGATTTCGGATCGATCTTTACAAGCTCTGCAAGCGGATCCTGTACACGTCTTGCGATGGATGCGGCGCTTCTCTGTCCAACATCGAAATTCGGGAATTCTTCCGTGGCAAGCTTGCTTGCGGAATATACAGAAGCACCTGCCTCGTTGGTGATAACATACTGGACCTTTTCCGGGATTTCCTTAAGAAGCTCCACGATGATCTGCTCGGATTCTCTGGATGCCGTTCCGTTTCCTACAGAGATCAGTGTCACATGATATTTGCTGATAAGCTTTTTCAGGGTTTCCTTTGCGGCACGGATCTTGGTCTCATTGGTTGGTGCTGTGGGATAAATAACTGTGGTATCCAGAACCTTTCCGGTAGGATCTACCACTGCCAGCTTGCATCCGGTACGGAAGGCAGGGTCCCAGCCAAGAACTACCTGTCCTGCAATTGGAGGCTGCATGAGAAGCTGCTCCAGATTTTTGCCAAAGACATGGATGGCACCATCCTCTGCTGCCTCTGTAAGGGCGCTTCGGATCTCACGCTCAATAGCCGGTCCGATGAGACGTTTATAGCTGTCCTCAATGGCTTCTTTCAGAACAGGTACAGTGTATGGATTATCGCGGACGATCACCTGTTTTTCAAGATAACGGATGATCTCTTCCTCAGGTGCAAGGATCTTCACAGTAAGGAATTTCTCTTTCTCACCACGGTTCAGAGCAAGGACACGATGACCTGCAAGCTTTTTCACCGGCTCCTCAAAGTCATAATACATCTCGTATACAGACTGCTCCTTCTCATCTCTTGCGGTGGAACATATAGTTCCCTTATCCATTGTTCTCTTACGGATACTGATACGATAATCTGCTTCATCAGAAATGTGTTCTGCAATGATATCTCTGGCACCGCTGATGGCCTCTTCCACAGTTTTGACTTCTTTTTCCTCAGAAAGAAATGCTTTTGCCTCTTCTTCAAGAGGTTTCTTCGTCATCTGGAGAAGGATGATGTCGGCCAGAGGTCCCAGACCTTTTTCCCTGGCGATGATGGCACGTGTACGGCGCTTCGGGCGGTACGGACGGTAAAGATCCTCTACCACAACGAGTGTCTGCGCTGCCTCGATCTGTTTCTTCAGCTCCGGAGTCAGCTTGCCCTGCTCCTCGATGCTGCCCAGAACCTGAGCCTTTTTATCCTCAAGATTTCTTAAATAAGTAAGTCTCTCATTAAGATTACGAAGCTGTTCGTCGTTCAGTGTACCGGTTGCTTCCTTACGGTATCTGGAAATAAAAGGAATGGTGCAGCCTTCATCGATCAGCTTAACCGCTGCCTCGACCTGCCATTTCTCAACGTTCAATTCTCTGGTAATTACCTGAATAATATCCATTTTTATCTTTCTCCCGTTGTTTCAAATTTGCCTGAGGCTGCTTTTTCCTCTTTACACAGCTTCTGACATTTATCAAAGATCAATCTGTGCGATCACGTCCTTCAGAGCATTGGCGCTTGCGTGAAGCTTCTCTGTCTCCTCCTCGGTCAGCGGAACACGAACGATACGTTTTACACCTTCCGGTCCGATAGAAGCCATGGTACTAAGACATACGTCTTCAACACCGTACTCTCCGTGAAGCATGGTTGATACACTGACTATTGTATCAGATGCTGCAAGAAGAAGCGAGCAAAGTCTGCAAACAGATACGGCTACCGCATAAAATGTAGCACCCTTCTTGGCGATCACAGTTGATCCTGAAGTATGAACATACTCCAGAACCTCTTCTCTGTCAAGTGGCTGCAGATCTTTCTGATCCTCATGAACGATCTTGTCAAACTCATCAAGGGTCGCACCTGCAACAAAGGCTCTGGACCACGGTACAAAGGAAGTATCTCCATGCTCTCCGAATACATAGGCGTGGATGTTTTTCTCAGATACACCGTAGTGCTGAGAAAGTCTGCAGCGGAGACGGGCCGTATCCAGGGCGGTTCCGGAACCAAGGATCTGATTTTCCGGCAGTCCGGAAAGCTTTGCAAATGCATAAGTCATAATATCACATGGATTACTTACGATAATATAAAGCGCTTTGGGAGCCACCTTTACGATCTCCGGAGTAATATTCTTCATAATGTTAACGTTGGTCTGTGTCAGCTCGATGCGAGTCTGTCCCGGTTTTCTGGCAATACCGGAAGTGATGATCACAATGTCAGAATCTGCAGCATCCGGGTAATCTCCTGCCACGATGGAGATCGGCTCACGGAAACTGGTTCCCTGCTCAATATCCATAACCTCACCTTCAGCCTTATCTTTGTTAATATCGATCAGAACGATTTCTGATGCAATACTCCTCTGTGATAAGGTATAAGCGATAGTTGCTCCTACACTTCCTGCTCCGATGATCGTAATTTTACTGCTCATATTTGTTCTCCTTTCAGCGTTGTTTGTCATTTTAATAACAACTTTAATTACACACATTCAAACATAACATAAAACATTGCCCTGTGCAATAAAAATTTTATTGTATTTCTCAGGTTAGTCCCCGCCAATTTGCATTTCAAATTATTTAAACCGCTTATATTTTCTGATATTTTTCCTATTATTCTGTATACATTCCTGTTATTTTTTTATCGATTTATAGAAGCAATTTCAGAAACCTAGCAAAAAACCTCTGAACTTCAAAAAAAATCAAGAAGTCCAGAGGTTTCTTTCACCTCTTATTATTGGCTTAGATTCAGATGTTTATAGCTGCTCCAACGTTCACCCGGTTAATTCTTTGCCTGGGCAAGGGCTTTTTGTGCAGCGTCCAGGATCCCTTCGGAAGAATATGTGGCTCCGCTGACAGTATCGATCCCATCCGCCGACTGGTTTGCCATGATCTGAGAATAGATCGTGCTCCATGCAGGATCAAAAAATTCCGGTGTATCCTGATTTGTCTGCTCAATGGATGCGATCTGGCCTCCTGAGATCGTAATTGTCAGATATGTTTTTCCTCCATATCCAAAAGCCGAGCCTGTATACGTTCCATCTCTGTACATTCCCACCGGTTCCGGTGCTTCCGTTGGCTCCGGTGTTGCATCCGGCTCATCTGTCCCTGGTATTGGAGTTACATTGGGTTTTTCAGGAACCGGCGTCACATCCGGGTCGTCCGGCGTCGGGGTTGCTGCCGGCGTCTCTGTTGGCTTCGGTGTGGCTGTTGGTTTCGGCGTTGCCGTAGGTTTCGGTGTGGCTGTTGGCTTTGGTGTCGGTTTCTTTGTCGGAGTTGGTGTGGGTTTCTTTCCATACTCCGGATTGATCGCTTCTTTAAGAGCTTTTTTTACAGCGTTGAGAATTCCGTTGGAGGAATAGGTTGCTCCGCTGACTGCATCAATATCATCTACAGAATCCGTACCAATGATCTGTTCCTCCAGCACGCTCCATGCTTTTTCAAAAAACTGCTCCGTGTCCGTATTTTCCTGTTTCAGGGCTTCGATCACGCCATCCTTGATGGTCACAATTACTTTCACGTCTCCATTGAAGCCCTTTGCCGAAGCTGTATATTTACCGTCCAGATATTTTTGGGGACTGTCCGGATCTTCCGGTTTCTTTGTAGGAGATGGTTTTTTTGTAGGTGACGGAGCTGATGTCGGAGTTGGTAAAGCAGTTGCTGCAGGTGTAGGGGTGACCTGCTGGCTGTTTCCATCTGCCGCTGCCTGGGAGAGGGCATTCTGAACTGCCTGGATGATTCCGTTGGAGGAATAGGTTGCTCCACTTACTGCATCTACATTCGGTGTATTTCCGGCGATCATCCTGCTGATCACACCCTGAGCTGACGCAAAATACGACGCAGTTTCTCCAGATGCCTCCAGAATATCTATGGCCGCAATCTTTCCACCGCTGATTGTTACTCTCACGCGAATCGTCCCGCCAAATCCGGTTCCGCTTCCTTCATACGTACCGTCCTTATATCCATCTGCCGGAACGCTTGCTACCGGTGTCTGCGTGGTTCCCTGTCCTGCGGCGCCGGCATTGCTTTTTGCAGATTCGGAAACCGTTCTTATACCTGAGCTTTTTTTCGCTGCTGTTTTTTTTGCACTTTTTTTCGATGAGCTTTTCTTTTTTGTTGTACTGTTTTTCTCAGCTGTGGCAGTTGTGCTGTCAGAAACAGTATTTTCTTTTTCATACCCGAGATATTTTTCCAGCTCTGAAGCAGACATTACGGTCGTCTCTGCTTGCCCGACTGCTTCTGTCTCTCCATCAGAGCCCTTCGCCTTTATGCCTGAAAACACAAGCGCCGCAATCACAGCAGCTGCAGGAACCAGCTTGGTCCAGGGTATCTTCGGAGTATTTTTTTCCTCCTGCTTTTTATCTTTCAGATCTTTTTCCATGCTTCCTTACTCTCTCCTCTTTTCTTGCGGCCTCTGTCAGACATTGCTCTTCAGAAATCAGCAGACCTCTGCCGCAGACATTGCTCTATGTCTGCGGCAGAGGCTTCTGGATATCTGTGATCACATTCGGTTCAACAGTGAAATTATTTAACTGTTACCACAAATTTCTTTGTAATTCCGTTGCATTTCACTGTGATCGTTGCTTTACCTTTTTTGATTCCCTTTACAACACCCTTGCTGTTTACAGCTGCAACTTTTTTATTGCTGCTTGTATATGTAACCTTGCCTGCAGGTGTTGCTTTGGATCTGATGGTTGTTGTTTTACCTTTTTTGATCGTTGCAGAAGATTTTACAAGACTGAATGCAGGATTCTTGACAACTACTTTGCAGGTTGTCTTCAGGGCTCCTGCCTTTGCTGTAATCGTAACGGTTCCTGCTTTAATTCCTTTTACAACACCTGTTTTACTGTTTACGGTTGCAACCTTTGTGTTGCTGCTTGTGTATTTTACAGTTGCAGATGGTGTTGCAGTTGCTTTTACAGTTGCTGTTTTTCCTTTGTAGATCGTTACGGAAGCCTTTGCAAATTTAATTGTAGAAGCTTTTACTGTTACCTTGCAGGTTGCTGTGGCATTTCCGACCTTTGCTGTGATAACTGCTGTTCCGGCTTTTACGCCTTTAACAACACCCTTGCTGCTTACTGTTGCAACCTTTGTGTTGCCGGACTTAAATGTTACTGCTGCATCGCTGTCATTTGTTGTTGCCTTAAGAGTCGTTGTTTTTCCTGTATATACAGCTGCTGCTGTCTTATCAAGTGTAACTGTTACCTTCTGAAGCTCTTTCTCTGCTCCCTGAAGATGTTCAAGTGCTTCATTTACCTCAGCCTGACTTGCATCTGTTTTTGTAAGAATGTCTTCTGCTTCCTGAAGCTCACCGGCAAAGGACTTCCAGGTTGCAATTGTGTAATCTGCCTCTGCCAGAGCCTTTGCAGCTTCCACTTCTGTTTTAAGACTTGTAAAATCAGTTGGCTCCATTGTAGGATTTACGATATTCTCTGCAGTTGCCTGGAAGCTGTAGGTATAGTCATTATATCCAAGAGCATACACTGTCAGTTTCCAGTATCCTGTTCCGTCTGTTCCTCCCGGAAGCTTGCAGCGTGCAGATTTTGTAAGTCCAAGCTGGATTCCCATTGCTTTATGCATCCAGTTATCTGCGGCAAACTTGGTTCCATAAGAAGCGAGGCATTTTGTATATGTGGAATCATCTCCATAATAATCCCAGCGTACAGCCTGCATATTTGCACCAAGATCACCATAATTTCCATTGAGATCCACACGGAGGAATTCGCCGTAGCTTCCGCTTGCTGCTTTTACACTCGGCTTGATCTCTGTTGCTGTTTTTAACGCCTGATCCTTGATACCGGAAGCTGTTCCGTCTGATTTTCTTGCTGTAAATGTAAAGCCGTCACCATTTTTCTCCGCATATTTCAGACCATTTGTCTGTGCATTTACGTCTGGCACAAGGCCTTTGTAATACTGGAGATTGTTTTCACTGTATCCTCCGGAGAGCACAGCTCCATCCTGTACAACATTATACTTTTTGCAGAAATCTGCAAAATCTGCGGTCTTAACTGCTACCGGGACATATTTCAGACCATATATCTCATAATGATCCATCGTATAGGTTTTTCCATCTTCTGTTGTTATACTGCCTCTGTTCCATTTTACCTTGGAACCGTCTGTAAGATAAAGTGTGCTTCCTTTATCCTCCCAGTAGGATACGTCGAATCTGGTTCCGTCTTCAGCAATGATCGTAGCTTCTGTCTGATAGCTTCCTCTGTGAAGTCCATGATTTGCAGTCGCTCTTGTTACTGTATCAAAAGCTCCTGTATCAAACTCACTATGTGAATCCTTCTCTTCTGAAGAGCTTGTATCTCCAGCTGCATATACGCCTTCTGCTGCCCAGTACTCACCCCAGGTAAGTCCTGCATATACGTACTGATACTCGCCTGTCAGCTGATCAGAATCGGAAAATGCTTCCGCCACTTCATCGCCTTCTGTGAAATCCTCTTCCCCTGTAGAGAACGGGTCTGCTTCCTCTGCTGTCTCATCCAGAGTCTCGACAGCTTCTGTATCTTCCTGCTGGATATCCTCTGTCTCGTCTGCAGCAGCTTCTGGCACTGCTACATCCTCTGCTGCTTCTTCTGTTATGTCTGCAGCATCCTCTATAGCTTCTTCTGCTACAGCTTCAGTATCCTCTGCCGTTTCCTCTGTGCTAAAATCCTCCGTATCTCCTGCCTCTGCCTCGGAAAACACGGCTGCATCAAAATCAGATGCCATTACAGCGGTCGGAAAGGTTGTTGCTGCCACTGCAAGACTTAAAATGCATGGAGCTGTTTTTTTCAATAGATTCCACTTCTGCATTGCTTATTCCTCCTAAAAATATGATATATTTATAGAACCCTTTCCAGGTTTACTATCGCAAGTACTGCGGATATGAGCATTCCCCTCTGCCAAACAGTCATAAACCGGATCGCCGGGAGATCAGCTTCACTCTGCAATATCCTCCACACTATAGGAATCCGCAAGCAGGCTGAACCGCTCCTTCATCCCCTCAGTGAGATACACATGATGGTCTTCATCCACAAAAAGTCCGTCTGCACCGTAAGCTTTCAACAGCTGTGTCCCTTTTTCCACCCCCAGCACAAAACATGCTGTGGAAAGCGCATCTGCCTCCAGACCTGAGTCACAGACTACCGTTACCCCGGTCACTCCGCTTTCTGCCGGATAGCCGGTAGACGGGTCCATAATGTGGTGATACCTTACACCATTTTCGATAAAATATTTCTCATAATCTCCGGATGTGGAAAGAAATTCTGTACCATTTAAGGCAACCACACCAAGATAGTCATCCTCATTTTCAGCTCTGGGATCTGTCACCGCCACATTCCAGGAAGAACCATCCGGCTTGCTTCCGTAGGTCATGACACTGCTTCCTCCCAGATTCATAAGTGCTGCTGTTACATCCTTCTTTGTTTCCAGTTCTTTAAGGATCAGGTCACAGCCAATACCCTTTCCCGCTGCTCCAAGATCCAGAGAACAGCCCTCCTCCATGTGGACCGTATTTCCGTCAAGAAAAATCTTCTGATATCCGGAATCCTTCAGAACATTCTTAATTTCTGCTTCTTCCGGAATTTTCTGGTTTTCCCCTCCAATATCCCACAGGCGGATCAGCTTCCCGATGGTTGGGTCAAAGGCTCCGTCAGAATCCTCTGCGATCTTCAGAAGACGTTTCAGGTATCCGGAAAGCTCGTCGGAAATCTCCGTATCTTTTCCGCTGTCTGCATTCACCTTATAGATCTGGGACTTCTCATTGGTCCAGGAAAGAAGGTTCGTCTCCACATCTGTCAGCACAGCTGTCAGCTTACTGTTTATATCGTCACCTGTGGTATAGAGTGTTTCTGATACCACAGTATCCATTGCAAAATCTGTATCGGTATATGTCTGTACATCATTTTCCGAAGCAGCCATACACAGCACAGGAAACAACACCGCAATTCCTGTAAATGTAGCTGCTGCCAGAAAAGTTTTCTTTTTCAGAGCCTGATATCTCATAGATCATTTTTCCTCAATTGTTCCAATGTGAATATTTTTTCTCGGGCATGCTGCGGCACATGCGTGGCAGCAAAGACATTCGCCGGATCTGCCTGTGTCGCCGTCGATATCCAGATGAGCCGGACATCTTTTTTTACAGAGACCACATTTCGGCGGACATTTCTCACGGTTTCTCCGAAACAGTGCACCCGGAAGGATTGGCATTAATGCAAAAACCGCTCCCATAGGACAGAGAAACTGGCAGAAAAACCTTTCCTGTGTACACATTCCCACAATGATCAGCACCAGGAGCACAATTCCCACCAGATATTTGCTGTTCGGGAGCCGTCCTGCCGTGAGCATGGAAAAAACATCCCACGGGCTGGTTCCCGTAAGCTTTCCGTATACACCTGTAAGGCAGGAAAGCAGGATCAGTGCCAGTACGATATATTTGACTTTCTGAAGCCCGTGAACCATTTTTTCGGAAAGAGCCGGTTTCTTTTTTTTGTGAAAGCATTTCATCCGGATCCAGGAAAAGCCTTCATATACGGCATCTCCGAAAGATCCGAATGCACACGCATATCCGCAGAAATGTCTTCCGAAAAAGCAGGTAAAGATCAGAAGCACTGCCATTACAGTCAGAAAGGAATTCCACTCCACCGGCTGACCGGCCGCAATGGCAAGAAAGATCGATTTGATACCTGCAAAGGCTGTAGAAAACAGAGACGGGGCGGCAATAAAAAATGCCAGCTGTATTCCCGCACGCATCAGCCTTACCTCCCGCTGTCTTTTTTTCATGAGTTTTCCGCCTTTCCAAGTGCCGCATCCACTGCGTTCAGGATTCCTGTGGAGCTGAACGTTGCTCCGGATACGGTATCCACATCTGTACTCTGAGCACTCAGGATGGAATCGATCACACTCTCTGCCTGTGAAAGATATGCACTGTCCTCACCTGGGGCGCTGACTACGTTGATGGATGTGATCTCATCACCGGCAAGTGTCACTTCCACCTGAATGGTCCCGCCGTATCCCTCAGCTTCTCCTGTGTAGGTTCCATCTTTATATACATTATCGGAATCTGCGGTTGCTGTGTCCTCTGCGTCTGCATCGGATACATTGCCGTCTGAAGTGTCTGTTGTTTTGTCATCGCCTGCTGTATCTGCATCACTGCTGCCTGATCCTGCAGATGCTGCCTGATTCTGCATACGATTTACATAACTCGTCTCCAGCGCACTGAGAAGTTCATTCTGCTGCTCCTGAAGTGTATCTACCTTATCTGTCAGAGCCGCGATCTCTTTTTCATTTGCCTGGGCTTTCATGCTGCTGTTATAAAAAAGTACAGCCAGGATCACCAACAGTAAGGAGATCACTCTCATATAAAAATTCTGATTTTTCATCTCTTTTCTCCCTTGTATTTTTAACAATTCTGTAAATTGCTGCATCAGACTCACGCTATGCGAACATATATTGCTACGTCAGATGCTCTCGATCCAGTCCTGTAATCTGCGTATAACTGTCTTTTGGATAAATTATATAGTTTTTATCCATATACATAAATTAGTTTTGATTAATCTTTTTTGTAAAATTAGACGATGCTAACTTACAGTTAGGTATTATATCACCTGTTTTTTTTCTTGTCTACACTTTTGTTAGTAGTCTATAACTTTTTTCAATATGAATTTTTCTGTTTTATGTCTTTTATAAAAGAAAAATCATCGCCACTCCTCCCTTTCCGTTGGGAACAGCTGTATGAATTATGGTTAGATATCATTAACTTATGTTTGCCTTTTAATTTCGATTATGATATGATTTTTTCTGAATCTGTAACAGAAATGGAGATTTGTTTTGAAGAAAAAAGAATTGATTTTTATTGCCGGGATCCTGATTCTGGCGGGGGTTCTCTGGCTTGGTTTTCAGATTGCGGGGAAACGTTCCCATAATACGATCCGTATTACCGTTGACGGAAAAGAATTCGGAACCTATTCGCTTTCCCAGGACCAGATCATCCACATCGGAGACACCAATGTCTGCGAGATCAAAGATGGAAAAGTTACAATGATCGAAGCAACCTGCCCAGATCATTACTGTATGAAACAGAAGGCTGTGGACGAGCACGGCGGTTCCATCATCTGCCTTCCTAATAAGGTTGTGATAGAAGGGGAAAATACTGCAGAGGATTCGGATTCGGATAGTTCGCCTAAAATTGATGCGGTGACATAAAATTTCCGGAGAATATGCGTAATACGTGTTCTCCGTAGAGTTTTCTCTGACAGACGGTATTCTGTCTGTGCTGTTTCTGCAACGATATTCCTGCAACAAATGAAAGGATTTATTTATGAAACGAAAAACAGCTTATCTCGGATTATTTGCCGCAGTAGCGATCATTTTTGGATATGTGGAGTCTCTGGTCCCTGTATTTACAGGAATTCCGGGTATCAAGCTCGGGCTTGCAAACCTGGCGGTGCTTTTTATACTGGACCGATATTCCTTTAAAGAAGCGGCTCTCGTGTCCGTTGTCAGAATCCTGGTGATCGGATTTATGTTTGGAAATCTGTTCAGTATTTTGTATAGTCTGGCTGGCGCTGCGCTTAGCCTGACTGTGATGGATCTTTTGAAAAAACATTCCGGCTTCAGTCTGATCGGTATCAGTGTGGCCGGTGGTGTCACACATAATATCGGGCAGCTGATCGTTGCCATGATCGTGGTGAGCAATACGAGTTTGATGGTTTATGCACCGGCACTGCTGGTAGCAGGTGTCCTGGCGGGGATTCTCATAGGTGGGTTGACAAAGGAGGTTGTGGGACGACTTCCTTTGAATCTATAATTATGTGGTTTGCTTCTTGGATTATGGTTTTCACTTTTTTAAGTGAGGGGAAATTGTGTGGTTTGATTTTTTAGATTATAGTTTTCACTTTTTGAAGTGAGATAAATTGGGTAGTTTGATTTTTTGGGATTGTAGTTTTCACCTTTTGAAGTGAGAGGAAATTGGATGGTTTGATTTTTTTGGATTATAGTTTTCACTTTTTGAAAGTGGGTAATTTGCGAGAAGGGGAAGCACTCATAGTTGCGAAGGCCGTCTCCCCTTCTCGCGCTCTTCCCCTCCTGGCCACGCCGCTGTGATGCGTTGTGGAATGTGCAAGTGTATCGGCTCAGTCCTGTATTCTGCTGTATCGGCAGTGACAGACTGAGCCGATTATTGATTCGGCCATGTATTCTGCTACACTGGCAGTAGCAGGCTGAGCCGATTATTGCTTCGGCCATGTATTCTGCTGCACTGGCAGTGACAGGCTGAGCCGATTGTTGCTTCGGCACTGTTTATTGCTTCTGGCTGAATGGGAAAGTGGACTGCGTAGCGGGCTTGTTCTCTGGATTGTGGTGTATCGCTGTTATTCAGGAACAGGCTTCGCCAATATATTTACGTCAGCATAAATCGGCTCAACCTTCCACAGCCAACGTAGTAGAATCCATCGCCCCTCCAATATCTTCACATATTTCTACAGCCTACAATAGCTGCGTGCCCGGAAAGGGGGAGCTCGAGGGGGAAAAGCGGGCTTCGCAACTTTGAGTGCTTTCCCCCTCGTACCTGCCCATGCCAAAATGGTCCCCCTGAAAGGGAAAGTACCTGCGTCTCATGCATCCCCCGGAAAGGGCATCACCTGCGTTTCAAGCATCCCCCCCGGAAAGGGCATCACCTGCGTCTCAAGCATCCCCCCGGAAAGGGCATCACCTGCGTCTCAAGCATCCCCCCGGAAAGGGAAAACATCCTCCGGAAGGCGATCAGGCTTCGGTTTCATCATGGAACTGCGGAATCGGAGTTACCGGAGGATGAGGCTCCTCCGGAGGTTCATCGAACTCTCCGGAAATATTCCGATAGAAAACTGCCATACAGGTTTCTATATAAGGCACCAGCCAGATCAGTGCCAGATACAATGTAAATATGGAAAAAATGATCCACGGAACAAAACTTAAGAGCATTTTCATATATTCCCAGTAATGTCCCTTCATAAGCTTTGCACTGGCTTTCAGTGCCTGTACTCCTTTTATGTCCGAATTATCGGACAGGATGTAATAGCTCATGGTGAACGGCATAGCTGCCAGCAGGTTCAGCGCGAACCCGAGAAGTGTGAGCAGCATGTAAGTTACTGCCCAGTTCATCTGCTCCTCCGTTGTATTTCCCATATTGCTTGTAAAAGAAAACCACGCCAGTGGAAGTGATGTCACCAGATTGATCAATGCCAGCACAAAGGATGCCACGATCACATGATCCGGCTGATGGCTGAAAAAGTACAGAAGGTCTCCGAAAGAGTAGGCTTCCCTTCTGGAAATATTCAGATAGATCCGGTAAAGTCCTGCGGAAAAAATACAGATCACCAGAGAAAGGACAAAGCTGAATACCTCTCCTCCAATGATCGCATACAGGGAATCTCCCGGAAAAAGTGCTATGGAAATATAGCTTGAAACTGCGCTCATCGCCGCAACCGCAATACTCCCGATCACAGGGACCGTAAAATTACCAGCCAGAGTTTCCCCTGCCAGCTTCTTACAGCCCTTCAGATTTTTTCTCATAATTCTGTATCCCTTCGTTATAGAAGGCGGAGACTCATCCAAGCCTCCGCCCCGTCATTTTTTACTTCAGATATATCATATTCTCATATTTCACATCTGTTTAGTCTGCAAGATTAAACGCATCATGTACCGCATTCATGGCACGTACGCCATCTTTCTCGTTAATGAGAACCGTCACACGGATCTCAGATGTTGCGATCATATTGATGTTCACACCCTCATTGTAAAGGCTTTCGAACATTTTTGCAGCAACACCCGGATTGCTCATCATACCTGCTCCTACAATAGAAAGCTTGGCAATGTTTTTCTCCGCATGAAGCTCAGAATAGGCGATGCGTGCCTGGTTAGCTTCCAGAACACCCATTGCATCGTCCAGATCATTTTTATCAACAGTAAAGGAAATGTCCTTGGTTCCGGCACGGCCGATAGACTGAAGGATCATATCCACATTGATATTTTTCTTAGCCAGGGTATCAAAAAGCTTAAATGCCACTCCTGGTGAATCTTTAAGTCCGATCACAGCAATACGTACTGCATCTGTATCCAGAGCAACACCGCTGATCAGCATTCTCTCCACTGTTACTTCCTCCTTTACCACAGTTCCTTCGCTGTTGTTGAGACTGGAACGTACCACCAGCGGCACGCCGTATTTCTTTGCCATCTCCACAGAACGGTTATGAAGCACTCCCGCACCCAGAGTTGCCAGATCCAGCATTTCATCGTAAGTGATCTCCTTAAGCTTGCGGGCATTCGGAACCTTACGCGGGTCAGCGGTATAAACACCGTCCACATCGGTATAGATCTCACAGGCATCTGCATGAAGCGCTGCCGCAAGAGCTACAGCTGTGGTATCAGAACCGCCACGTCCAAGTGTGGTATAGTCATTATATTTATCAATGCCCTGGAAGCCTGTGACCACAACGATCCTGCGGTTATCCAGCTCTCTGCGGATACGTGCCGCATCGATCTTTTTCAGGCGTGCGCTGCCATGTGCACTTGTTGTGTGCATAGCTACCTGAAAGGCGTTCAGAGAAACAGCCGGTACTCCCAGACTGTTCATAGCCATGGACATCAGTGCCACTGACATCTGCTCTCCGATGGTAAAAAGCATATCCATCTCACGTTTCGGAGGTTTGTCATTGATATCCTTTGCCATGGTGATCAGCTCATCGGTATACTTACCCATTGCAGAAAGCACGATCACCACGTCGTTTCCTTTTTTGTAATCTTCGATACATCTTCTGGCAACATTAAAGATACGCTCTTTGTTTGCCACAGAAGTACCACCGAATTTTTTTACAATCAACATGTTCTTTTCTTCCCTTCGGCATCAATCCTTTACACGGATCATTGCCAGTACTTTTCCGGTGAGCTTGCTGATCTTCTCATAATATTCAGCCTGCTTCATCACCGGTGTGATAAATCCGAATTCGTCCGGAAGGTCATCCGGCTCGATGGTCTGTACATCACCAAAAGCTTTTTCCACTTCATCCATAGTAGTATCAGACACACGTACAAAGAAACGTCCCTCAACTTCATCCATATCCATAAGCTTCAGGGCATAGCTGCTCCAGTTTGTCATGATATTTCTGTGGAGATGCTTTGCTTCATCCACAACATCTGCAACTACTGCACTTGCAGTCGGAAGCTTACCTGCTCCGCTTCCGTAGAACATGGCATCTCCAAGAACATTTCCGTGCACAAATACTGCATTAAACACATCATTTACACTGTAAAGCGGGCTACTCTGGCCTACCAGGAACGGCGCTACCATTGCATAGAAAGAATCTCCGATCCTGCGGCTTGTGGCAAGAAGCTTGATAGTCATGCCAAGCTCTTTTGCATATTCCATATCTGCCGGTGTAATCTTTGTGATTCCTTCTGTATAAATATCCTCGTAATTCAGGAATTTTCCGTATGCAAGTGAAGAAAGGATGGCGATCTTACGGCATGCGTCAGCACCTCCTACGTCTGCAGTCGGATCTGCCTCTGCATAGCCCTTTGCCTGAGCTTCCTTCAGAACCGTATCGAAATCACAGTTCTCTGTGCTCATCTTGTAAAGCATGTAGTTGGTGGTTCCGTTAAGGATTCCTGTGATCTCATCGATCTCATCTGCTGTCAGTGAAGAATTCAGTGCGCGGATGATCGGGATACCGCCGCCGCAGCTTGCCTCAAAAAGGAAGTTGATATTTTTTTCTTTTGCGATCTCCATGAGCTCGGAACCATGCTTGGCTACCAGAGCCTTATTGGATGTGCTTACGCTCTTTCCTGCCTGAAGCGCTCTTTTTACAAAGGTATAAGCCGGCTCGATCCCGCCCATAACCTCAACAACAATATCTACCTCCGGATCGTTTACGATCACTTCATAATCATGAACCAGAACTTTCTCAACCGGATCTCCCGGAAAATCTCTTAAATCAAGAACGTACTTGATGTTAATCTCATCTCCAGCTCTCTTGTTAATGCTCTCATGATTGGTGTTGATGACTTCAACAACTCCGCTTCCTACTGTACCGTAGCCTAATACTGCTATGTTTATCATATGCTTACTCCCTGCCTAAAATTTTCAAATAGTGTATACCGTCTCTCTGCTCAATATTCTCCACCATAGCCTCTGCGTCGCCTTCTCCCGGAAGGATGTCAACGCTCAGCGTCAGCGTTGCGACTCCGTTAATGGGAATACTCTGATGTATGGTCAGGATATTACCGTGAAAACGGGCAATCGTCTGCAGCACCATTGATAAAAGCCCCGGCTCATCGTCCATCTGAATGATAAAGGTGATGGTCTTTCCCTTGGTCTCCTCGTGGAAAGGAAAAATATCGTCCTTATATTTGTAAAAAGAACTGCGGCTGATCCCGGTCCTTTCAGCAGCTTCCTGAACAGTAGCCACCCGTTTGGATTCCAGCAGTCTCTTGGCCTCAACCACCTTGAGAAGTACCTCCGGCACTGCCCGTTCTCTTACTACATAGTATTTTTTCTTTTCAACCTGTTTCTGCATAGCAACCTCTCTGACTGCTGTTCACATTGTGGCCAGCAGCCTTCTGTCCGTTTCATAAAGACAACTGTTTTTGTACAAGAGATATATTATCATAATAAAAGAAACTCCACAAGCGCTTTTTTGCCTGCGGAGTCCTTTTCTCTGTCTTTATGGGGTTCCGTGACAGTAATGTTATTCTTTCTTTTTCGCCAGCGCGATCCATTTCAGGTATGCATTGATAAAAATGTCAATACCACCGTCCAGAACTGCGTCAACATTACCGGTTTCTTCATTGGTTCTATGGTCTTTTACCATGGTGTATGGCTGCAGGACATAGGAACGGATCTGGTTTCCCCAGCCGATATCTGTCACTTCGCCTCGAATGCCGGAAAGCTTCTCCTCAGCTTCCTGCTGTTTCAGCAGATACAGCTTGGCCTTCAGCATCTGCATAGCCTTATCCTTGTTCATGTGCTGAGAACGTTCATTCTGGCACTGTACCACGATTCCTGTCGGGAAATGTGTGATACGGATCGCAGAGGATGTCTTGTTGATATGCTGTCCACCGGCACCACTGCTTCGGTAGGTATCGATACGGATATCGTCATCATTGATCTCAACATCCAGATCCTTCTTGATATCCGGCATAACATCGCAGGATACAAAAGAGGTCTGTCTCTTTCCTGCTGCATTAAACGGAGAAATACGTACAAGACGATGAACACCCTTCTCGGATTTCAGATAACCGTAGGCGTTCTCTCCGTTCACCTGGAAGGTTACGGATTTCACACCGGCCTCATCACCGTCAAGGTAATCCAGGACCTCCAGCGCAAAGCCTTTCTTCTCCGCCCATCTGCTGTACATACGATAAAGCATTCCGCACCAGTCGCAGGCCTCTGTTCCGCCGGCTCCTGCGTTCAGCTTGATGATGGCGTTCTCTCCGTCGTACTCTCCGGAAAGGAGTGTCTTCACACGGATGCTGTCAAAGCTTGCCTGGAACTCGTCCAGCATTTCCTGGATCTCAGGGACGATCTCAGGATCATTCTCCTCATATCCCATCTCGATCATGGTTTCCATATCTTCCATCTGCGTTTCCAGATTATGGTATGTCTCAATATCGTCCTTGAGACTCTTTAACTGTTTCATCTTCATCTGGGATGCTTCCGCATTATCCCAGAAATCAGGCGCTTCCATCTCGCGCTCTAATTCTTCGACCTTCTGCTCTTTGTTAGCGAGGTCAAAGTGAATCCCTCACTTCCACTAATGGCTCTGTGTATGTTGCAAGAATACTCTTGAACTGATCTAACTCAACCACAGCTTCACCTTCTTTCTATATATTGATACAGGATTTCCTGTCTGTCTTATACAATACCATATGGGCATGGAAATTACAACGAAAACGTGGTCAGGGCGTAAATATCCCCTCTCCTGTGCTTCAGAAGCGGCAGCTGCTCCCGGACTTTTTTTACCTCGTCCAGATCCAGTTCCACAACCTTCACAGCCGGCTTCTCTTCCATCTCCATGAGGACTTTTCCCCAGGGGTCTGCGGCAATGGAGTGGCCCCAGGAATGATACCCGGCGTTCAGGTCTCTGGCGGGGGCAGCTCCGATGGTGTATACCTGGTTATCCACGGCTCTCTGGCGGAACATCAGCTCCCAGTGAAGGGGCCCTGTTGTCATGTTAAAAGCAGCCGGCGCGATGATCACCTGGGCACCTTCGTCCACCATCAGCCTGGCAAGCTCCGGAAAACGGAAGTCGTAGCAGATGCAAAGGCCCATTTTACCAAATTCTGTATCAAAAACCGTCACCTGGTCTCCCGGTGTCAGGGTATCGGATTCTTTAAAATACTGACCGCCTTTTACATCAATGTCAAAAAGATGCATCTTCCGGTGCTTACCGATCTGATGACCATTTCTGTCAAAGACATAGGAAGTGTTATAAATATTGCCGGCTTCATCTCTCTCCGGCATACTTCCTGCTACGAGATAAATTCCGTATTCCGCTGCCAGCCTGGAGCATTTTTCCCAGGTATCTCCGCCCTCAATTTCGGCATATTCCGGAAAGTATTTATTTTCGTAGGGGCAGCAGAACATTTCGGGCAGGACTGCCAGATCGATCCCCTGAAGCTCCGGGCTGGCAAGAAGTTCTGCTGCCTGGGTGATATTGCGAAATTTATCAGTATATACATGTGTCTGAAGAATTGCAGTTTTTATAATTGCCATATTATCATGTCCCTTCTCTTACAGCGAAAATTAAGTATCTGCTCTATTGACGCAGGATGACTTTCTCATATGCAGGGCGGGAGAATGAAGCGTAGCGGTGGCTACGGCGATTGACGACAACGCAGCATATAAAAAATCAGACAAGTCTATATGACTATTATTTAATATTCGCTGTACTCTGTTCCTATGTAACAGAAATCCCAGAAAAAATAGCCCCACCACATCATCCGGGTGAGACTATTTTTATCTTCCTTCTCAGATCTTGGCAGCCTTACGTCCGCAGCACTGTTTGTATTTCTTGCCGCTTCCGCATGGGCACGGATCATTCGGGTATACTTTATCTTCTTTTCGCTGAACCGGTTTCTTCGGGCCTGCGCTGTCATCTTTGTTTGTGCCGGTTACCTTAGCAACCTGCTCACGCTCGATCTTCTGCTCCACATGAACATGATACAGCATACGTACAGTGTCTTCCTGAATGGAGCTGATCATGCTGTTAAACATCTCGAATGCGTTCATCTTGTACTCAACAACCGGATCTCTCTGGCCGTATGCCATCAGACCGATACCCTGACGGAGCATTTCCATATCATCGATGTGATCCATCCATTTGCTGTCGATGCATTTCAGAAGGACAACTCGCTCAAGCTCACGAAGCTGTTCCGGTTCCGGGAACTCAGCCTCCTTCGCTTCATAAAGCTTCACAGCCTCTTCCTTCACAATATGCTTGATCTCATCTTTCTTATGGCCTTTTACCTTCTCTGCGGTCAGCGGGTGAATCGGGATGATCGGAGTGATCGCAGTGTTGAACTCATTAAGATCCCACTCAGAAGAATCCATGTCATCGGAAAAGCACATGTCTGTCATGCTGTCTACGATATCTGTGATCATCTTGTAGATGGCATCACGCATATTCTCACCGTCAAGTACCTGGCGACGCTCCTCATAGATGATCTCTCTCTGCTCATTGTTAACCTGGTCATAGTCGAGAAGATTTTTACGGATACCGAAGTTGTTGAACTCGATCTTCTCCTGGGCTTTCTCGATGGCATTGGAAAGCATCTTGTGCTCGATCTGCTCATTCTCCTCAACACCAAGGGATGTGAACACCTTCATCAGTCTCTCGGAACCGAACAGACGCATCAGGTCATCCTCAAGGGAAATGTAGAAACGGGATTCACCCGGATCTCCCTGTCGTCCGGAACGTCCACGGAGCTGGTTATCGATACGTCTTGACTCATGACGCTCGGTACCGATGATCTTCAGACCGCCGGCCTCTCTTGCCACATCGTCAAGCTTGATATCGGTACCACGGCCTGCCATGTTGGTCGCGATGGTAACGGCATCTGCCTGTCCTGCCTGAGCTACGATCTCAGCCTCAAGCTCATGGAACTTGGCATTCAATACATTGTGGGGGATTCCCTCTCTCTTCAGCATTCTGCTGAGAAGCTCGGAAGTCTCGATGGTGATCGTACCAACCAGTACCGGCTGATGTTTTGCGTGAGCTTCCTTAACTGCCTCTACAACGGCGTTGAATTTCTCTTTCTTTGTCATGTAAACAGCATCATCAAGGTCTTTACGCTGTACTACACGGTTGGTCGGGATCTCTACAACGTCCATGCCGTAAATATCACGGAACTCTTTTTCTTCGGTAAGGGCTGTACCTGTCATACCGCCTTTTTTATCATATTTGTTGAAAAAGTTCTGGAAGGTAATGGTTGCGAGAGTCTTGCTCTCTCTCTTAACCTTCACATGCTCTTTCGCCTCGATCGCCTGATGAAGACCATCGGAGTAACGACGGCCCGGCATGATACGACCGGTAAACTCATCAACGATCAGGATCTCGTCATCTTTTACAACATAATCCTGATCCTTGTGCATCAGATTATGTGCACGAAGTGCAAGGATGATGTTGTGCTGGATCTCCAGGTTTTCCGGATCTGCCAGGTTCTCGATATTAAAGAATTTCTCAACCTTCTTGATACCCTGCTCGGTAAGGTTGACGATCTTATCTTTCTCATTTACAACGAAGTCACCGGTCTCGATAACCTCCTCACCCATGATGGCTGCCATCTTGGTCATCTCATGGCTGGCCTCACCACGCTCCAGCTGCTGTGCAAGGATATCGCACACCTCATAAAGCTTGGTGGACTTGCCGCTCTGTCCGGAAATGATCAGAGGTGTACGTGCCTCATCGATCAGAACAGAGTCGATCTCATCGATGATACAGTAGTGAAGATCTCTCTGAACAAGCTGTTCTTTATAGATGACCATATTGTCACGAAGATAATCAAATCCAAGTTCATTGTTTGTTACGTATGTGATGTCACATCCGTATGCCGCACGACGCTCTTCCGGCTTCATGTCGTTAAGTACCACGCCTACAGTCAGGCCAAGGAACTCGTGAACCTTACCCATCCACTCAGCATCTCGTTTTGCCAAGTAGTCGTTGACGGTTACGATGTGGACACCTTTTCCCTCAAGGGCATTCAGATATGCAGGAAGTGTGGAAACAAGAGTTTTACCTTCACCTGTTTTCATCTCGGCGATACGGCCCTGGTGAAGGATGATACCACCGATGATCTGTACACGGTAATGCTCCATTCCAAGTACACGCTTGGCTGCCTCACGTACGGTGGCAAATGCCTCCGGAAGAAGATCATCCAGTGTTGCACCTTCTGCAAGACGTTTCTTATATTCTCTTGTTTTGTCTCGTAACTGCTCATCCGTAAGCTGCTGCATCTGAGACTGATAGCTTTCGGTTTTTTCAACCAGCGGCATGATACGTTTTACCTCACGCTGGCTGCGGGTTCCAAATACTTTTGAAAAAACATTCATGTTTCTGCTCCAATCATTTTATTCGAATAAGACTGCTGTCTCTGATCTGTCCAATTTTGGATCATTCCAGTTCTCTGTTGATATCCGTTATACTGGATCACATATGGTATATATTCTACCACTTTCCTGTTATAAAAACAATGAACAATTATTTAACAAATCATGTCAGGAACAACAGAAAATATCCCGCATAGGATCCTGTTTTCGAGGATCCCGCGGGATATTACAGATCTTATTTTCTTACTTTTACATTTTTCACACTGCTCCAGGCACCGTAATATGTCTTTCCGCTCACTTTTTTGTATGCACGGATACGAACATAATAAGTGCTTCCCTTTTTCAAACCGGAAAGTGTTCGGGTCAGTGCACTGGCGGACACTGTCCTGGACCCTCTCATGGACCTTGATGCCGCATACTGGATCTGATAGCCGGAAGCACCAGCTGCTTTTTTCCAGCGGACAGTCAGCTTCCCGGAAGCCTTGCTGGACGGTTTGTACTGCACCGGAGCTGTCAGACGGACGATCCGGCTGCCGTTTTTGTTATAAGCACTTAAAGCAGAACCCTTGTATGCGCGGACTGTATAGGTATACATGGTTCCTGATTTTACTGATCCGTCTGTATAGACCAGCGTATTGCTTCCGCTTACGGTAGCGATATTGACCCACTTGCTGCTGTTTCCGGTCCTTCGATAAATCTTATAGCCGGAAGCATTTGCAGCTTTTTTCCATTTGAAGACGATGCCGGCAGGGCTGTTGGAAGTGCCGGATAATCCGGGCGTGGTAAGCTTTACCGTTGTAAGGGCCGCGGAACGGAACTGGTATACGGCTGACTGTACTTCATCAGTCTTTTTCCATTCAGATTTCTGATAAACATACTTCTGGAAAAAGATATACATGTTATAAGTTGCGGCTTTGTTTATTCCTTTGGCAGATCCGATCCGCCATGTAGTATTCTTCCTGTTATCGGTTGGATTTGGTGAAGTACTCCAGTAAACCGGCACCCACTTCACATCTCCGGGCCCGGGATTTGTATTCGTAGTTCCCGCACCGGTCACAGTAAAATTATAATATTTATTCGGAGTAAATTTCAGCGGAAAATCCAACCCTCTTACAAAACTATCTTTGACATCTGGTATAGAAGGTATATAGGTCGGTGTCGGCGTCACATCATATTTCGGGCGGGTTCCCCTGTAATTCAACTTTAATTTTTTCAGGTTGCTGGTTCTTCCGTCTGAACCCAATACCTTAAGATACAGATCAAATTCTTTCTCTGTATCCAGATTCTTAAGATATATCACAAAGCTTCTGTTTGCAGTAACCGCCACACGAGAGTTTCCCGTATCGACCCTCGGAACATCAGAAGTTCCGTCCTTTTTTCTCGCTACAGCTTTATAGTAGCAGGCTCCGTTTGCATCAACTTTAAGTGTCACATTTACAGAATTGCGGCTTACCCATTTTTCTCCGGTCCATTTTACGTTTATTTTTGGCACCGGTGTTGGTGTCACTGTCAGTTCAGGATCCGCTGTCGGTGTCACTGTCGGTTCCGGATCCGTTATCGGTGTCACTGTCGGTTCCGGACCCGCTGTCGGTGTCACTGTCAGCTCCGGATCTGACGATGACATAGCTTCTGCGTTTTCTTCTTCCATACTGTCTCCTGCTTCTTCAGGTATCAGTTCTGTCAATAATACTTCCGGATCATCCTCACTGGAGATCTCTTCTGAAACTCCTTCCTCAGCTCCGCCGAAAGCATCCTCGCTGTTCTCCGCATTTTCTGCGTTTTCCACATCTTCCATGGTTGCATCGGAAGAGTTATCCACCATTTCCTCAGAAATATCCTCACTGTCTTCTGCAGGCTGCTCAGTCTCTCCCATAGACTCTGTAGTTTCCTCTGCGGAAAACACTTCCTGGCTGTCCGCAGCATTTTCTGTGATTTCTGCATCACCGCTGCCAAACTCTGCAGCCATACCGGTTGCCGGAAGCACCGTCACACAAAGTGCAGCACTTAAAAAAAGTGCCAGAACTTTTTTCTTCATTTACCTTCCTCCTTTTCTCCGTGAGTTACATATTTGTTATGTCAAGGAGATATTCGCACTCCACACAGTATTATTTTTCAGAAAGTGGGGCTGACTGAAACTTGTACTGTACAGACTGTATCTTATCCGTAGACTGCCATTTGGAATCCTTGCAGGTATATTTGCGGAAGAAAACATACAGATTAAAAGTTCCCTCCTGGTCGATTCCTTCCTTGGAACCGATCTTCCAGGTGCTTCGGATCCGGTTGGAATTCGGATTCGCAGATGTGCTCCAGTAAACAGGCACCCACTTAATGTCTCCGTTTTCCGGATCCTCATTATCGGTACCGGCACCGATAACCTTAAAATCATAAAATGTATCCGGGTAGAATTCCAGAGGAGAATCCAGCCCCTCTACCGTACTGTCCTCTGCCTTTGGTTTGGATGCTTTATGTTTTTTCTCAGAATCTGTTTTTTTCGCCGGGCGGCTGTCCTGATCCAGCTCCATCCGCTTCAGATCACTTAATTTCCCATTCTCATCCTCAATCTGGATATACAGATCAACTGCCTGGTCTGTATCCAGGTCTGCAAGTGTGATCCCGAACTCTTCATCCTCACTGATCAAAACCTCATCATTCACGGTATTTCCGGTCTCGATCTGAGGCACCTGGGGATTTCCGTCTTCCCCCCGCTCTGCCCATTTATAATAGCAGACGCCGTTAACGGCTGACGTAAGCGTTATCTCTGCCTGGGAATAGCTGTCCCATTTAAATCCTGTCCATTGTATTTCTGACTTTTGTGAATCCTTTGTATTGTTTTCTCCGGAACTCAGTTCCAGGTCCTCCACAGTCTGTTCTTTTATGGTGTCACCACTGTTAAATTCCGCTGCCATACAGGTAGCCGGTATCATGGTCATACCAAGAGCTACACTTAAGATCACCACAGGAAGCTTCTTTTTCATTTTTCCTTCCTCCTTTCGCATATGTCTTCATTATATAATTCTCCCCTATTGCTTGCAACAGAAAAGAAGCCTGATTTTGCTGTGACATAAAAGGCTCCGGAAACCTGCCGATTTCTCACACAGATTCCCGGAGCCTTCCATTCAATATTCAGTTGTGATAATAAAATCCCCTATCAGAACTCTGGTTCGATCAGTCCGTAAGTATTTCCTTTACGTTTATAAACTACGTTAACCTGCTCTGTCTCAGCATTAAAGAATACAAAGAAATTATGTCCGAGAAGCTCCATCTGTACGCATGCATCTTCCGGATACATTGGTTTGATCCCGAATTTCTTGGTACGAATGATCTTAACTTCCTCATCCTCTTCATAATCCTTATCAAGGTATGCCTTCTGGAAGTTTGTGGATTCCTGCTGCTTGTCAACGATCTTGTTCTTGTATTTACGAAGCTGACGCTCAATTACCTCTTCAACCAGATCGATGGATACATACATATCATTGCTTACCTGCTCGGAACGGATAATGTTACCTTTCACAGGGATCGTTACCTCGATCTTCTGGCGATCCTTCTCAACGCTTAAGGTTACTGAAATCTCAGTTTCAGGAGTGAAATACCTTTCAAGTTTACCAAGCTTGTCCTCAACAGCTGTTTTAAGTCCTTCGGTTACTGCTATATTCTTTCCACTAATAATAAATTTCATGACTTCCATCCCCTTTGCTGTTTTATGTTGCTATTATAACATATTAAATTGAATTTTAACATCACTTTTCAAAAATTTCATAAATTTTTTCCAAATTTATTCGATATATTCCCTCAAAATGTTTTTTTGTCGTGAATGCGCAACTATTAGAGTATTTCATCTAATTAATTCATTACAAATGTATATCTGCACACCAGTGCCAGAAGATTGATGGGACAAAAGCATCTGCTTCACTATTTGTATATACTATTTCATTTTAGCCAGAGCTTCAAAGGGTATACTTCCGCCAAAAATATCCAAAGCACTGCCAACAGTCACATCCAGTCTGCCCTGACCTGCTTTTCGAAGCTCTTCAATATCTGCCATAGAACCCACACCGCCTGCATAGGTCACCGGATGGGCTGTATATTGTCCCAGAAGCTTTGCAAGCTCTGTTTCCACACCTCGGGCCTTTCCTTCCACATCCACTGCATGGACCAGAAATTCGTCGCAGAAGCTTCCAAGCCTTTCCATCAGCTCCGGTGTCACGATCTCTTCTGTAAATTTCTGCCATCGGTCTGTGACAATATAATATTTGCCATCTTTTTTGCGGCAGCTCAGGTCAAGTACAAGATGTCCTTTCCCTGCAGCATCACGGATCTTCTCCAGATTTTCCCAGGAGATCACTCCGTTTTTAAACACATAGGAGGTTACGATCACGTGGCTGGCGCCAGCCTCCAGATATTCTGCCGCATTCTCCGGGCAGATGCCGCCTCCGATCTGAAGCCCTCCGGGATATTTTCCCAGAGCCTGAAGTGCCTGGGCTTTCGTCGCTTCATAGTTCGGGGAATCCTTTCCGTTCAGAAGGATCACATGACCGCCCTTTAATCCTGCCTTCTTATAAAGCTCTGCATAGAATGCCGCATCCTGCTCTGACACAAAATTTTCTGCCGCCTGATCCCCCTGATCCTTCAGGCTTCCTCCTACGATCTGTTTTACTTTTCCGTTATGTATATCAATGCATGGTCTGAATTTCATAATCCTGTCCTCCATTTTCTTTCCATGCACTGATAATAGCATCTGAAACAGTTTTATGCAATGCTGTGGTAAAATATCTGTTATCTTCCTTCTACCGCATTTCCCACTGCGTTTCCGATATCATCCACTGCATTACCTACACCGTCGCCAAGGTCCTTTACACTGTCACCCAGCTCACCGGATACAGTTCCGTCATTTTCGTTTCTGTCAGCATCCGCAGCTCCGGGTGCTGCTGTCCCGTTATTTCCATTTCCTGCAGGCGTCACGGTAATATTTCCATCGGACATCTCATTGTTATCCGTGCCGGAATCCTTAATGCTCTCTCCATTGTCCTTCACACCGTCATTGTCTGCTTTTTCTTCCATAGTTTCATCTTCTACGGCAGTATTTTCGTTTGTATCTTTTTCCTTATCCTTCGTGTTTTTATCTTTTTCATCCACTGTTTCATCCGCATTGTTTACCTCTGTGCCGCAGGCTGTAAATGTACACAGAGACAGGGTAAGCAAAGTACCAAAAAGAATCGCCTTCCATTTTTTCATATGATCTTCTCCTTTTTCTAAAAAATTCTGTATTCCTAATATGGCACTTTTTCCGCTATCCTATTCTGGGAAAAATTTCAAAAACCGCAATTTCATCAAAAAAAGACGGGGTCCGATCTTACACGAACCCCGTCTGTATTACCTGTAATTTTATTCTGTTGCGGCTCAATCTGTCAGGATCAGCCGATCACGTCACTCATATCATAACGTCCTGCCGGTTTGCCTGCAAGGAATTTGGCTGCTTCTACAGCACCTTTTCCAAAAATAGCCTTGGAATATGCAGTATGCTTGAACTCGATCACTTCGTCCTGACCTGCAAAAATTATCTCATGCTCACCTACGATAGTTCCGCCGCGAACTGCGGAGATACCGATCTCCTTATCATCGCGTTTTTCACGTTTCTGGCTGCGGTCATATACATAATGATACTGATTATCCATAGCTTCATTAATGCTGTCTGCCAGCGCAAGTGCAGTACCACTTGGTGCGTCTAATTTCAGGCGGTGATGCTTCTCTACGATCTCCATATCAAAGCCTGCAGCTGCAAGAACCTTAGCTGCGTCCTGAACCAGCTTCAGAAGTGTGTTGATGCCAAGAGACATGTTTGCGGATTTCAGCACTGCTACCTTTCGGGATGTTTCTTCCACTTTTGCAAGCTGCTCCTGGCTTAAGCCGGTACTGCACAGAACAACCGGGATCTGGCGTGCCGCGCTGTACTCAAGAAGCTTGTCTGTTGCCTTTGCGGAAGAAAAATCAATGATTGCATCTGCCTCTACCTGACATGCGTCAATATCGGTAAATACCGGATAGCTGTTTTTTCCCTGATCTGCAATATCAATACCTGCTACGATCTCAGCATCCGGATCTTTCTCCACAATGCCGCTGATGACCTGGCCCATATGTCCGTTGCAGCCGTGCATGATGATTTTTACCATAGTATATTCTCCTTTACCTTTCGCTTACAGTCAGATCACTTAGCAAGCTTAAGGCCGAATTTCTCGATCTCTTTTGCAAGAGCTGCCTTTGTGTCCTCTTCCATCTCGCAGAGCGGCATACGAAGCGGCCCTACGTTCATTCCCATAAGGTTCATAGCTGTCTTAACAGGAATCGGATTTACCTCGCTGAACAGCGCATTGATCAGCGGAAGAGCTTTCAGCTGATCCTCTGTTGCTCCCTTGGTGTCGCCGTCGAAATATTTCATGACCATGTCATGTGTAAACTTCGGTGCAACGTTGGAAAGTACGGAAATAACTCCAAGTCCGCCAAGAGAAAGAATCGGAAGTACCTGATCATCATTTCCGGAGTAAAGCTCAAGCTGTCCGTCTGCCAGAGACATCATCTTGGCGATCTGGGAAAGATCTCCTGTTGCTTCCTTGATTCCGACAATGTTCTTTACATTCTTTGCAAGGTAAGCTGCTGTAGCCGGCTGGATGTTGCAGCCTGTACGGCTCGGTACGTTGTACATGATGAGCGGAGTTTCCGGAACTGCATTGGCAATTGCTGTGTAATGAGCGATAAGACCCTTCTGTGTAGCCTTGTTATAGTAAGGTGTTACAATAAGAAGAGCGTCTGCGCCATAGGAAGCTGCTTCCTTGGACATCATGATCGCTGTCTCTGTACAATTGGAACCTGTTCCTGCGATAACAGGCACACGTTTGTTAACTTTATCAATTGTGAACTTAATTGTCTGAAGATGCTCTCCGTGTGTCAGAGTAGAAGATTCTCCTGTTGTTCCACAGATAACGATGGCGTCTGTGCTGTTCGCGATCTGATCCTCAAGGATTTCCTCAAGTTTCTCAAAATTCACCTTACCGTCTTCATGCATAGGTGTTACGATTGCAACGCCTGTTCCTTTAAAAATTGCCATTTGTCTTCCTCCTTCTTTCTTCTGTGAAATATTGCTTATTCCCGTTCCTGGTCAGTCAGCTCTGTTGTTATCGTGGTAATACTATCCACATAGGGCTTCAAAGCATCCGGAAGCCAGCGTCCGGTCATAATTATATGCATACTTTCATCCTTCTGCTTAAGCATATCGATGATCGTCTCAACTGGAGCGATTCCTTTATCCATAAGCCCGAGGATCTCATCCAGCAGCAGAAAATCACACTCTCTGGTAGCAATTACCTTCCGTGCGAAATTAAGGCCATTGAGAATATTGGTTCTCTCTTCTGCCTTTTCCTGCTCACTTAGGTCATTATAGCAGGTGTCCATTTTTTCGAAACGGAAAATCTTGAAATCAAAATTATCCAGTTCCTCAAGGAAATCCAGTTCTCTGCGTTCCCTGCCCTTGAGGAACTGTATGATGATCACACTTTTTCCCTGTGTAGCAAAGCGCAGCCCCCGGCCTACAGCCAGAGTTGTCTTTCCTTTCCCGTTCCCGCAATAAACCTCTGTTATTTCTCTTTCCATGATTTTTCCTCTTACTGTTAGTGAAACCGGTAATTCCCCATTTTTCTGATTTTTTTAATATTACCGCAGATTGGCTGGAAATGCAAGTGTTACCTTAATGTTCTCACCACTATTCCAAAATATATCCAATGTTACTCAACATATTCCAATTTACTCACCGAAACTTCATAGGCAATCCTTTTTTCTGTTTCGTTTTCACTAATCCGTTTCATGTACTCCCTGCTCTGGATCCTGCCCCAGATCAGTACATGCCCGCCTACTTCAAAAGCAGAAGCATATCTGGCATTTCTTCCCCAGCATATACATGGTATGTAATCGGATTTTCCGTAAGGTCGATTAACTGCCATCAGAAGATCTGCGATCTCTCTTCCCAACGGTGTTTTTCTGTATACAGGCGGTTTACAGATATATCCGTCCAAAAAGATCTGATTGACCGGCACAGTTTCTTCTTCCTCCCCCACAAACTTCACTTCCCGGGCAAAGACTGAAAGCACAAGCCGGTTTCTCTTTTCTTCATGACGGTTATAGGATCGGAACTGTCCGTGGATCTCGATATATTCTCCCACATAATCCTGTGTGATATCGATCAGCCGCTCAGACACCATCACCGGGATCCTGTCCTCCGAATCGCTGAGACGTTTTACCAGGATATCCATCATGTAAAATCCTTCTCCAAAGACCTGATGGCTGAAAGTAAACCCCGTAGCGATCCGTCCCATAACGGATACCTGATTGTTTTCAATAATTTTATCTGCCATAATAAGTAGCTCTCCTTCCTCTTCGTGTATTTCGTCTATATCAATCTATGTGTATTTGCGGTATAATATGCCTGAAAAATGAAAAACCAAAAATATTTTTTTATGTCTTGTAATCTCACAAAAATGTGATAGACTATAAATTTGGACATCATTTTTAACAAAAAAGATTACTTATATATGGAAAGAAAGGATTTGGATTATATGAAGACCAAGCGTGAAGATGTTCGTAACGTGGCCATTATCGCCCATGTCGATCACGGTAAAACAACACTTGTTGACGAGCTTTTGAAACAGAGCGGTGTTTTCCGTGAGAACCAGGAAGTCCAGGAACGTGTCATGGATTCCAACGATATTGAGCGTGAGCGCGGCATTACGATTCTCTCCAAAAACACCGCAGTTCATTATAAGGATGTAAAAATCAATATCATCGATACTCCAGGTCATGCGGACTTCGGCGGCGAGGTAGAGCGTGTGCTGAAGATGGTAGACGGCGTTATTCTTCTTGTGGACGCCTTCGAGGGTGCCATGCCTCAGACTAAATTTGTACTTCGTAAAGCTCTCGAACTGAACCTGCATGTTATTGTCTGCATCAATAAGATCGACCGTCCGGAAGCACGTCCGGAGGAGGTTGTCGACGAGGTTCTGGAGCTTCTCATGGATCTGGACGCATCTGACGAACAGCTGGACTGCCCGTTCCTGTATGCCTCCGCAAAGGCCGGCTACGCAGTTCGTAACCTCGATGATAAGCCTGAGAATATGGCTCCTCTTTTTGAGACTATCCTTGATGCGATTCCTGCTCCGGAGGGAGATCCGGACGGAGATACACAGGTTCTTATCAGCACCATCGACTACAATGAGTATGTAGGCCGTATCGGTGTCGGTAAGGTTGAGCGCGGAACCATTTCCGTGAACCAGGAGCTGATGCTTCTGAACCATCATGACCCTGACAAACACGAGCGTGTAAAGATCAGCAAACTCTACGAATTTGACGGACTGAACAAAGTTGAAGTTAAGAGCGCTACCATCGGAGCTATTGTTGCAATCTCCGGTATCGCGGATATCCACATTGGAGATACCCTCTGTGCAGGAGACAACCCGGAGTCCATTCCGTTCCAGAAGATTTCCGAGCCAACAATCTCCATGAACTTCCTTGTAAACGACAGTCCTCTTGCAGGACAGGAAGGTAAATACATCACTTCCCGTCACCTTCGTGACCGTCTCTACCGTGAGCTGAACACAGACGTCAGCCTTCGTGTAGAAGACACCGATACAACCGAGTGCTTCAAGGTTTCCGGCCGTGGTGAGCTTCACCTCTCCGTTCTTATTGAGAACATGCGCCGTGAGGGATACGAGTTTGCAGTCAGCAAACCGGAGGTTCTCTATCACACAGACGAGCGTGGACGTAAACTGGAGCCGATCGAAATCGCATACGTTGACGTTCCGGAAGAATTTTCCGGTACTATCATCCAGAAACTCAGCGAGCGTAAAGGTGAGCTTCAGGGTATGAGCACAGCAAGCGACGGAACTGTACGTCTTGAGTTCTCCATCCCCTCCCGTGGACTGATCGGATTCCGTAACGAATTCCTTACCTCCACCAAGGGTACCGGTATCCTGAACACCATGTTTGACGGATACGCACCATACAAGGGAGACTTCCCGTACCGTAAACAGGGTTCCCTCATCGCTTTCGAGGCAGGCGAGACTGTAACTTACGGTCTTTTCTCCGCTCAGGAGCGTGGTACTCTCTTCGTCGGACCTGGCGAGAAGGTTTACAGCGGTATGGTCATCGGACAGAACGGAAAGGCCGAGGATATCGAACTGAATGTCTGCAAGACCAAGCACCTTACCAACACCCGTTCCTCTTCCGCTGACGATGCACTGAAGCTTGTTCCGCCAAAGATCTTAAGTCTTGAGCAGGCCATTGAGTTCATCGACCAGGATGAGCTTCTTGAGGTAACACCGACAAGCCTTCGTATCCGTAAACGTATTCTGGACTCCAGAGACAGAAAACGTGCCGCATTCCGCAAGAGCTGATCGAACCTGGCTATCATTTACTGTTGAGCAGAAACCTTTTACAGTAATTCGGCGCAAAGCCGCATAGTGAATGCGGATGCTTTTATCCGCCTGACCTATATTTATATAAACTGCCATATGGGAAGCATTTCCTGTATGGCAGTTTTTTTTCTGCATTTCTGAAAAAAATCCCGATAATTTCCGCCTAATTATTCTGGAAATTTAAATAATTTCAAGTTTTTTGGTTTCTTATGTTATCACGCTTTACTTTGCCACAATATTTTTGTGAATTTTTTATCAAAATCATTCCGTATTTTTGTGAATTATTTATCAAATTCTCTATTGACGTCTGAAATCAGTTAAATTATAATGTGTACATGATCGTTTGACAAAAGTTTAACGTTAATGTTTTAACTACGTGTTGCGTTTTATCTTTTGCCGCCCTTCATATGTGTGCATGTTTTTTGTCAGTGCTGACAATTTTTTAACATGTTTTTTGTGCACAGTGCTGAATTTCAAAAATTTTTTTTAAGATTTTTCCAATAATTCAGCGTTCTGCAAAGTAAAATTTACAGTATTTTCCCCGAATTTTCTGTTCGTCATTTTGCACATAGCGACAAAATTCAGAATTTGCGTTTTTTTCAGAATTTTGATACTATATCAGTATCGAAACTAAAAATTCAATCAGATTGAATCAACAACGAAACGCAGCACGGGGACTTACAAAAACTCTGCAGCATCTGCCGGCGAAAAAAGGATAAGCCCGCAGGACCACAGACCATTATCATATGAAAACAGGAGGATTCCACATGGCAAAGAAAGAAACTATCCCTACCATCATCGACACTCCAGAAGCCCTGACCGCGAAAATGGCTGCAATGAAAGAGGCACAGAAGATCTTTGCTACCTACACACAGGAGCAGGTCGACAAGATCTTTAAGGCAGCTGCTACTGCTGCTGACAAGATGCGTATCCCACTTGCCAAAATGGCTGTTGAGGAAACAGGCATGGGTATCATGGAAGACAAGGTTATCAAGAACCATTACGCAGCAGAGTATGTTTACAATGCATATAAGAACACTCAGACATGTGGTGTTGTAGAAGAAGACAAGGCATACGGACTCAAGAAGATCCTGGAACCTGTAGGACTGATCGCTGCAGTTATCCCTACAACCAACCCGACCTCCACAGCAATCTATAAATCTCTTATTTCCCTGAAAACCCGTAATGCGATCATCATCAGCCCGCATCCGCGTGCTAAGAAATCCACTATTGAAGCTGCAAAAGTTGTTCTGGAAGCAGCTGTTGCCGCAGGTGCGCCGGAAGGAATCATCGGATGGATCGATATCCCAAGCCTTGACCTTACCAACATGGTAATGCAGAACGCAGATATCATCCTTGCCACCGGTGGTCCCGGAATGGTCAAAGCAGCTTACTCCTCCGGTAAACCGGCTGTTGGTGTAGGACCCGGAAATACACCTGCCATTATTGATGACAGCGCAGATATCCGTCTTGCAGTTAACTCCATCATCCACTCCAAGACCTTTGACAATGGTATGATCTGTGCTTCCGAGCAGTCCGTAACTGTTCTGGAGAGCATTTATAAAGAAGTGAAGGAAGAGTTCCTTTACAGAGGATGCTACTTCCTTAAAAAAGACGAGATCGAGAAAGTCAGAAAGACCATCCTTATCAACGGTGCACTGAATGCCAAGATCGTAGGACAGAAGGCTGCTACTATCGCTGAAATGGCAGGCGTTACTGTACCGGCTGAGACCAAGATCCTGATCGGTGAGGTTGAGTCCGTTGATATCAGCGAAGAATTCGCACACGAGAAGCTTTCCCCTGTACTTGCCATGTACAAGGCCAAGAATTTTGACGATGCTGTTGCAAAGGCTGCGCAGCTCGTTGCAGATGGCGGCTATGGTCATACCTCTTCCCTCTACATCAACGTAAATGAAACAGAGAAGATGGATAAATTCGAAGCAACTATGAAAACCTGCCGTATCCTTATCAATACACCTTCTTCCCAGGGTGGTATCGGTGACCTTTATAACTTCAAGCTTGCTCCATCCCTTACTCTTGGCTGCGGTTCCTGGGGCGGTAACTCCGTATCCGAGAACGTTGGTGTCAAACACCTTCTCAATACCAAGACTGTTGCTGAAAGGAGAGAGAATATGCTCTGGATGAGAACACCGGAAAAGGTTTACTTTAAGAAGGGCTGTATGCCGGTTGCTCTTGATGAGCTCGGTACTGTTATGGGCAAGAAACGCTGCTTCATCGTAACAGACTCCTTCCTCTACAAGAATGGCTACACCAAACCGATTGAAGATAAACTGGATCAGATGGGCATCGTTCATACATGCTTCTCTGATGTAGCTCCTGACCCGTCTCTCGCTTCCGCCAAAGCCGGTGCCAAGGCTATGACAGCCTTTGAGCCAGACTGCATCATCGCTCTTGGTGGCGGTTCCGCAATGGATGCCGGCAAGGTTATGTGGATGCTTTATGAGAATCCAGACGCTGACTTCTCCGATATGTCCATGGACTTCATGGATATCCGTAAGAGAGTTTATACCTTCCCGAAGATGGGTAAAAAAGCTTACTTCGTAGCGATCCCGACCTCTTCCGGTACAGGCTCCGAGGTTACTCCTTTCGCCATCATCACAGATCAGGATACCGGCGTTAAATGGCCACTGGCTGATTACGAGCTTCTCCCGGATATGGCGATCGTAGATACCAATAACATGATGAGCGCACCGAAGGGACTTACCCGTGCTTCCGGTATCGATGTTATGACACATGCCATTGAGGCTTATGTTTCCATGATGGCTTCCGATTACACCGATGGTCTTGCACTGAAAGCGATCAAGCTTGTATTTGAGTATCTGCCGCGTGCATATAAAGATGGCAATGACGTAGAGGCCAGAGATCATATGGCTAACGCTTCCTGCATGGCAGGTCTTGCATTCGCCAATGCATTCCTCGGCGTTAACCACTCTCTCGCTCACAAGCTCGGTGCTTTCCACCACCTGCCACACGGTATCGCAAATGCAGTTGTTCTTCTGGATGTTATGCGTTACAACAGTGCTGAGGTTCCGACTAAGATGGGTACTTTCCCACAGTATCAGTATCCGAAGACACTTGCACGCTACGCTGAGATTGGACGTTCTGTAGGTCTTACAGGCAAGAACGATGCAGAAGTATTCGAAAAACTTCTTACTAAACTGGATGAGCTTATGAGAACTATCGAGATCCTGCCGACGATCCGTGATTACGGCGTAGATGAGAAGCATTTCCTGGAAACTCTGGATGAGATGTCCGAGCAGGCCTTCAATGACCAGTGTACCGGTGCCAACCCGAGATATCCGCTTGTATCCGAGCTGAAAGATATCTATCTGAAAGCTTACTACGGAGAAATGCCAAATAAAGAAAAGAAAAAAGCCAAATAAATGTGGAACATCCTTTTAATGAAACACAGTCGGGAGTCTATTCACTCCCGGCTACGTTTCATTTGCTTATTCCCTCTTGCAAAAGATCCCCGATACAGGGCTGCATGAACAGACTGTACCGGGGATCTTTTATTCAACTGCTTGGTAATGATCGTTTATTTCAAGCCATACTCTGCTGCAAGTTTCTTAAATTCAGGAAGAGAATTCACAATTGTCTCATAGGATACACAATATGCAAGTCTCACATAACCGGGGCATGCGAAGGAGCTTCCCGGTACCATAAGGATGTTATATTTCTTACCGGCTTCACAGAAGGCTTTTTCGTCTTCAACCGGAGATTTTACAAAGAGATAGAATGCACCCTGTGGTTTGATGCACTCAAATCCGCATTCTTTCAGGCCATTATAAAGTGCCTGCCGATTTTTATCATAAGCTGCAAGATCCGTCTTGGCGTCTACACATTTTGCAACTACCTTCTGGATCAGGGACGGTGCATTTACACAGCCAAGTGTACGGTTTGCAATGGTTGCTGCAGAGATCAGCTCTTCGCTTCCGTCTGCCTCATCAGGGATCACCAGATATCCGATACGTTCACCCGGAAGGGAAAGAGATTTGCTGTAGGAATAGCCCACAACAGTATTGTTATAATATTTCGTCAGGTATGGGACCTCCACGCCATCATAAGCCAGCTCACGGTATGGCTCATCGGAGATCAGGTAAATCACACTTCCGAACTCTTTCTGTTTTGCTTCCAGGATTGCGGAAAGTTTCTTGATCGTTTCTTCTGAATATACAACTCCGGTAGGATTGTGCGGGGTATTTACGATAACTGCTCTTGTCTTCGGTGTGATCTTCTGTTCAAATTCAGCGAGATTTGGCTGGAAGGTTGTGGTATCCGGAGAGATTTCCACAAGGACACCATCATAATTGCGGACATATGCACCGTATTCCAGAAAATATGGTGCAAAAACGATCACCTCTTCTCCAGGATTCAGGATTGTTTTCAGGATCACATTCAGTCCGCTTGCAGCACCGACGGTCATGATCAGATTCTTTGCGGAAAATTTCGTATCGAAACGTCTGTTGAGGGATTCTGCGATGGTCTGGCGTACATCCTCAAAGCCTGCGTTGCTCATATATCCGTGAAGAACTGTCGGATCCGTAGTGTTTACAAGCTCGATAATTGCTTCGCGGACGCTGTCCGGTGCCGGTACACTTGGATTTCCGAGACTGAAATCAAAAACCTTGTCTGCGCCGTATTTCGCACGGAGGCGTTTTCCTTCCTCAAACATCATACGGATGGCGGAATTATTTTTTACGTAGGGTTTCATTTTTTCTGATATCATTTTGTGCTCTCTCCTTTTATCCGATTTTACAGGGTTTCATATCATTATTTCTACCATAGTCAGAATCTGTTGTACTGTCTACAATTTTACCCCGTCTTGCTTCAGCGTGTCAATACTTTGTCCAGGTAAAGTGTTTCATATTTCCTATGGACAATGCTAATGTACCTGTTTGTCTTCCGGTTTCGTTCGCACGATCCATACTGACAACGTGCTTCCCACCAGCGCGATCACGAATCCGGTCAGAACATCTGTCGGATAATGGACACCAAGATACAGTCTGGAAAATGCCACCAGTGCTGCCAGGACTACTGCCGGGATTCCGAATTTCTTCGGAAGCATCCGGAGCATTACCAGAGCAACGGCAAAGGATGCTGTGGTGTGACCTGACGGAAAAGAAAAATCCTTCGGTTTGGTGATCATAGGGATGAGAGCTTCAATTTCCGCAAAAGGCCTTGGTCTTGCCACTATATTTTTGAGAAGCAGGTTGGTAACGATCGCCCCGAAGATCAGGGATAAGGCTGCCGCATAGCCTGTTTTTCTTGTCTTTGGAACAGCAAGAAGAACAACTGCACAGAGGATCCAGAACCATCCTCCGTTTCCCAGAAATGTAACAAATTTCATAAATGGTGTCAGCATATCCGTTCTTAAATATCGCTGGATCAGGAGAAGGATTTCTCCGTCCAGCTGTTGTATTGACTGTAAAATATTCATATACCTCTTACTGATCAGACGCTACCGCAATCTGCTTTGCCAGCTGTTCATAGCCATGCAGCTGCCCGGCAGTTTACCTGGTCAGATCAGCTTTCTCCTCTTTCTTTATTTTTCATTTCTTTATTTTTCAGCAGACAGAGCAGCTTTCTTTTATATTTCTGCATCTGCAACTGTCTGATTTACTTATTATCTATTATACTGTATTTTTCTTGATTTTCTGATAACAAAAGCTAAATATTTTATAAATAAAACGCCCCTGCACTGCCGAAATTTCACACAGTACAGGGACATCTCCTTTCCGTTACTTAAAACTTTCTATATAAACTTTTCTTTTTCTTTCAGGATGGCTGCGCTTTACGCTCCGCGCTCTGCCTCCCGCTCCTTATAATGATGTGCCTCCTCCAACATCATATCTTTCACCTTCATCAGTCGGATCTGGGTACTTCTCTCGTTCTCATCCAGCTTCATGGTGATGTATTTGATGTTTGCCTGTGCTTCCGGTATGATGACATGCTCCAGGGCATTTACACGACGCCTTGTTTTTTCGATCTCGGAAGCCATAAGCTGACAGGCCTTTTCCACTTCTGCCAGACGAAGCATATCCGGCAGGATGTCTGCCAGGGATTTTACCGCTCCGTCCAGATCACTGGATGTAAAAGCAAAGCCATAGGAATAAATATCGTTGGCATCCGGTGTTCTTGTTTTGTATTCAAAAACAGGAATATCCACACTCATGACATTCTTTTTTCCGGTTTCCAGATAAACTTCCTGCTTGGGAGCCATCAGTGCCGTATTCAGCGTCTCCTCCGACATTCCTGCTTTTGCAATGACAAAATTGGTGTTGGCGCTTCGGATACCGGCTTCTACTTTTTTTCGCAGCTCCATATTCTCCCGTACCAGATCCAGGAACTGTCTCATCAGCTCGTCCCGCTTATCCTTCAGAAGCTTATGGCCACGTACTGCAGTCACCAGCTTCTTTTTCTGCTTCGTAAGCTCCATACGGGTAGGATTCACCTGTGTTGATGCCACAAATCATCCCCCCCTTTATACTTTTCCGTAATACTGATCAAGGAATTTGTCATCGATACGTTTCAGCTCGCTTCTCGGAAGAATGGAAAGCAGCTTCCAGCCGATGGCCAGTGTTTCCTCAATATCACGGTTAGCCTGATAGCCCTGGGAAACATATTCCTTCTCGAAAGCATCCGCAAATTTTGCATAGATCAGGTCAATGTCGGAGAGAGCTGCCTCACCAAGAATAGTCATCAGCTCTTTGGCCTCTTTACCACGGGCATATGCGGCAAACAGCTGGTTCATGGTGTTGGCATGGTCTGCTCTTGTCTTGCCTTCACCGATACCCTTATCCTTCAGTCGTGACAGAGACGGAAGAACATCGATGGGCGGTGTGATTCCCTTACGGTAAAGCTCACGGCTCAGGATGATCTGTCCCTCTGTGATGTAACCGGTAAGGTCCGGGATCGGATGGGTCTTATCATCCTCAGGCATAGTCAGGATCGGAACCATGGTGATACTTCCTGATTTTCCTTTCTGACGGCCTGCACGCTCATAAAGAGAAGCAAGATCTGTGTACATATATCCGGGATATCCACGACGTCCCGGAACCTCCTTACGAGCCGCGGAAACCTCACGGAGAGCATCCGCATAGTTTGTAATATCTGTAAGGATTACCAATACGTGCATGTCTTTTTCGAAGGCAAGATATTCAGCCGCTGTCAGTGCCATTCGCGGAGTAGCGATACGCTCAACAGCCGGGTCATTTGCCAGGTTCACAAACAGAACAGTACGATCTATAGCTCCGGTTTCCTTAAAGCTCTCTACAAAGAAGTTTGACTCCTCGAAAGTGATACCCATGGCTGCAAATACAACGGCAAACTGCTCATCTTTTCCGCGAACCTTCGCCTGTCTTGCGATCTGTGCCGCAAGCTGTGCATGGGGAAGACCGGATGCGGAGAAGATCGGAAGCTTCTGGCCGCGTACCAGGGTGTTCAGGCCGTCAATCGCAGATACACCCGTCTGGATAAACTCCTCCGGATAGCTTCTGGCCGCCGGATTCATGGGAAGTCCGTTGATATCTCTTCTTTCCTCCGGAAGGATCTCCGGGCCGTCATCAATGGGACGTCCCAGTCCGTCAAAAACACGACCCAGCATATCGCCGGATACACCAAGCTCCATGCTCCGTCCCAGGAAACGTACCTTGCTGTTGGAAAGATTGATACCTGTAGAGCTCTCAAACAGCTGCACCAGAGCATTGCTTCCGTCGATCTCCAGAACACGGCATCTTCTTGTTTCGCCATCGGCAAGCTCGATCTCACCAAGCTCGTCAAATGCTACATCTTCAACGCCCCGTACCAGCATCAAAGGGCCGGCAACTTCCTGTATGGTCCTATATTCTTTTGGCATTTTACAGGCCCTCCTTTCCCAGAAGTTCTGCAGTCTCTGCTGCCAGCTGGCGGGTTACCTTCTCATATTCTGCTGCCAGCTGATCTTCTTTTGTATATTTATAACGGCCGATCTGCTCACGTACCGGAAGCTTTACGATATCATTGATATCTGCGCCCTGTTTCAGCGCATCCAGACCCGCATCATAAAATGCAAGTACCAGACGCATCATATTGTGCTGTTTTTCCAGAGATGTGTAGGTATCGATCTCGTGGAAAGAGTTCTGGTGGAGGAAATCCTCTCGGATGGAACGGGCTGCTTCCATTTTCAGGCGGTCACCCGGTGAAAGCGCATCCATACCTACCATCTTTACGATTTCTTCCAGCTCTGCCTCTTCCTGAAGAAGGGTCATCATTCTCTGACGGAGCTTCATCCAGTCATTCGCTACATTTTCGTCAAACCATCCGCCAACGCTGTCCAGATACAGAGAATAGCTGGTCAGCCAGTTGATCGCCGGGAAATGACGTTTGTATGCAAGGTTTGCGTCCAGTCCCCAGAATACCTTTACGATTCGAAGTGTCGCCTGGGAAACCGGCTCGGAGATATCACCACCTGGAGGAGATACGGCGCCGATTGCTGTCAGGGCACCCTCTCTTCCGTCTTTTCCACTGCAGATCACATGTCCGGCACGCTCATAGAACTGTGCAAGACGGGAACCAAGATATGCCGGATAACCTTCCTCGCCTGGCATCTCCTCCAGTCGTCCGGACATCTCACGGAGAGCCTCAGCCCATCTGGAAGTAGAATCTGCCATCAATGCTACGGAATATCCCATATCACGGAAATACTCCGCAATTGTAATACCTGTATAGATCGACGCCTCACGAGCTGCAACCGGCATATCTGAGGTATTGGCGATCAGAACCGTACGCTCCATCAGAGACTGTCCTGTTTTTGGATCCTTCAGCTCCGGGAACTCGTTCAGAACGTCTGTCATCTCATTTCCACGCTCACCGCAGCCGATATAGACCACGATATCTGCCTCAGCCCATTTTGCAAGCTGATGCTGGATAACCGTCTTGCCGCTTCCGAACGGGCCGGGAACTGCTGCCACACCACCCTTGGCAATAGGGAACATGGTATCAATAACACGCTGTCCTGTTACCAGAGGTTTGGCTGGCGGAAGTTTCTTCTTATATGGACGGCCACGTCGTACCGGCCAGTGCTGCATCAGGGTCAGCTCTTTATCGCCGTCTGCTGTGGAAAGAACTGCAACGGTCTCATCCACGGTAAACTCGCCGGATTTAATTTCCTTCAGAGTACCTTTCATATTGGGAGGTACCATGATCTTCTGTGTAACAACGATAGTCTCCTGAACGGTTCCAAGAACATCGCCGCCCTCCAGCTGATCTCCCACCTTCGCAACTGGAATGAAATTCCATTTTTTATCCCGCTTCAGGGCAGGAACCTCAACGCCTCGTTTCAGGTTGTTGCTGCCTGCTACCTTCATGATGTCATCCAGCGGACGCTGGATTCCATCGTAAATGCTTGTAATAAGGCCAGGACCAAGCTCCACGGAAAGGGGCACCTCCATGGACTCTACCGGTTCTCCCGGACGAAGTCCTGAAGTCTCCTCATATACCTGTATGGAAGCCTCATCTTCATGCATCTCAATGATCTCACCGATCAGACGCTGGCTGCTTACACGAACCACGTCATACATATTTGCATCCCGCATACCCTTGGCAATTACCAGCGGTCCTGCCACCTTCTTAATGGTTCCTCTGCTCATCTGAACCAATCACCTGCTTTCTTGTCACTCATTACTGAAAAGAATATCGGAGCCAACTGCCGTCTCCACGGATTTCTTTACATTTTCGATACCTGCACCTGTATTTCCGGAAATTCCGGGAATCTGAATGATCGCAGGCATCAGCTCCTCACTGTATTTACTGATCTCTGCGGAAAGCTGGGCCGCCAGCTGTTCCGTAATATAAATAACCGCATATTCACCGGCTGCCAGACGGTTAAGCTTCTCTTTACCATCTGCAGGATCCTCCACCGGAAAAGTATCAAGGCCAAGAGCCGCAAACCCGTAAATGCTGTTATAATCACCTAAAACTGCGATCTTATACATACATTTCCCTTGCCCTTTCCCGGATAAACTCTTCCGGAAGGCCGCTGCGCTTTCCGGTGAGAATGATCCGCACCGTCTTGATCTCATTTTCACGGGCAAGCACATAGGCTACCAGCGGTCCCAGTGAAAATGAATTGTACAGCTGAGGGCGGATGGTCTCCATGATCTGGTTATCACACCATCTCTCAAAAGCGGAAGCTGATTCCGCCAGTGCCAGAGCTCCGTCCCCATATTTCGTTTCTGCCAGATAACCCATGATCTGATCCATTCCGCTTACTGCCGCGTGGATCAGTCTCTCCTTATCCAGTGTGTCACATTCTGCCATGGCTTTTTTCATAAAGTCCGAACTTTTTCCTGTTTTGCAGGCACGGACTGCGATCCGGATATCTGCTACCGCTACCGTGGATTCCGCATACTGCCGGACGATCTCTTCTTTTGACCGTTCTCCGGCTTTTTTTATGGCATCCAGTGCTGCCCTGTCTACGATAATATCCGCAAGCTGTCCGTCTCTTGTGTACAAAAAGGTCTCATAGGCTTCTCTTGCCGCTTCCCGCATATCCTCAGGAAAACGATCATATTCCTTATCCTTCAGGAATTTCACCATATCCTCTCCGTCAATGGAACAGTCGCTGAAAAAAATATTCGGCGCTGCCCCTTGCAGAATGCTTGCCTTCACAGCCGCTTTCAGGTTATGGAAAAGATCCTGATAGGAAAGAACAGAAAACACAGATCGGTCCGCTACCAGCGAATCCATGATCTCCCAGATCTTTTCTCTCTCCCGAGAAAGAATGGCATCCGCACCGGCTGCAGGATCACCATTTCCCCAGCCCTTCTCTGTAAGGATCTGAAGGCACTGCTGCTCATCCTGACATGCCAGAAGCTGCTCGATCGCTGCCTGATTCAGAAGTCCGGTCTCCAGAACACGTATCCGCGCCACCGCATAGGCATAATCTTCACCAAACATCATTCACGCCCTCCTTTTTGCGATGGTGTTTTACGCAAACAAAATCTTTCTTACCTGATCCAGAAGCTCATCCCGCTTCTCTGCGAACATGGCATCAATGGAACAGTTTTCCTCAATGCCGCCGTATATCAGGATAAAACCTCCGTCTATGTTTCGGGTTTCACCGGAAATTTCCAGCACACCACCCTTTTTCTGTGCCAGGCTCTTTATTTCCTCACGGAAACCTGCCGGCATACGTTCCAGATCCTTTTTTGAAAAACAGATCTCTCCTTCTCTTGGAAGAAGATATTTCTCAGCCATATTCTTAAGGATCCCAAAATATTTTTCTTCATCCAGATTCTTCACACGGTCACAGGCATCTGCGATCACATTTCCGATCAGCTCCTGCTTGGCTGCAAGAACTGCGGTACGCTTCTTCATATCTGCAGCGGAAGCTGTCCGCTCTTCATAGCTTTTCACCTTTGCCCTGGACTGTTCTTCTCTCTGCTGCCGGATCTTATCTGCCTTTTCTCCGGCTTCCCTGAGGATCTCTGCGGCTTTTTTCTCCGCATCACTGATCGTAACGGCTGCAGAAGCATCGGCCTCTTCAAGAATCTGGCTTACCATCTTCTCTAATCCTGTCATGCTCTGCCCTCCTGATGAATCAAACCTGAATTCCGCTGACTGCAAGAATGGAGATCAGAAGAGCCAGAATCGCATATGTCTCAACCATTGCAGGGAAAAGCATGGCTTTACCGAACTGCTCCGGCTTCTTGGCTACGATACCGATGGAAGCTACGGAAGTTTTTCCCTGATGGATCGCAGAAAGAAGACCTGCGATAGCGATCGGAAGACAAGCCACAAAGATCATAAGACCGGTTTCCAGGGAAATATCAGCAACACCGCCGCCCAGGATACCAACCTTGGAAAGTGCAAGGAATGCTACCAGCAGTCCGTAAATACCCTGCGTACCGGGAAGAAGCTGAAGAAGCAGAACCTTGGCAAATTTGTCCGGGTCTTCTGTTACAACGCCTGCTGCTGCACGGCCGGCTGTACCAACACCGATGGCGGAACCTATACCTGCAAGAGCTACGGAAATTGCTGCTCCCAATAATGCCCAAACGATACCACTCATAATATTAATCCTCCTTAATATCTACATATTTTGTATTTTCGCGGAAGGGGTGGAACTCTTTTCCTCCGCCCTCAAAGAATTTGCCGAAAAACTCTACATATTGTAATCGGCAGGTGTGCACGTATGCACCCAGAAGATTGATCAGAAGGTTAAAGATATGACCAATCACAAATACAAGAATAAATACGATCCATCCCAGAATACTGTCTCCCAGCATACTTCCCATCTGGTTCATAACCGATGCGATAACTCCGGTGGCAAGTCCCAGGGCCAGAAGTCTGGAATAGGAAAGGATATCACTGACCCATCCCGTGATATTATAAAGATCGTAGGCTCCAAGCGCCAGCCTCAGGAACGGATTCTTCTTATCTCTTCCTGACATGAAGAGAATTCCCACCGCACCGATGATCGCCATCCATTTTCCGACCTGTATCACTGCCGGTGAAAGGTTCAGATCCATCTGAGAAATAGAACGGAACATGCTGCTTGGGATAAAGATCAGGATCAGTCCCATAAGAAGCAGGAACCAGAGTACTACGTCACAGAAAAAGTCGAGATATTTTCTGTCACGTAACAGCATGTAGCCCTTAAGACCCATTCCCAGAAACATATGGATCAGGCCAAACAGCATGGAGAACACCAGAAGTCTCATTGGCTCATTTAACGGTGCAAACCATACCGGCTTCACCGTGACCGGCCTGTGCAGATATACCTTCGAAAATACATCGATAAAATCTCCGAAATATCCGCCAAACATCACGCCCCAGAACAAAGTGGACAATCCACAGTACATAAAAAGCCGGATGGATTTCTGCATTCCGCTCTCCATCCTAGGGAACTTCAGAAGTACTCCCAGACAGACTGCAAAGACGATCAGTCCATATGCTGCGTCTGACAGCATCAGTCCGAAAAGAAATACATAGCAGGCTGTCATGATCGTGGAAGGATCGATTTCTCCCTTTCCGGGAAGACCAAATGCTGCCAGAACTCCCTCTCCTGCTGCTCCGAATTTACCGTTCTGAAGGGCAACCGGAACATTTTCTCCCTCAGCATCTTCTGCTTCAAAAACAATATCGTACTTCTCCGTAAGCCGTTTCTCCATTGCAGGAACCTGTTTCTTCGGAAGATATCCTGTCACAAAAAAAGTGCTCTCCGACTGGCGGATCTGTCCTAATACCTCATATTTCTGTGCACGGATTCGGAAATAATCGGACAAAAGCTGAAGAGAGCTCTTCCTGTCGTGAAGAGCGCGTATCTGTTCCCGAATCTGTTCGGACTCTTCCTGAATGCGTACCACTTCATTCTTAAGGTTCTCCAGCTCCTGTGCCGGAACCTCTGATACCAGCTGTGCCGGTCTTGCAAATCCCTGCATCCGAAGCGCTTCTTCCAGTTCCTGTGCCTGTGCTTTCAGGCAGAGAACCACAAGGCTCAGCTTACCGGCATCATTTGAGATTTCCCGGATGTCAAAGGCTTCAAGCTGCGGTGCGTCCGCTGCCAGCTGACTGTATACCTGATCCAGAGTTATATTTCCATCAATACTTCCCACAAGTACCGCTGCTTTCGCTGTACCGCCGAAGTTCATCGGAATATCCAGCTTCAGCCATGGAGCAAGAGCTGCTTCCTGCTGCTCGATCTTAACTGCTGCCGCACTGTTCTCTGTAAGCTTCTTCCGGTATCCCTGGATTTCTCTAGCTGTTCTCAGGATCTCTTCCTGATCCCGGATAGCTTCTTCCTCCTGCTTCCTTCCGATCAGCGGTTTCCCTGCCAGGGATGCCAGCATGGATTGCTTTTCCTTCGAAAATTCATCCAGTATTTCGATTGCCTGATCACAAAGGGATGCGTTTTTCTCAAAGATCAGCCGGGCATTCATAGTATCCATCGTCTTAAGCTCCGGATCCAATTCCGCTGCATCGATCTCCAATACTCCAAGTGACTGCAGTTCTTCCAATATGGCCTTACGGTTCTTTTTCATTGCGCAGATACTGATTCGCTGCATCTGCAATACTGCCATTTTCGCACTCCCCCTCTCAGAACAAACTGTCCATTACTGTCTGGATCGCCTGCTCGTGCTTCGACTCCGCTTTCTTTTTCAAAGCTGCAAGCTCTTCCTCCGCCTGTCCAACGACAGTGTTCTCTGTACTGTGTGCACGTTCTTCGGCTGCTTTCATATCAGATGCCGCCTGTTCGCCGGCGGCTGTTTCCGCCTTTCTGATAATATTCTCTGCCTCTTTCTCAGCTTCGCTGATGATACTCTGTGCACGGACGGATGCATCCTTTATCTTCTGCTGTGCTTTTGCCTCCGCCTCTTTCACTGCCTTGATCGTTTCCTGGATCATCTGATCACCGCCTCTCTGCATATCCAAATTGTACCACAATCGCTTTTTTAAAACAATGTTTATTATGCAATTTAACGAGAAATTTATTTATATTGTGTCAAAAAATCGTCATATGTGTTATATTTTTGCCATTTTTTCGCACACTTTTTATTTGTTTATTCTATTCATATTTTTTATTTTTATTCAAAAAAGCCATCAGCCCGATGAAAATGTTTTTTACATCTTCATCAGACTGATGGCTTTCAATTATGAACAGACGGTGAATGCGAACTAACCTATTCACCCGACCTACAGTGGCTATCTGTTCTATTTGTTAATTGTACAGGTAATTTGCAATGTCTTCGCTTTTGATATTCTCAGCATCAATCCATATCGGATCAAGTAAAACCTTCTTATCAATCTTTGTTTCCTTCTTCGGTGCAGTAGACTGAATAGCCGCCCACATGGTCTGATATCCCATCGCATAAGGATTCTGTGAAAGCACTCCCAGTTCTTCCCCTTTCTGGATCGCTTCCTGCTGTTTGCTAGTTGCATCTACGCCTACCATAGCAACTTTATTTTCTCCTGTGTCCTTATTTACCTCCAGAAACATTTCAGAAACCTCGGCATTGGTGCAGAAAACACCATCCAATGCCGGATATTTATCCAGAACTTCCTTCATGGCTTCCTTCATATCATCAACCTGGTCAGAATATACGGTTTCCACCACTTTAATATCCGTATAATTTGCAATATTATCCAGAAATCCTTTTACACGCTCCTGCGCGCTCTGTGTTTTCTCCTGTGCGGAAAAAACAGCCACATTTCCCATTTTTCCAATGGCGCTACCAAGCTTATATGCTGCATATTTACCGATCTGTGTATTGTCTGTTCCACGGAAAGCTCTGACCAGCTTCGTATCACTGACATTGGAATCAAACGCGACCACCGGAATTCCGTTCTCTTTCGCTGCTTCCAGCTGTGCCTGACAGGAATCCATATCTCCGGCAGAAAGACACACTACAGATGGATTCTCAGCGATCACTGCATCAAGAGTATTGATCTGACTTTCTACGTCCTCTTCATCATCCGGACCCTCAAAGGTCATCGTAATCTGCTTGTCTTTTTTGAAACCATACGCTTCATTTACGTCCTTGACAGCAGCTTCCATTCCTTCTTTTACTTTATTCCAGAACTCGCCTTTTTTGCTTTTGCTGACAACAGCTATTCTGGCACCTTCTTCAATAGAAAGAGTGTCATCGATCTCAGGGATCAGCGGGCTTTTTTCTTCTTCCACTTCGGTTGCTTCAGGGGTTTCCTGGACATCTGCTACAATCGGTGCAACAAGCTTTTCTACTTCTTCTTTCTGACAGCCTGTCAGCAGGGTTGCCACAGCCAACAAGGCTGCTGACGCTACTGCAGCTCTTTTCATTGTAATCTCCTCTTCCTCGCTGGTTACTGTTCTTTATCGTCTGCCTTGTCCGTCCACAGTAACTTATACTTTACAAAAATCTTACATTTGGTTACTTGCTTTTTACATTATACACTTTTTCGTATTTCCGTCCAGAGTTTTTACACTTTTTTCACAAAATCCAGAAACGCGCTTCCCTGTGGCTCTGTTTCAAACTTCATCATTTTTCCTGTTCTGGGGTGTTTGAATTCCAGACAACTGGAACAAAGTCCCAGTGATGTACCTTTTTCTCCCGAAGGATTATATTTCCGGTCTCCAAGAAGGGGCAGTCCCTCATGAGAGAGCTGCACACGGATCTGATGATGCCGACCTGTTTCCAGCCTGATCTTAAGAAGTGTCCGGGATTTTCCGTTTATCTCCTGCTGATCCAGAACTTTATAGTGAAGGATCGCTTTTTTTGCTCCCGGTGTATTGGCAGACACCACCTGAGACATGTTGGCTTTTCCATTTTTTTTCAGATAGTCTGTAAGAGTCCCTTCTGAGCTCTTTGCTTTTCCCTCTGTTACTGCCAGGTAATATTTTCCGGCGCCTCCTGCCATCATCTGTTTACTCAAATTTCCTGCTGCTTCGGATGTTTTCGCAAATACAAGAATGCCTTCTACCGGCTGATCAAGGCGATGTACTACTCCCAGATATGGGATCTTTCCCGGTGTTTTTTGTGCCAGATAATTTTTCAGAGCACTTTCCATATCCATTGTTCCTATTTTTGCTGCCTGCACCGGCATTCCTGCTGTTTTTCTGCACACAAGGATCTCTTTGTCTTCATATAAAATATTTTCTTCAATCTGATAATTCCACATATTTTCTCATCTTACTTCCTTTCTCACAGAAGTATAACTGATGATGTTTTTGATGGCAACTGATAAATATAACTGTTCGGAAAAATCTCTGATCGAAAATTTTGCTCTCTGCTCGGATCATATTATTTTATCCAGGGCTTTTCGGAACGGTTATATACTTAATATATGCAATCTTATATACACAACGAGACGGTCATCACTTTTTTTACTTTTACAGTTTCCAAAAATGATGACCGTCTCAACACTCTTCGTTATTCAATTTTTCTTCCTCTTCGTTCTTTCGAATAAAGTTTTCTTGTTATACTTATTATACTTATCAATCGAAATCTTTGATTTTATATACTTTATAAAATAATTTCGATTCTCTTTATTCAATTTTGAAATTTTTCTTTTTCAGATTCTCTCTTCTTTTTTATTTCCTGCTCATAAACGACTGATATATGTAAGTATATCTTTTCGATTATTTAGAAAGTTTTATAGATCAGAAATCGTTTTTTACGATGTTTGATTTCCTGTTTATCTGAAGACTTTCGGTGGTTATACTTTTTCCTGTTCACTAAACAATTCTGGACTTAACTTCTTAAATTCAAAACCATTTGTCATCTCTGTACTTTGCGATCTGCTGATTCAAATCGACCTATTGGGATTTTCTCCTCTGCAGTTCTTTAAAGTATCCTGGAAAAAAGTTCCTGCCCGATTCTTCTGTTTTTAATATCCTCTCAGATATTCTTCTGATGCAAAGCTTCAATCCATATCCTAATGGTTCTGATATGCATTTCAAAGTATCGTTCTCATCTTCACGTTTGTTCTTGGAATCTCTTCTTTCCAACGAACCGGTGAGTTGAGGGTTTTACTCTTTCGGGAAATATTTCTTTACATATTTCCTGAAATCTTTATATCAGGTGTGTGACAGTTGTTCAATATGAGTTACCGATTCTATATTACCTGAAATACTGATTTCCTTTTGTTTCTGATTTCTTAAAATATAAGTAAGATTTAAGAGGATCTTATTTATATTTCATAAAAGAAACTTCTGTTTTCTTAAGGTGTATCATATGTGATCTGTATCAGGTCTTTCTTGCAGGAAATCCGGTTCCTGTCACTCTCATATTGATGATGGTGTTTGTTTATGTTCCCACTGGAATCACCTTTTCCTTTCTTCATCCTTCATGTGCATCTATGCTATGAATTGAATGATTTTCTTTTTTGTTTTTCTCTTGTTGTTTTTGATGGTCTTATAATAACATCGTTGCGGGCATTTGTCAATACATTTTTGTGTTTTTATGCTATTATTTTTATTCATTTGTTTTGTTATGTGTTTATATTTTATAATTTGTTTATATTTTTTATTATTTTCTGTTAATTTATGCTATTGTGAAGTTGTGAAGAACGGGATGGTATGTTGCAAACGGACGGGCGGGAAGGACGGGAGGGGCGGGTGACTCTGCAGGAGTCACCCGCCCCTCCCGTCCTTCCCGCCCTGACTTTCGAACATGGAAAGTTAGTTAGAAAAGTTTCTGTGTGACTGTATTGGCCCTGCAAACATTGCAATGTTTGCAGGGGATTGAGATAAACTTTATTCGAAAGAACGAAGAAGAAGAAAAATTGAATAACGAAGAGTGTTGAGACGGTCATCATTTGTTGAGCTTTTCTTGATATTTTTACCGGGGCTGGGGTTTGTCTCTGGGAATGTCAGCGTGAGGTGTCCTGTGGGGAGCAGGGGCTTCGGAGTGAGCCTTTGGTCATACTTGGCGTCTGAGGTGACCTGTGGAAAGGTATTCTGCGGATACAGGCCGCAGAATAAGGCACATCTGTCTGAGCCAGGTACGCATCAGCGTACATGGCGAGTTATGGGCCGGCCTTTTCACAGGTTGCCTCAGACGCTTAGTATGACCAGGCGAAACGACAGCCTCTGCTCCCCACAGGACACCTCACGCGTCCGCATCATCCACATCCCATAAATAAGTATCCATAACCTTAAAAGTAAAAAAGCAGACCGGCAACCTCGATTAAAACGGTCACCAGTCTGCAAAACAACACGGAAATTCTTAAATTACTATATTCCGCTCTGCAGCATATTCATGAACACAGCTCCAACGCCTTCACGCTCTACATATGTTCAATCCCTGCATCTATTTACGATTATAATTGATCAGACAACCCTTAAGGATGATCTCTCTCTCATCATCTGTCAGCTCACCCAGAGTTACATCGAACTCCTTCAAAGAATCACCTTCAACAGTATATCCCTTGATCACGTCTGCTTTTTCCTCAACCGCCTTGCGGATTCCAGGGAAGAACAGGTAATCACCGTTCCTGAACGGAAGGTCTCCAGCCGGGATCAGGAATGGAAGCATACCCCAGTTGATCAGATTGGAACGATACCTCTTGGTTGCATACTCATTGGCAATGTTTGCCCAGCCGCCAAGTACCTTCTGGCAGGATGCAGCCTGCTCTCTGGCAGAGCCATCGCCCGGTTTCACTGCAAAGATGGTGCTTCCTACGCCAAGGTTTGTCTTATCAACATCCGGATAGGATTTATGGATGGTTTCCATAACCGGTTTCAGTTCCGGAACAGCCTCTGCCGGGCAGTTACCTGCCTGAATTGCCTTCTGTGCTGCCTGGATCTCTTTTGCACGGCCAACATAAGCCGGATCCTTTCTGGACAGTGTGAACTCTGCAAGTCCAAGCGGATTGGAACGGTAGGAGGATGTCTCACCGGACGGGATCAGCTCGTCAGTGGTAGTAACCGGATCGTGGATCTCGGAAACAACCTTCAGGATCAGGTTGTCTGCAAGTGCAGCCATCTCCGGCCAGTCTTTGATATTCGGTCCAAACTGGATCTCTACGCTTGGATCTGCCACGCCCTTGCTGTCAAATACACGGTTCTCGTAGATAGACTTATCGAAGTAGTATTTATGCTCGGAATAGCTTCCGTCAAACTCCTCTGCTGAGGTAAGGAATCCCTTGTTTGCTGCTGTAGCTGCAATGGAACGTGCATCCATAAGTGCAACCGAAGAGATCTGACCGTTCTGGATCTTGGAGCCTTCACGGTTCGGGAAGTTTCTGGTTGTATGACGGATACTGAATGCATTGTTTGCAGGTGTATCTCCGGCACCGAAGCATGGTCCGCAGAATGCAGTTTTCACAACTGCGCCTGTTCCGATCAGTTCTGCAAGAACACCATTCTTAGCCAGTTCCATGTAGATTGGAGTACTTGCCGGATATACACTTAAGGTGAAGGCATCATGGCCGATATTTTTGCCCTTGAGGATATCTGCTGCAGCGCAGATATTCTCGAATCCACCGCCTGCACAGCCGGCGATGATTCCCTGCTCAACATAAAGCTTGCCATCAACTACCTTGTCTCTCAATGTGAACGGAATCTTTCCGTCAAGGCTTACCTGTGCTCTCTTTTCCACATCTGCAAGGATATCGTCAAGGTTTGCCTTCAGCTCATCGATGGTGTAGGTGTTACTTGGGTGGAACGGCATTGCGATCATTGGTTTGATCTCACTGAGGTCGATCTCTACACAGCCGTCATAGTATGCAACGTTGCCCGGTTTCAGTTCTTTGTAATCCTCCGGTCTTCCGTGGATCGCATAGAATTCCTCGATCTTCGCATCTGTCTGCCAGATGGAGGAAAGACATGTGGTTTCTGTTGTCATAACATCAACACCGATACGGAAATCTGCGCTTAAGCTGGCAACGCCTGGTCCAACGAACTCCATAACCTTATTCTTCACATAGCCGTTGGCAAAAACCTCGCCGATGATGGCAAGCGCAACATCCTGCGGTCCTACACCCGGACGTGGAGCACCTTTCAGATAAATAGCAACTACGCCTGGCATATTAATATCGTATGTCTGGCAGAGAAGCTGTTTTACAAGCTCCGGTCCGCCCTCTCCCATAGCCATGGTTCCAAGTGCTCCGTATCTTGTATGACTGTCGGAACCGAGGATCATCTTTCCGCCGCCTGCAAGCATTTCTCTTGCAAACTGATGGATAACTGCCTGATGAGGCGGTACATAAACTCCGCCGTACTTTTTGGCACAGGTGAGACCAAACATATGGTCATCTTCATTGATGGTTCCGCCTACTGCACAGAGGGAGTTATGGCAGTTGGTCAGTACATATGGTACCGGGAACTTCTCAAGTCCTGAAGCTCTTGCAGTCTGGATGATTCCCACAAATGTGATATCATGGGAAGTCAGTTTATCGAATTTGATCTGAAGCTTCTCCATGTTATCGGATTTATTGTGAGCCTTGAGAATAGAATATGCGATGGTATTCTTAGCAGCCTCTTCTTTCGCTACAGGCAGATCAGCCTGGTTCTCGGGAATGATTTCCTGTCCGTTCTGAAGATAAACGCCGGTATCGTAAAGTTTCATTTCGGTTCCTCCAATCTGTAATGATTCTTTTTTTCATAATTTCGTTTATTATAGAGGATTTTTACACATTAGTCAATAAAAGTGAACACACCTGGTGCATTGTTTTGCGTACAAGCGTTATTGCCCTGTGCTTTACTTTCCCTGCAAAATCCGCTATACTGAAGATCATATCGAACGGATATTCATATTCTGCCGGCTGTGGCAGTTTCAATACGGAGGTACTGTTTATGTTTCGTTTATGGGGAAAAATATGGAAAGACAATCGCATGCTTCAGGACACCGTTGTCTGTGATGACAGCGATGATACCAGAACCCACAAGATCTTTCACGGACTTGAGGAAATCTGTTATCAGATGGATCTGGGAAATCCTATCTGGCTGGATGCCACAGTGCGGGATTTCAAAAAGCATGATAAGGCCCGCTTTTATCAGGATAATTTCATTGAACATATTGAATTCGACTACCTGGAGATCCAGGTGATCGAGGAAGACTGAGTAACATATAAAAGGACGCAGGAAAGCCACGAATGCTTATCCTGCGTTCTCTTTTTACTGTCACACAAAAAAACTCTCCGGCGGATACAGAGAATCGTATCTGCCGGAGAGTTTTTTTTGCATCCGGTTCCCTTATTCCGGAATATCTTTGTGTACATTTCTGTATTTCTCAAATATACCGGGATATGTTCTTACTCTGCATTCATAAACTCCCGTATGATCTCCCGCATGATCTCTTCCTCCTCCGGAGAAAGCATCTTGCTGAAGTGGCTTCCGGTAGCAGCCGTCTGACGGATACTTCTGGTGATCTTATCTACGATTTCTTCCTGCAGAACAGGATCCGGCTTTTCTGCGACCGGTACTTCCTCCACCCAGGTACGGACCTGTTCCACATAATCTGCAAGAGAAGCCATCACAAGCTCTTCCTTATAAGAAAAGTCCAATGCCTGACGAAGAAGAAGCAGTACTACCGGCACTGCCGCCCCTATATAAAGATAAAGCATAGACAATCCTTCCCTGTATCCCAGTCTGCTGTTGAGAAAAACAGACAGTCCCAGAAGAAATGTACAAAACAGTGACGGATACCATACAAATCGGTTCATCCGATGCCAGAGCCTGTCCCTTGACTTCCACAGGTTCAGCCATTTTTCTTTGAGATTCTGTAATCGCTGCGTATTTCGGATCATTCTTCGGTAGGTAAGGTTTGTTGCCAGCATCCCCAGACCGCCGATACATCCCATGGATGTCATGACGTAAAGCGGGATGTTCAGCTTCATGATCATCTCCAGCATAAGCCCTCCCTTTTTCACTGCCGCACAGTGCCTGAGCGTGCTTTTGTTCTATAGCCGCACTGCTCATCGCCTTAGGAATATTATACTTCTATATAACTTAACTGGAAAGAATTTTCGTTCGTCAAATGCTGCCCCTGTTTTCGGTCTTTTTACATTTCCTGCAGTGCTTTGACTACATTTTCAAATTTCATGAAGTGAGAAGCCTTTACGAGGATGGTATCTCCAGGTTTCACATATGTGTTCAGGTTCTTAAGAAGGCTTTCCAGATCTTTTTCCCGGATGACTGTCAGGTCCGGATTGGTCTGAGATGCCTTTTCCGCGACATGGGCTGCAAGTGGTCCTACGCAGATGCATGCATCGATCCTGCACTGACCTGCATGAATGCCTACACCTTCATGAAGTGCAGCTTCATCCGTTCCAAGCTCACCCATATCACCAAGAATGGCAACCTTTCTTCCAAGTCCGTCCTGAAGAACATCCAGGGAAGCCTTCATGGACATGGGATTTGCGTTGTAGCAGTCATCTACGATCATGAATTTATCGGTCTCGATCATATTGAATCTTCCGCTGACCGGTTCCAGGCTTTCGATGCCATTTTTGATCTGCTCTGCATTCAGTCCGTAAAGTCTGCCCACAGTTGCTGCTGCCAGTGCATTGGATACCATATGACGTCCCGGCATTGGAATATCTACATGAAATGTCTGGAGCTCTCCGTTCTCTGCCATTTTTCCCTTCAGACAGATGTCACAGCTCATTCCCTTCAGGCCACGACTTTCCACATTTTCACAGGTAACAGAAGCATTTTCTCCGTTTCCGAAAAATACCGGTTGCATGCTGTTGTATTCCTTTACTGTGGAGAGCTTATCATCATCACCGTTAAGTACGATATTTTTCTTCACATACTGAAAAATCTCTGTTTTTGCCCTCAGGACGCCGTCTCTGTCCCCAAGGTTTTCCAGATGGCAGGTTCCGATGTTTGTGATCACGCAGGTGTCCGGTTTTGCGATCTTTGCAAGACGGGTCATCTCACCGAAATCACTGATTCCCATTTCCAGAACTGCGATCTCATCTTCATCACGAAGGCGGAATACTGTCAGTGGAAGTCCCAGCTCATTGTTGAAATTTCCCTGGGTTTTCAGTGTACGGTATTTTTCCTTCAGCACAGAGGCGATCACCTCTTTTGTGCTGGTCTTTCCAACGCTTCCTGTGATTCCCACAACCGGAATATCAAGCTGCTCCAGATAAAACTCCGCAATGTCTTTTACTGCCTGAAGGGAGGAGCCTACCTGGATATACGGATGATCCGCCCCTTCAAGAGTTCTCTCGGATAAGGTCGCGAGTGCACCTGCTTCCATTACCTGCGGGATAAAACGGTGAGCATCCACACGCTCTCCTACTACCGGTACAAAAAGACCTCCTTTTTCCACCTTACGGCTGTCCGTTGTGATCGCAGTCACTTCCTCCTGAAGTTTTTCCTGCGGGCCGTGGTAAATACCATTGCAGACTTTTGTGATATTTTCCAATGTAAGATTTTTCATGAATAAAATCCTTTCTTTTGCCAGAAACTCCTCCTGTCAACAGGAGGAGTTACGGTCAGATATTTTATTTGCTGTATTTCTTAAAAGAAATGCGGATCAGTTCTTCACAGAGGTCCGGATAGTCGATTCCCAGGACCTTTGCTTCCTGAGGGATCAGACTGGTGGGTGTCATTCCCGGAAGTGTGTTTGCCTCCAGGCAGTACATATCACCGTTTTCTTTCATCATGAAGTCAAAACGTGCATAGCCCTCAATGCAGAGAGCCTTTGCGCCAGCTTCCGCATAATGCTGCATCTTCTCAGTCAGTTCCGGTGAGATCTCAGCCGGACAGGTTTCTACTGTGGAGCCTGCCTGATATTTGTTCTTGTAATCATAAAAGCCCTGCTTCGGTGCGATCTCGATGATCGGATAAGCCTTTCCGTCTACAACTGCAACGGAAAACTCACGGCCATTGATATACTCTTCAACAACTACCTCATCTTCATAAGAATAAGCACCATCAATGGCATCCTCATATTCTTTCTGGTTGTTTACAATATAAACACCTACGCTGGAACCACCGCAGCATGTTTTTACAACAACAGGAAATTCCATACCAAGATCATGGATGTTTCTTGTACAGTTTTCTTTCAGCATGGAAACGCCTTTCGGTGTCGGTACCTGATTCATGAGAAAGATCTTCTTGGTGAGGCCCTTATCCATAGCAAGGGCACTGCTTAAATATCCGGTTCCTGTGTAACGGATTCCCAGAAGATCGAAGGTTGCCTGAACCTTTCCATCCTCTCCGTTGGAACCGTGAAGTCCCATAAATACAATGTCTGCTGCCTGACACAATTCCAGTACATTCGGTCCGAAAAAGCTTCTTCTTGTGCGTTTGATCTCTTCGATATCATCATCGAAGCTTCTCATATACTCTGCCGCAGAATCTACCTCATAATCTTTATCTCCAAAGGGCTCATCCCAGTCCACCGGCTCCAGTCCACAGAAAATATCTACAAGAATGGCATTATGACCTTTTTTACGAAGTGCCTTGCAGACACCGGTTCCTGTTACGATGGAGATCTCTCTTTCTGTACTGGTTCCGCCTGCCAATACAACGATATTCATACTTTCATCTCCCTTGATGATCTTGTGTTTTCTTTCTTCGTATTGTTTTAATATTTCTTTTAATCTCTTATTCATAAACTACGATTGGTACTCCTACACTAATATTATTATAAATGATTGCCGCCTTATCCTTCGGGGTGTTTACACAGCCATGAGAACCATTTGTGATATAGATCTGCCCGCCATACTGTGAACGCCAGCTTGCGTCATGGATTCCGACTCCTCCGGAAAACGGCATCCAGTATGTAACCGGTGATGCATATCCAGGTCCCTTCAAAACTGCCGGTGAACGCATGGCATCCAGTGCAAAGCATCCGGTTGGTGTGGAATGGCCCTTTCGGACACAGCCGGTAACTACCGGTGTATCTACCAGAAGCTGTCCGTCTTTATAGAATACCATTCTCTGGTTGGTCAGGTCAATCTCTACATATGTATTTCCGATATCATTGGTATCTCTGCAAAGTCCACTGTAAGCATACGCCGGCTGTCTCACTTCTGTAGTTCCTGCAAGAATGGCATTATAAAGCCATTCAGTCTCTGTGGTCTGATCGATAGCCCATCCGTAATCACCGCCCTTGATAGTCTTCTGGCGACCATCGTAGGTGGTAAATGTTCTCGTGCAGCCAAAGGTATCATATTTATATCCCAGGCTGTTCACATAAGCTGCAACCTGATCCTTGTTTATTATATAATCTCCGTTTGCGTCCCTGACCAGCCAGTCTTTGATGGTATTTCGGTCAAGCTGTTCCGACCGATCCGAAAAATCATAGGTGATCACACAGCTGGTAAGCTTGTTCATCTGGTCACAATCTTTTTTCAGAGCTTCATCGTCTTTATATATCGATGGTTTTTTGTAGCAGTTTTTCTTTTCCAGACTGACTGTTTTGTCTCCTGCGGAAACAGCTGCACGGATCACCTTCTGAACCTTTTTTGTATCCAGGGTCGTTCCTTCTTTTTCCGGCTGGATCTCGTAGGTCTCGCCATTATCCTTAATGCATGCGTCTGCAGGCTTTTCCATATTGTCCTTCTGCATGCATTTCAGATTCTTCACAGCCTCTGTCAGCTTGTTCTGATCTTCATAAACAGTATCCGTTGCCAGTGTATATTTTTTCTTCTGATTAAAAGCAAGGAACCATTTATACCGGTCCTGTTTCTTGATCAGCTTTTTGGCTCCGCCATCCGGCTTGTAGACCAGGCCGGCTTCTTTTGCGGTAATGCTCTCTTTTCCGTTGTTTCTTGTATCAACGGTAAGAACATATGCCTGCACTTCCTTTGCAAGAAGCTTTTCTGTTTCATCTGCAGTTTTATAGGAGCAGTTAAAACCATTCACCTGAGATCCCGGCAAAAAATGATCTGTAAAATAGTGTACACCATATCCATAAGCCCCTGCTGTAAGGATCAGCAGGATCATGATCAATGCAATGACCAACTTTTTGCCTGTTTTCATTTTTTCTTTTTCCTCATCCATGAGCTCTCTCCAATAGTTATGACTGCCCGGTATTACGCATGCTGAAATACCGGGCAGTCTGATGTGATCGATTTATTTCTCCAGAAGTTTTTCCACACTTACAAGCTTCACACAGAGAACAAATACCTCTGCTGCCTTGCCAAGCTCCTCAACGCTTGGGTAGCTTGGTGCAATACGGATATTGCTGTCTTTCGGGTCCTTTCCATATGGATAGGTTGCGCCTGCTCCAGTCATAACAACGCCTGCTTCTTTTGCTTTGGCAACGATGGCTTTCGCACAGCCTTCCATGGAATCAAAGGAAATGAAATATCCACCGTGCGGTTTGGTCCACTCACCGATTCCAAGTCCGTTAAGCTCTTTATCCAGTGTTGCGAGAACAAGCTCGAATTTCGGACGAAGGATGTCTGCGTGTTTCTTCATATGCTCATGCAGTCCGTTGATATCTTTGAAGAAACGAACGTGACGAAGCTGGTTCAGTTTGTCGTGTCCGATGGTCTGTACAGTCATGTATTTGCGGAAGTCATCCAGGTTCGCCTTGGATGCAGCAACTGCTGCGATACCGGAACCAGGGAAGCTTACCTTGGAGGTAGAAGTAAATTTATAAACAATGTCCGGATTTCCTGCTTTCGCACACTCATCAAGGATCTCAAGAAGGAAATCCTGATTGTCATCATAGAGATGATGGATGCTGTAAGCGTTATCCCAGTAAATACGGAAGTCCGGTGCAGCCGGCTTCAGATGCGCAAAACGCTTAACTGTTTCTTCGGAATAGGTGTAGCCCTGCGGATTGGAATATTTCGGAACACACCAGATTCCTTTTACTGCCGGATCTTCATTGACATATTTCTCAACCATGTCCATATCCGGGCCTTCCGGAGTCATCGGAATGTTGATCATCTCAATGCCGAAAAATTCTGTGATACGGAAATGACGGTCGTATCCTGGTACAGGACAGAGGAATTTCACCTTGTCAAGCTTGCACCATGGTGTATTTCCCATTACTCCGTGGGAATAGGAACGTGCAATGGTATCGAACATTACGTTCAGACTGGAGTTACCATAGATGATGATATTCTCTGGCTCTACCTCTGACATCTCACCGAGAAGTCTCTTGGCTTCCGGGATTCCGTCGATGACTCCATAGTTACGGCAGTCCACGCCGGTCTCACATTTCAGATCTGCATCCCCTGCAAGTACTTCCATCATTTTCATGGAAAGATCAAGCTGATCCGGTGCAGGTTTACCACGGGACATATCCAGTGCCAGACCTTCGGCTTTGATCTCGTCGAACTCACGGTCAAGTTCTTTCTTTAAATCGAGTAGCTCTTCCCTGCTCATCTCACAATATTTTTTCATAAGTTTGCTTCTCCTCTTTTTGTGCACAGTTTCATATCTGCGGTTGCTGTGTTTCTTCTGTTACCGGTTTCTGTCTGTCAGGAATTCTCTGCAAAATCTCTTCCGCAAAAAACAGCCACAGTTTCACGGAAACGGGAAACCTCTGCCCCGGCAGAAAATCTCTGCGTACATTTTAGTATGTAAAAGCGCTGTTGTCAAATCTTTCGTGGAAAATCCTGCACTTCTCTTGCACAGCATCCATTTTTCCTCTATACTGAAAAAAACATTATTATGGCGTTTTTATGGATTCATGTCCCGGTCAGCCAGATCTGGTACAGTAATCTCCGGAAATGCTATATAAAAATGCTATATATATCTTATAAATTTACTATTATGAAAGAGGTATTGATCATCATGTGGATTGCAGATGGATGGAAAGAATATGAAGTTATTGATACATCAAAAGGAGAAAAGCTGGAGCGCTGGGGGGATTATCTTCTGGTTCGTCCGGACCCGCAGGTAATCTGGGATACTCCCCGCAAAAACCGTGGCTGGAAGCATATGAACGGACATTATCACAGAAGCAGCCGTGGCGGCGGTGAGTGGGAGTTCTTTGATCTGCCTCATCAGTGGGAGCTTCATTACAAGGACCTTACTTTTAATCTGAAACCTTTCAGCTTCAAGCATACAGGACTTTTCCCGGAGCAGGCTGTGAACTGGGACTGGTTCGGTGAAAAGATCCGCAATGCGGGACGCCCGATCAAGGTGCTGAATCTTTTTGCCTATACCGGCGGCGCTACTCTGGCTGCAGCTGCAGCCGGTGCTTCCGTTACTCACGTGGACGCTTCCAAGGGTATGGTGAACTGGGCAAAAGAGAATGCTGCTGCTTCCGGACTTTCCGGTGCGCCGATCCGCTGGCTTGTGGATGACTGCGTGAAGTTCGTAGAGCGTGAGATCCGCAGAGGAAATCATTATGATGCGATCATTATGGACCCGCCTTCTTACGGCCGCGGACCTAAGGGCGAGATCTGGAAGATCGAGGATGCGATCCATCCGCTGATCAAGCTTTGTACGAAGATCCTCAGTGACGATCCGCTGTTTTTCCTGGTAAATTCCTATACTACAGGTCTTGCACCGGCTGTTCTGACTTATATGCTTGCTACGGAGCTGAAACCCTGGAAGGGTAATGTGGAGTCACAGGAGATCGGACTTCCTGTAACAGAAAGTGGTCTGGTTCTTCCTTGCGGAGCTTCCGGACGGTGGAGCTCCTCCCGGTAGGATAGGGCTGTTGTGGCATCCTTATTAGCTGGCACTTTTTTCGCTGTTGCGAACTGCTGTGAGTTGGTTTTTTTCCTTTCTAGGGAACACTTTGGCGTGGGCAGGGTTGCGAGAAGGGGAAGCACTCGGAGTTAGCGAAGGCCGTCTCCCCTTCTCGCGCTCTTCCCCTCCTGGCCACGCCGCTGTTCTGCGTTGTGGAATGTGATTCTATATTGGCGGGATGATGGATTCTACCGTGTTGGATGTGAAGCGTTGTGCCGATTTTTATCCTTACTATTCAATGGTAATATTCCGCGAGGTGTTTTTTGTGAGCGAAGGTCACAGAAAACCCGAGACATACCGCGCGAATTTATACGATCAGTATAAATTCTGTGCATCGCGAAGCGTGTTACTGAGAACGGAGTAAAAAGTAACTTTTTATCAGGTATTTTTTTGTATTTTCTGATTATTTGTATTGAAACGCTTTTTTGATAGGTCTATAATATAGAAAAAAGGAGCGTGATCTTTATGAGTACGGAAACTACGAAGGATACTCTTCCTTTTACCTGCACGCCGGCTTATGACCGGGATGCCTGTAAGGGATGTGTCTGTTCTACCTGCTATGAACAGGAATTTTGTGACCGGTGCAGCTCCTGTGTAGAGCAGGGACATCGGAAGGAACGATGCAATGCTTATGAGGGAGCCTACAATTACTAACAAAAAAAGGATCTGAAAAAGGCAGAACTATTTGTAAAATCTCGCCTTTTACAGATCCTTTTTATTATTATCCACCACCCAACAGATCGGCACAGTCTCCCCTCCTCGACACCCCCGAATCCCGCACCCTGTCAGAACATTCACGCCCACCACAACGCCGAACAGCGGCGTGGCCAGGAGGGGAAGAGCGCGAGAAGGGGAGACGGCCTTCGCAACTCCGAGTGCTTCCCCTTCTCGCAAATTACCGCCTTCCAAAAGGCCGAACCTTTATCCTAAAAATAAAAAAATAAAAACATATAAAAAAAGAGACCGTCAGACCAATAAAGTCCAACAGTCTCAAAAAAGAAAAAAACTCTTTTTATTCTTACACTTTCTTATTTATTCTTAACTTTCTCCAGCATCTCCTCAGCTCTCTCAATCTCACTCTTCTCATCCTTCGGAAGAACAATATTAAGAATAATCGCAAATACCGCTGCCGGAACAATACCGGAACCGCCGAAGATCAGGCTGATCGCCTGTGGCAGATGCACCAGGATCGCTGTATTGGAGCCAAGTCCATAACCAAGACCAAGTGCTACGGAAACGATCGTAACATTTCTCGGTCCGATCGGCCACTTGGTGATTAACTGGATACCGCTGACAACAATGGATGAGAACATCATAACTGCAGCGCCGCCCAGAACGCTCTGCGGCATGATGGAGATCAGTGCTGCAAGCTTCGGGAACAGTCCGCATGCGATCAGGAAAATTCCTCCTGTAGCGATACAAAAACGGTTTACAACCTTATTCATTGCAACCAGACCAACGTTCTGGCTGAAGGATGTGTTCGGGAGCACACCGAACAGTGCTGCGAAGGAAGATCCAAGTCCGTCACACATAACACCACCGGAAAGCTCTTTGTCTGTAGCCTCTCTTCCAAGACCACCCTCTGTGATTCCGGAAATATCACCAACTGTTTCAACTGCAGTTACAATAAACATGATCAGGATCGGCACGATCGCACGTGCGTCAAACACCCATTTTACAGGCATCAGTGCCGGTACTGCGAACCATTTTGCCTGAGCAACCTTGTCCCAGTTGAGAACCCAGGCCTTTGTAGCCTCCACAGTAGCACCTGTGTCATCTACATATGTAAATGTTGTAGGAAGTACCATAGCCATGATACTTACCAGAATGTATCCCACGATAATACCGATGAGGATTGAAGAAAAGCTTGTGAAGCCTTTTGTTCCATGCTTCAGTACAATAATCACGATCAGAACTACAAAGCCTACAAAAAGGTTTTCAAGAGAACCGTAATCCTTTGCGGAGCTTCCGCCACCGAAAGAGCTGATTCCCACACCGATCAGTGAAAGACCGATTGAAAGTACAACTGTACCTGTTACAACAGATGGGAAAAATTTTCTCAAGGGCTTCAGAAAGCTTCCCAGAACAGTCTCAAAAAGACCGCCGATAAAGCAGGCTGCCATGATCGAACCATAGGCAACGACACCATTTCCCATGACTCCGGCAACACTCTGACATACGCCGATGAAGCCTGAACTTGTTCCCATAACGATAGGAAGCTTGCCACCGACCGGTCCGATCGTAAAGACCTGTACAAGTGTAACAATTCCTGCGATCAGCATTGCATTCTGAAGTAATGCAACCTGAAGATCCCCTCCTGCTTCGATCCCGCAGGCAGCTGTGATGATCAGAAGCGGGGTAAGATTACCCACAAACATGGCAAGCACGTGCTGCAGTCCAAGGGGAATTGCCACCTTAAGAGGTGGGCGTCCGTCCAGCTCATAAGGGCTGGCTGTGTTTTTCTCCTGTTTTTCCATAATGAATCCATCCTTTCTTTCCCTATGTCCTGACGATAACATAAAAAAGAAGGCAGTTATACCCACTGCTGAATATAACCGCCCTGTTATCTGTCAGTACACGTATCGTGTCTCTTCTGTTTCGACACTCTTATCTGAACTGTTATTTCAGACTCCTGAAAAACGGGTTCATTATACAGTATCCCACCATCTATATCAAGTGTTAATTAACAAGTTGTTGATTTTTTTGCAGCTTTTTTTGCCTGGCTCTCACTCCAGAGCTCATCGGCCTGTTTCTTCCATACCTCTGCATAGTGATCACATTTTGCACAGAGATGCTCCGCTGTCTCCGGCGACTGAAGATCTGTAGATTTCGCTCCTGCACGCTCAACCATCTTGCGGAGAAGCTCAGGATTTTCAAGCATCGGACATGGACGAAGCATATTTTTGTTGAACGGCTGACCCTTGTGATACTCCATAAAGATCGGGCTCTTCAGCGCCTCAAGGAGTGTACATTCTTTAATGTTCGCATTGGAGAAATGAATGAATACGCAAGGATCCACGTCTCCGTTTGCATTGATATGGAGGTAACGGCGGCCACCTGCGATACATCCGCCTACATACTCTGCATCATTCTGGAAGTCCATAGTGAAGAGAGATTTTATGGCACGGAATCTGCGGACGCTATCGTACATTTTGATTCTCTGCTCCGGTGTGGGAAGGAGATCTGCTGCTGCATCATTTCCAACCGGCATATAGTGGAAGAACCATGCAAAATAAGCTCCGCACTCAATCAGATGATCAAAATACTCCTCACTGCTTACTGCATCTACGTTTGCGGATGTGTAGCATGTGGAAACACCGAACGGAAGGCCATGACTCTTCAGAAGCTCCATGGCGTGCATAACCTTCTGATATACACCATCACCACGACGTCCGTCTGTAGTTGCCTCTGTTCCCTCAAGGCTGATAGCCGGAACGAAGTTTTTCACACGGAGCATTTCCTGACAGAATTCTTCGTCAATAAGAGTTCCGTTTGTGAAGGAAAGGAACTCGCAGTCCGGATTCATCTCACAGATCTTAATGAGATCCTTTTTGCGGACCAGTGGCTCACCGCCTGTGTAGATGTACATATAGGTTCCCAGTTCTTTACCCTGTTTTACGATAGAATCGATGGTCTCAAGATCCAGGTTCAGCTTGTGGCCATACTCTGCTGCCCAGCATCCTGTGCAATGAAGGTTACATGCGCTGGTAGGATCAAGAAGAATTGCCCACGGTACATTGCAGTCATTCTCTTCTGATACCTTTTCCTGCGTTGCGCTTCCCTTAAGACTGGCATTTACAATAAAGTTGCGGAAAAATGTCTGGCGTACGCCTGCATCCAGCTGATACATACGAAGGATCAGCTGATACCAGTTGTCCTTTGCCTCGATGGAGTGACGGATCGCATTTCTCTGTCCTGCATACCAGCCATCCGGTGTTACTTTATCAACCATTTCCATGATCTTCGGTATATTTGTCTCCGGATCCTTCTCAAGATAATCCAGTGCTTTTGTTACGGTAGCTGCGATCGCTGCCTGTTTTGCTTTGTCTACGATTCCCATACTCTATTTCCTCCTATGTTATTATCTAAAGTGATTGGTTATTTTTATGTTTATGTTTAAAGCCGACTCTTGATGATCTTGATTGTCAGGATCCCGACCCATAGATTGAGGATTCCTTCCAGTAAAATGGAAAATCCTACCAACACCATCATCATAGCTGCCGCTTCAAATGGTCTGATAAAAACCAGAACTCCGATCACTCCGGTGACCAGTGCGATCAGCAGGATCTGCCACCACAACGCCAAACCGAATCTCTTCGCATCTACAGACATCTGGACCTTAAACAGGGCATCTGCCAGGATCAGGATTCCGAACACGGAAAAAATAAGATCCACTGCGAAATTTTTTCTGGCTATCAGGATCACTCCCACTGCCATCAGCAAGATCCCGAAAGCCAGATCAAACTGAAATGCCAGACAGAAAGCATCTCTCGTGAAATATCCGCTGATCTTAATAGCCCCGTACAGGATCAGCATGATTCCCATAAGCACGCACAGCATTTTTACAGAGCTTTTGGGCCTTGCCATCAGAAAAATACCCAGCACACAGAACAGTAATGACATGACGATGTAGATGTTTTTTACAAGCTTCAGCTGTTTCAGGTCATCCATACGTTCCCTCCTTGATAATTTTTTCTCATTTATTGTACTGAATTATACATCCCTGTGTCGTTTAAAAAAACAGACAAAAAAGAGCCAGTGCCTAAATTTCAGACACCAGCTCAAAATTAACCGTTTCTATACCTTAATAATATTCGAGGACATTCCTGTTTTACACTAAATGGATATTTTTAATCTTCATTTAGTTGAGATCATAGCTTTTATTTCAGATTTTTGTACTGACTCTCAAGGCTCTTCTCGTAAATATACTCCAGCTTATGCATATCTGACAGGATATCATAATCCATATCATGCCGTAACCAGTCCAGGATCACTCCCACAAATACACATTTATAATACCGGCTTATAAGATGCCTATCTTCCTGATCCATTTCGAAATCTCCGACCGCCCTGTTGATCAGCTCCTCCACCACACGCTCTGCGGCATGATCCAGATAATCGGCAAATACATCCCTCTGGATCGAGCGGTACAGATGTATCATGGCTTTTTTGTTCTTCTGAACTGCGTTGACAAGGATTTCCATACAGTTGCTGACTGATTCCGGTACTTTCTGATCCTTCAAAATGTCATTCAGCTCTTCCTTTACCATTGCTTCCACTGCATCCGGAATATCCCTGAAATGGTAGTAAAATGTATTCCTGTTTACTCCACAGCGTTCCACGATGTCCTTTACCGTGATCTTGGACAATGGTTTTTCGTTCATAAGTTCCGTCAGTGTATGCAGTATGATCTGTCTTGTAAAACCTGGCATTTTTTCTCCCCCATCACAAGCTTTCCTCGGGTTATTTCCTTATTATGTCATAAAAATAACATACTTTCAAGCAACAACATGTTCGAAAATGTCCATAAATCCCCGGAGATCTTTCTCCCGATAACTGTCCCATGACCTGGCTGAACAAGGTTTTGTCAGATCTCTTCTTTCTGTTCCTGCACTTTTTTCTCTGGCTGAACATGAACGATTCCCTCCACAACGGTATGGTTTCTGACCTGATTTACCACAATATCCAGGTTTTTCCAGCTGCATCGGAACTGTTCTCCGTCCTCCGGTACACGTTCCAGAACTCCGCAGACAAAGCCGCTGAAAGTATCATATTTTTCTACAGGAAGCTCCACATTTATGACCTCTGCCACATCATCCAGGATCGCTCCCCCCTGTATTTTCCAGATATGTTCTCCTGTCTTCTCAATATCATCCGGCTTCGGCAGATCTGTCCTGTCGTCAATATCTCCCACCAGCGTCTCCACAAGATCATGCAGAGTGACAATTCCCACAAAGCAGCCATATTCATCCAGCACTACTGCAAAATAATCCCGTTTTTCCCTCATTTCCCGGAAGATCAGGTTGGCACGCATGGATTCCGGTACAAAAAACGGTGAATAACAGGCATGCTGCAGAACAGCTTCTCTGGATCTGTCATCCAGGCGGAAATAATCTCTGGTGTCCAGAATATGGATAATATCATCTTGGTCTTCCCCGCATACCGGATAAAAGGTGTGACGGTTCTCTCTGATGATCCGTTCCCATTCCTCATCGGAGTCTTCCATATAGAGGACAACCACATCTCTTCTGTGTGTACAGATCTCATCTGCCGCAGTATCATCCAGGTCAAAAACATTCTGGATCATCTCGCTTTCTTCCTGCTGGATGCTGCCCTGTTCATTTCCCTCTGTAAGCAGCATACGGATCTCTTCCTCTGTGGCCTGCTCCTCTTTTTCTTCCGGTTTGATCCCCATCAGATACAGCACACCATTGGCAGTTACTGTCAGAAGTGCAGTAGCCGGCCAGACTGCGATCATCGCGATCTTAAGAAGTCCTGCCAGACGCAGAGACAGCTCATCCGGATTTTTCATTCCCAGACGTCTTGGCACCAGTTCTCCGAACAGAAGACTTACATAGGAAAGCAGTATGGTCACAATGATCATGCATACGATCTTCAGAACATTCTGTGGTACATCTATCCCTGTCTTTATCAGTGCCTCTGTCATCGGCTGTGCAAAATATTCTGCCGCAAAAGCGCTCTGCAGAAATCCTGCCGTAGTTACCGTTACACGGATCGCTGTCATAAAATGTGCCGGCTGTTCTGTAAGCTTTATCAAAATCTGCGCCCGGTGATCTCCCTCTTCCGACAGCTCCTTCATCTTCGCTTCATTCATGGACAGAACCGCCATTTCCGCACCTGCGAAAACAGAATTCAGAAAGATCAGGAACACCAGTAAAACAATTGCCTGTATCATATTTTTATTCCCCTCAGTATAGTCGTCCGGAATTATCCCGAACCAATTATAATACAGAAAGCGGACCGTTATCATCCGCTTTCCTGTTGCTTACTCTGATTATTATTACATAAGATAGCATAACCCTTCCGGTCTGTCAAACCATCAACCTCCAACCAGCAATATACTATGATATAAAAAGCAGCAGATACATACAACAGAACGGCCTTTCATCTTCCACTCTGCTGCATGCCTATGAACATCATCGCTGCACGACCTATGTTCACTCTGCTGCTTCCTTTTCCATATGATGTTTCGGAAATTCCATAATGATCTCGGTTCCCTGTCCCGGTTCACTGTTAAGCCACAGCCTGCCGTTCAGAGTTTTTACCCCGTGCTTCACAATGGAAAGGCCAAGGCCGGTTCCGCCGATTTCCTTGGAATGGCTTTTGTCCACCCGATAAAAGCGTTCAAAAATGCGTTCCTGATCTTCCTTCGGAATACCGATCCCTGTATCCCGCACATTCACGCGAACTGCATCCTCGCCATCCTTCAGTCTCACAAAGATCTCTCCACCCCGGTGGTTATATTTGACAGCATTATCGCAGACATTATAGAGAACCTCTTCCATGATCGTCGGCACTGTATCCAGCACTGTACTTCCGCCTTCCATATACATATGCACTTCCTGCTTTTCGGCAGCTTCATGTAAGGTAGAAAAAATATCATGAGTCAGACTGTAAAGATCCAGTTTTTCCCACTGATACGGCAATCCGCCCTCATCCAGACGGGAGATCCGGATCACATCCCCAACCAGACGGATCAGTCTCTGCGCTTCCTTATAGATGCGTCCTGCAAAAACCTTCACATCCTCATCCTTCACAAATCCGTCCTGCATGATCTCAGCAAATCCGGAAATGGAAGTCAGCGGCGTTTTCAGCTCATGAGAAACATTGGCGGAAAATTCTCTTCGCAGCTGTTCCCGTTCTACTTTTTCGGTCACATCCACCAAAAGGATCACCGCACCCTCTGTCTTATTTTCTCTTGTGACAGGATTGGCGATCACCTGAATCTCATTGCCATCCAAACGAAGGATCTTGTTCTCATGCTTTCCTTCAAGGACCTGCCCAACGACACCTCGAAACTCCTCCGAGCGGTTCAGAAGATATACACTTTCTCCTGTTTTGATCTCCTTTACCTTAAGAAGCTTTCCCACACTGGAGTTGACAGAAAGTACCATGGTATAACGGTCGATCACAAGAAGTCCCTCCTGCATGTTCTCCGTGATAATAGAAAATTCTTTCTGCTGTCTTCTGGCTGCCTCAAGCTGCAGACGGATCTGCCGGCTCTGTCTGCTGATCTTGCTGAGAAGCGGCTGTACCTCATCATAGGCATCATTCTCATCCGGATGCTCCAGATCAAGCCCATTAAGAGGTTCCACAACCTTCCCGGAAAGCCTGGATGCAAATACGCCGGACAGGAGCAGCATAAGTATCAGAACTGCAGCAAAAGGCGGAAGCAGCTGCAGGAGCAGCATCCATACAGAAGCCTGGTTACTGGAAACTCTCAGCACATTGCCATTTTCAAGGCGTACTGCATAATACATTGTTTTTTCGGAAAGCGTGGATGACATTCTTTCATCCGCACCTTCTCCGTTGATCTCTGCTTCACGGATCTCCTTGCGATGTCCGTGATTATCCATGCTTTCCACATTTGCCTCATTGTCGTAGATAACTTTTCCACTTTCATCCACATAAGTGATCCTGGAACCCTCATCATTCAGCTTCTTCAGATAATCTGTCCCGGCACTTTCCACACCTCTGGAAATATACACGGCTTCTTTCTTCAGCTCCCCCATCAGCTGTCCCTGAAAATAGTGATAAAGGATCCCCACGACAAATGCCAGTCCCAGTACTGTGATCAGTGATGAAACCAGCATGATATACTTAAATATTTTTTTACTCAAAGCTCAGCCCTTTCCTTTCTCCGAAATCTATATAGCATTTTACAAAAGCAATGTAAAAATAATCATCTGAAAAAAGTTAAATCCTTGTAAATTTCATCACATTATAAAAAGTGCTGTGATATCCTTTCAATACCACAGCACTTTTTTTTGCAATAATGCAACTCTTTGCAATCTGCTCTTACTTATTTCTATTCCTCAACAAAATAGTTATCTGTATGACTGGAACCGCTTCTGTGGTTTCCTGTGATGGAATATTCCACCCACTCTGCAATGTTCACAGCGTGATCACCGATACGCTCGAAATATTTTGCAGCCATAAGGATATCCAGACCGATGCTTGCATCCGGTTTTCCGTTATTCAGAACCTCGGCCAGCTTTTCCTTAATATCATTGAAGGCATCGTCCACCTTATCATCATCGTCAATAACCTTTCTGCAAAGCTCAAGATCACCCTTTACAAAGGCATCGATGCTTTCTGTAACCATCCGGACAGTATCCTCTGCCATCTTCCGGATATTAATGATATCTCCGGTAACTGCTTTGTCCTCGATATGCTTGGAAAGATCCGCAATATCTGCTGCCTGATCACCGATGCGTTCCATATCGGAGATCATCTTCAGCGCTGCGGAAATGGATCGCAGATCTCCGGCTACCGGATGCTCATGAAGAAGAAGCTTCATGCAGAGATTTTCAATCTCTTTTTCCTGTGCATCGATCTCTTTTTCCGTCTCAAAGATCTTGCCAATGAGAGTCATCCCGCCTTCACCCTGAATAGCTTTGGCAGAAAGTGAAATTGCTTTTTCGCAGAGACTTCCCATGGTGATCAGTTCCACGTGAAGCTCTTCCAGCTGTCTTACAAAACGTTCTGACATAATATCAACCAAACCTTCCTGTAATATAATCCTCTGTACGCTTATCCGCCGGCATGGAGAACAGCTTGTCTGTATCCGCAAATTCCACAACCTCACCAAGAAGGAAAAATGCTGTCTTGTCGGAGATACGGGTTGCCTGCTGCATGTTATGTGTGACCATGACAATGGTGTAATCCTTTTTAAGCTCTACTGCCAGATCCTCGATCTTGGAAGTGGAGATCGGGTCCAGGGCAGATGTAGGCTCATCCATAAGAAGTACCTCCGGCTGTACTGCCAGGGCACGGGCAATACAGAGACGCTGCTGCTGTCCGCCTGACATTCCAAGAGCACTTTTTTTCAGGCGGTCCTTGACCTCATCCCAGATTGCCGCATCACGGAGAGATTTTTCCACGATCTCATCCAGCTTTGCCTTGGAACGGATACCGTGTGTTCTCGGACCGTATGCAATATTATCATAAATGCTCATCGGGAACGGATTGGGCTTCTGGAATACCATTCCCACACGTTTACGCAGAAGATTCACGTCCATATCTCCGTAAATATCTTCCCCGTCAAGCTCTACCTTTCCTGTGATGGTACAGCCTTCCACAAGGTCATTCATACGGTTTAAGGATTTCAGAAGTGTGGATTTACCGCAGCCGCTTGGTCCGATAAATGCTGTGATCTCCTTTTCCGGGATCTCCATATTGATTCCCTTCAGGGCATGAAAGCTTCCGTAATGGAGATTCATATTGTCAATTGAAATTTTTGTATTTTCACTCATGATCGATCATTATCCTTTCGCAATTTTTCTGGCTACCAGACCGGACAGTCCGTTGATAACAAGTACAAATGCCAGAATGACTACTGCTGTTGCAGATGCCTGGTTTACATGAAGTCCCTCACTGGAAAGCACATACATGTGAAGTGCCAGGGTACGTCCGGAACCCATCAGGCTGTTTGGAACTGCCGCAACAGTACCGGAGGTATAAAGAAGTGCTGCAGTCTCACCTACCACACGTCCGATGGCCAGGATCACACCTGCCAGGATTCCAGGAACTGCGGAGGGAAGTACAATCGTAAAAATAGTACGGAGCTTGCCTGCTCCAAGTCCGAAGCTTGCCTCACGGTAAGAATCCGGAACAGATTTCAGTGCTTCCTCAGCGGTACGCATGATCAGGGGAAGTACCATGATCACCATGGTCAGGGCACCGGAAAGAAGAGACATGCCCCAGTGCAATGCAGTTACAAAGAACAGCATACCGAACAGACCATATACGATGGATGGAATACCGGAAAGTGTCTCTGCGGTAATACGGATCAGCTTTACAAAACGGCTGCCTTTTTTTGCATATTCCACAAGGAAGATCGCTGCAAAGATTCCTACCGGAGCGGCAATCGCCAGAGATACCAGTGTCATGATCAGGGTATTGATCAGTGACGGGAGAAGGGAAACGTTCTCTGAGGTATAGGTAAGGCTGAACAGACTTGCATTCAGATAGGGAATACCTTTTACAAGCACATAGCCGATCAGGAAGAACAGCAGTGCAAACGTGATCACTGCTCCCAGCAGTGTGAGAAATGCCAGGATTCCTGCACCAGGATGTCTTGCATAAGACTTCAGCTGGTCTCCTATGGTAAGTGTATTTCTTTTTTTCATGGTTGTTTCTGCCGCAGGATCTGCAGTTACTGATACGTTAGTTTGCATACTCCGCCCTCCTGTTCAGCAGTGAAAGACTTAAGTTGATGATCAGGATAAATACAAAGAGTACAACTCCTGTTGCGATCAGTGCTTCTCTGTGAAGTCCTGATGCATATCCCATCTCTGTTACGATGTTTGCAGTCATGGTACGGACACCCTGAAGAAGTCCCTTCGGCATACGTGGCTGGTTTCCGGCTACCATGATCACGGCCATGGTCTCACCGATGGCACGTCCGATTCCAAGGACAACGCCTGCCAGGATTCCGGATTTTGCTGCCGGAAGCATAACAAAGAAAATGCTTCTTTCTTTTGTTGCGCCAAGCGCAAGTGAGCCTTCATAGTAGCTTTCCGGAACGCTTCGTACTGCCGATTCCGTAACTCCGATGATCGTCGGAAGGATCATGATTCCCAGAAGGATACATGCTGCCAGCATACTGCTTCCGGTTCCTCCGAACAGCTGGCGGATCAGCGGTACCAGGAGAACCAGACCAAAATAGCCATATACGATGGATGGAACGCCTGCCATAAGCTCAATACCGGATTTCAGTGGTTTATAGATTTTTTTCGGGCAATATCTTGCCATAAATACGGATGTAAAAAGTGCGATCGGAACTCCGATAAGGATTGCTCCTGCAGTTACATAAATACTTGCCACGATCATTGGCAGGATTCCGAATTTATCGTTTGTTGGTCTCCATTCTGTTCCGAAGAGGAATTTTAAGGGACCGATCTTTCCCATTGCAGGAAGGCCGTTTGCAAAAAGGAACACACAAATAAGAAATACTGCGAGAACCGATGCACAGGCCGCAATGAGAAAAACGACCTTCATGGCCTTTTCTCCTAAATGATTCATAAGACACCTTTCTCTCTGTTCCAGTGGATATCCACTGTGCTGATATATAACGGAGCGGCTTTCCTGACCTTGTCATGATCGCCGCTCTTTGTAAGATACTTCAATCGTTTTTTATCCGGGAATTTATTTGGTCACGTCTTCCCAGTCTGTGATATCACCTGTGAAGATGGATTTTACCTGGTCACTTGAAAGCTCCTCAAGGTCATTGTCGTTATTTACGATGACTGCGATACCATCTTTTGCGATCTCTGTAGCTTTAACACCTTTCTCTGTTTCCTCGTCCTTCAGCTCACGGGATGCCATTCCGATATCACATACACCCTCTGTTGCGCTATTGATTCCTGTTGTGGAGTCGCTGACCTGAACTTCTACTGTGATGTTTTTGTTTGTTTTCTGATATGCCTCTGCAAGCTTCTCCATTACAGGTCCTACGGAAGAAGATCCCATAACTACGACTTTGCCTTTTGCATCTCCGGCTTTGTATGCCTCTGCTTTTTCATCTACTTTGATGTAGCCTTCTTTTTCGATGATGTCCTGTCCGTCAGAGCTCATGATGTAGTTGATGAAATCCTGTGCTGCATCACTGAGCTTGTCGCCTGTTACGATGTTGAACGGACGTGCTACCTTGTATGTATCATCTGCAACGTTCTCTGCTGTTGCCTCTGCTCCGTCGATCTTTACTGCTTTTACTGTATCGTTGAGGGAACCAAGGGATACGTATCCGATAGAGTTCTCATCGCCTGCTACTGTGGTAAGCATTACATCTGTGTTGTTTGTGATGCTTGCTTCCTGTGTTGTCATATCTACTTTCTCGCCGTCTTTTTCTTCTTCGATCCCAAACAGCTCTACGAATGCTCCACGTGTTCCGGATCCGTCCTCACGGGAAATTACGTCGATCGCTCCGGATGGTGCTGCCATTACAACGGTTCCCATTACTGTAGTTCCGATAAGTGCTGCTGTTAAGATACCTGCGATTCTTTTTTTCATGATTTTTTTCTCCTCATTTCTATGATCATTTTTACTTGCTTACTGCTTAAATACAGGTGTTATTATAGGAATGGAAGGTAAAATATAAAATCGCGGTTTTGTAAAATGTTAGTAAAAAAATGTGATATAAAAAAAGCTGCTTGCGCAGCTTTTTTTATATGATATATTCGTCCGCCTTCACGGCTTGCCAGTTCATCAGGTCTTCCAGTGTTATATGATCTACCACACCTTTGATGGCGTCGTCCAGCTTTTTCCAGAGGATCTGGGTGACGCAGTTCTCCTCACGGTCACAGATGGCTCCGTTGTCGTCCAGACATTCCACAGGGGAAAGGCTTCCTTCTGTGAGGCGGAGGATCATTCCGACCGTGTATTTATCCGGAGTCTGCTGCAGTGCATAGCCACCCTGAGGGCCACGGACACTGCGGACAAAGCCTGCTTTGTTCAGAATGGAGATGATCTGCTCCAGATATTTATCGGAGATCTCCTGGCGCTTCGCCACATCCTTCAGGCGGATCGGTTTTCCTGTATAATTTGTAGCAAGATCCAACATCAGTCTCAGCGCATATCTTCCTCTTGTAGAAATCCTCATGTAATATTTACCTCCAATATTTCAGTATTCTTCTGATTTATAGCCTTTTGCTCTTTCTGTTATTGTGTAGCTGTTCAGCCGGAAATATTCCTCTGTATTCCATAACCGGCACCCTTCTCTGTGATGCACAGGCAGCTTCCTGTATCTTCTTTCATAGGAAGCAGAATCTGCTTTGCAGACTTTATTCTTTATATTGTTAATAGGTTTTGTTTGTTTTCTCTATTATACCTGAAAAAGCTACAAGATACAAGCAAGTCCCCACACACTGCTTATTGCTTTTCGCGGGACCTTACCAGTGAACAGTAACCACAGCCCCACAGAGGGCTTACTTAATTCGATGAAATCAAGAATAAAACCGGCGCTCCGGCAGCCTGCTTGAACAGGCATTCAGGAGCGCCGTAAATAATCCCGCAGAATCACGCTTCGGGGCAAAAGAAGCGGTCTTCGGATCGATTATTTTGTAAACAGTGGTGTGGAGTAGTAACGGTCTCCACTGTCCGGAAGAAGTGCTACAATCACTTTCCCCTTGTTCTCAGGGCGTTTTGCAAGCTGGATCGCAGCATAGAGAGCTGCACCGGAGGAAATTCCTGTAAGGATTCCCTCTTTCTTGGTAAGGAGTTTGGATGTTTCAAATGCATCCTCGTTCTCTACCGGAATGATCTCGTCATAAACCTTGGTGTCAAGTGTGTCCGGAACAAAACCTGCGCCGATACCCTGGATCTTATGCGGGCCTGCTTTTCCCTCAGAAAGTACAGGAGAAGTTGCAGGCTCAACAGCAACTACCTTCACATTCGGGTTCTGGCTCTTCAGGTACTCACCTGTACCGGTGATCGTTCCGCCTGTGCCGACACCTGCTACGAAAATGTCTACCTTTCCGTCTGTGTCATTCCAGATCTCAGGACCTGTTGTTGCTGCATGTGCCTTCGGGTTAGCCGGGTTCTCAAACTGTCCCGGGATGAAGCTTCCCGGAATCTCCTTGGCGAGCTCTTCTGCCTTGGCAATGGCACCCTTCATTCCCTTGGCTCCGTCTGTGAGAACTACCTCTGCACCATATGCCTTCAGGATGTTTCTTCTCTCAACACTCATGGTCTCCGGCATGGTGAGGATCGTCTTATAGCCCTTGGCAGCTGCGATGGCTGCAAGTCCGATTCCTGTATTGCCGGATGTTGGCTCAATAATGGTTGCGCCTGGTTTCAGAACGCCTTTCTGCTCTGCATCCTCGATCATTGCCTTACCGATTCTGTCCTTAACGCTTCCTGCCGGGTTAAAATACTCAAGCTTGGCAAGTACTGTAGCCTCAAGTCCCTCAGACTTCTCTACGTTCTTAACCTCTACAAGCGGTGTGTTTCCGATCAGTTCCAGTGCGCTTCCGTAAATTTTACCCATGATGATATCCTCCTTATTTCCTTTATGTCCATTTCCTTATTTCCTAGTAACTATATATGCTTTCTGTGATTTGATTGAATTATATCATAGTACAGGGATTTGTCAATACATTTCAGCCAAAAAACGCAGGAATTTTTCTCCGGAAAAACCCCTGCGCTTCATATAATTTCATTTATTCTTTTTTAGGATTTTTACAAGCAGATGCATAGCCAGACGGATATTCATATTCTTTATTTTTCAGATTCTGTTAATGTAATATCCCCATCGCTGCATTCCACATTTAAAGTCGGTGCTGAAGCACCGGCCTTGTTCTCATAAACAGAGGGGTCTTCCTCATTGTCGGTTTTTCCCCTGGAAAGCCCCTCCGTGTCCACATCTCCGTCTGCAGCTTTCAGATAAATATTGGTTTTCTCTGCACTGCCGTTCTTCATTTCTACAGAAACATCACCGCAGGAGCTATTGATCTTCATATCTCCATTAAAGCTGCTGTTGTCTATCTGAATATCTCCGTCGCTGAGAGCTATCTGCCCATCTGCAAGCTCTGCCTTTTTTATGGTCACATCTCCGTTTCCGGATTTCAGCTGCATGTTATCTGTACACTGAAGTTCTTTTACATTCAGATCCCCGTCGGAAAGCTTTGCATCAAACTTTTCGAACTCGCCCTTATCCAGCATCAGATCTCCACTGAGAAGTTCCAGGGTCATTTCTTTACACAAAAGCTGATCGGCAGCAAGATCCCCGTCGGAAAGCTGAAGCTCCGCTTCGGAAAGCTGTGCCTTCTCCGGAATATAAAGAACCACCGTATTCAATGCATCTTTCTTTTCTGTCAGATCCGCATGTGTAGAGAATATCCCCAGATCATAGGTTATATAATAACTTCCACTGCCGCCTGCAGGCTCCTCAAGCGTGAGCTCTCCATCCTTATCCTTCCAGGTCAGAGGATTTTTCCTCCCGTTTTTCTCAAGCTTATATTCCATATAATAATGGTCATCATCTGAGGTACGGATATCCAGATCAAAATCCTCAAAATCCACATTCAGCTTCGTAAAATCATCAATCTGTTCTTTTTTCATTACTGTAAGATTTTTACGACTGGAAGAATTTCCTCCGGATACATACATATGATCTGAAGTATATGTGAAATCTTTTCCCCCTGCAAAATATCCTGCTGTGGAAAGAACAACTCCCGTTACACAGAGTGCTGTACCTGTCATTAGCACTGTTTTTGCAATCTTATTCATTTTTATGCACCTTCTTTCTTGCAAGTCTGTTAACCAGACGGCCGATTCCCATTGCACACCATTTACATATATATATGGTAAGTACTCCAACGAGGATTCCCGCACCTGCCATCAGAAATCCACTGCCGACCATCATGCAGGCTGCTGCCAGAGATCTTGCGATCAATGTCACGCCGAAACCTGTGAGCACGATACCTCCGGCAATTGCTGATACACCTGTAACTGCCATGGAAAAGATCACTGCTGCGATGACAATCACCACTGCTGCCAGTACTGCAAGACCTGCAAACAGCAGCGCAATGCTCACCGGCGATGCACAGATCACCAGAAATGCGAGAAGAATGATCTTTCCGGGGGAACGCTTCTTTCCTGCGGATGTACTGTACCCTGTTGTACTCAGGTTTCTTGAATCTGTCCGGCTATGTGCATGGGAGCTCTCTCCGTAATATGAACCTGCTGCCGGCAAAGCTGCTGTTTTTTCCTCGGTGATGTCTTTACTGTCACCAACACTCTCCTGTAAAAGGTTCAGAAGCAGTTCCCTTGCCGCCTCTTTAGGCTGTCCCAGTTCTTCCATAACCTGCTGTTCATTCTCAGGTCCAGCCTCATCGAAGTATTCCGAAAAATACTCAATGGCATTGTCATAATCTTCTTTTGGAAGCCGCTTCAGATATTTCTTCAGCTGCTCCATATACTCTTTTCTTGTCATTTTCGAAGTCTCCCTTCCACAATATCGTCTATAGTATCGCGGTATTCTCTCCACTCTTTCCTCAGATATTCCAGCTGCTTCCGTCCGTCTTCTGTGATGGAATAATATTTACGTTTCCGTCCCTGAAATTCCTCTGAATAAGTTGTCAGATAACCATCCGTCTCCAGTCTGCGAAGGATCGGATACAATGTGGATTCCTTGATAGAAGCTACCATCTTCACTGTCTGGCTGATCTCATATCCGTAAGAATCCTGCTGCTCTACAACAGAAAGGATCAGGCATTCCGTCAGCACTGCAGACACTGGATAATAATACATAGGCACACCTCTTTATATAATTATTTTATATATAAAATTTTTATATATAATTATTTTACATATATAGTACCACACTTTTTCCTGTTGTCAAGCACAATTTCGCAATTGCTTTTTCCAGACTCCTTCTTTATAATATTTACAAATGTAAACACCTACCAAGAAAGGACGTAATTCTATGGAAAAAAAGCCTCATCTGATGGCAATCGTCCTGTTTCTGACGGGTCTTATCTGTATTGGACTGCTTTTTGGCCTCAGCTATAAAACCTACCGGAAGATCGATGCCGTTGACCAGAAAATGGCCTCCGTGATCAAACCGGTCCAGAAAAAGCAGAAATCCATGAAAGAGGATATCGAACTTTATACAGCTAAGATCGAAAAGAAACAGGCAGCCAACAAATACCTGCAGCAGCGGGCACAGACAGAAAAAGCTGTCAAAAACAACACCGGTGAACATGAACGGGCACCGGAAGCCGAAAACAGTCAGAAAACGACCAAACCCTCTGTTTTCAGTGAAGCCGGTGGTGAAGGATTCACCGATGGCGGTAATGATACCTCTTCTGCTTCCAACAACGGCCATATCGTCGGGATCGATCCCGGACATCAGAGTGAAAATGTTGATATGAGCGCCACAGAGCCGAACGGCCCCGGTTCCTCCACCATGAAGACCAAGGCTTCCACCGGAACCAGAGGCTCCTTCAGCGGTCTCCCGGAGTATCAGCTGAACCTGGACGTTTCTCTTCTGCTTAAGGATATCCTGGAACAGCGTGGATACCAGGTAGTAATGACAAGGACAGACAATGATACCGCTATCAGCAACAAGGAGCGTGCAGAACTGGTCGCTTCCCAGGGTGCGGAGATCTGTGTCCGTATCCATGCAAACGGAGATGATTCTGCAGATGTCTCCGGTGCTCTGACCATGTGTCCGTCCCAGCAGAATCCTTATGTTTCCAGTCTCTATGACAGTTCCAACAAACTATCCAAATGCATTGTGGATTCCTACTGCGCAGCTACCGGCTTCCAGAACCGCGGGATCATCTACACAGATTCCATGACAGGTATTAACTGGAGCACGATCCCGGTGACGATTGTGGAAATGGGATTTATGACCAACCAGAGCGATGATCTGAAAATGGCGGATTCCTCCTTCCAGCAGACTATGGCAGAAGGGATCGCCAATGGAATCGATGCTTATTTCCAATAATAAAAAGGAGTTTGTTTATATATGAAAAAAAATACATTTCTATATATTGTGATCGCAGTGCTTGTCATCGCACTGGCAGGACTTGGGGCACTGAATGTCCGCTCCCTGGACAAGCTTGCATCTCTCCAGACAAAAGTTAACAAGCTGCAGAAAAGTGTGCAGGAGGTTTCTGATTCTGCCGCTGAGCTCAGCAGCAAAGCCGATCAGCTGGATGCTCTTTATCCTGATGATCCTACCGTTTCCAGCGCTGCTGCCGCAGCATCTTCAGCTGAGGTCCAGGGTCCTTCCGAACAGGAAGAATCCACAGATACATCTGCAGCCTCCGATTCTTCCGAAGCTTCTGGCAGCAAGGACAGTTCTTCTTCCACTCAGGAAGAAGGAACTCTTTCTCCATCCAGCGGAAGCACTTTCACAGACAATTCGGATTCCAGCATGGACAACCTTCTGAATCAGGTACAGTCTCTTCTTCCCACCGATAACGGAACCTGGTCCGTATATGTATGCAATCTTGCAAAAAATACCGAAGGTACCATCAACGATCAGCAGATGCAGGCTGCCAGCCTGATCAAGCTCTATATCATGGGTGCCGTATATGAAGATTATGACAGTCTTTCCTCCAAATACAGCAAGGATCAGCTGGACAATGCACTGAACTCCATGATCACAGTCAGCGACAATGATGCTGCCAATACACTTGTCAATTATCTTGGCGGCGGGGATGACGCAGCCGGAATGGCCCGTGTGAATAAATTCTGTCAGGATCACGGATACACCAGCACTTCCATGGGACGTCTTCTTCTTGCAGATAATTCCAATGGGGATAACTACACTTCCGCAAAGGATTGTGGAAAATTTCTGAAGACCATCTATCAGATCGACAAGGGTACTGCTACCGATAACAACGATACTCTGGCAGGAGCCGAATATATGTATCGTCTTCTGAAAATGCAGACCAGGAAAAACAAGATCCCGGCTCAGATGCCTTCCGAGGTAAAGGTTGCCAACAAAACCGGTGAACTGGATCACGTAGAAAACGATGTCGGCATCATCTATGACACTGCAAAGGGGATCGACCTGGTAGTCTGCTTTATGTCACAGGATCTTAACGATACCTCTGCTGCACAGAACACCATCGCACAGGACAGCCGTGCGATCTATGGATACTATAACGAATAACAAAAGAAAATATCTTTATATTATATTGGTAAGGAAAACATCATGAACCAGACAAAAGAGAAAAAAACAAGATACTTATTATGGCCTGCGCTACTGCTTCTGCTTCTTCTGCTGGCGCCGGGCAACATTGTCCGTGTGCAGGCTGCCTCTGACCAGACTGCTGTCCAGCTGAAACTCAGTCAGGGTATCCGCCGCTATGATTATGCTTACCAGGTCCTTGATCTGGTAAATCAGGAACGTGCCAAAAAGAACCGGAATCCTGTCACTATGGATAAGAACCTTCTGGAATGCGCCATGACCAGAGCAGAAGAACTGACCGTTTGCGCCAGTCATACCCGTCCCAATGGTTCCATCTGTTTTTCAGCCTTTCCTTATTTTGAGAATCCAAGTGAAAATCTTGCGATCAACCAGGGAACTCCTGAAGAAGTTATGGAATCATGGATCGAATCTTCCGGACATTACACGAACATCATGAATTCCAAAAATGTTTCTGCCGGAATCGGCTGCTACTCACAGAACGGTCATCTCTACTGGATCCAGTGCTTTTCTTCTCACGCAACAGAAGCCTGCACACAGCCTGCCAATCAGACTGTGTCACCTGTTATTTCCGTGCTTCCAAAGCTGATAAATATCCATTTCAACGAAGCTTCTCCGATCACATTCACAGAAGAACAGAAAACACTGGCTATCTATATAACCTGTAATGGATTCAGCTATATGAGTTCCAGCCTTGACCCAGCTTCTTTCACATGGTCAACCGGAGATCCTTCCATTGCCACTGTGGATCAGAGCGGTGTTATCCGACTGAAAAGCAGAGGAACCACTACGGTTTCTGCCACACTGAAATCCTGCCCGGACAAAACACTGTCTGCAGATCTCAATGCATACTATGATCTGGAAAATTCCAGAGAGACTTCTCTGCGCTATACAAGTTCCTGGAACTATACCGGAAGTCCCATTACTTTTTCTCCTGAACTAAAATTCCATGGTCGTACGCTGACTGAGGGAAAAGATTATACGATTTCTTTCTCCAACAATCAGAACAGCGGTGTGGGAACTTTCACGATCACAGGTCTTGGCCTTTATTCCGGAACTCTGACGAATAATTTCGGTATCTGGCAGATCAATCTCTCTCAGGCAGAGATTGATTTTTCCCAGTCCTCCTATCTGTATACCGGAACTCCACTAACTCCGAAGCCCACTGTCACCTGGAATGGTATAACCCTGACAGAAAATGTAGATTATACACTCTCCTGGCATAACAATGCCCAGCAGGGAAACGCTTATGTTACTGTTTCCGGTAAGGGAAATTTCACCGGTGAAAGTAATAAATATTTCTACATCGACCTTACCCCGATCACGGAAGCTGAGATTGGTGATATCCCGGATTATGAATATGCTCCTGGCAAAGAATTCAAGCCGGAGCCAACGGTCACATTAAATGGTGTTACTTTAAAGAAAGATGTTGATTATACCCTTTCTTATTATGATAACACCATGGCAAGTTCCAGAACCAACAGACCTCGTGTCCATATAACCGGTATCGGCATTTACAGAAGCGGTTTTTCCAAATACTTCACCATCAATCCACTGAAGCTCTCCGGTGAGACCATCCAACTGGCAGATTCAAACTGCAAAAGTGAAAGTGTAACCTCTTATCTGCGAAATAACCTGGTCATCACCTATAATGGCACACAACTGACCTCTGATGATTTTCGCATTACTTCTGTATACTATTCCTCCAGCAATGAGATCCTGGATTTTTCACTTTCCTATAAGCAGAATTATTCCGGTTCAAGGCATATGACATCTGTAAAGCTTTGCGATCTTTCGGATATTGCGGAACAGATCTTCAACGGCAATGCAGTAACTCCGAAGCCTACTGTAAAATACGGCTCGGACACGCTTCAGGAAGGCACGGATTATATCCTTACCTGGAAAGATAACGCCAAAACCGGCACTGGCTCCGTAACGGTTACAGGAATCAACAATTATTTTTCAAGTCAGTCCCTGACCTTTAAAATATCCGCTCCGGCACCAACGAGCACTCCAACTCCGAAACCTACTGCTACCCCGACTCCGAAGCCTACTGCCACTCCGACTTCGAAACCTACTGCTACTCCAGTTCCGAAGCCATCCACTACCCCGGCTCCAATGCCATCTGGCACTCCGGCTCCGAAGCCATCCACTACTCCGGCTCCGAAGCCATCCACTACCCCGGCTCCAATGCCATCTGGCACTCCGGCTCCTGTGATCACGAAATTAACTGCACCGTCAATTAAGGCCTCTGCCTCCTGGAACAGCTGTACACTCCGCTGGAACCGTATAAACAATGCCCGGAACTATATTCTCTACAGAAAAACAAATTCCGGAAAATACGCAAAGATCAAAACTTTAAACGCAAATACTACTTCATACAAAGACACAAAGATCACTATCGGAAATAAATATTCTTACGTGATCCGTGCAAGCAAAAAAACATCCTCCGGTTATATTTACAGTCCAGTTTCCAAAGCAGTGACTGTGAAACCGAATCTGCTCCGTCCGTCCATAAAGCTTAAAACCCTCAAAGGAAAACAGACCCTTTCCTGGAAAAAGATTTCCGGAGCAACCGGCTATGTCATCTATCAGAAAAAAGGAAATGGTTCCTTCAAAAAAGTAAAAACTATTTCTTACAAAAATACCAGCTATACATTTAAGACAGCAAAAAATGTTACATATAGCTACAGACTGGTTCCATACCGCACAGTAAACAAGAAGGTAAAGACCGGACCTGCAAGTGCGGTAAAAACCGGAAAAGCAAAATAACAGACTTACCGGATCGGACAAAAAAAAGGATGATGCGTCACCGAAACGCATCATCCTTTTTTCAGTTCTTTTCTTCTCCCTCTTCATAGGATTTTTCCCAAATCTCGGAAAATACTGCCAGCGGACAGTCTGTCAGCAGGCACATCAGAAGAAAGCACTCATATGGATTCACTATGTAGATCTCACTCATTTCGCAGCGGGCCAGGATCTCTTGGATCTCCTCCAGGAAATGGCGATATCTCGTATACGGATCATCTTCTGCCATCTCCTGAGAGATCACAAAAAACTCCAGCGTGATCAGATCAAACCGCTCCACCGGAAATTTATGGTTCAGGATATTGTTGATCCTCTGGCGGCTGAAGCGCTTCTGGCTGAAATGCTTTGCCAGAATGGATGCGGACATCTTTTTGAGATTTCCCATTTTATTAATGGGGATCCCGCTGCAGATAACCTTTTCCAGATCCGAAGCACTGATATTCTCAGGCTTCCAGATCTTTTTGCCACCGTTTTCTTCCTCATCTTCCTGATACATGGCTGCAATGATCTTCCTTGCCCGCTCCAGAAGGATCATAAATTCCTGAAAAGCCTGGCTCTTCTCTGATTTCGGATCATCATGTCTTCCTTTCAGAAAAGCCAGATATTCCAGAAGCTTTTCTTCACTGTCCAGACAAAGCCCTGTGCCATACACGATCTCTCCGGTCTTTTTTTCCACCGGAGTCATCTGTTTGTAGGTTTCTTTATATTCCTCCGCTTTATAATAGCCAAGATGATTCCGGTAACAATACCAGTAGATCACTTCTTCCGGATTATGGAAATCAAAATCCTGCTCACGAAGCACCCGGGTCAGAAAATCTGAAACATCCTCTGTACTCATCCGAAGTCCGAACCCCAGCAGAAAAACTGTTTCACGCTTCACAGATGCCTGAGTCAGCCAGTTATTCACCAGAGAACTCAGTTTGGCTGACGTAGGTGACATGGATTTCGGTGTGTAGGTTTCCTTGAAGGATTCCACAACGATCTCCCTGTAGACTTCCTGAGGTACCTGGGAAAAAGGCTCCTCAAGCTCTGCACGCTCATACACATATCGTTTCAGATAGTCACCAAAGGAAACCAGTTCCATCTCCTTGTAAAGATAATGAAAAATAACATCTGCATCCTCATCCTCAAAAGAATCCAGACTGACAACCTGGCGGAACTTCTGTGCCGCCTTTCTTGTAAATTCAAAGTCCTTCACTGAATCGAAGGCAACTGTCTGTTCAAAATCAAGATCCTGCATTCGATTTCTCATCGCAAATTTTCTCCTTATCCCTTTTCTTACTCCCCGGGTTTATTACCGTCCGGTACTGTGGCGCTCTGCCCAGCGTTTGAGAATATTTTTTTCTTCATAGCCGCTGATCTGTGCAAGGACCAGTGTCACATTATCTCTGCCGCCTCTTTCCAATGCCTGTTCCAGGATCTTACCTACTTTTTCTTCTGCGGTTTCTGTCCCGTCAAGGATCTTCTGAAGCTCCTGATCAGAAAGCATGTCTGTCACTCCATCTGAACAGATCAGATACGAGTTTCCCGGCTGATAACCGATCTCCACGATAGAAGGCTCCAGTGCCATGTTTTCTTCCTGAAAGCCCAGATACTGCGTCAGCGGAGCTTTTCCCAGCATTTTTCCGCCGATCACATGGTCCGTGGAAATCTGCTGGAACTTCCCCTGAAAATGACGGTAGATACGGCTATCCCCAAGGTTGCAGGCATAGATTGCCTTTTCGCTGAAAGACAAAAGTGCCATGGTTGTTCCCATGCTTCTGATACAGTTTTCATTGCTGTAGCGACATACTGCCTCATTCATATTTTCGCAGGCTCCTGTCAGAAAAACCACAGGCTCTTTTTTCAGGGTCTTTTTGTTTTCTTCATAGAAGCCTCCCAGCGCTTCCACAGCTGCAGAAGCTGCCATTTCACCGTAGCTTTCTCCGCCCATGCCGTCAAAAACAGCCAGCATTGGAAGCTGCCAGTGCTGTGTATGACCTGCCAGGATTCCGTCAACCCCCTGGTTGTGCACCGGCAGGCGCACTCCGCAGCACCAGAAATTATCCTCATTATTTGTCCTCACCTTTCCGGTGTGGCATGTATACGCATAATCAATCTGATAGGCCATTCTTTTTCCTTTCGTAAAAACCCTTCGACATTACTGCTGAAGCTCCACTACAGAATTACTCCAGTATTTGTCTCCCAGTTCTACATATTTGTCGTTATCGCTCTCTTTATCATGAACCTTACCATCTGCATCGATCCATCGGATCAGAAGGCCGTCCTGATAATAAAAATACTGCTTCTCATCTCCGTCCCATACATAAGTATAAAACATCTGCTCGCCCCAGTAAAAATATTCCTCATAAACGCCATCTGCGGAACTGCCGGGATATACAAGTACTTTGGCGATCTCTCCTGATCCGTTATAAAAGCGCAGGCGATCCCCCTCTGTACCTTCACGTCTATAGCTGTCCAGAGCATTTTCTATGGTTGTCGCATGGTCACGTATCGTTTCCATTGCCTGTGCGAAACTTTTATCCGAATTGTCTGCAGTACCGAAATTTCCTTTGTTCAGAGCATCAGAATCATCGGAATCTGTATACGAAGGTTCCCCGTTATCCGCAGGTTTCCGTATCGTTCGTACCGCAAGGATCCCGCCGATCAGCACAACAAGGATCCCAGCTGTTATAAGCATTCTGAAAATACCTTTCCGTTTCCTTCTGTCATCGTCATTTCCGTCATTCTCTGGTACGGATCCTTCCCACTCCTGGAGATTCTGGTCACGGTCGTCTTCCAGATCTGTGATAGATGTAACTCTGGGCTTTACAGCTCCGGTTTTTCTTATACCGGGATCTGACTGACGGGAACGTCCTGACGGATAACCGGACAGGCTATCCTTTTCGGATGCTGTTTTTCCGGATGCAGATTTCTGAGGCTTCTGTATTGTGCTCTGAGCCTTTGGCGTATTCCGGGCTGCATTTTTTGCTATTTCTCCGGCTGTCGGTTTCTCCGGCTGTATGGATACCGGCACAGGATTTTTACGTGCCTGACGGATCGCATCCGTATTCAGCTGACTCGTTCTTGCCAGCTGTCTGGCTGCACCCTCCTGGAGAAACTTCGGCATGGACTTCGGAACAGGTCTTTCCTCCACTGGTTTCGGTTTCTCATGAACTCCCTGTTCTCTATTTGCCGCTCCATACCGGATTTCTTCCAGTGCTTCCCGAAATTTCTCAGGAGTCTGATATCGTTCTTTTGCATCATAAGCACAGGCTTTTAAGATAACGGAGCCGAAAGCCTCTCCTGCATCCACAGGTGGTGGCGGTGTTTCGCCTGACATCCTCCTCGTGAGTGCGTTTTCCTTATCTCTGTATGTGATCAGCTGTTTTTCAAGATTCAGAAACGGAAGCCTGTTATGATTCATCAGTTTATATAACACCAGGCCAAGTGCATAAATGTCCACTCTGCTGTCGTACTGTTCTCCCCTGTACATCTCCGGCGCCATATAGGAATAAGTTCCCTTTTTGGAAAGGGTACTCATGGTTTTTTCCAGTTCTCTGGCGATTCCAAAGTCCCCCAGCTTGAAATCCCCGAACCTGGATACAAAAATATTCTCAGGTTTGATATCCCTGTGGATGATGTGAAGCTGCCCACAGTATTCCAGTGATCTGCAAAGATCGATACCCAGCTTCATCACTTCTTTTTCTGTGAGATTTTTTCCCGCATAATATTCCATGAAGCTTGTGAGATATTCCATGCGGATAAAAATATCCCATCCGATCTCGTCCAGATATTCCATCACCTTGTAATCTTCTACAGATACAATATGGGAATTTCCCCGGAAATACTCCATGGTGCTTACTTCCTGAATGCACTCCTCCACCAGATTTTCAAAATAACCGCGGACAGATTTTTCATCACCGGATTCTGAGCGCACACTGTCCAGCTCCCCTTTACTGGCGGGGATTGTGATTATCTTAATTGCCGAGTAAAAAGAACGTCCCTTCTCAGTTCTCTGAGCTTTATACACTCTTCCAAAAGAGCCTTCCCCGATCTTGCTTACGATCTTCCATTCCGGCCACGGGGAAATTGGCAGTTCCTTGTCCATCGCAATCCCTCCTCTCTCAGAAAATCCCTGCTTATAAACAGAAATCTCCCTCCGGATTTCCGGGGGGAGATTTATTTATATTAGCAAGGTATATCGACTTATTCTTCTACCGGTGCAGTTTCCTCTGCTGTCTCTTCAACAGCAATGGTCTCTTCCTCCGGAGCAGTCTCAGTCTTCTCTTCCTCTACGGAAATTTCCTCTGTATCCTCAGGCTCCTCGGAAGCTGTTTTTACCTCCGGCATTCCTGTGTCAAGACTGATCTCACTGTAACGCTTCATACCTGTACCTGCAGGAATCAGCTTACCGATGATAACGTTCTCTTTCAGACCGATCAGCGGATCGATCTTACCTTTGATAGCAGCCTCTGTCAGGACTTTTGTTGTTTCCTGGAAGGATGCTGCTGACAGGAAGGAGTTTGTAGCAAGGGATGCTTTGGTAATACCAAGCATAACCTGTTTTCCCTCTGCCGGCTGTTTGCCCTCTGCCTCAAGTTTCTCATTAACTTCCTCAACATCAAGGACATCAACAAGTGTTCCTGGCAGGAACTCTGTATCTCCATTATCCTCGATACGGATCTTCTTCAGCATCTGATGAACGATAACCTCGATATGCTTATCGTTAATCTCAACACCCTGCAGACGATATACACGCTGAACCTCACGGATCATGTAATCCTGAACTGCACGCACACCCTTGATTCTCAGGATATCATGCGGATTTACACTACCTTCTGTCAGCTCATCGCCGGCCTCAAGAACCTGTCCATCAAGGACTTTGATACGAGAACCGTATGGGATCAGGTAAGTCTTGGAATCGCCTGTCTCCGGATCGTTTACGATGATCTCACGTTTCTTCTTAGTGTCGTTGATCGTGGCAACACCTGGGATCTCTGTGATGATCGCAAGACCCTTCGGCTTTCTTGCCTCGAAAAGCTCCTCGACACGAGGAAGACCCTGTGTGATATCTCCACCGGCAACACCACCGGTATGGAAAGTACGCATGGTCAGCTGTGTACCTGGCTCACCGATAGACTGTGCTGCGATGATACCAACAGACTCACCAACCTGTACCGGCTCACCGGTAGCCATGTTCGCACCATAACATTTTGCGCAGACACCAACCTTGCACTTACAGGAAAGGATGGTACGGATCTTCAGTTTGTCGATCGGTCCGCCTGTCTGGTTGCTTACGCCCTCTTTCATGATACGGGCTGCACGCTTCGGTGTGATCATGTGGTTTGCTTTAACAAGGATTTCTCCGTCTTTATTCTTAACTGTCTCACAGGAGAAACGTCCTGTGATACGCTCCTGAAGGCTCTCGATCTCTTCTTTGCCGTCCATGAATCCACGAACGACCATACCGGAGATCTCTGCTCTGTTCTCACAGCAGTCCGCCTCACGAACGATCAGATCCTGGGATACGTCAACAAGTCGTCTTGTCAGGTATCCGGAATCGGCTGTACGAAGAGCGGTATCAGAAAGACCTTTACGAGCTCCATGAGCGGACATGAAGTACTCCAGTACGTCAAGACCTTCACGGAAGTTCGACTTGATCGGGAGCTCGATGGTATGACCGGTTGTATCAGCCATCAGTCCTCGCATTCCGGCAAGCTGTTTGATCTGCTTATCGGAACCACGGGCTCCGGAGTCAGCCATCATGAAGATGTTGTTGTACTTATCAAGACCTGTAAGAAGTGCCTTTGTAAGCTCATCATCGGTCTTCTTCCAGGTATCAACAACCTCTTTGTAACGCTCTTCCTCTGTGATAAGACCACGTTTGTAGTTCTTTGTGATACGGTCAACAGTATCCTGAGCCTGCTTGATCATCTCCGGCTTCTGCGGCGGCACGGTCATATCGGAAATAGATACGGTCATGGCTGCCCGTGTGGAGTATTTGTAACCCATAGCCTTAACGGAGTCAAGTACCTCGGCTGTCTTTGTTGCACCGTGAGTATTGATAACCTTTTCAAGGATCTGCTTCAGCTGTTTCTTACCTACAAGGAAATCAACCTCAAGAAGCAGTTCGTTTCCAGGTACGCTTCTGTCCACAAATCCAAGGTCCTGCGGAAGGATCTCGTTGAACAGGAAACGTCCCAGTGTGGACTGAACATTGCCGCTTAAAACAGTTCCGTCCGGCATTGTCTTATGACAATGGACAATGATCTTTGTCTGGAGTGTGATGACCTTGTTCTCATATGCAAGAATTGCCTCGTTGACACTCTTAAAGAACTTGCCCTCACCCTTGTTTCCAGGTCTTTCCTGTGTCAGGTAGTAGATACCAAGGACCATATCCTGTGAAGGAACGGCTACAGGACCACCATCTGACGGTTTCAGAAGGTTGTTCGGTGATAACAGAAGGAAACGGCACTCTGCCTGTGCTTCCTGGGAAAGCGGAAGATGTACAGCCATCTGGTCACCATCGAAGTCAGCGTTGAACGCGGTACAAACAAGCGGATGAAGCTTGATCGCCTTACCTTCTACAAGGATCGGCTCGAATGCCTGGATACCCAGACGATGCAGTGTAGGTGCACGGTTCAGCATAACCGGATGCTCCTTAATGACGTCCTCAAGGACATCCCATACTGCCGGCTCAAGCTTCTCTACCATTTTCTTGGCATTTTTGATGTTGTGGGAAGTTCCGTTGGCAACAAGCTCTTTCATAACGAAAGGTTTGAACAGCTCGATAGCCATCTCCTTCGGAAGACCACACTGATAGATCTTCAGTTCAGGTCCTACGACGATTACAGAACGTCCGGAATAGTCAACTCGTTTACCGAGAAGGTTCTGACGGAAACGTCCGGATTTACCCTTCAGCATATCGGAAAGGGATTTCAGAGCTCTGTTTCCAGGGCCTGTTACAGGACGTCCACGGCGTCCGTTATCGATCAGGGCATCTACAGCCTCCTGCAGCATACGCTTCTCGTTGCGGACAATGATATCCGGAGCACCAAGCTCCAGAAGTCTTTTCAGACGGTTGTTTCTGTTGATGATCCTTCTGTAAAGATCATTCAGGTCAGATGTTGCAAAACGTCCTCCGTCCAGCTGTACCATAGGACGAAGATCCGGCGGGATAACCGGGATAACGGTCATGATCATCCACTCAGGACGGTTGCCGGACTCACGGAAGGACTCCACAACCTCAAGACGTTTGATGATCCTTGCACGCTTCTGGCCTGTTGCGTCCACAAGCTCTGCCTTCAGTTCTTCTGAATCCTTTTCAAGATCGATAGCCTGAAGGAGCTCCATGATGGATTCAGCACCCATACCTACACGGAATCCCTCTCCGTAAGACTCACGTGCTTCCTGGTACTCACGTTCGGTGAGTACCTGTTTGTACATAAGTCCGGAATCTGCAGGATCCAGAACGATATAGTTAGCAAAGTAAAGCACTTTCTCCAGTGTTCTCGGAGAAATATCAAGAATCAGACCCATACGGGACGGAATTCCTTTAAAGTACCAGATATGAGACACCGGAGCTGCAAGCTCGATGTGTCCCATACGCTCTCTACGAACGGCAGATTTGGTTACTTCAACACCGCATCTGTCGCAGACAACGCCTTTATAGCGAATTTTTTTGTACTTTCCACAGTGGCACTCCCAGTCCTTGCTCGGTCCGAAAATCCTTTCACAGAAAAGACCATCCTTCTCAGGCTTCAAGGTTCTGTAGTTGATCGTTTCAGGTTTTAAAACCTCACCGTGTGACCACTCTCTGATCTTCTCAGGGGACGCCAGTCCGATCTTGATGGCATCGAAAGTCATTGGCTGATATGTTTCATTGGCGTTGGTTGTTTCTGCCATGTATTCTTTCCCCTTTCTTATTCCTCATCATCAAAGGACTCTTCAAACTCGATCATATCATCTTCGTCTTCCATGTCCTCATCTTCTTCTACATTGACAAGCTCTTCTCCGCTGAACTCCTGCTTGGTGTAGCCGTGTTTACCGAAGGACTCCTCATCTCTGCGTCCTCTGGAATCACCCTCGATGACATGACGAAGATCAGTATCTCCGTAATCAGAGGTTTCCATAATGTGTACCTCTGATCCGTCCTCGCTGAGCACACGTACATCCAGACCAAGAGACTGAAGCTCTTTAAGAAGTACCTTAAAGGACTCAGGAATACCTGGCTCAGGAATGTTGTCACCTTTGATGATCGCTTCATAGGTCTTAACACGTCCGATCACATCATCAGACTTCACTGTCAGGATCTCCTGCAGTGTGTAGGAAGCACCATATGCCTCCAGTGCCCAAACCTCCATCTCTCCGAAACGCTGTCCACCGAACTGAGCTTTACCACCCAGAGGCTGCTGTGTTACCAGGGAGTATGGACCTGTGGAACGTGCATGGATCTTATCATCTACCAGATGATGCAGCTTCAGGTAGTGCATGTGACCGATCGTTACAGGGCTGTCGAAGTACTCGCCTGTTCGTCCGTCACGAAGTCTTACCTTACCGTCTCTGGAGATCGGAACGCCCTTCCAGAGTGCTCTGTGAGCTTTATTCTCATCGAGATACTGCATAACATCCGGTGCAAGGATGTCTTTATATTTCTCACGGAATTCCTCAAAGTCTTCCGTATTAACGTAATCGTTGGCAAGCTCCAGAGTATCCTGGATATCAACCTCGTTTGCGCCATCGAATACAGGTGTTGCAATATTGAAGCCAAGTGCTTTGGCAGCAAGGCTCAAGTGGATCTCCAGGACCTGTCCGATGTTCATTCGGGAAGGTACACCCAGAGGATTCAGCACGATATCAAGAGGACGTCCGTTTGGAAGGAATGGCATATCCTCAACCGGAAGTACACGGGAAACGACACCCTTGTTACCATGACGACCAGCCATCTTATCACCAACGGAGATCTTTCTCTTCTGTGCAATATAAATACGTACTGCCTGATTTACTCCAGGGCTCAGCTCATCGCCGTTCTCTCTTGTAAATACCTTGGCATCTACGATAATACCATACTCACCGTGCGGTACCTTAAGGGAAGTATCACGTACCTCTCTTGCCTTCTCACCGAAGATAGCACGAAGGAGACGCTCCTCAGCAGTAAGCTCAGTCTCTCCCTTAGGAGTAACCTTACCGACAAGGATATCACCGGCACGTACCTCAGCACCGATACGGATGATACCGCGCTCATCCAGATCCTTCAGAGCGTCATCGCCGACACCCGGAACGTCACGTGTGATCTCTTCCGGTCCCAGCTTGGTATCACGGGATTCTGCCTCATATTCCTCAATATGGACAGATGTATAAACATCATTCTGTACCAGTTTCTCACTAAGAAGAACAGCATCCTCGTAGTTATAACCCTCCCAGGTCATAAATCCGATCAGCGGGTTCTTACCAAGTGCAAGCTCACCATTGGATGTAGACGGGCCATCCGCGATAACCTGTCCTGCCTCAACATGCTCACCCTGGAACACGATCGGTCTCTGGTTGTAGCAGTTGCTCTGGTTGCTTCGCATGAATTTAGTCAGATGATAATCATCTTTTGTTCCGTCATCATTCTTGATAGAGATATCTGTAGATGTGGAACGAAGTACTGTACCTGCTTTTCTTGCAACAACGCATACACCGGAGTCAACAGCTGTCTTGGTTTCCATACCTGTACCAACAACCGGAGCCTCTGTTGTAAGAAGCGGAACGGCCTGACGCTGCATGTTGGATCCCATCAGCGCACGGTTCGCATCATCGTTCTGCAGGAACGGGATCAGGGCTGTAGCAACGGAGAATACCATTCGCGGAGATACATCCATGTAATCGAACATGTGCTGCTCGTACTCCTGTGTCTCCTCGCGGTAACGACCGGAAACGTTCTTATGAATGAAGTGTCCCTCTTCATCCAGTGGCTCATTCGCCTGTGCTACATGGTAATTATCTTCCTCATCCGCTGTCATGTATACAACCTCATCGGTTACACGCGGGTTGGAAGGATCTGTTTTGTCGATCTTTCTGTACGGAGCCTCTACGAAGCCGTACTGATTGATCCTTGCATAGGATGCAAGGGAGTTGATAAGACCGATGTTCGGTCCCTCAGGAGTCTCGATCGGGCACATTCTTCCATAGTGGGAATAATGTACGTCTCGAACCTCGAATCCGGCTCTGTCTCGTGACAGACCGCCAGGTCCCAGTGCGGAAAGTCTTCTCTTGTGAGTCAGCTCTCCAAGCGGGTTGTTCTGATCCATGAACTGTGACAGCTGGGATGATCCGAAGAACTCTTTTACTGCTGCAGTTACAGGTTTGATATTGATCAGGGACTGCGGAGAAATACTCTCTGTGTCCTGTGTTGTCATTCTCTCACGTACCACACGCTCAAGTCTGGAAAGACCGATGCGGTACTGATTCTGAAGCAGCTCACCGACAGCACGGATACGACGGTTGCCCAGGTGGTCGATATCATCATCGTTACCAAGGCCATACTCCAGATGCATATTGTAGTTAATGGACGCAAGGATATCTTCCTTGGTGATGTGTTTCGGGATCAGGTCGTGGATATCACGTTTGATCGCATCACATCTGTCCTCAAATGTGTCATTTTCTTCCAGAATTTTTTCGAGCACTGGGTAGTATACTAATTCTGTAACACCCAGGGACTTCGGATTCTCAAGCTCCGGCAGATAGTGACGGATATCAACCATAAGGCTGGAAAGGACTTTGATTTCTCTCTCCTCACCCTGGATCCATACGTACGGAACTGCGGAATTCTGTAATGTATCAGCAAGCTCTTTTGTAACAAGTGTCTCAGCCTCAGCAAGGATCTCACCTGTTGTTGTATCTACAACATCCTGAGAAAGCTTGTGGCCTACGATACGTTTATTGAAATGAAGCTTCTTATTAAATTTATAACGTCCGACTTTGGCAAGGTCATATCTTCTCGGATCGAAGAACATTGCCATGATCAGGCTCTCTGCGCTCTCTACTGCAAGCGGCTCGCCCGGACGGATCTTCTTATACAGCTCAAGGAGACCTTCCTGATAGTTTGTGGAGGTATCCTTTGTAAAGCTGGCAAGGATCTTTGGCTCTTCACCAAACAGATCAATGATCTCAGCATTGGTTCCAATGCCCAGTGCACGGATCAGAACAGTGATCGGAACCTTTCTTGTTCTGTCTACACGTACATAAAATACATCATTTGAATCTGTCTCGTACTCCAGCCATGCACCTCTGTTCGGAATTACAGTACTGGAAAACAGTCTCTTACCAAGCTTATCATGAGCGATCGCGTAGTAGATTCCAGGGGAACGTACTAACTGGCTGACAATAACACGCTCAGCACCATTGATAACAAAGGTACCCGTAGCTGTCATCAGCGGTAAATCTCCCATGAAAATCTCGTGTTCGTTGATCTCTTCTGTTTCCTTATTGATCAGCCTTACTCGAACCTTCAAAGGTGCGGCATAAGTCACGTCACGTTCTTTACACTGCTCGATGGAATATTTTGCATCTTTTTCATCGTATGTGAAATCGATGAATTCCAGACTGAGCTTTCCGCCGTAATCTGCGATCGGAGAAATATCATCAAATACTTCTTTTAAACCTTCGTCAAGAAACCACTGGTAGGAATCTTTCTGAACTTCGATCAGGTTTGGCATTTCCAGGACTTCTTTTTGTCTCTGGTAGCTCATACGCATGCTTTTTCCAGTTTTTACAGAACGAATTCTGTTTTTTTCCATTGACGTTTCACCCCTGTTTTTTTATTATTTATTACAACATGATCCCGCCTGACCTTTAGGCAGGCATATCTAGCCATAATATAGCATCCTCCACTTTAACATAAGAAAAAAAGTGTGTCAAGCACTTTTTTTGATTTTTTTACATTTTTCAAAAAAAAGATTCTGTTCCTTCTATACATACGATGTATGGATATCCGGAACAGAATCTTTTTTTATCACACATACTTACTTCACAACAGTATTTACTGTTACTGTATTTCCGTATTTATCTTTTGAGACAAGTTTCAGAGCAGTATTCTTTTTTTGCTTCTTTATTTTAATAACGTACTGTTTCTTTTTGTTTACGGATGATACACCCAGCTTTGTCTGTTTTCCGGAACGCTGCACATATGCAATAACTGTCTGGCTGCCTGATGCAGTTCCGCTTATAGCTGTACTTCTTGATGTAACAGTTCTGCATGAAGGACGGTTGATGCCGGTCCATCCTTTGCAGCTTTTTACATATATCGCCTGAACCTTTCCGTTTTCGCAAAATGTATTCTTTTTCATGACCGGTATTACAGATGCATATGCATAAACACCATTCCCCCTATTTTTCTCCGCACGGTTTCCTGATACTTCGGATACTTTTGATTTCCAGAGCAAAATACCACTTTTTGCATTTGATGTCACACGATTGCTTTTTACCCTGACTCCGCCGACCACATACTCAATTTTCACGCCATGATTTTTGTTGGATAAACAGGTATTACCAAGAACATTATTGTTCTTTCCTGCATTTACACGTATTCCCGAGCCGGCCGCTGATTTAACAGTATTCTTCTGTGCAGTGGATGAAGTATTTACAGATTGCAGATAAATTCCATCTCCGCCTGCTCCGGAAACAGTATTCTGCTCTACAAGATTTCTCTGTTCTGATCCTGCTGCATAGACAGAACCGGAGAGATAAATTCCCGTATTTGCAGTTCCGGACACTGTATTCCTGCTGATAACGCTTCCTCTGGAATCCTGGGCATAAATCCCAAAATTGGAATATGAAGAAGTTTTTTTCATTGTTACCTGATTATCTGTTACGGTATCTGTGTCAGTAAGAGACATGCTGATTCCGTTTCCATATCCGCTGATCTGATTATCTTCTACAGTCACACCTTTCACCGGATATATCTTTTTAGGGAGCACAGCTCCATCTTTTTTCATATTATAGCCTGAAACTTTTATACCACTGCAGATCCATGCAATTCCACCAATGCTGGTAGTTCTGGCAAGACTGATGTAGTTTCCTGCCACACGAAGATTCCTGTTTTTCAGCATGTCCGGCCCATCATCATAGCCTGGCGTCTGGTGTGTATTGCTGCTCACAGAAGAAATGTCCACTCCATTTCCCACATTTACCATGGTATTATTTTCTGCTGTAGAATCTTCATAATTCATAAACCTTATACAGCGTTTTTTTACATTATGGAAAGTATTATTCGTAACTGTGATCCTTTTATATGTTTTTCCGGACATCATACTGTGCGTTCCCAGCCCTGTAAAGACATCTTCGAACACATTTCCATCGATCACAAAATCTTCACAGGTCGTTCCATCGTAAGGTCTGTACTGTGGAAAAACATTGCTCTCATCTGTACAGCAGTCGATCTGAATACATTCCTGTCCGCCTTCCACATAATTCTTATAATAGCCACTGAATGTACAGCCTGTGATCTTGGCATTTTTCACTCCGCCAAATTCCAGAAAATGAGATTTCAGATTATTAAGAAATGTAGCATTTTTAATCGTAACATTTGTAGCATGTCCAATGCAAAATCCCACAAATCCGCCCGGTGCATCCTTATTTTCCACACACTGATAATTGTAGTCCCAGGTTCCTCCATCGATCACAATGTTGCGATATCCATCATATCCGCCTTCTGAATCTTTGGTATTTCCAAGACGGAGGATCAGATGTTTGGTGGTAGACGTTTTTGTAATATTAGCGTCTCTTGCATATAAGTACATATTACTGTACATGCACAGTGTACCTGTCAGTTCATAATTTCCCGGTGGAATTATGATCTTGCAGGGATTTTCATCTGTGGCCTGATCTTTCAGTTCAAGAAACAGTGTGTTCAAAGGTGCTGTGATATCCTGTCCTTCCTCAACTTCCAGAGTCACAGTCTGATAAGTTCCAAGTTCTCCATCTGAAGCATCTCCTGCGGAAAAATCCCCAGCAGCATTGGCATCATCTGTAAAATCAGCCGGTGCCTGACCTGCGCCTTCATCAGCTTTATTATTATCCGGCTCTGCGACGTTTTCTACATTACCGTTTTCCTGCTGAAGCTGAAGTTCTTCGGAACCGTTATCGCCGTTCTCCGTTCCTTCGGAAAAATCTGCCGGCAATTCTCCGCTGATACTGCCATCTGTTGTCTGAATATCCTCACTGCCAGCTTCCGTTGCTGCATTGTCAGAAATATTCTTATTTGTGTCAAAATCTCCATCTGTGCTTCCATCTGAAAATGTGTCTTCAGTTGAATTTTCCGATATTTCCTCATCCCCCGGTGCCTCTGATACATCCACTGCTTCTACAGCACCTGACTCTATTTTTGTCCAGGATGCCTGTGATGCAGGAACCACACTGCCATCGTTATCCAGCACAAGCGGATCCAGATCCTGTTCCGGCATATTTTCCTCTTCTTCAAGCTCCTCCTGCTGCTGCATTGCAGCTTCCTGAGCCCGAAGTTCATCCAGAGGATTTTTCACGTTTACAGTTATATTTTTTACATTTTTTCCGACAGACACTGTCTTGGCTGCCGTCGGAAAAGAAACTCCTGTGATTCCCAACGCAGCAGCAAGGATACAGGCCATTATTTTTCGTTTCATATTCCATCCACCCTTTCCTGTCTCCTTTATTATCCTTTCTTTTTCTTCAAAAATCAAGATTTACCCTGGATTTTTTCACTAAAAAAGGCTGCTGTGCCGCCGGTAAACCGGCAGTCACAACAGCCTTTAAAACTTTTGATCTGATCGGATTATTTAAGTGTAACCTTAGCTCCCTCAGCCTCAAGTTTAGTTTTGATGTCCTCAGCCTCAGCTTTGGATGCGCCCTCTTTAACAACCTTCGGAGCACCATCAACGATAGCTTTAGCCTCTTTAAGTCCAAGACCTGTAACCTCACGAACAACTTTGATAACTTTAACTTTGTTAGCGCCAACCTCTGTAAGCTCTACGTCAAACTCATCTTTCTCCTCAGCTGCCTCGCCTGCTGCACCTGCTGCTGCTACAACAACACCTGCTGCTGCGGAAACGCCGAACTCTTCCTCACAAGCTTTTACAAGGTCATTTAACTCTAATACAGATAATTCTTTGATTGCTGCAATAAATTCTTCTGTTGTTAATTTTGCCATTTTAATTTCCCTCCATTTATAAATTTTAATTAATAATCATGCGGTCGTTATGCCGCCAATTGCACGTTGCTGGGATTACTCAGCAGCTGCTGCGTCAGCTCCGCCATTCTGCTCTGCGATCTGATTAAGCACACGAGCGAAGTTTGCGATCGGAGACTGCATACTTCCAAGCAGTTTTCCAAGAAGTTCCTCTCTTGAAGGAATTGTGGACAGTGCCTGAATTCCGGCCTGATCATTGTAGTTACCTTCAACTACACCTGCGATCAGCTCCAGTGCCGGGAACTGTTTTGCATATTTAGCAAGGATTCTTGCCGGAGCAGTTGCGTCTGTCTCGGAGATAGCGATCGCATTTGTGCCATGTAAATGATCACTGAGGCTCTCAAATGCTGTACCCTCGAATGCACGACGCATCATGGTATTCTTGTATACCTTGTACTGAACACCAGCTTCTCTTAACTCTTTACGAAGAATTGTATCCTGCTCAACTGTAAGACCGCTGTAGTTTACAAGTACAACAGACTGTGCGTCTTTAATGCTGTTAGAGATCTCTTCTACGATTGGTTGTTTCAGTTCTACTTTTGCCATGAAATGGTACACCTCCTTATAGATTTTGTATACCGCCGTCGCAATAAGTCAATCTGTTTAAAAAAAGACCTTACTGCTTCGCAATAAGGCCTTGTGTAATCTTAACTCAGAATACTTGGACCTCGGTAGGCGTTTTGATCCTTATGCCTTACGGCACCTACTGTCTTCGGCAGCGTTCTTAGGTACAATACCATAACAGTGCCGGGTGTGTCAAGTATTTTTTAAGATTTTTTCAAAATTATTTAGTACCAAAAATACGGTCTCCGGCATCTCCAAGTCCCGGGCAGATGTAAGCGTTCTCATTGAGCTCTCTGTCAAGGGAACCACAGTAGATCTGTACATCCGGATGTGCCTCGTGAAGACGTTTCAGTCCCTCCGGAGCTGCGATGATGCACATGAACTTGATGTTCTTTCCACCCTGTTTCTTAACAAAATCAATGGCAGCCTCACCGGAACCGCCGGTTGCAAGCATCGGATCAACGATAACCGCGATACGCTCATCAATAGACTCCGGAAGTTTACAGTAGTACTCATGCGGCTCATGTGTCTCAGGATCTCTGTAAAGACCTACATGTCCCACTTTGGCAGATGGCACCAGTGTCAGGATACTGTTTACCATTCCAAGACCTGCACGGAGTACCGGGATAACAGCCAGCTTCTTACCGGCGATCATAGGTGTCCTGCATGTCTCGATCGGTGTCTCCACTTCCACTTCCTCTGTAGGAAGATCACGAAGTGCCTCGTATCCCATAAGGATGCCGATCTCCTCCACCAGTTTACGGAACTCATTTGTTCCTGTGTTCTTGTCACGGAGCATTGAAATTTTGTGTTTGATCAGCGGATGATCCATAATATAAACATTTTCCATTGTGATTTCCTCTCTTGTTCCGACGCAGCCGATACGCCTGCCACATCTGTGATTTTTTATCTTATTACATTATAATATATATAGTGTTTTTCCAAAAGGGGGAGTTTTACTTTTGAAGTTTTAATTCTCCGTCTCCGGCAGCAATAGCCTGATCGATCGCCCAGGCAACTCCAAATTCCTGGTTGGTCTTTGTTATATATTTTGCCACCTCTTTGATCCCGGGAACGGAATTTCCCATGGCTACCGTGGCGCCGAAATCCATGGACAGCATGGAATAATCATTAAAGCTGTCCCCAAGCACCATTACCTCATCCATTGTATATCCAAGAGATTCTATATATTCCTTCAACACAGGACCTTTCTGGGCTCTGACTTCCGTCACCTCCTGGTTCAGGATAAAGGAAGATGCCACCGCAAGCTCAGGATTCTGTCCAAGCTTCTCCCCGATCTCCTGAAGCATATCCACATCTCCTGCAAAAATAAAGATCTTGTACACAGGCGTCTCACATTCTTCCAGAGAACGGATATCTGAGATTCCTCTGGTATTTCCGGCAATCTGCAGGAACTGAGCAGAGTTACGGATCTTTTCATCGCTGTCATTTTTGTCCATATGGAAAAGTCTTATCTGGCGGATAATACCATCCTCGATCTCCTTCTTAGTTCCAAGCCGGTAATCATACCTGTCTGTAAAAAATATAACAGATACAGGATATTCTTTAAGTTCCTCATAGACCTCCTCGCAGAGATCAATGGGGATCGGCGTACGTTTCACTACTTCTCTCTGTGGGTTTCTCACCTCTGCTCCACTGCTTAAGATGTAATCACAGGTAATATCTGTATCCTTCAGTGCGTCCATGGCTCCACGGAAATTACGTCCTGTAGCCACCATAAAACGGATTCCCGCATCACAGGCACGTTTAATGGCAACCTGAGTTTCCGGTGCGATCTTATGGTCATCCCCAAGAAGGGTTCCGTCCATATCACTGGCGATCACTTTTATCATAAGTTCCTTCTCCTTTGAGCATTTTAATCTTCTGTGAGAAATTATAGCTTACAGGAACCGGAATTACAAGATGGGACAGATAAAGCGGGCATTTATATTCCCCTTTGCTGCCACCATGTCCTGTGATATAATTCTTTGCATATATTTTCTTATTATATTATTTCATTCTGATGGAGGAATCATGCTAAAAAAATCATATATATACCGGACCTTCACCCGGCTTTTATCTGTCACGCTGCTGATCAGTTTCTGTTTTCTTTTTGCCGGATGCGAACAAACCCAAACCAACACTGATGAGCAGGAACCTGTCAGTGTTTCTGATTTTAAACTGAACACAGTTGTTGATATCAAGATCTATGATTCCAGGGACAGATCTCTCCTTGATGACTGTCTCTCTCTCTGCGACAGATATGAGCTTGTTTTCAGCCGTACCAATGAAGACAGTGAACTGTACAGACTGAACCACAGAGAAGACCAGGGCCAGGAATCCGGCAGTTTTCCTTATAAGATAAGTACAGATCCTGATTCACAGAAGGAAACCTGGATGATTTCCCCCCAGCTTGCAGATCTTCTGGATGAAGGACTTGCCTTTACCAGGGAATCCGGAGGTGCTTTTGATATTGCCATTGCGCCTCTTACCTCTCTGTGGGATTTTACCGCAGAAGATCCCCAGGTACCGGCAGACAATGATATCCAGACAGCACTGCCACTGTGCAGCTCTGATGGCGTAGAGCTTAACGGGCAGAAGCTTACTCTTCCTTCTCCCGACACTGCCTTTGACGTAGGGGCTATTGCCAAAGGCTATATTGCCGACCGCATCAGTGAATACCTGAAAAAAAGCGGCGTAAAAAGTGCCATCATCAATCTGGGCGGCAATGTTCTCTGTATTGGAGGACGGCCTGACGGAGAGCCATTTAAGGTTGGCGTTCAGAAGCCTTTTGCTGACCGCAATGAAACGGCTGCTGTAGTGGATATCAACGGACGTTCAGTTGTTTCTTCGGGAATCTACGAACGCTGCTTTAAGCAGGACGGAAAACTCTATCATCACATCCTGGATCCACACACCGGATATCCTTATGATAACGGTCTGATCTCCGTCACTATCATTTCTGACCGTTCCGTGGACGGCGATGCCTTAAGCACCACCTGCTTTGCACTGGGCCTGAAAAAAGGTCTTGCCTTCGCAGAAAAAAAAGGTGTCCAGGCTGTCTTCATCACCAAAGACTATGAGCTTCACTATACAAAAGATTTCCAGAAAAAAATAAAAGTTTCACAGGTCGACTGATCTGTGAAACTTTTATCTGTAATAGTATCTGCTGCTCTTTTTAATTAGGTGTGATCATATCCGGCCAGGACAGGATTTCCCTAGAGATGATCTCTTCGTAATCACCTTCCACATCCTCACTTCTTCCGGCTGCAAACACATTGGTCTCAGCACCCCATACACTGTCCTCATACTCCCATACGTGGAACTTCAGCCCGCGGAACATAAAATCAATGCTTCCGCAGCCATCCTCTTCCGTATACTCAAATGGGATCTTCTTGGTATTCAGTGCTTCCTGCACTTTCTGTAAACGCATATACTCTCGCTCCTTCCACGCCGAAAATCTTTCTTTATATCAAGTATAGCATGTTGTGATTTTCGACACAAGGAAAGGATGAAAGTGGCTGTGAGCTACGGATATCTCAGGCCCAGTAGAGTCTCATTCCAAACTCATGGCTCATACGGTCCGGATGCCCATCAACTCTTGAAAGCAAAGTACAGATATCCTGATAGGTATTCTTTGCCATACATTTACCGCTATTATCAGAAAGAATTAGTGTAAGGTTCCACTTCTTGCCTTTTCCGTATTCTTTCTCAAAGGTTTTTACCATGACACGGCTGTCTGCCGGAACTTCTGCTTTAACACTTCCCTTTTCCACCAGTTCTCCGTTCAATGTTTCTGTAATGATCCATGTAAGTTCACACTCTCCCAGAGCTCCATCTGTATCATTTACAATATACAGACTGTCCAGATAATCTTTGTGCTTTGCAAAAGCACCCACTGGTGCGTTGCTTTCCAGTATAGCCTGAAGACCCTTTTTGGGAATTCCCCACCAGTCATATAATCCGTAGAAGCTCTGAGGACACAGATCGATAAACATAAACTGTATATATCCTGAGCAAGGTTCATATTTCTGGATCCTGTAATGCTCTGTATAATATTTCAGAAGCTTATACTGATATTCCTGGATCTTCGGGATATCATCCACCAGTTTTTCCAGACGATGATATACCTCCGGAACAGTTTTCAGATTTTCACTGCTGCCCGGTGCATCAAATCCGTACTCTGTATTCAGCTTTTCTGTCTGCTCATAAATATCTGCATATTCTCCACCGCATAAAGAACCCAGATAATTATGGCTGTCCCCGCTAAGCAGATCGTCTTCGCAGAAAGAACCCTTGATGATCGGTCTGCCCGGATCCATCTTCTGTACTTCCCTGTACAAAGCAGGTCCCGGATTTTCCTCCATAAATCTCCTTCTCACATTTCCATCCGGATCAATACATCCCGGTTCATTCATAATGATCCAGCAGATCAGAGACGGATGATGCTTCAGAAGTTTCACATTTTCTCTGTAAACATCTGCAAATCTCTGCGCCCATTCATCTGTTGAAGGATGCGTCCAGTTGTACTCCGAATCCTGAAAAACTGCAATTCCCAGCTCGTCACACAGATCATAAAAAACTTCCTGCTCTGTGTGGACATGTACTCGTACCAGATTAAAACCTGCCGCCTTTACATTAAGAAGATCTCTCAGGTACCGTTCCTTTGTCATTGCAGAAATATAACAATCCGGAAAATAAGAGGTTCCTCTTATATACAGTTTCCTGTTATTAAGCCAGAATCTTGTTATTTTTTCATTACGCTCAATCTGAATGTCCCGAAAAGCAAAATTCGTTGTTCTGCTGCTCAGTATGTCTTTTCCCCTGCTTAACGTAAGTTCTGCCTGATACATCCAGGGATAACCATGATCCCATGTGGACCACAGTCTGACATCTTCCACTTTAAGCTCACATTTAAAACCTGTCTCTGCTTTCTCTGCCATTATCTGAACAGTTTTTTCTGCCTTTATAAGACCGGACTCTTTTTCCCGGATCTTTACATTAAAATCATATGTCTCCCCGGATTTCAGACCTCGCGCTTCAGTTTCCACATATACGTCTGCTTTCCTTACATCCGGATCCAGTTCATACTTCAGATCTGTCTGATCTTCCAGAACACCTTCTTCTGTCAGGATCAGTTCCACTTTTCCGTAGATTCCTACAGGATTTACATCTCTCTGGATAAATGTATCAGAATGTTCGTAGGTACCTTTTACCATATTTCTTTTTACCAGGTGGGTTCTGGAATCCTGTGCATCCAGCTCCACCTCATCATCCCATGGAGAACTTACCTTTACAATAAGATAATTTTTCTCTCCAAAAACAAGCTTATCTTTTACATTAAAGGAAAATGGAGCGGAATATCCTTCATGCTCTCCAAGAAATTCTCCGTTAATCCATACTTTTCCATAATAATCAACATTGGTAAATTTAAGGACAGCATCCGTAACTTTCTGATCCGGAACTTCAAACTCTGTTTTGTACCACCAGGGCGCCTGATTGAAATATCTCAGTTCACGCCCGAAATATGGCTGTCTGGCATAGATAAGCTGCAGATGTTTCAGTTCCTCCAGTTCCTCCCATTCAGACACCTGGGAACCTACGGAAGTATCCGCTTCCCTGGCAGCATAAAGCCCGGTCTTTTCCCCTGTATCATGAACATCCTGCAAAATTTTCCATCCTTGTTTCAATTCAATCCTTGTTTCCATTTCAGCCTCCTAACTCTTGACCGCACCTGCAGCCATACCTTCGATTATGTTTTTGTTAAGAATAAAATACACGATCAGTGTAGGCAGGATCGATATTACGATCGCCGCAAATGTACTTCCCCAGTCCACTCTTCCGAACTGCCCCACAAAGTCATTCAGGCCAATTGGCAGAGTTTTCATATCAGAAGATGAGATAAATGTATTGGCATATGTAAATTCGTTCCATACAAAAACAAAATTGTATGTAAGAACTGTCATTGTAGTATTTTTAGCCATAGGTACCACGATCTTGCGGAATGTGGTTCCCATTGTGGCACCGTCAATAACTGCTGCTTCCAGAAGAGAATCCGGCATAAATTTAAAAAATCCGGTGTAAAGATAGATACACATTGGAAGTCCGAACCCGATCTGCGGAAGCACCAGTGCCCAGTATGTATTTCTCAGTCCGATCCTGTTATAAATCTGGAACATGGGTATAAGGCAGGAAAAAATAGGCACCATCATTCCAAACAGGAAAAATGCCATCAGTGCATTGGCATATTTTACCTTTACCTTGCTGATCACAAATGCAACCGGGCATCCCAGGACTACGATGCCAAGAAGTGTGAGAACTGCCACAACCGTACTGTTAAGAAAATATCTTGGAATGGATGAGATCGTCAGTGCGCTGATATAGTTTCCAAGATAAAATCCTGATGGCAGGGCATACTGTGCAGTATATGTCATTTCATCCGGTGTTTTCAGACTGGAGCAGATAACCCAGAAAATAGGGTAGACCTGTATCATGACAAAAATAAGGATCACTACATAGAACACAGCACGAATAGGTATATTTTTTCTTGATTTTATCATTCTGACCCATCTCCTTTCGCCGATCCCAGGCATTTCTGTATAATCCCTACTGCTACCAGACATTCAATGACCAGAAAAACGGACAATGTACTTCCATAGCCAAAGTCAGCCGAATTAAAAGCGGTTTTATACATATAAGTTGCCACCATCTCTGTTGATCTGGATTTATTGTCAAGAATATAGAATACATCAAAGGTTTTCAGACAACCATTTACAAGCATTACAATGACAATGCTGAATATATTTTTCACCAGTGGAAGCTTTATGTAACGATACTGTTGAAAAACATTGCAGCCATCCATTGTAGATGCCTCGATCACATCCTTTGATATGGATACAAATGCGGAATAAAAAATGATCATGTACAGACCACAGTATTTATATCCATCGATCAGGGTTATGGTAATCAGCGCTGTATGGGAATTTGCCAGCAAAGCGATAGGTTCCATTCCCAGTTTTTCCATCACATAGCAAACCAGGCCCTGGGGCTGGACAGAAAGCATTTTGGAAAAAATCTGGCAGATCGCCATAGATGAAATGATACATGGAATAAAATAAATAACCCGCAGAATATTTCCACCTTTGGAAATATGTGTAAGCAAAATTGCCAGGATCAGTCCTGCACATAACTGGAACAAACTTCCCAATACAACAAATTTAAGATTATTTACAACAGCCTCACGAAATGTCTCATCCTGAAACATCCTCACATAATTTTCCAGTCCGATAAACTTCATATCACCGATTCCATTCCAGGAAAAAAGGCTGTAACCCATTGACCACAGAATTGGGATGATAACAGTAAGAATATATACGAACAGTGCAGGAAGAACAAACGGTAAAGGCTGGATTTTATTTCTGGGCTTCATATCCTCTCCCCTTTCATACGCAGATGCGGAATTTTATCTGCATCTGCGTATTCTCTCAGTTATTCTTCAGTGTCAAAATAATCAGATGCATACTGTTCTACAGCTTTGTCCATGTTTTCGCAGAACTCTTCAGGAGTTGATTCTCCCATTCCAAGGCTTGCCAACTCTTTTCTGTAAACCTCGTTTGTAGAAGGATCCAGACGAACATCCCAGCACTGGGCAAAAGTGCCGCAGTTCTCAAGATCACTTAAAATCTGCTGTGTAAGCTCCGGAAGCTTCTCCGAATCACTTGGCATCATGGATGGAAGCATATTGAACTCATACATTGCCGTATCAGCAAAATTATCCCATACATAACTGATGAAATCTTTCATCTCATCACTCATGGAATCCTTGAGAATGGCAGTTCCGATTCCACAATTCGCATAGTAATCATTTTCTCCTGTAGCGGTTCCTTCGCTGTCTACAGGAAGTTTGAACATGGAAATGTCATCTTTAAGATTTCCCTCATCATCTGTAAGATCCGGTGTATCCCATGTTCCGGTGTATAACATTGCCGCACCACTGTTCAGAAACAGATCCATCTGTGCGGTAGCATCTGAACTTGTCCATCCTTCACTGAAATACTGGGCTATATCCTGTGTATACTGGGCTGTTGCGATACCTGTCTCAGAATTAAATTTTTCTTTTCCCATTCTTGCATTGTCAATGAAGTCATTTCCTTCCAGTCTGAAAGCCTTAAATGCGGGATAACGCATGATCATGTCGTAATTTCCTGCGGATATCGGGGTCATTCCCGCATCTTTCAGCTTCTTGCACACATCCAGGAGGTCTTCCAGTGTCTGAGGTGTTTCAGTAATTCCGGCTTTTTCAAACATGTCTTTGTGATACCAGAAATACTCTACATTTCCCTGCCAGGTCATAAGGTAATTGCTTCCGTCACTGAGTTTCGGATAATTCAGTGCAATATCAAAGAACTTGTCTTTGATACCCAGTTCATCATAAAGGTCATCCACACTGTAGATCAGATCCTTTTTGCAAAGTCCTTCAAAAAATGCCTCCGGATCTGCGTCAAACCAGTCCGGCAGCTCATTGCTGGATGCAAGGATCTTGATCTTCTGAAGATATGTTTCTCTGTCTGCAATAGACTCTACATTGAATTCAAAATCCGGGTGATCTTTTTTATAATCTTCTGCAAGCTTCTTCAATGTTTTCAGTGCCGCATCTGTTTCGCCCCTGGCACTGATATAATTGATCACAAGTGGTTCGGAATCCTCTTTTTTATCTGCCCACACATTCATCATGCTGAATGAAGAGAGACACATCATTGTGGCAAGTGTAGCAGCCATCACTTTTTTTAATTTCATTTTCGTCCTCCTTTTGGTACATTTCTATTCATCCGGATTGAATATTTTGTTCCGCTTTCCTTATCGATGAGACCATTATATTAAATCCGTCCGGAAAAATACATGGAAAATCTTCGCTGTACCTGGAATATTTTCTCCAATCTTTCCCCCACACTTGTGAGAATTTTTCCCTTATTATATAATGTAGCCAATAAAACCAGAGGGGGGATTCCATGATAGAAAATCTGAAAAAAAAGGTGTTTCACTTATTTTTAGGAATCAGTCTGAAACGCAGGCTTTTTATTACATATCTGCTGCTCAGTTCTCTGATACTCATGCTTACTTCCGTGTTTTTTTATACTGCATCCAAAAAAGTACTGATCAAGCGTGCCGCACTTTCCAGTCAGCAGCAGCTATCCCTGATCACCAGCAACCTTGGAGAAAAGATCGATAATATATCAAACTATGCCATCACCCTTTCCATCAACAGCAATATCGCCGATGTTTTAAAAGAAAATCCCACAGTTCCCGAAAACACACTGGAACATTTTCTGGTAAATTCCGAGCTTACAGACCAGGCCCAGCGTATCATCGGACTTCACAAAAACATCTATGCCTGGGATATCCTGGATACAGAAAACCACTGGTTTCACAGCAGTACCACAGAAACAGATCAGCTTGATTCCATTTTAGGTCCCGAAGTCCTTGACAGCCTTCAGACTAATCTGGCCTTTCAGTTTCTCGGACCCTTCCAGATAAGTGGGGAGCCAACCTTTGTAGCCTTAAAAAGTATTACAAACATTGATAACACCAAATATCTGGGCGCCCTGGTCCTTCTGATCAGAGAAACAAATATTTCCTCTGCATTCCGCGACCTTCCGGACAGCTCTTCCAGGGATTTCTATATTACTGATGAAAATGGACAGATACTTTCCTCTTCTTCATCCGGAGGTATTTATAAAGACTTCTCATCCTATACAAAAATCAGTTCAGAGAATTATAAAACCCTGACAGAAACCGACAGGCAGTTTTTTTCCGTAGACGGCACTGACACTCTTTTTATCTGCAAATCCTATCCTGACCTAAACTGGAATGTGATCAACCTGATTCCTCTGGAAAGCCTGACTCTGGATCATATGGTGATCCTGCACAACATTCTTCTGATCAGCATTGTAGTGTTTATTTTATCTGTATTTTTTTCCATATTATGTACAGGTACTGTCACCGCACCTATACAGAAACTTGTGGAAAAAATGAAATCTGCATCTGCCGGAAAGCTGAATATTTCTGCCAGTTACTCTTCAAATGATGAACTTGCAGTTCTCTATAACCAGTTTAACCTTATGATGCAGAAGATCCAGACATTACTTAACGATATCTATGAGGAACAAAATGCCAAACAGAAAATGGAAATACGTCTTTTACAGTCCCAGATCAATCCCCATTTTCTTTATAATACTTTAAACACCATCAAGTCTCTCATAGAAATTGATATGAATGATACCGCAGTAAAAGCAGTGTCTGCCATGTCATCTTTCTACAGAAACTCTCTTTCAAAGGGACAGTTTATCATTCCTCTGCGCCAGGAGCTGCTTCTTACAGAACAGTATCTTTATATCCAGAATCTGCGGTATATGGATTTTGTTGATTACGAGATCATCTATGAGCCGTCCTGGGAGGATCATGGGGCAGAGATACCCAAGCTGACCATACAGCCTGTTGTGGAAAATATTTTTGTCCACGGACTTACCAGCCAGATATGCCATATTCACTTAATTGTTTCTATCAAAAATGGTACCATCTGTATTTCTGTTTCTGATAATGGTTCCGGTATCCCGCCGGAAAAACTTGCCGAACTTAACCGTTCTATCAGAGACTTCAAAACTGCCCGACATTCTTTCGGGCTTCCAAGTATCAACCACAGGATTGCTCTTCTCTACGGTGAGAATTACGGACTTACCATCGAAAGTTCACCTGAAAAGGGAACCACTGTAACCATAGTAATACCTGACAAAAATCTGATCGAGGGGGAAATATAAAGTGAAAACACTTGTAATTATTGACGACGAAGTTTTTTTCAGAAAATCTCTGATCAATTTTCTTGAAAAACAAAACCTTTATAACATTGCAGGGGAAGCTAATAACGGACAGGCCGGAATCCGGCTTATTGAAAATGTTAAACCCGATATTGCCCTTGTGGATATATCCATGCCGGTTATGAGCGGTCTGGATATGATCGCAGCTCTTGGAACAGACTGTCATACCAGGTTCATCCTTTCCACAGGATACGAAGATTTTGACTATGCCAAAAAAGCCATCTCTCTTCAGGTCCGCGGATACCTCCTGAAGCCATTGGATCACCGGGAGCTTATGGAGACACTCCAGAAAGTAAGTGACGAGATCGATCAGGAAAATTCCAGAAACAGTTATGTGAATAATTATTTTCAGTTCCGCGATCTGTATACACGGCAAATGCAGCTTAATTTCTTCCAGAAGGTGATCAGCGGAACAACCATTTCCCCGGATGATCTGGAAAAAATTCCGATTCATAAAACTTCCGATTATCTTACCATTCTTATGGAGATCCACAATGCCAATCCGGAAATATGGGATGAAAAAGGTGATTTTTCTCTGCTCCACACCATCCTGGAAAATATATGCAGGGAAATCTTACAGCCTGTGTGCAAAGAGCTTATTTACATTGACTATTCTCAGATGAGACAGTATATCATCATGGAAAAAAGCTCTGATTTTTCTTTTACCGATCTGGAACAATCCTGTCTCAGACTTGCCGGGATATATGATAATATCGCACAGATTTCCACTTTTTTCTGCTGTGGAACACCTCATGAAGGCGTGGAAGGAATCCGCTATTCCTATGAAGAGGCTCTTTCTGTTTTTCATAACAGAACTGCGTCTTCTTCCGGATTTCTTTATTTCACGCCCCAGTCCCATTCCGGTGATTTTACATTAAAGCCTCTGGTTTATAATGATATCCTGATCTTTCTGCGCCAGCAAAATTCACCGGCTCTCTGTAAATATATTGATGAATATTTCAACGATATCATCACCAAAAAAATCCATATCCGGCAGACCTGGAGTGTAGCTGCTGCTTTTCTTACTGTACTTGACGGTTTTATCACGGAGTGCAGTCAGCGTGAAACGCTTTTTCCTCTTCTGGAAAACGCCCTGAATACTTACCAGAACTGCCAGAGTGCCCTGCAGTTAAAACAACTGCTCCAGTCTACCTGCAAGGCAGTTCTGGATTCTCTTGCTGATGAAAAAAATCCGCGGAAGTCAGCTCTTGTATCCCAGGTTCAGGAATATATCTGTCTGAATTTTAATCAGCCGGATCTTCGTCTTGAAACCATTGCTTCCCATTTTTTTGTCAATCCCCAGCATCTCTCTGCTGTATTCAGTCAGGAATCCGGAGTTACACTTACCTCATATATCAATGTCTGCCGCATGAAAAAAGCCAGACAGTTTCTTCTGGAAGACAGCCCTTCCATTCAAAATGTAGCTTCTTTATGCGGATTTTCTGATTCCGGATATTTCAGCAAATGTTTCCGGAAATATTACGGAATCTCTCCAAAAAACTTTGTATCCCTGACTGAAAAGAACAGTTATCCAGGTTCTATCGGCATATGATCTTTATCTCATTAAAGCGTAACGTTTCACCGCTTCATCTTATTAAAATTACATTTTACTCTAACATATGTTTTATGTAAAATGCAAGTTCTTTTTATTGTGCAATATCCCGGAATGTGTTAAGATAAAACCTGCGACTTTATACAAATAGCAGTTTACCATACTGCAATAATGAGGTGAGTTATGAAAGAAAGAGAAAAACTTGGATCCCGTCTGGGATTCATTCTGATTTCTGCTGGCTGTGCCATCGGAATCGGAAACGTCTGGAAATTCCCTTACATGGCCGGACAGGGCGGTGGCGGCACATTCGTACTGTTTTACCTGATCTTCCTGGCCCTTCTTGGACTTCCTGTTATGACTATGGAGTTTTCTGTTGGACGTGCCAGCCAGAAGAGTCCTGTCAAAGCATATTACGCACTGGAAAAACCAGGACAGAAATGGCACATCCATGGATATATCACTCTGATCGGATGTTATCTCCTGATGATGTTTTACACCACTGTTACAGGCTGGATGCTGAATTACTTCTATATGACAGCCACCGGTAAATTCCAGGGACTTGATTCCGACGGTGTTGCAGGACAGTTTACCAACATGCTTGGCCAGCCCGTTACTATGGGATTCTGGATGATCGTTGTTGTTATTGCAGGTGTTTTTGTCTGCTCCCGCGGTCTTCAGAACGGCCTTGAAAAAGTTACCAAGGTTATGATGATCTCTCTTCTGGTGATCATGGTTGTTCTTGCCATCAACAGTTTTACCATGGATGGTGCCAAAGAGGGACTGAAATTCTACCTGATCCCGGATTTCGAGCGTATGAAAGAGATCGGTATTATTTCTACCATTACCGGTGCTATGAACCAGGCATTCTTTACTCTCAGCCTTGGTATCGGTGCTATGGCTATCTTCGGAAGCTACATCGGAAAAGATCATGCACTGCTTGGTGAATCCATGAATATTGCGCTTCTGGATACTTTTGTTGCGATCACCTCCGGACTTATTATTTTCCCGGCATGTTTCACATTCAATGTTGACCAGACTTCCGGACCGAGCCTGATCTTCATCACACTGCCGAATATTTTCAACCACATTCCGCTTGGAAGACTGTGGGGAAGCCTGTTCTTTATCTTTATGTCATTTGCAGCTTTCTCTACCATCCTGGCTGTATTTGAAAATATTATTTCCTGCGGTATGGAGCTTACCGGCTGGAGCCGAAAAAAATCCAGTCTTGTAAATGCCATCGCCATCATCCTTCTGTCTCTGCCATGCGTACTTGGATACAATGTATGGTCCTGGGACTGGCTCAAGGTATTCGGCGGCGCAATTCTCGACCTTGAAGATTTTCTGGTAAGCAACATTCTGCTCCCGCTTGGTTCTCTTGTATACCTGCTTTTCTGTGTTTCCAAACGGGGCTGGGGCTGGGAAAACTTCACAGAAGAAGCCAACACCGGAAAAGGCATGAAGATCCGGAAATGGATGCGCGGATACATCACTTATATCCTGCCGCTGATCATTCTGTTTATCTTCTTCTTTGGTCTGTACGATAAGTTTTTTGCATAAAATAAAACACCCCTGACGGATATCGTATGTGATTTACACACGCGATTTCCATCGGGGGTGTTTTTGTTGAATCAGGCGGATATTCACAGCCTGCACTCTTCCTGATACAAGCAAGTCCCCTCACCGCGTATTGCTTTTCGTAATTGAAGCAAGGAACTTACTTGATTCAGTTAAGAATTTTACCTGCCTAGCAGCTCCAGTACTTCCTCTCTGCTGATCAAAGCCTGGCCGATTCCCTCGCCGCTTAAGATCTCATCAGCCAGTTCCCGTTTTCTTTCCTGAAGAGCCCGGATTCGTTCTTCTATGGTGTCTTTCATAAAGAGGCGGTAGACACTGACAACGTTCTGCTGACCGATGCGGTGGGCACGGTCTGTTGCCTGATTCTGCACAGCAAGATTCCACCAGGGATCGTAGTGGATCACAATATCAGCTGCCGTAAGATTCAGGCCTGTTCCTCCTGCTTTCAGAGAAATGCAGAAAACAGAAGTATCATCCTCATTAAATGCATGTACCATCTGCGCCCGTTTTTCCTTGGAAGTCGATCCGGTCAACATATAAAAAGAAACTTTTGCTTTTTTCAGACGGACAGCCAGCACATCCAACATGGTAGTAAACTGGGAAAACAACAGGAGCTTATGTCCGCCATTCACCGCATTCTGAACCAACTCCATGCACATCTCCAGCTTGGAAGAATTCCCTTTGTATCCTTCATATACCAGTCCCGGATAACAGCAGATCTGCCGCAGCCTCGTGATCTCTGCAAGGATCTGCAGTTTAGAAGTGCGAAACTCCGCATCCGACTGCATCCCAAGCATCAGGCGAAGCCGTTCCGTATGGGCCTCATACAGCTCCTTCTGCTCGCTTTCCAACGGGGAAAACATATCTTTTTCCAGCTTATCCGGAAGATCCTTCAGCACATCCCTCTTCAATCTCCGCAGCACAAAAGGACGGATCATTTTCTGCAGACGCTCCATCGCATCGGAATTGCTGTACTGCACAGCCGGAAGTTCGATTTCCTTACGAAATTTTTCGTAAGAATAAAGGAAACCCGGCATCAGAAAATCAAAAATACTCCACAGCTCACTGAGCCTGTTCTCCACCGGTGTACCGGTCAGCGCAAGCCTGAATTCCGACCGGATCTCCTTCACAGCCTTTGCCACCTGAGTTCCGTGATTCTTGATATACTGCGCCTCATCAATGATCTGCACAGCAAAATCCAGGTTCTGATAAGCCTTCAGATCCCGTTTCAGAAGGTCATAGGAGGTGATCAGAACCTCCCGTTCTCCCGCATTTTTGATCAGTGCTTTCCTCTCCTTCACATCACCAGTCACAACGGTAGCCGGAAGTCCCGGCGCAAAACGTTCGATCTCGTTCATCCAGTTAAACACCAGCGAAGCAGGCGTTATCACAAGGGCACGTCTGTTTTCTCCCGGCGCAGATTCCTGAAATTCTGACCAGAGAAATGTGATCACCTGGAGGGTTTTTCCAAGTCCCATATCATCTGCCAGGATCCCTCCAAACTGATTATGCTTCAGAGTTTTGATCCAGTAAAAGCCCTCTTTCTGATAGCCCCGGAGGATTTTTTCCTGCTCCCTGGGAATCTGAAATTTATGTTCTTCCATTGTCTGCATGTTCCGGATCAACGCACGAAAGGCATTGTCCTTCTCTACCTTGATCAGATCGCCGCCCTTCAGCTGACTGTCCAGATACATAGCACGATAGGCCGGAACCTGAGTCTTTCCTTTTTTCAGTTCACGATCACTGATCTGCAGTCCATTTTTCAGAGCAGAAAGCTCCCTGAGCTGACCATCGGAAACCTCCAGAAAGCTGCCATCCTTCAGGCGGAAATATTTTTTCCTGCGATCGTACCTGGAAAGAATATCAAAAAGCTGCGCCTGATCCATCCCCTCCACATCCAGATCCAGGTTCAGAAGTCCGGCTGACAGAGAAACGCCAAGACGGATGTTTGGCAGCTTTGTCACCCTCATCTGTTTGATGGACTGGGAAATATAGACAGCTGCAACTTTCTGCATGGCGGGGATCCCTTCAGTAAGAAGCTGGTAGAGCTTTTCTTCGGAATCTTTCACACTGTCGGGTTTCCCTGAACCTTCCCTGCACAAAGATTCCAGTTCCTCGGCACGACAATCCAATGCCAGCTCCATCCGCTGGTCATCATATCCGTTAAAATATTTTGACAGCAGCGCAAACACACCAAGCTCTCCCGGAATATCCCTGGTGCGGGCAGACACATCTCGGTCAAAAACCGAAAATTTATCCTTCCCGTAAACAGAAAATGCCTTACAGGTGATCCAGTCACGCTCCGGCGCATCCAGATAGATCTCATATGCAGCCTTGTAGCATTCAAGACCTGTTTCTTCCGGGAAATCCCTGAGATCACAGTGAAAAAATTTTTTCAGGGAAGGAAGCAGCTCACGCACAAACGCAGGCACATCCGGTTCATCAATAAAGCCTCGGCCTGCAGGAAGCCGCTCCAGACAAGCAACAAATTCCTCCACTGCTCCAAGCTCCTGCCTGGAAACCAGATATACCTTCGCATTATCAAAATACATATGATACCGTATGCCTGTCACACTGTATACCGGCGCGATCTCAAGAGATAACCCCTGATCCTTCTTCCGGATCATCAGCGTCCTGTCCGGAATTTCTCTGACAGAATGCCATGTTGTTTCCGGATCATTGTTCATTTTGAACTTGAAACTTTTTTCGCCAAGTATAAGAAGCAGATCCTCAAGTTCTTTTCTGTCAACGGTAAGATCCCTCACCTTTTCCACAGCTATATTCTTCAGCTGTTCATATCTGGACATGTAAGTGCCGTGATGATTCTCGACCCATTCCCGGATAAAGGCCAGCACGCTTCTGGATCCTTCTGAAAATGCTTCATCTGAATGGATAAATTCCAGATTTTTTCCATAAGAAACCTTCTCATTATGATCCAGATTCCACACAAAGGCCAACACATCCTTGAGGATATATTTTTTCTCACAGCCAACGCGGAATTCCACGGTAAAACAATTTCTCACAGAATTAAATTTCAGGCAGGTTTCCAGCTCCACCCTGCCAAAATACGGATCCCCGGAAAACGGAAGCATACGGCTGTATAGCTGGCGATTAAGGAGGCTTTTCAGCTCAACGGTGGTTTTCGTTGCAGGCTGCCCTGGTCCGGATAAAGCAGCCGGAAATGCTGTTCCGCTGAATAACTCTGCCTGCTTCTGTTCCTCATCCTGCTGTCTGCGGATTTCCACACGCTCATAGGCCTTACGGTCTCCATATTCCAGAAGCACTGCCACGCAATGCTTACAGATCCCGGAATAGCTGCGAAAGGCCGGGCAGTCACAGTATGCTTCTTTTATGCGGTCCGCTTCTGTATCATACTGAAAGCCTGTATTGTATACATTACGCCCACTTCCCTTCACTGCTGCAGATATTTTATCCACAGCTCCTTCCGACTTAATATCCAGCGACTGGATCCTCTTTCCGGTACGGTAAATATCAAGGCCTCTCTGATATGCCGTTGTATTACAAAGTGCCCGTATGGCTGTTCGTTTAAGCATGCATCTTTCCCTTCTTTTCTTATCGCGTTTCTTCCATTATAAAAGGAGACCTGCACTGTGGCAAGTCTCCTTATAATACTCATTGATATCTCATTCCTGATCTGCCTATAGCATTTCCATAAAATCCCGCATCAGGTTCAGCTGCTCTGAAATGAATTGCTGCATCAGACGTTCCCGTCATACGTTGGTACAGATAACTTTCTCAGCAGGCTTTCCTTCTTGCTTCATCCTCTTTCCGCTCTTCTCCGACTTCTGTCATCAGATACGGATCAAGAACCTCTTCCAGCTCTTTCTCAGTCATGATCCCTTGTTCCAGAACAAGTTCCCGGACAGACTTGCCAGTTTTTACTGCAGTTTTTGCGATGGTTGCAGACGCCTTGTAGCCAATATGCGGGCAGAGAGCCGTTGCGATTCCTGCACTGCTTTCCATCAGGTCTTTGCAGTGTTTGCGGTTTGCGGTGATTCCTGTGATGCAGTTTACGATCAATGTATCCACTGCTTTTTCCAGAGTCGTAATGGATTCAAAAAGATTACAAAATACAACCGGCTCAAAAGCATTCAACTCCAGCTGTCCGGCTTCTGCTGCCATGGTAATGGTGGTATCATGTCCTACGATGTGGAAAGCAACCTGGCTTACTACCTCCGGAATGACCGGATTTACCTTACCTGGCATGATGGACGACCCATTCTGCTTCGCCGGAAGGTTGATCTCCCCAAATCCGGTTTTCGGGCCGGAGGACATCAGTCGAAGATCGTTGCACATCTTGGAAAGATCCACCGCACAGGTTTTTACTACACCGGATACGGCAACAAAGCCGTCCAGATTTTCTGTTGCGTCAAAAAGGTCCTCGGCCTGTTTCAGCGGATAACCTGTAATCTTTTCCAGATTTGGCACGATCTTATAAAAATAAGAGTCGGAAACGTTGATAGCAGTTCCCACTGCAGTTCCTCCAAGGTTTACGGTGTACATTTCCCTGTGAGCCTTTTTGATACGTTTCCTGTCTCTGGAAACCATAGACGCATAACCGTGGAACACCTGACCAAGACGGATCGGAACTGCATCCTGAAGCTGTGTACGTCCCATGGTGATCACATCATCGAACTCCTCTGCCTTTTTTGCAAGCTCCTTCTCAAGTCTTACCAATGCTTTTTCCAGAGGTGCAAGAAGATCCAGAACGGTAAGCTTACCGGCCGTCGGGATCACATCATTGGTGGACTGCGCCATGTTTACGTGATCATTTGGATGGACCATTTTATAGCTACCCTTCGGACATCCGAGGATCTCACCGGCTCTGTTTGCGATCACCTCATTCATATTCATATTTGCGCTGGTTCCGGCACCACCCTGAATGGCATCTACGATAAATTCCTCAGCCAATTTTCCTGAGATCACTTCATCGCAGGCTCTGACAATGGCGTCTGCCTTATCCTCCGGAAGAAGCCCTGCATTATTATTAGTGATAGCTGCTGCTTTTTTAATCTGTGCCAGGTTCCTAATAAATGCCGGATGAAGCTTTGTACCTGTAATAGGAAAATTCTGTTTTGCCCTTAAAGCCTGAACTCCGTAATAAGCCTCTGCAGGCACTTCCATAGTTCCGATCGAATCTGCTTCCAGTCTTGTTTCTGTTGTCATTTTATCATCCCTCTTCTTTCTTCTGATCCTGTGCACATCTGATTTGCTCCGCCCTCTGATCTCATCTTTTTCAGTCCGACGGATATTCACTGTTTACAAATCATTCTGTTATTTTCATTTTTATCAGCAGCTGTTTTTCTGATGCCTAAGAAACTAACACTTTCTTTGTGGCTTGTAAATACTTTTAATTGAAAACCACGATTATCCGTGTTTTTCAATAGTTTATATTAATCTTTTTAAGAATTTCTTTTATTTTTCTTATTTTTATTAAGTCGTTTCTTGTGTTGTGATAACACACGCAGTATAATCAATACAGAAATACCTATTTTCAATCCACTTCCCTACGCAGCTCTGTACCAGTTACAAATGACGTTTTTTCATCGAAAGGAGACATTCTACATGGAACACAAACTCGACAACATCGACCGAAAGATCATCGAAATGCTTCAGAAAAACGCCCGCACCCCGGTAAAGGAAATCGCAAAGGAAGTCTTCCTCTCATCCCCCGCTGTTTCCGCCAGGATCGAACACCTCGAAAAAAACGGGCTGATCACAGGCTACCACGCCCAGATCAACCCGGTATTTCTCGGTTATCATATAAAAGCATTCATCAACCTGGAAGTAGAACCCAACCAGAAAAAAGACTTCTATCCCTTCATCCAGTCCATCCCGAATGTCATCGAATGCAACTGCGTCACCGGCGATTACTCCATGCTCATCGAAGTAGCCTTCCGCTCCACCATGGAACTTGACCACTTCATCAACGAACTCCAGCAGTTCGGCCGCACCAAAACACAGATCGTATTTTCCACCAGCGTAGAACACAGAGATCTGCCGGTGGAGTAACCACCCTCCCTTGCCGCCTTGAAAAACCAGCCCGTGAGGCGTGTGCTGCCTGTCGCCGGACTCTGCAGGAGGGGAGCTGATTCTTGGCTGGCGGAAATCTGCGTTGTTTTTCAAAAGTCCGCTGTCTGAGCGGCTGCAAGACGCGAGTTCGGACTTTTGGAAAACGGTTTTAGCAGAATTCCGGCAGCCTAGAAGCCAGCCCCCGACGAAGCCCCGGCGACAGGCAGCACACGCCTCACGGGCGTCCGTATTTCAACAAAAAAAGAACAGCAATGAACCTCAAATCCACCACTGCTCTTCACTCATGTCCTAAATCACTTTCCCATCAAAGCAACAATCTTCTCCTTCAGCTCCCGCGCATTCTTCTTCGGATCCTCCGCCTTCATGATCGCAGAAACAACCGCCATACCACTCATACCGGCGCCATCAAGCACATCCATATTCCCGGCATTCAATCCCCCGATCGCAACCGCCGGAATCGGAACCGCCTCACAGATATCCTTCAACGTAGAAACCTTGGTAAGGATCGTCACAACCTTAGTAGTGGTAGGATAAATCGCCCCCACACCAAGATAATCCGCACCATCCTCATAAGCCTTCACAGCAGCCTCCACCGTCTTGGCAGTAGCCCCCACGATCTTATCCGGTCCCATCAGCTTCCTTGCCACAGCAACCGGAATATCAGAAGCTCCAACATGCACACCAGCCGCATCACAGGCCAGCGCCACATCCACACGATCATCAATGATCAGCGGCACATTGTAACGATCTGTGATCTCCTTCACCTTAAAAGCCTTATCCAGATACTCCCGTCCACCCTTATTCTTCTCGCGAAGCTGGACCAGAGTCACACCACCCTTACAAGCCTCCTCAACCGTACGGAGCAAAGACTCCTCCGTATGATAAGAACTATCCGTCACCAGATACAACGTTACATCCAAATCTTTTCTATCCATCCTAATCCCCTCTTTTTCAGTACATTTCAATCTTCAACAGATCCAGCAGCTGTCGATCCGAAAGCCCATAGATCTCATCCAGCAGATTTACCTGAAAGCTTCCCGGACCGCGGGAAATCTTCTCCGCTTCCTCGCCGGCGATACCCATAAGTGCAGTACCAAGCACTGCCGCAGCCAGATAATTCCCGGATCTCCCATTTAATTCCATCTCAACGCCAGACCAGACACCTGCCTCTATACTATCCGTCATCTCTTTCGCAATATTATCTTCGCACCCCGGCAAAAACGCCGCAGTCAGTGCACCGACCATACAGCCGGTTCCTGTGATCCCGGACAGCGCCGCACTGCCATTTTGTACCAGAATAACCCGTTCACCATCCGTAACAAAATCCTGTTTTCCGGTAGCCAGCACGATTGCCTGATTATTTCTGGAAAAAGCCTTAAGCACTTCACTGACTCCATCGATATTTTCCTCAGTCAGAGCATCCTCGACACCCGCATCGATTCCGATCGCATGAGACGGCAGCCCGGAAACAGCCAGAAGCTCTGACATATTTCCCTTCAGCACTGCCGGATGACCGATCCTTAAAAGCTCCCGTGCCAGATCCAGCCTGAGATCACTGCAGGCAACCCCTACCAGGTCCAGAAGAACCGGAATCTTATTTTCCATCGCTGTTCTCATAGAACGCTTCATTGACTCGATCCTGGCATCGGTAATATTCCCGAGATTCAGCATCAGCGCACCAGCCGATGCCGTAATACCTGTCACCTCTGCCGGATGCTCCGCCATGATCGGCCTTGCACCTACTGCAAGGACCACGTTGGCACAATCATGGATCGAGATCGGATTGGTGATGCAATGGATCAGCGGCTTTTCTTCTTTAATTCGCTTTCGCAGTTGTAAAATTCTTTGTCTCATATGTTTTTGAACCCAAAGCTGCCTGGAATTTCACCAGAAGACCTGCTTTACTCAGAGCCTTCAGGAAAATATAGGCAACACATCCTCCCATTGTGGTTGCTGCAAGGAACATCGGCGTATAATAAAATGCTGTCAGTCCGCCTCTTCCCATCAGGAATGCCATCACCGGATAAGAAACCATGGATCCGATGATACCTGTTCCAAAGATCTCACCGATCACCGCACAGATGATCTTGCCTTTGGAAAGTCTGTAGAACACACCTGAAAGGAATGCGCCAAATACTGCACCGGTCAGTGCAAGTGGCGGGATTCCCATGAACATCATACGGATCACGCCGATCATGGTCGCACAGAGAAGGGAATACCACGGTCCCATCAGAACCGAGCATACGATATTGACAAGATGCGCCGTGGGGCACATTCCCTCAATCCTCAGGATCGGTGAAATAACGACACCGATCGCAACCATCATTGCCAGCATTACCATACGAAGCGTGTGCATCCTTTGTTTTTCCATAGTGTTTTTCCTCCCTGAAATATCAGGCAGAGCCCTGTCAGATCCGGGCAAAAGCTTCCCGTCTGCTGCAGTCTGCCCTTAGATTTTGGCGGTCGAAGTTCCCTTACTTCCTCTCACTCCGAAAACACGGATTCCCATCGCTTACATGATCCTTCCGGAAAAATCCTCCGGAATATCACTCTCCTGCCAGACATTAAGGCGCTCCCCTTCCTGCCCGCTCGCCGCAGAAGCTCCACATGCAGTCTCTGTCACTTTCACATCCCCACATTGTCAGACCATTCCAGTTCCATTCCTGCATCCGAAAAGAGCGCATCCCATGGCAAACTCCACGGAGACACGCTCTCAGATCACAATCCCTCCGTTGGCATTACCCAAATCAGGTACGGTCGAAGATCTATCTTCCTCTCAGCCTGTCACACAAGCTCCCGCTGGCTCTTTTCTTTTCTGTTTTTCAATATAGCACACACCTATCCCGTTGTCAAACCTCCACTGCTTATTGCTCTTTGCACTCCCGCCGGAGACGTTACTGTTCACTCCGTTCTCAGCAACACGCTTCGCGATGCACAGAATTTATGGTAATCGCATAAATTCGCGCGGTATGTCTCGGGTTTTCTGTGACCTTCGCTCACAAAAAACACCTCGCGGAATATTACCAGTGAACAGTAACCCGGAAACTTTCCTAATTCAGTTAAACAATTATTTCGACATAAAAAACTCCCTGCTTCACTACTTTTCATAGTAAAACAGGAAGTATATAAATCTTATTTTGAGATCTCGTCGATCAGACGCAGCTCCTCAGCTGTAAACGGTGCACAGTGGATCGCTTTCACATTATCAAGGATCTGCTGCGGCTTGGAAGCTCCGATCAGAACACTGGTAACTTCCTTATGCTGAAGCAGCCAGCCAAGCGCCATATCAGCCAGCTTCTCTCCACGCTGGGCTGCCAGATCGTTCAGTCTCCGGATCTGATCCAGACGCTCCGGCGTCAGCACACTTTCCTTAAGGAATCTTCCATCTTTGCGGATACGGCTGTCCTCCGGGATCCCGTTCAGGTAACGGTCTGTCAGCTGTCCCTGAGCAAGAGGGCTAAAAGTGATCAGACCTTTTTTCAAAATGCCGGTGGTTCTCTTGAGACCGTTTTCTTCCACAGTTCTGTCAAAAATGGAATACCGGTTCTGGTTGATCACAAAGGGGCATTTCAGATCCTTCAGGATCGCTGCCGCCTGGCTTAAGGTTTTTCCATCATAATTGGAAAGTCCCACATAAAGGGCCTTGCCCTGCTGAACCGCTGTTGCCAGCGCCCCCATAGTCTCCTCAAGCGGAGTCTCCGGGTCCATTCTGTGATGGTAAAAAATATCCACATATTCCAGACCCATGCGCTTCAGGCTCTGGTCAAGGCTCGCCAGAAGATACTTGCGGCTGCCCCAGTTTCCATAAGGGCCCTCCCACATATCATAGCCTGCCTTTGTTGTGATGATCAGCTCATCACGGTATGGCATTAGTTCTTCTTTCAGGATCTTGCCGAAATTCCGTTCCGCACTTCCATAGGCAGGTCCGTAATTATTGGCAAGGTCAAACTGTGTGATACCATTGTCAAAAGCTGTAAAGCACAGCTGCTTCATGTTTTCATAATCAGAAGTATCTCCGAAATTATGCCATAATCCAAGAGACACCTTCGGAAGCATCAGTCCGCTTTCACCGCAGCGGTTGTACTCCATGGTTTCGTAGCGTTCCTTTGCAGGTGTGTACATAAAAAAGACCTCCCATAATGTAGCATGATTTACATTTTCTGTAACTGCTTTTACTATACTTCACCGGCCCTTATTTCGCAAGACGGATCATATTCCAGCTGTGTTTTGCAAAAACTGCTTCCAGTTTTCCGCCGTCCAGCTTTGAGCATTCTGCACTGGCTTTTACAGGAACTACATTCTCGGGCTGCGTCTCTGTATTGACTGCCTGAAGATTATCGTTATTCAGCACGATATGCTCTACGATCTTATATCCCTCAAACTGTCTCAAGTCACAGGAAACTTCCATATCCTCATCCAGACTCTTATTCACTGCAAAGATCGTCAGCGTATCCTTTTCCTCATCCCAGACACACACAGAATCCAGATATGGAGCTTCTCCATAAGTCTTGCTTTCATATATGGGTGTGAGAACCTGTGTATTAAGGACGGTTCCTCTTCCAAACACACTTGTCAGCATATACGGATAAAAGATCGTCTGACGCCATGCGCCTGTATCGGATGTCATGATCGGCGCAATAACATTTACCAGCTGTGCCATGCAGGCGATCTTTACACGATCTGCATGACGGAGAAGTGTGATCAACATGCTTCCCACAAGAAGTGCATCCTCAAAGTTATAAACATCCTCCAGCTGATGGGGCGCCTGTACCCATTTTTCCAGTTTTTTATCCTGTTCATTGCTGTGGTACCATACGTTCCACTCGTCGAAGGAAAGATTGATCTGTTTTTTTCCATGCTTCTTTGCTTTTACAGCATCGCAGATGGAAACCACTCCTGAGATAAAATCATCCATGCCCTTGGAGCTTGCCAGAAAATCGGCAGTGTCTCCCGATGCATTTCCATAGTACTGATGCAGGGAAAGATAATCCACCTGATCGTAAGCCTCGTCAAGAACCGTATACTCCCAGGAGCCAAAGGTAGGCATTTCCAGACTGGAGCTTCCGCATGCAACAGTCTCAACCTCCGGATCCATAAATTTCATCAGGCGGGCAGTCTCTGCTGCAACTCTTCCGTACTCTGCCGCAGTTTTATGTCCCATCTGCCACGGACCGTCCATCTCGTTTCCGAGACACCATAATTTGATATCATGCGGCTGTTCATAGCCGTGAGCTTTACGGAGATCACTGTAATAGGTACCACCCTTAAAGTTACAGTATTCCAAAAGATTTTTCGCATCCTCCGGTCCTCTTGTTCCCAGGTTTACTGCCATCATCACATCGCTGCCGGCTTTTCTGGACCAGTCCACAAACTCATTGAGTCCAAACTGGTTTGTCTCGATGACACCCCAGGCCAGCTCCGGTCTGGACGGACGCTGAGTTTTCGGCCCGACACTATCCTCCCAACGGAATCCGGATACAAAATTTCCGCCCGGATAACGAACGATCGGTACCTGAAGCTCCCTTACCAGTTCCAGAGTATCCTTCCGAAATCCCTGCTCATCAGAAAGGGGGCTGCCTTCCTGATAAATCCCCTCATAAACCGCACGTCCGAGATGTTCTATAAAGGAACCATAGATCCTTTTGTCTGTTTTTCCGGTGAGGAAATATTTGTCCACGATGATCTGCGCTTTTTTCATTGTAAAAATCCTCCTGTAAATTATTATTTTCTGCCTGCCACTGCATTGGACTCTGTTTCCGATTCCGCCATATACAGGCTCTTACGCCTCTGTTCGCTCACACACTCTCAGACAGATCGGAAATCAACCGTTTCTATGTTTCATTTTACCATCCTGTTCTATCCATACCAGTGATTATCTTCCGAAATAGTTGACTTTTTTTCCGGTAAGATTTATCGTAAAGACAGTCTTACCAGACGGACGTCCCTCTGTCACTTTACTTTATACTTCCAGACAGAAAGTTCTTTACAATGCCACAGTCGGATTGTCTGATCTACGTAATGAAAGGAGCGCAGCATTTTCATGGATTTCACCTTAAATTTCTGCGAATACAACCGTTCCAACTCCGATTACGACAGGATTTTCCGACCGGAGGGAAGCGGAGATTTTCTTTTTCTTTTATTTAAAACACCAATGAAGGTTTATCTGGGCGGTCAGCTTACTGTCACCCGGGATAATGCCTGCATCTTTTATATTCCGGGAAATCCCCAGCATTATCAGGCTGTGCGAAAATTCCGGAACAGTTATGTCCATTTTTCCTGCGGAGAAAATCTGGCAAAACGGTTCGGACTTCCCTGCAACGAAATTTTTTACCCCAGTGACTGCCAGGAGATCGATCACTGTATCCAGAAGCTGCAGCATGAATATCTGAACAGAGAAGTTTTTTCCCGGGACTACGAGTATGCCCTGCTCTGCCAGCTGATGATCACAGCCTCGCGGGAACTCCGCAGTACAGATACAAGCAAGTCTTCAGACTCGGAGCTCTGCAGCCTGTTCCAAAAAATCCGTCTGGAAATGCTTACAAATTACGAAAAGCCATGGACAACAGAAAAGCTCTGCGCCATGGCTAATCTCGAAAAAAGTCAGTTTTATTCCTGTTACCGGAATTTTTTTGACAGCACCCCTCATGCTGACCTGAATCTGCTCCGTCTGGAAAAAGCCAAAAATCTGCTCACCAACGAAGCTCTGCCTGTTCAACAGGTGGCTCTGCTGTGCGGATTTTCAAATCTCTCACACTTCAGCCGGTACTTCCGAAAGAACTGTGGCTGTTCGCCCAGTGAGTGGGCACGCCGCCCCTGACCAAAAGGATATTCACACTCTGCATTTACTGCGCAGGCAACTTGTCTGATCTGATCACCGTGCCGCATTACACTTCTCATAAGCAAACAGTGCCGCACCAAGCGCACCACAAAGCTGTGCCTCATCACAGATATAAAGCTTCGCTCCCAGCTTCTCCTCCAATGCCTGGATGATACCTTTATTTCTGGCAACACCACCGGTCATCATGTATTCCCCCGGATTCTTTTTGCCAAGGCGGGCTGCAAGAGCTCCTACCTTGGAAGCAACAGATACATTCAGACCATGGATGATATCTGCCACGTCCTTATTCTGGGCAACCAGGGAAACTACCTCGGACTCTGCAAATACAGTACACATGCTTGAGATCACTACGTTCTCTTTCCACTCCAGGCCACGGGTACTCATCTCCTCCAGGGAAAGTCCAAGAGTACGGGCCATCATTTCCAGGAATCGTCCGGTTCCTGCTGCACATTTATCGTTCATCAGGAAATTTTTTACCGCACCGTTCTCGTCAATGCTGATCGCCTTGATATCCTGACCGCCAATGTCGATAACTGTACGCACATTCGGATTCAGATAATGGGCTCCCTTTGCGTGACAGGTAATCTCTGTGATACTGTCATCACCACTGTCAATATAGGCGCGTCCATATCCGGTAGTAACGATACGCACGATATCTTCTTTCCTGATCCCTGCTTTTTCCACGGCCATCTCCAGGCTCTTCTCTGCACTCATCATAGCGCCGCCGCCTGTGGGAATGATCATGGTCGATTTAATTTTTCCGTCTTTATCCAAGATCACAACATCCGTACTTGTGGAACCGCTGTCGATCCCTGCCACATAATAAACTCCTGATTCCATTTTTTTCCTTATCTCCTCGCTGATTCCTTTTGATGGGTCCATATCCTCAGAGCCTTCCAGGGTCTCCGCAAAAGCCTGCACTCTGGTAAGGAGCTGTCCTGCACTCTGGCTTGTAAAATCTGTCTCGATCTTCAGAAGCGGAACCTTGATATCACGCTTGATGCTTGCATACTCAAATCCGTAATAGTCGCAGAATTTAATAGTATGATAAATGATTCCCTTCAGGTTCGGATCCAGATACAGCCGGTTTCTTCGGGTGCTGTTGTTCATACGGAAGCAGGGCATCTGTGAAAGAAGTGCATCCGCATAAGCCAGGAACATGGCATCGTCTTCCATTTTTTCCAGCTCCTCACGGATCACTGCAAGACGTCTTCCACCTGTACAGGTCAGGTTTTCCACATCCATGCGGATATTATCCCGGATCATTTTTTCCAGGATGCCGCTGACACGGACACCCAGAACACCGATATACGGCTGGTTATCCACAGGCTCATGGGAAAAAGCATTCAGAAATCCACTTCTGTCGAAGGTTTTCCCCGAAAATTTCTCATAAGCTTTCTTCAGACGGTGGATGCCCTGGGCAAGCTTCACCTTTTCACAGTCGTTATCCTCATGAGGCATGTCCAGCATGTACAGAAATTTACATTTACCGGTACTTTCCACAATGTCGTACACACGGCGCATGGAATCACAGCAGTTAACAAGAACAAGCTGCTCTACTTTTCCCTCCAACACTGCCTGGATCACAGATTTTCCGAAGCCGCAGAGATTAGCATGGGCGATCTGGTCCGAAAGCTCAAAATTCTCCGGCATTTCCTCAAGAACCGCACATTCCTCGCCAAAGCCCTTAAACAGCTCCAGCGGTGTATATTTACAGACGTAATGTATCATGACCGTTTTTCCTCCTTACCTTCTGACAGCATTTCCAGATATGCCTGAAGTCGTGTGGATACCTGGCCGTCACTGGAATTGGCCGGGTTACAGCCGTCACCGTCCAGGACCATGGTTGGAAGTCCTGCATTTTCCAGAGAATTTTTGATCAGGCTGGAAGCTCCGATGGTTCCCTTGCAGCCCCAATGCGCAAAAAGGATCCCGCCGTCTGCCTCTGTAAGGTTCGCCAGCTCCTGGGCACGCCGGATCCTCTGCTTCACACTTCCGTTGTAAATGCAGTTGACCATTTTTTCCGCAAGGGCCTCATAAGGATCCGAGGCCTGCATCCTCTGAAAACCGTCTGCAACAAAATCACAGGCACTGATATGCACGTTCTGGCTGTAATTAAATACATCCTTTACCGGCTCCTGCAAAAACGGCATCATATGCATCCACAAAATATGAAGACCTTCCCCCTTTGGTGCCTTCTTCACATCCTCAAGAAGCATTTTTGTATATTTCAGGGATTCCTCTGAGCCCGCCAGAAGATGACACATAAAGATCGCATACAGCTCATTTGTCAGGGAAGTCACCGGATCGTGATCCTTTCTGAGGGCAAGCTGGCTGCTGTAATAGGAGGCCGCTTCATTGCTGTTGGCAACTGCACGCTGTACCGACTGCTCGGAGATTTTTTTCCCGCCTACATCCTCCAGGAATTTCTTCAGCTCGCGGAGCTGATCTGCAACATAGCTGATGGAATCCTGATTTTTTTCATAGGGTACGTCAATATAAAAGCCCGGGATCTGATATTTCTGTTTCAGATAAGGAAACGTCATCATGTTTCCATCGCAGGCAAGGTTTGTGTAGATGGTACATTTGGGCTTCGGTACCAATCCTGTCATGGACGCTCCCAAAAAAACTCTGTGATAGGAGCACATGGTTTCCGGAAAGCCCTCTGATTCCGTCTGTGCCAGAAATGCCTGCTCACATCTGGTTCCGGCGATGAAGCAGGACATTGCCTCCACGGAATACGGAGTGATCCCTGCTGCTGTCAGAAGCTCTCCCGGTACAAAAATGCTCACAAGCGCGGTATCGTCCGGTTTTGCAAGGGCTTTGATAATATTCTGCATGACTACACGGGCTACATACTGTCCCGAAGCCGGAAGCTTCCTGTCAGGAAAAAGCTGCAGACGTTTTTCCTGAAGCCGGTATCCAGTGAGAAGAAGTTTTCGTGCTTTTTCCGGATCCCTGATGGATTTCTCTCCCACCATATCCCCGAATTTCTTTATAATATCCAATCTGTCACATCCTCCGTCAAATCAAAAAATCTATTATAAGTCTGTCAGACGCTTACCCGAAATTTTGTCTCAGACAAAATCCTGTAGCATTATCATCGTCTGGATGGTATAAAGGTTCCACCTGTCAGACCAATATTTTTATTATAAAGATATTTTTTTCAAATGTAAACACGCTAATTTTTACAAATTTGAAGCCTTTTGCACATATCAAAACATCAAAATGCAGATTTTCCACAAAACTCGCATTCCTTTTCGTGGAAAACCTGCATTTGTCTTATCACATTATCTTCTGTTCTGTTTTTTCCGTTACTCTGTATCACATCTGATGACGTACCACCTTATATTCATCTCCGGAACGATAATACGGACATTCCTTGTAATCACTGCTCACAAAACGATAATATTCATCCTCATCCAGATTGACATCACAGTAATATTCGTCGCACTCTTCATCATATGTATAGTTTGCACAGTATTCGCAGCTAGTTCCCTTCATATTTATTTCTCCTCTCTTTGCAGGAAAGTATTTCTCCCTGCTGTTCTCCTGATTATATAATAAAAAAAGGAAGAATTCCATTACTGAAATCCTCCCTCTTTTTTATATATCAGAACATTCCGTTCACAGTCTTATATTTGTAAAGCATCTCCGCATGATTCTGCTCTTCCACCTGGATATCTGCCAGAAGCTTCCGCACGCCACTGTCTTCAAAAGCAAAAACATCCGAGTTGTATTCTCCGGAAATCAGCTTTTCTGTTCCGATACAGTCTGTTGCAAGAAAAGCATCGTGTTCCTTATCCTCTGAGGACATCACCGATGTGTAAGCAGCCTTTGGCTGATAATCACGGCCGTCACTGTCATTACAGTTTACCTGTGGAACTGTACCGGAAAGCACCTGGCTCAGGGAATCGTAATGCTCCTGCTCTTTTTTCTGAAGAGTCTGAAATAAGCTTTTAAGCTCCGGATCCCTGGCCTGCTGTGCGTATTTTCCGTATTTTTCAATGCAGCTTTTTTCCTGTGTCTGAAGATCCTGGATCACTGTGCGTTCTTTTTCCTTTAATATCATTATGATCATCCTTTCTTTTGATAATAATGATAGTATGGTTTGGAAACGCGATTTTATTCATATTTTACGCAGTCAGGATCTCCATCAGTGCTCCGTAAAGATCCTTGTCCAGCTCCATGGACTGAAGCTCAGATAAAAGAACCGGCAGCTTCTTTCCGGCTGTGATCAGCTGATATAATCTGTCCTTCAGTACAAAACCGATCTCTGCCTGGTTCAGGAAATCAAAGACACGCTCTTTTGTCTGATTGTCTGCCACTTCGACAGCGAGAATGATCTGCACCTCTGCCGCTGTGTCTGCTTCCACTTCCACACAGATTTTCTGAAGCTTCTCTTCATATTTTACAGCAGCCTCAGTCTCTGCTCCGTTAACCAGAACCTTCACAGTATCTGTTCCTGTTTTCGCAAAATTACAGAACTCCACGGTATAAGCTCTCTTTGCCGGGATCAGCTCTGTTTTTCCCTGTGCGGGATGAATGGTAAACACTCCCTGATCCTTTTCCTTATAATCCATTTCCGTAAATACACAGGCACCATTTTCATAAGCACAGGTTTCGTTGTCATCCTCATACAATCTGAAGCTTCCGTCAGCACCCGGAAATACCCGGATATTCAGGCTTTCCGGATTCTTTTCCGCCTCTGTTCCACGGATCTCATCGGTCATCACCAGAATACCGCCTGCTTTTGCAAGAACCGGGATACTATCCAGAGTACGGTACATATCCACCATTCGTCCACCCTCATAGCGCAGACCTGTTTGACACTCCCCACAGCTAAAGCAGGGGGATTCTTGCTTCTCCCACTACTGCAT
>CAUEAK010000002.1:0-119515 GCA_958454115.1 Blautia wexlerae
CATCTTCTTATGTAAAACCTGCAGGAATATAAAGGGAAAGTGACTATCCCTGCCGATTAATAATCCAAATAATATCGTCTATACCAATCTCTCCTTATTTTTCAAAGCATCTGTAAAATCGTTTTCTATCATTTGGTTATAAAGTCTCTTCTGCGCCAGTTCATCTGTATAATACGCATAGTCATGATTATAATCTTCCATAACTGTTTCTGCCGCCATAGATGCATAATCATATATGGTAGCTATTGAAAGATTCTTATCTATATTTTTGTAAATACCATATTTAATCTTTATTCCTTTAATCGGAGCATTCTCTACAAACTCATTAATAACATTGTCCATTCTCCGATGATCCAGCTCACAATCATCACTTAATAAGCAGAGAAAAGATGCTTTTTCTTTTCTCACCGGTGCTGCTCAAGTTCATAATGCCTAACTCATCTAATCTTATATCTGAATCCTCACTTGCAAACGCAAACACTATTTTTTCGAATGTATCTGCATTTCCAATTCTTGCACATTTCATACGATAACGCAAAATATCATTACCATTTTTTATCCTGTAATGTATTGTGAACTGTGAGACCAGTTGCAGTTGTTTGCATATATTATTAAAATCCGTAGCAACCAGCATTTTATTTCTGTCTTCTTCAAATACATTGGTCTCTATATACTTTTGTATTACGGTTTCATATGTTTTCTTCTCGTTCATTAATTCATCTAACTCTGTGTTTTCATTTAGATGTCTATAAATCTGAATGTACTGATCTTGACGATTTACGCAATATATACTACTAAACTCATTCCCCAAAATGTTAATAATATCCGTAATCAGCATTTTTCCCCTTACTCTTCATTTACATATCATTTTATTGTAATCCCTTGATCTTTTTCAAAGATACTTTCGCTGTTGTTCCAAAGTTTCCATGTCTCTCTTTCTTTAAAATACAACGAAAAGTGAACTCTTATGTACTTGAAGAATCTGAAATACGATTCCTCCCTGTAAATATCAATCTGTTCCACAAAGCAAGTGACATGCTCCCACCACTTAAATCTTACGATTTTGAAGTGGGGGCTTCCTGCTCGATTACCCTTTAGGGCAAAGCTAAAACAGGCTATCCCCGCGTGTCCCGCGGTTTTGTTTTTTATGTTTATCCGGTTACGGATTTTTTTCTTGTGCCGTCAGGCACATTCTTTATAGATTCTTTTTCCTTCTTCACGGATGTTGACTGCTGCATTCACATCCCGGTCCATCCTATTTCCACATTCACAAACATACATTCTATCCGACAATGCCAGTTCCTTTTTCTTATGTCCGCATACACTGCAGATCTTGCTGGATGCAAAATAACGGTCTACTTTTATAAGATGTTTTCCGCATTCTTCCAGCTTGTATCCCAGCATGAACAGAAACTGCCCGTACCCGTTATCCTGCACACCTTTCCCAAGGTGCAGCCCTCCGGACATTCCCTTCAGATTCAGATCTTCCACACATACTGCATCATATCTTTCCGCAAGCTCCCTGCTGAGCTTATGCTGGAAATCTTTTCTCTGGTTCTTTATCTTTTCATGACATAAAGCTACCCTTTTTTTCTGTTTCTGATAGTTCCGGCTTCCTTTTTCACAGTGGGAGAGCTTTCTCTGTTCTCTTGCAAGTTTTTTCTCTGCTTTTCTGTAAAACATAGGGTACCCGGCTCTTTCTCCTGTAGAAAATACACACATTCCCTGCATGGCAAAATCGATCCCAAGAAATCTCTCTGCCGGTCTTTTTTCCACTGTTTGGTTCTCACAGCAGAACAAAAGGCTGGCAAAATATTTCCCGGATGGCTCACGGCTCACAGTTACAGACTTCAGTTTCCAGTCTGATGGAATCTGACGGTGAAGTTTTATCCTTATGACGGACATCTTTGGAAGTTTCAGATGGGTATCCTGCAAAAGGATATTTCCGTTTAGTGCATTGGTCGTATATGAATTTCTTGCATGCTTCTTTGATTTATAACGTGGAAATCCGCAGGCTGGTTCCCGAAAAAACTTCCGGAACGCACTTTCCAGATGCAGCTGCGCATTCGCCAGGGCAAGGGAATCCACCTCCTTCAGCCATGGATATTCCTTTTTATATCCGGCCGGTGTGTTCCGGAGCATCTTTTTTTCTTTCTGGTAATAGCTGATCTTATCTGCAAGCATCTGGTTATAGATAAAGCGGCTGCAGCCGATTGTTTGCTCTATCTGAACTCTCTGCTCTTTATTTGGATAGATCCTTATTTTTACGGCGCGGTTCATTCTTCTCACCCTGGCTTTCTATATACTGCCGTATCGTTTCAATCGTTGCTCCGCCTGCACTGAGCAGACAGAAGATCTGACCCCAGAATGCATCTTTCATGGTCTAACTCCATTATATTTATCATCCTTTTTCTTATATCAACGGATATGTATTTATGAACTAATTGTTCTTTTCAGTATACTACATCAGGGAAGGGAGAACAAGTGTTTCTTTTATACTATAGAGATTTTTTTGAGCAGACATGCTCCGATGTGCAATTCATCTCACCACCTGAAGAGGTGAGAGAATTCTTGCTACATTTGTTAAATGTATTTTAGTATAAATTTGCGGGAAATGCAATGTAGGGGAGAACGGGTAAAAGTAAACAAAAAAATAAGAGTAAAATTAGACGCTTTGCCAATAGATTTTTAAAAAGGAAAGTTTTATACTCTACTTACAGTTAAGACATAAACATAAGTAAAAGACATAAATAACGAAATGAACGAAAAAAAGGAGGTTCTATCATGAAATTAACAAGAGAAGGAATCAAAGAGCGTGAAGCATGGGAGAAAGCAGGCATCAATCTTCCAGGATACGATGTAGAGGCAGTTACTGAGAAAGCGAAGAAGGAGCCAGGCTGGGTACATTTCGGAATCGGAAATATCTTCCGTGTATTTATCGGAGGTATTGCAGATGGTCTTCTGGAAGGGGGAGTTCTTGACAGAGGCATCACATGTGTAGAGACCTTTGATTATGATGTAGTAGATAAGATTTACGCGCCATATGACAACCTTGGCTTAAATGTCATTCTCCACGGTGATGGAACCCGTGAATACAAAGTTCTTGGGGCGCTTGCAGAAGCAGTGAAAGCACAGTCATCTGATGCTGGACAATGGGACCGCCTGAAAGAAATTTTTGCGGCTAAATCCCTGCAGCTGGTTTCCTTCACTATCACAGAAAAGGGTTATGCACTCCAGAAAGCAGACGGAACATGGTTCCCGTTTGTGGAAGCAGATATTAAGAACGGACCGGATAAGGCAACGGGAGCAATGGCAGTTCTTGTGGCTATGCTGAATGAGAGATATAAAGCAGGGAAATATCCGATCGCCCTGGTATCCATGGACAACTGCTCACAGAACGGCGCCAAGCTTCGTGAGTCCGTGCTGACTATGACAGAGGAATGGCATAAAGCGGGCTTCGTAGATGATGGCTTCGTAGATTATGTAACGGACGAGAAGGTGGTTGCATTCCCGTGGACCATGATCGACAAGATCACACCTCGTCCAAGCGAGCAGATCGCAGCAGACCTTGAGAAGCTTGGCGTTGAAGACATGCAGCCGGTGATCACAGGAAAGAAGACATACATAGCACCATTTGTTAATGCTGAGAAGCCACAGTATCTTGTTATCGAGGACAGCTTCCCTAACGGACGCCCTGCTCTGGAAAAAGGCTTCGGCGTATACATGGCGGACAGAAATACCGTCAATCTTTCCGAGAGAATGAAAGTAACCGTATGCCTGAATCCTGTACATTCCGCAACCGGCCCTCTTGGTGTGGTACTTGGCTATGATCTGTTTGCACATATGCTGAACACCAACGAAGATATGATGAAAATGGCCCGTATGGTTGCTTATGACGAGGGACTTCCGGTAGTTGCAGATCCTGGAATCCTTTCCCCACAGGCATTTGTGGATGAGCTTTTTAATGACCGTTTCCCGAATGAGTATCTTGGAGATACCAACCTTCGTCTGGCTGTAGATGTGTCCCAGATGGTAGGTATCCGTTTCGGTGAGACTGTAAAAGCATATGTGAAGAAATTTGGAGATGCTTCCAGGCTGACAGCAATCCCGCTTGGAATCGCAGGATGGCTGAGATACATGCTGGCTGTAGATGATGAAGGAAACAAATTTGAGCTTGCACCGGACCCGATGAATGAGGAACTTCAGGAGCAGCTTGGAGATATCGTGATCGGAAAACCGGAGACCTTTAAGAATCAGCTGAAGCCGATCCTTTCCAATGAGAGACTGTTCTTCACAGACCTCTATAAAGATGGTGTCGGAGAGAAGATCGAGGACATGTTCCGTGAGATGATCGTCGGCCCCGGAGCTGTAAAGGCAACTATTCATAAATATGTAAAATAAAACCAGGGTTACGAGAACAGTTTATGTAAATATTGAATAAAGAGAAATGAGGTAAATGGAAAGATGACAGAACCGGTATTTGCGGCAGACCCGGCAAGACTGTTGATCGCGGCAGCAGCAGGAATTTTATTATTATTGTTACTTATCATAAAATTTAAGATCCACCCGGTTTTATCCCTGCTGATCGCTGCACTGGTTATCGGGCTTGGCGCCGGAATGCCGGTTCCAACGCTGGTAAGCACTGTGGAAAACGGCGCAGGAGAAACCTTACAGGGAATCATACTCCTGATCGGACTGGGCTCTCTGTTCGGTGGGATATTGGAAGTGTCCGGCGGCGCACAGTGCGTTGCTCAGACACTGATAAACAAATTTGGTGAGAAAAAAGCGGGAATCGCTCTTGGGATCACAGGACTTGTGGTAGGAACTACGGTATTCTTTGAGGCTGGCGTTGTGATCCTGATCCCTCTGGCATTCGGACTTGCGAAGAAAACAAAGAAATCTACTTTATATTATGTGATTCCTCTTCTCGCCGGACTTGCCACCGGATTTGCATTTATACCGCCATCAGCAGGATCTGTTCTGGTGGCAAATATGCTGAATGTGGATCTCGGAGTGATGATCGCGGTAGGTGTGCCTGTGGGCATTTTATCATTGATCTTTGCAGGAATCTTATGGTCCAAATTTATCGGCAAAAAGATCAATACAGGGCTGCCCTCCAATATCCAGGAGGTACGTGAGGAAGAAGAAGCCAATCTGCCGAAATTTTCTACAGTATTATGTATCATTCTTGTTCCGCTGGTACTGATCCTGTGCAATACAGTTTCTGAATACATTCCGGGAATCGACGCGGCACGTCCTGTTCTGGAATTTCTGGGAACACCATTTGTGGCACTGATCATAGCAGTATTGCTTGCCATGTATTTTCTTGGAAAGAAGCAGGGCTATAATGGAGAGCAGCTTAAGAAAATCCTGGATCGTTCTCTGAAGCCTACCGGACAGATTCTTCTGGTCATCACTGGTGGAGGTATCATCCGCTGGGTGCTGCAGGACTGCGGTATGGGAAATATTATAGGACCAGCCCTGGAAAAAAGCGGACTTCCGCTTGTACTGGTTGCATTCCTTATTGCAGCTCTGATCCGTGCATCGGTTGGTGCGGCAGTTGTGGCTATGACAATGGCAGCAGGAATTATGGCGGCTATGCCCGGAGTTGCAGACCTGTCACCGGTTTATCTGGCAGCAATGGTCTGTGCCATCAACGGAGGCGCAACGGCATTCAGCCATGTAAATGACTCCGGATTCTGGCTGGTAGGTTCCCTTCTTGAGATTGATGAGAAAACAACCCTGAAATCCTGGACAATGATGGAAACCATCGTAGGAGTAACAGGTCTGGTCTGTGCTGTTGTGATCAGCCTGTTTGCATAGGAGAGTAGACAAAAATGATAGTAAAAGTAATTTTAGGCACAATGCAGAATGCAAGAAAGCTGGTAAGTATTGCAGAATCCATCCCCTGTGATGTAGAATTATGTTATGGCCGTTATGTTGTAAATGCGAAGTCTATGCTTGGTGTCTTAAGTATGCCTGAGTTTGACGAGGGAGAGCTTCATATACATACAGATAATGAGAAAGAATGCGAGAAGATCTTTTTTCAGCTGCTTGATCAGAACCTTATTATGGACACAGGAGATGCTGTGAAAAGATCCATCTATGATATCACAACCTTTGGTGAGATCCTGATCGATTTTACATCTCAGGATATCAATGAGGATGGACAGATGCTGTATGCCAGAAATCCGGGCGGTGCACCAGCCAATGTTGCAGTTGCAGCCAGCAGACTGGGAGCTCATACTGCATTTATCGGTAAAGCAGGAAAAGATATGCACGGAAAGTTCCTGAAATCTGTTCTTGAGAAAGAAAACGTGGATACCAAGGGTATGCTCCTGGACGAAAATTATTTTACTACACTGGCTTTTGTGGAAGTCAGCGAGACTGGAGAGAGGACTTTCTCTTTTGCAAGAAAACCGGGAGCGGATACGAAGATCCAGAAGGAAGAAGTGGATGTGGATGTGCTGGATCATACCCATATTTTTCATGTTGGATCCCTGTCCCTGACGGATCAGCCTGCAAGAGATACCACGTTTTATTCGGTAAAAAGAGCAAAAAACAAGGGCAGCGTGATTTCTTACGATCCCAATTACCGTGCATCTCTGTGGCCGGATGAAAAGACAGCGAAGAAGCATATGAGAAGCCTGGTTCCCTATGTGGATCTTATGAAGATTTCGGATGAAGAGACAGAACTTCTGACAGATCATAAGGATGTCCGGGAAGCAGCAGAAGCACTGTACAGCCAGGGCGTGAAAGTTGTGGCAGTTACACTTGGCGGCGAAGGAGCATATCTTTACGGCAAGGATGGCGGCTGTATGGTACCGGGATTTGCAGTGAAACAGATCGCAGACACGAACGGAGCCGGAGATTCTTTCTGGGGCGGTTTCCTGTACAAAGTCAGCACAGCAGAGAAACATCTGGACGAGCTGACCCAGGAGGATCTGAAGGAATTTGCCCGTTTCGGCAATGCAGTGGCCAGTCTCTGCGTGGAGAAAAAAGGTGCGATCCCGGCAATGCCGGAGCTTGCACAGGTGGAACGCAGAATTGCAGAGTGATCGTATTCATAAAACTGTAGCAGAGTTGAATCTAAATTGCGAAGCGATTGTGTTTATGAGCATGTCAGATTTATGAAAGGATGGAGTTTTGAAATGAATTTAAAAGATCAGATGAACGGAGTTCAGCACGTAGGTGTGCCGACAAATGACATTGAGACAACCATTAAATTTTATGAGGCACTGGGATTTAAGATCGCTTTCCAGACGGTGAACGAGGCTGCCAATGAGAAGGTTGCTTTCCTGAAGCTTGGAAATCTTGTGATCGAGACTTACGAGAACAAAGCAGCAAAAATGGAATCCGGCGCCATTGACCATGTTGCCATTGATGTGAAGGATGTGGAGAAAGTCCACGAGCTGGTGACAGCAGCAGGACTGAATACCACCAATGACGAGGTGCATTTTCTGCCGTTCTGGGAGAATGGCGTGAAATTTTTTACTATTGAAGGCCCGAATAAGGAGAAGGTGGAGTTCAGCCAGTATTTATAAAATGTGTAAGTCAGTTAAGTCTCCTGCAAGAATGTGGGTACCTGTCTTAATGGGAATTTACAATACAGTAAAAATACGCTAGAATAGAATACTGTTAATATTCATCTAAATAAAAAAGATCTATAAGAACAGGAGTATATACATGCTGGGACTTAAACCAATAAAGACTTTACCCATAAGAGAAAAGATTGCGGCGAATCTCAGAGAGGCAATTCTTTCAAAAAAAATTCCGGCGGGGGAAATTCTGACACTGGAAAGTACTGCGCAGGAACTTGGAGTGTCCATTACACCTACAAGAGAAGCCTTTCAGATTCTGGCAAGAGATGGACTTCTGGAACTGGAGCGAAATAAACGTGCAGTAGTTCTTGGAGTGAATGAAAAAACGATCCGCGAACATTTTCAGGTGCGGGCGGCACTGGAAAGTGAAGCCTGTGTTTTGTGTTGTGAAAATAAGATCGATCTTCAGAGGATTGATCAGATCCTCAAGGTTTCCAGAGAAGAGATAGAAAAAGGTGATTTTGAAAGTTATTCAAGTCTCAATCAGACTTTGCACATGGAATTATGGACAGCAGCAGGAAATGATAAACTTAAAAATATGCTGTCAGAACTGTGGAACGGACTGTCCAGAGGCGTACTGGTAAATGAAGAAGAGTACGTAAGAAAATCTCTGAAAGAGCATGAGGAAATTGTAGAAAGTATTCGAAAAGGTGATTCTATGGAATGTTATCTGCGTATGCAGAAACATATAAAAAGCAGTTGTGAGAACTTTGTGCAACGGTATAATTAGGCTGTAGAAATCACCATTTTTCTGTAAAAAGTATACAAAAACAGAACAGATAATTTTTACAAAACGCCGAAATTGTTAATTGTTATTGACAGTTACGGCGTTTTTCACTATTCTTTATGTATACAATATAAAAAATAAAAAATAAAAAGTAAAAAAGTAAAGAAAGGCGCAATGAAATGAACGACAAGAACATAATTGTGAACAAGCCGGAACCGAAACCGGGTATACTTGAGCGTAGTGATCTTTTTGCGATCGCAGTAGGAATGGTAATCGGCTCCGGAATGGTAACTCTGATCGGACCGGCAATGGCTTATACCGGTTATTCTGTATGGCTTGCTTATCTGACAGCGATTGTCATGGGATTCTTTATGGTTTTTCCGTATATTATTCTTGGTGGGACCATGCGCGTGGCAGGAGGCCCGTATTCCATCGTAACGAACCTTTCCGGAGTCAGCACCGGAGGTCTGGTAGCTTATACGAAACTGGTAACGCCGATCCTCAACAGTTCTTTTGCGTTGGCACTGGGATTGTATTTGAATAATCTCCTCCCGGGAATTACAGTGAAAGCACTGGCAATCGCAGGTGTTGTTATCCTGTTTGTTCTGAATCTTCTGGGAATGGATATTTTTGCAAAGGTAAGCAAGATATTATCAACGGTTCTTCTGATCACAATGGTTCTGTATGTTGTTTTCGGACTTACACAGATCAGACAGCCGATCTTTAATTTTTCAGGAGATAAGATGTTTACCGGCGGCTTTAAAGGCTTTATGCTGGCGGCACTTCTTCTTATCAATTCCGCAAATGGTTACTACAATGTTCTGTGGTATGGTAAAGACGCGAAAAGAGCAACGAAAGATGTTCCGTTTGCGGCAATGTCCTGCGTGCCATGTCTGCTTTTTATTTATGTGGGCCTTGCGATGGTTACAGGTGGGGTGCTTCCTCACGATGAGGTTGCAGGTGTGGAAACAATCCTTCCGGCAGCACAGGAGATCCTTCCTGGTATTGTGTATAAACTTTTTATGATCGGCGGACCGATCATGGCAATCATCACTACTTTGAATGGTGTATTTAATGATGTACGATATCCGATCGCTCAGGCTGCCAAGGATGGATGGCTGCCGAAAGGAATTCTGAAGGAAAACCGTTTCGGAGCGCCGTACCTGATCTATACCTACACACTGATCGTAGTGTTGCTTCCGATCATTTTTGATATGAGTATCGTGACGATCACAAATATTTTCCAGGTGATCACATTTTTTATGAATGTTACAGTTGTGTATGCAATTTCACGTCTTCCGAAGAAATATCCGGATACCTGGAAGAAGAACAAATTTCACCTTTCCAGTGCAGGACTTTACGTATTCTGTACCATCAGTATCATCATTTACACGATTATTTTTATAAAAGGAATTTTCAGTATTAAACTTGTATATGCAGTATCTGCTGTTATAGTTATGGTTGCATTGATCTTGATTGGTGTATATCTCACCAGAAAAGGTGGAATCCGTATCGAGACATCCATATGGCAGCCTGCAGAGGAGGAAAAAAATGAATGAATTAAATCCGTTCAAGCTGGCAAAAATGCTTGAGGAACTTGAGAACACCGTAGAATTACACAGTATTTCTGTACGGTATAAAGGAGAAAAGGTTGTTGAAGGAGCCTGGGCACCTTTCTCAATGGAAGAGCCGCAGATGCTGCATTCTTTATCAAAGATCGGAACAAGTATCTGTGTTGGATTTGCGGTGGATGAGGGAAAACTTCATCTGGAGGATAAATTTCTGGATTATGTGAGAGAAGATCTTCCGGATGAATATGATGAAGCCCTGGAAAATATTACCGTATATGATCTTCTTACCATGCAGGCCGGTTCCCCGGAATGCTGTAATAATGTATGGTTTTCCAGACTGGAAAAAGACTGGGAGAAGAACTGGCTTGGACAGCCTAAGCTGAAAGAAGATATCGGAAAAGTTTTTCATTATGATTCCGGATGCAGCTATACACTTTCCAGGATCGTGACCAAAGTTATGGGTGAAAACTGTCTGTCCATTATGCAGAAACGTGTTTTTGACAAACTTGGTTTTGGAAAGATCAACTGGCTTACAAGTCCTGAGGGACATAATACTGGCGGCTGGGGCATGTATCTGACCGCAGATCAGATTTCCACACTGGCACAGCTCCTTCTCCAGAAAGGAAACTGGAAGGGTGAGCAGCTGGTGCCACAGTGGTGGATCGAAGAGATGGGACAGTCAAGAGTCGTAATTCCCGGAGATGAGAAAAAAGCACTGACTCATTATGCATATCACATCAAAGCAGGAAAAGAGATCTTTGCGGCAGAAGGAGCATTTGGACAGTATTTGGTGTGCTTCCGGGAACTTCCGGTTGCCATTGGCATTACCGCAGGTGCGAGAGAATATCTTGCGGCAGATATCTGCCTTAAATATATGAAGGAAGCAGTTTCCATACCTTGCCCGGAAGAAAAACGGGAAGAAGGAGAGAAATATCTGGAAGCAAAAATAAAAAGCCTTTCTCTGCCACAGCCGGAAGGCAGACTGAAAACTGCGGAAAAAGAACTCAGTGGATTATTTAACCGGGAGATTATTTTTACAGAAAATCCGAGAAACATTGAAAGTGCAAAGATCATTCCGGAAGGATGTAAACTGCGTCTGGAAATGATAGTCCAGGGTGAGAAAAAGATTGCTTATGCAGGATTTAAGAGCTGGAAACAGAACGATCTTTATCCGGATGATTTTACAAAGAGATATCACAGCATTGCTTATGGAATGGATCAGGAAACGTTATATCTGTCTGTGGGACTGCTCAACACTTCCTACAGGGAAGAGTATTCCTTCTGGGTCAATTCTAAAGATACCGTGATCGCGACCTGGAGACCTAACGTTACCTATCTTCCGGAACAGCCGGATATGGTATGGAAGTTTACAGGAAACTTTAAATCCTGAAGAGAAAAAACTCAAAGTATAGACCGATAAAAATATAGCAATTCCTCCAACCTTATGATAAAAGAAACGAACAACCCGCAGGATACTGACTTGCCATCAGTGGTCCGATGGGTTGTTTTTTGTTTGGAATAAGTCTACAATAGGAAACAGAAATTTTTATTATTGTGACATAGGGAAGAAAGTGTACGATGAAAATACATTACAGAATTAAAAATAATGCAATAGAGATCGTTCGGTGTTATGGTACCGATGACCGGATCGTGCTGCCGGAAGAGATCAATGGTCTTCCGGTAGTCAGTGCGGCGCCGTATGCGTTTTCTGCACATAAGGATGGAGAAGAAGATGCAGAAACCTGGGAGAGCGAAGATGTAATTTCGTTCGGAGAAGAGAGACTTCTTGCCGGAGAGGAAGTGCAGGAGATCGTTTTTCCCGATACACTGAAGGAAATCGGAAGATATATTTTTTATGGATGCAAAAAACTGGAACGGCTGGAATTTTCGGATACGCTGATGCAGGTGGGAACCGGGGCGTTTACGGGCTGCAGCGGGCTGAAGGAGCTTGTGATCCATCAGAAAAAGGGAATCAAATCCTGTGCGAAGGAGATTCTTGGGGAATTATGGCAGAAGATTGATGTGGATTTTCTGTACGAAAATGGTGAGGCAAGTGGAAAACGTGCGCATATGGTTTTTCCGGAGCATTACGATGAGGCGGTGGAGAACACGCCTGCGAGAATTTTGTTTACGGAGTATCATGGCTCAGGGACCAATTACCGGCAATGCTTCTACAGCAAAGAACTGGATTTCGCGGAGTATGACAGCCTGTTTGATATGGCAGTGGTAATGGATAAGCTGGAGGTCTTGGTGGATATGAGCTTCGGACGACTTTGTCATCCGTGGCAACTGAGTAAAAAGGCGAAGAAACAGTATGAGGATTATATCCGGGAAAATCTTAAGGATATCGGGGAATTTCTGGTGGAAAGCGGAAGCTTAAATGGTCTGGAGCTGCTTTCACGGGAAAAGCTCTGGAACAGAGAGGGCCTGGAACATAGTATTGATGTGGCGTCCGGGAAGAAGGATATGGAGATTTCCGCATTTCTGATGAATGAACGCAGCCGGATGCAGAAGGAAGAGCAGAAGGTTGCCGGGGAGACAGAAAATGATGGGCGGCCTGTTAAAAGGAGAAAGAAGTTTCAGTTATGAGTGATATAGAAACAACTGAAAACAATAAAAATAACTTCCTGCCCGGTCAGGGATCCAATTTCCAGGAGGCAGCCCAGCGTCTCCAGGACATCGGCAGCAGCATCCTCCGGGCGGCAAGAGACGAGCTGTATCTTGGCATGCGTTTTCTGGATGTGGCGCTGAGCAGCTTTATTTATCAGATGGATGGTTCGGTCAGTCCGTTTGGAACAGACGGGGCTGTGATGTACTTCCATCCGGCACAGCTTGGCGGGCTTTATAAAGAAAACAGGATTCTTGTGAATCGAGGATATCTCCATATGGTATTTCACTGCATTTTCCGGCACTTTGGGAAGCCGGGAATAGAGAAGCGTTTGTGGAATTTAAGCTGCGATATTGCAGTGGAGCATATGATCGACGGGATCTATCACCGCTCAGTTCGATATTCCAGAAGTCTTCTCCGGAGGGAAACCTACCGTCTTCTGGAAAAGGAAAAGAAGACGCTGAATGCAGAGAGAATCTACAAGATTCTGAAAGAAGAATTTCTGAAGGAAAAAGAACTGGCACAGCTGGAAAAAGAGTTCTACGTGGACGACCATAAATACTGGGCAAACCAGCAGCCCGACCGGAAACCCAATCCCCTGATGAGCAAAAAATGGGGAGATATCAGCGATGGGATCGAGACAGATCTGGAGACCTTTTCCAGAGAGTCAGGAGAGCAGGACGGAGATTTTCTGGACCAGCTGAAAATAGAGAACCGGGAACGATATGATTATCGGGAATTTCTGCGGAAGTTTGCAGTATTTCGGGAAGAACTGACTGTAGATCCGGACAGCTTTGATTATAATTTTTATACCTACGGGCTTTCCCTTTACGGGAATATGCCGCTGATCGAACCCCTGGAAACCAGAGAAGTGAAAAAAGTTTCGGAATTTGTCATTGTGATCGATACTTCCATGTCCTGTTCAGGAGAACTGGTACAGAGATTTCTGGAGGAAACCTATGGGATCTTAAGCGACAGCGGGAATTTTTTCCAGAAGGTAAATATACACATTATCCAGTGTGATGAGAAGGTGCATTCGGATGTAAAGATCACCGGTGCAGAGGAATTGCAGGAGTATATGAACAGCCTGGAACTTTACGGTGATGGAGGTACAGATTTCCGTCCGGCTTTTGCTTATGTGGAAGAGCTGATGGAAAAACGTGAGTTTGAAAATCTTAAGGGCCTGGTGTATTTTACAGACGGATACGGGCTTTTTCCGGCAAAGATGCCGCCATACCGGACAGCATTTGTATTTATGGAGCAGGAGCCTGAGGATGTGGATATCCCGGCCTGGGCCATGAAGCTGGTGATCACGGAGGAAGAATTGTAAGGAGAAGAAAAACCATGAACATAAAACGAGCAAAGCAGGAGATCAGAGATTCCATAGAAGCATATCTTTCAAAGGACGAATTCGGTGAGTACCGGATCCCGGCGATCCGACAGAGACCGATCCTTCTTATGGGCCCTCCGGGAATCGGAAAGACACAGATTATGGAACAGATAGCAAGGGAATGCGGGATTGCTCTTGTTTCCTATACCATTACCCACCACACCAGGCAGAGTGCTGTGGGACTTCCTTTTATTGTAAAAAAGAATTATGGTGAGGAAGAATTTTCTGTCACGGAATATACCATGAGTGAGATCATTTCGTCCGTTTACGACAAAATGGAAAAAACAGGTCTGAAAGAAGGCATCCTGTTTATTGATGAGATCAACTGCGTATCTGAAACACTAGCGCCGATGATGCTGCAGTTCCTTCAGGGAAAAACCTTCGGAAACCAGAAGGTGCCGGAAGGCTGGGTGATCGTCACAGCAGGCAACCCGCCAGAATATAACAAATCCGTCCGGGAATTCGATGTGGTCACTCTGGACCGTATCAAGAAGATCGATGTGGAGGCAGACTTTGATGTATGGAAGGAATATGCCTATCAGCAGGGAATTCATCCGGCGGTGATCTCCTATCTGGAGCTTCGCAGAAAAAATTTCTACAGGGTGGAGAATACCGTAGACGGAAAGATCTTTGCCACAGCCAGAGGCTGGGAGGATCTTTCCCGTCTGATCCAGGTTTATGAGATCCTTGGAAAAACCGTAGACCGTGAGGTGGTCAGTCAGTACATTCAGCACAGGATGATCGCGAAGGATTTTGCAGGCTATCTGGCTCTTTATTATAAGTACAGAACGGACTATAAAGTGGAGGACATCCTGAAAGGAAAGTGGGATCCCATTACTCTGGGTAAGATCCGCACAGCCTCTCTGGACGAGCATTTGAGCATTGTAAGCCTTCTCAACGGAAAGCTCAGCGAGCTTTTTACAGAATGCTATCTTACCGATGCCTACCTCACGAAACTGTATGATTATATGGTGTACTTCAGAGAAGATCAGGACAGCCTCACAGCAAAAAATCTCATGGAAAAAGCAGAGGCGGATCTTGAAAAGGACAAAAAGAGTGAGCTTCTTACAAAACAGCAGGAGCGTATACAGAAACGTGTTGTGTCATTTTTTGAAAATGCGTCCGGATCGAAATCAACCTCGGGATCAATTGGATCGAAATCAACCGGATCAGATAAAACCAGATCAGGCTCATATCCGGCAGGAGGCAGAAGTGCTGCAGCAGAATCGAAAGATCCATCGTCAAACAGGAACTATGAGTTTGTGAAAGTCCTCTTCGAATCCGAAACCGAAGCCTACGAAAACCGAACCGATGAAATATCTCTTACTCTTCAGAACGTCTTCGACTTCATGGAAGCTGCTTTTGGGGACAGCCAGGAAATGGTGGCATTTATCACAGAACTGAATGCCAACTATTATAGTCTCTGGTTCATTCGGGAGAACGGTTCTGACCAGTATTACAGGCATAATAAAGGTCTTCTTTTTGACGACCGCCAGAAAATGCTTCTGGGACAGATGGAGGAAGTAGAAAACATTCTCAATAATGGAATAAAATAATATGTCTTACCAATTTATTATTTGCTATTGATTAAATTGGGGAATTATCGTATAATATTTACTATAAAAGTCCGGAAAATAGAGAGGGCAAATAGTCAAAATGCACAGACTGGCTGAATGGCTGCAGAGCGATCATCTGGTGCAGAACTGCATGATGACTGAGAATGGTAAATATCCACTTGTCTATATTCCGGGATTTTTATGTAAAGGAAGGCAACACAATAATAAAGGAAGGCGGCCGAAACGGACGACATGTTTACAAAGATTACAGAAGAACGAGCATTTGACGGAATATTAGCGCAGATCATAGAAAATATCCGGCGGGGAGAACTGAAGCCGGGGGACACTTTACCTGCGGAACGTGTTATGGCAGAATCACTGGGAGTTTCCAGACCTGCTGTCCGTGAAGTCCTGCGGGCACTGGAGCTGATGGGAATTGTCACAACGGTCCGCGGCGGAGCCAACTATATTACCGAGAATATGGATCAGTGGCTTTCTGCACCACTGGCCCTTCTTTTTCAGCTGAATAACAGCCATGTACAGCAGGTACAGGAACTTCGTTCTGCGTTGGAGCAGGAGGCTGCGCTTCTTGCAGCCGGGAATTGTACGGAGAAGGATGCATTAGATCTGCGTTCCATCCTGGCACAGTTGGAGAGCTCAGAGGACGAGAAAGCCCGTGCAGGTCTTGATAAGAAGCTTCATACGAAGATTGGCAGGATCGCAGGGAATCCTATGATCTACAATGTCCTGGATGCGGCAGCGCAGCTGACTGAGGAGATCATTTCCGGCACCCGAGCCTATATTATGCAGAAACATAATTCCGCTCTGGAGGTGGATGAGCAGCACAGAAGGCTGGTGGAAGCCATTATTTCCGGAGACCGGAACCAGGCGGAGAAGCTGATGCGCGAACATATGGAAACCATTGAGAAATATATACTGGAGATTGCGCAGCAGCAGGGGGAGAACAGCCTTGTATTTCATCGCTGATCCACCTGAAAAAATTAAATAAAATTTCAGTAAAAATCCCGTTAATCTGGTAAGACCACTATTGATTTTGGTAAGACCGCGTGCTATAATAGGGACTGTATTGGTAATACCAAAAAAGTTTGATATTATGGCAGCATCCTGAAGGCTTCATGACGAGACAGCATAAGATGAGACAGCGTAAGTTGGGACAGCATGAGACTAGACAGCGTAAGGTAAGATAGCATGAGGCAGGACAGCATAAGACGAGACAGCACAGGATGAAGGTTACTGTATCCCTGCAGTATTATATAAAGTATGCAGCAGGCCACAGCGTGGGCGGTAACCTGCCGGAAATATCAGGAGAAAGGACTTGCGATTATGGGATATGTAAAATGGAGTTATGACACACTGAACCATTTCTGCGGAGACGTTTTCAAAGCGTTTGGCTTTTCTGAGGAAGAAGGAAGCATCATTAAAGATGTTCTTTTGACTGCTGATCTGTATGGGATCGAGAGCCACGGAATGCAGAGGATGGTTCGTTACCATAAAGGAATCGAGAAGGGGACTATTCATCCCCAGGCGAAACCGGAAGTTGTTTTTGAAACACCGATTTCTGCCGTGATAGACGGACATAACGGAATGGGCCAGCTGATCAGCCATTTTGCCATGGAAAAGGCAATTGAGAAGGCAAAGACAACTGGTGTGGGAATCGTAAGTGTACGAAATTCCAACCATTTCGGTATTGCAGGATATTATGCGAATATGGCCTGCCATGAAGGCCTTCTTGGAATGGCATGTACCAACTCCGAGGCAATCATGGTACCGACTTTTGGAAGAAAGGCTATGCTGGGCTCCAACCCGATCGCAGTCGCTATGCCTGCAGACCCGTATCCGTTTTTCTTTGACTGTTCCACAACAGTTGTAACCAGAGGTAAACTGGAAATGTATAATAAGATGGGCAAGCCTCTTCCGGATGGCTGGGCACTTGACAAAAACGGTCATGCCAGCAATAATGCACCGGATGTACTTGCAAACATCGTAGCCAAGAAGGGCGGCGGAATCATGCCTCTTGGTGGAAACGAGGAAGTCAGCGGAAGCCATAAGGGATATGGCTATGGAATGCTCTGTGAGCTGTTCAGCTCTATTCTTTCCATGGGCGTTACCTCCGACAAATGCTGTACATTCCCGGACAAGACCGGTATCTGCCATGGATTTATGGCGATCAACCCGGCGGCATTCGGAGATCCGGATGCGATCCGCAAGCATTTTTCAGAATATCTTAAGGCACTTCGGGAGAGTCCGAAGGCAGACGGTCAGGACAGGATCTATACACACGGCGAGAAAGAGGTAGCTGCTGAAAAAGACAGAAAAGAGAATGGCATTCCGGTCAACGACAATACCATGGTAGAGCTTGCTGATCTCTGCAGTTATCTGAAGCTTGATTTTGGCGCTTATTTTGAAGGCTATGAGCTTCCGAAGGACAGTAGATTCTTCAATGGTAATTATTAATTCAGGTAATCCTTTTGAAATGAAATATATCATAATTATCCAAGGAGGAAAAGAAAATGGATTATGCAAAAGAGTCATTAAGACTGCACGGAGATTGGAAAGGTAAGATCGAGGTTGTTACAAGAGTGCCGGTTGAGAATAAAGACGACCTTTCTCTTGCATATACACCAGGTGTAGCTCAGCCTTGCCTTGAGATCCAGAAAGATATCAATAAATCCTACGAGCTTACAAGAAGATGGAATATGTGTCTTGTTGTAACAGACGGTTCCGCAGTTCTTGGTCTTGGTGACATCGGACCGGAAGCCGGTATGCCTGTAATGGAAGGTAAATGTGTACTTTTCAAAGCATTCGGCGATGTAGACGCATTCCCGCTTTGCATTAAGAGCCATGATGTAGACGAGATCGTAAATACTATTTACATGATCTCCGGATCCTTCGGTGGTGTTAACCTTGAGGACATCTCCGCTCCGAGATGCTTTGAGATCGAGAAAAAACTGAAAGAGAAATGTGATATTCCGATTTTCCACGATGATCAGCACGGAACTGCAGTTATCACACTTGCAGGTCTGACAAACGCTCTGAAGGTTGTCGGAAAGAAGAAAGAGGATGTTCGTATCGTTATGAACGGTGCAGGTGCAGCTGCTATCTCTATCTGCAGACTTCTTCTGAAAGCAGGCTTCAAGGATGTTACACTCTGCGATAGAAAGGGTGCCATCTATGAGGGACGTACAGAAGGAATGAACCCGGTTAAGGAAGAGATGAGCAAGCTCACAAACCTTCAGAAGAAACAGGGATCTCTTGCAGAGATGCTGGTTGGCGCAGATGTATTTATCGGTGTTTCCGCTCCTGGAGCAGTTACAACAGAGATGGTTAAGACTATGAACAAAGATGCCATCATCTTCGCATGCGCAAACCCGACACCGGAGATTTTCCCGGATGACGCAAAAGCAGGCGGAGCAAAGGTTATCTCCACAGGAAGAAGTGACTTCCCGAACCAGATCAACAACGTTCTTGCATTCCCTGGAATCTTCCGTGGTGCATTTGATGTAAGAGCAAGTGATATCAACGATGAGATGAAGATCGCAGCTTCCAAGGCGCTTGCAGATCTGATCACAGATGAGGAGCTTTCTCCGGAGTATATCATTCCGAAGGCATTCGACAAGAGAGTCGGACCGGCTGTCGCAAAAGCAGTAGCAGAGGCAGCAAAAGCAACAGGCGTAGCACGTATCTGATCTTAAGCGCCTGATACGAACCAAAACAGCCCTTCATTAAGAAGAATATATCAGACACCCGTATTCTGTAACCCGGTACGGGTGTCTTTTTGTTTCCAGGCAGGTGGTATTACCCTTTGACAAATGTCCTCTCAGTGAGTACAATAGCAAAAGAATATGATAGGAGGTTAAGCACAGCATGAAACCATGGGAAGCTAATATACGAAAAGTAGTGCCGTATACTCCTGGCGAGCAGCCAAATGAGAGCGGCATGATCAAACTGAATACAAACGAGAATCCATATTCACCGGCTCCGGGTGTGGAGAAGGCGCTGAAGGCCCTTGATGCCGATACCCTGAGACTTTATCCGGATCCGACAGCAGGAGACCTGGTACACAGTATTGCCGCGTTCTACGGCCTGAAGGACGAGCAGGTATTTACAGGCGTTGGTTCTGATGACGTACTGGCTATGTGTTTTCTCACATTTTTTAATTCAGAGAAACCGATCCTGTTCCCGGACATCACTTATTCTTTCTATGATGTATGGGCAGATCTTTTAAGGATCCCATATGAGCGCCCGGCATTAGATGAAGAGTTCCATATCCGTAAGGAAGATTATTTCCGTGAAAACGGCGGAATCGTATTCCCTAATCCCAATGCACCGACCGGCGTGGAAATGCCTCTTTCTGAGATCGAGGAGATCGTGGCAAAGAATCCGGAGAGTATCGTGATCGTAGATGAGGCGTACGTGGATTTCGGAGCAGTATCCGCACTGCCGCTGATCGAAAAATATGATAATCTGCTTGTTGTGCAGACCTTCTCCAAGTCCAGATCCCTGGCCGGAATGCGTATCGGATATGCCTTCGGAAATCCGGAGCTGATCAAATATCTCAATGATGTGAAATATTCCTTTAACTCCTATACCATGGATCGTACTACCATCGCAGCTGGTGTGGCATCTATGGAGGATAAGGCATATTTTGAGGAATGCTGCCATAAGATCATTACAACAAGAGAGTGGACAAAGGCAGAGCTCAGGAAGCTTGGATTTTCCTTTCAGGATTCCAGATCCAACTTTATCTTTGCCACACATGAGAGCTGTCCGGCCAAAGAGCTTTTCGCAGCACTGAGAGAGAAACATATCTATGTAAGATATTTCCCGAAGGACAGGATCGACAATCATCTCCGTATCACCATCGGTACCGATGAGGAGATGAAAAAGTTGGTAGAATTCCTGACGGAATATCTGCAGAAATAACAATTAAGGAGGTACTATGGAAGTACTGGTACAATGGTTTTCACACCACCTTGCACAGTTTATCTCTCCCGAGGGAGCTGTGTTCATCATTTCTATGATCCCGATACTGGAGCTTCGAGGCGGCCTTCTGGCAGCTTCTTTGCTGAAGATATCGGCTGCGAAGGCACTGCCGATCTGTATCGTGGGAAATATTATTCCGATTCCGTTTATCCTGCTTTTTATCCGGCAGATCTTTAAATGGATGAAAAAAACAAAGACGTTCAGAGGTCTGATCACAAAGCTGGAAAACAGAGCTATGGGAAAGAGTGACCAGATCAAGAGATATGAATTTCTTGGACTTTTGCTGTTTGTGGGAATCCCTCTTCCGGGCACAGGAGCCTGGACAGGTGCACTGATCGCCTCTCTTCTTGAGGTGGATATCAAAAAATCCTCCATTGCGATCCTGTGCGGACTTTTTATGGCAAGTGCCATTATGTATATTGTTTCTTATGGAATTGTAGGAAATGTAGTGCATTGATCGATCGCAGAGAAGGAATGTCTTTTTGGTCGAAATCGGATTGAAAATAAAGAAATCCCTTACCGGATCTGTAAAATGATATGTGTTCTGTATTTCGGAAACATATCAGAGATCGGTAAGGGATTTCTTTATGTGTTTTTACATATCAGGCAGAGGTATACCGAGAAGATCCTTACATAAGTCTGCGCTTCAGCATGTCCGCGTTTAAAGCGTATTTCAGAGCTGTATCCCTAGTGATGCGGCCTTTTTTATATAATTCCAGAAGGCTCTGGTCCATAGAACGCATCTGCTCCTGACCGGATGTGGAGATCACGCCTTCGATCTGGTGTACTTTATTGTCGCGGATCATATTGCGGATGGCAGGAGTCAGGCGCATGATCTCGAAAACAGGAATGTTGCGTCCGTCCACATCCGGGATCAGCTGCTGGGAGATCACAGCCTGAAGGACCATGGAAAGCTGAATGGCGATCTGATGCTGCTGAGATGGCTCAAACACGTCCATGATGCGTTCGATGGTGTTGGCTGCTCCCAGAGTATGCAGGTTGGAAAGGACAAGATGACCGGTTTCCGCAGCGGTCATGGCAGTCTGGATGGTTTCATGATCACGCATCTCTCCAAGAAGGATCACATCCGGGCTCTGGCGTAGTGTGGCACGAAGAGAAGTCAGATAGCTTTCGGTGTCGGTACAGATCTCGCGCTGGCTGACGATACAGCGATCATGGCGATGGAGATATTCCAGAGGATCCTCCAGAGTGATGATGTGGCCTTCCCGGGTATGGTTGATCCGGTCGATCAGACAGGCCATGGTGGTGGATTTACCGCTTCCGGCAGAACCGGTAACAAGGACCATGCCACGGGTATATTCGGAGATGTTCATCACATCCTCGGGAATGGAAAGCTCTGCAGGATCCGGCAGCCGGAAGGCGATCACGCGGATCACGGCAGCCAGGGAACCACGCTGCTTGTAGGCATTGACACGAAATCTGGAAACACCGGGAATGGAAAAAGAAAAGTCATCATCACCGGTTTCCATAAGACGGGATATATCGCGGTTTTCCGCAAGGCCGTAAATGGTGCGGAGTAAATTTTCTGTCTGATCAGGCATCAGCCTGTCACCACGGTCTAAAAGATGACCGTCGATCTTTTCTGCCAGGGGGCGGCCTGCGATGATAAAGATATCAGAGACACGCCGGTTGGCAGCTTCTGCTAAAAATTCAGGAATAGGGGTATCCATAGGTTTATTCTCCTTTAAATACATTCTGGTGGTTGTCAGGTTGCCAGGATCCGGTAAGCTCTGTGTTCCATTGCAGGATCTGATAAGCGGAAGAGCTTTTTTCCTGCGGGTAAAAAATCTCAAGCACTACAGAAAGCTGTTGTGTCTCGGAAATTCCAACGGAGAAGGAAAGGGTGTGGCTGTGGGAATCCCAGCTGAGATCGTTCCTTGTGTCCGCAAGCGTTTGTATCATGGAAAAATATCTGGTCTCATCGGAAGCTTTTTCCCTGTATTGCTCCAGATCATCACGGATTTCTGAAACGGTTTCCGTGGCGCTTGCGCAGCCGGTGTAATAATTTGCGGTCTGTTCCATAGAATGTCTGGCTGTGTTAAGACTGGATCTGGAGCTTCCAAGAGTAAGCAGAGCAAGTACACAGAGACACAGCACAGAGAAGATAAGAAACAGGGAAGGAATGCCGACAGTTACAAAAAACGTATGCTTCTGTTTCAATGTACAGCCTCCCTTCTGTAGTCACCAACAGGAAAACGCAGGGGGATCCGGTAAAGCTCACTGCAGTTGGAAAGCTGCCAGAAAGAAAGCTCGCCGGATTTTTCTGAAGAAGAAATATCTGTTTCCAGGATCATTTCACAGGCGGCTTCTCCGGAAGAGCAGCTCTGCCAGTTACGGTCATAATACCAGATCAGGTTGGTGTTCTTTTTGATGCCCCCCGGAAGCAGGGAGAGGAACTGTTCATCGGTTCCGTCAGTGCCTTCCAGTATCTCGCCCACGGAGGTTGTGAGAGCCTGGATCTGGTTCCACTGTTCTGCCTGGAGCCGGTTTTTCCGTGCTGCCGCGAAGATCTGGATGCAGGCAGCTGAGGAAAGTGACAGAAACAAAAGGGCAAGGATCATTTCCATCAGAAAAAGGCTGGTACCGGAATTATGTCTTGATTCTTTCATGATGCCTCCTTTTTGCCAGTGCGATGAAGCAGGAATTCCGAGCAGACTCCCGTGGTACTTTCCAGGGAAAAGTGGTAAAAACCATTTTCCATTTCCGAAAACCGGAAATCGGAAAGCTGTGAGATGACGGTTCCTGCATCGGAACTGGCCTGAGAGCCTTTTGCAGTGAAAAGCTCCATCAGACTGTCATTCTTCAGGTAAATATACGTGATATATTCTTTTCCTTTGATATCGTCCCGGAAACAAAGGGCAGGAATATCATCCAGGGAACCGGAAAAGATCTCATCGCCGCGGTCGTGCTGCCGGAATTTGGTAGTCAGATAAGTTGCTGCGGTCCCAAGCTCGGAATCGGAGTCAGTCTGTTTCACAGTCTGCTGGTAAATCCGGGCGGAAAACAGCAGCATCAGTATAAGGAACAGAACAAAAACACCGAAAAGAAGAAGCGAAAAAAGAGAAGAAACGGAATATCCGGTGTTCTTCCGGTGATTCATGAGGCATTCCCTCCTTTCGCACTGCCGGACAGAGTGATCACGCTGATAGACGGCAGGAGATTGGAACCATTAGGAACATACTCTACTACGAATTTGGTTTTGTCATAAGTGATATGATAATCCGAGAGAAGCTGGGACAGGCTTTCGGGATATGTGCCTGTGAGGGCATAGGTGCGGATGGCACCGTTTTTCAGTGCCTGTTCCAGAGCATCCTGTTCTTTGTGTACGGCCTGGTCGGAGGTGCTGCTGACACCTGCCACAAACAAGGTGCAGGATAAAACCAGAAGCAGCGCCGGAAAGAGAAGAAAAAATGCTCTGAGAAATTTTGTTCTGCGGCTTTCAAAAAGTTCCATGCGGTCACCACCTTACATTGCAAAATCTGAGAGGATCCCCAGAAGCGGCATCATGACGGATAAAAGGACCAGCCCCACAAGAAGAGACAGCAGGATCACGATGGTAGGCTCCACAATGGAGACTGCCTGTGAGATCAGATCTATGGATCTTTCGGTGTACTGCCGGGAAAGCCTGCGGAAGGTTTCGTCACTGGAACCGGAATAGAAGGATATCGTGATGAGACGGCCTTCCATGCCGCTGAACAGACCGGATTCTGTAAGAGCCTTGGAAAAAGTTTCTCCGCTATCCAGGATAGAGGAAGCCTTCCGGAGTCTTTCGAGTATCACCGGCTGTGAGATCAGATCCTTTGTAAGCTCCAGGCTGGTTTCCGGGGAAAGTCCGCTCCGAAGCCCCAGGGAAAGGCCCTGGGCCAGACGACTGTAATCCATGGCAACTGGGATCTCACGGAAAAACGGGAGATGGATGACCATTTTTCGCAGCTGGCTGTGACCTTTTTCCGTAAGACTGAAAAACAGGATGCAGCCAATGAGGGCTACGGCGAGGATCAGAAAAACAGAGGAATACCGGCTGATCACGTTGCCTGCATTCAGAAGTCCCCGGGAAACCCCGTTCATTTCCATTCCCATCTGGTTAAATACCTGTTGAAATACCGGCAGGACTTTTATCAGAAGGACCAGGATCACAACAGCCATCATGCCAAGCATGAGCAGCGGGTAAGTGACTGCAGACCGTATCTGTCCTGAGATTTCTTCCTCCTGTTCATAGTGGGAACTGAGACTTTCCATGATCTCATCCAGGCAGCCGGTTTCCTCACCGGTCCGGACATAGGCGGTCATGGATGTGGGAAAGATCCCGGATTCGTCAAGAGCCCGGGAAAGAGAACCGTTTTCTTCCACGGAACGGATCAGGGGTGTGAGGATCTGCCGGTCTGCATCGGTCTTGCTTTCGTCACAGAGGATGTGAAGTCCTTCCGCTGTGGATATGCCGGAATGCAGAAGCATTCCCATCTGCCCGCAGAAACTGGATAATTCCCGGGCTGTCAGTTTGTTTTTCATAATAAGGTCTCCTTTAGTGGGTCAGCGCGTGAACTGTACCGTATAATTGCTTTCATCACCGATATATTCCTGGATCGCTTCATCACCATCACTGTTGGCGTCAAAGGTGGGATCCATCAGCTTCCAGGTGTCTCCGTCAAAAGATACTGCCTTTGTCACCCAGCCTCTGCCACGGATATAAACATCGATCCATGCATGCTTTACATCACCGGAATAGCCGATCTGAAGCTTGCAGGGAATGTCCTGGCTGCGGAGCATTGCAGTAGTCAGTGCAGCGTAATCAAAACAGATCCCAGTGCCGGTGCTTAAAGTATCATCTACATCAGGAAGATAACCGGCTTCGACAGAATCAGCTTTGTCATAATCGTAGGAAATATGACTGGTAACATATGTATAGAAGGTTTTCAGGATGTCGATATCGGTCATGTCTTCTTTGACAAGAGAGGCTGCCAGTTTGCAGGCTTCACTTTTGGAAGAAAAGTCCACGTACTGGTTTGGATACAGAAACGGAAGAAATTCATTCTGAAGCTTTATTGTGAGCGTTTCCGTGTAAAGGGCGGCATACTGGTTTCCATCAACCTGCTGATAGCAGGTGATGAGATACTCACCGGAGCCTTCGGAAAAAGGAAGTACCGTCTGTTCATCAGGTTCCAGAAAATAGGAATAGACCACACCGGAGGGAGCAGTAAGCTGAATGTTCATGCGGGAATCATCGGAATCGGATTCTGCAGTCAGATATCCCTGATCCTGATTGGAAATATCCAGGATCAGAGGGGAACTGCCCAGTGTTTTTTTGCCGGGGGCCTCCGGGGTGAGGACTCTGGCCGGAGAATATACCGGAGGTTCTTCATCGGAGGAAGGAGAATTTCCACAGCCTGCCAGCAGGATTCCGAAAAGCAGCCATACAAAAAAGAGACGGACTGGTAAAAATTTTGACATTGTTTCCGTTCTCCTGTTATATCATGCTTTCTTTTTGAACAGTATAGCAGATTCCGTGAAAAAAAGACAGGAGCAGGGCTCAAAATGCAGTGGAAAATGTTGACATTTCAGGGAAAAAAACATATACTCTATATATAAAGGCAAACCTGTTGAAAGACAGGGACGCAAAGCCATGGGTCTAAGGTCCGAAGGATGACTATGACAGCCGGTTGCCGCATTAAATTCCGATTTAATGACGTATTCAGATAACATCTATGAACAAGAATCTGTGTGTTAATGCGGCCGTTTATTTCGTTAGAATAAGCGGCTTTTTTGATGCCTAAAATCCGGTTTAGGTTGGAAACTGAAACGTCGGCTTTCAGAAAGGTGTGAATGATATGAAAAGAACAGATATCCGTAAAATTTTTACAGGCAGGAAAAAAGCTTTAGCAGGATGCCTTGCAGCTGTTATTGTACTGGCAGGTGGCTTTAATGTCTGGCAGTCGTCACAGGTTCCGGAATTTCCGGATTTTACAGATCCGGTAGTGGAGACTACCATCACAGAGGACGACACTCCACTTGCTTCAAAACCGAAGGTGACTACCAAAACGACTTCAAATACCAAGACAACCAGAAAAAAAGTTAGGCTGAAAAAAGCGGCGACCAAGACTTATACCAAGAAGCTTCCGACTACCAATAAGAAGAGTACGACCACAAAGAAAACAAACAGAAATACAACCGTAAAAACATTAAAGACAGTTAAGACTGCAACAACACAGAAATACACAAAGAAATCAAAAACAGCCGTTCAGACACGGAAAGTAACTACAACCATTCAGACGACCACAACAGTCATGGCGGCTTCAGCTACTGCCGGCAAAGCGAATGCAGCTTCCACAAAAAAAGTAGAAAGCATCAACATGGACAGCAAATATTCAGTAAGCAATATTGCTTCCATTGCACCGAAGATGGACAGCAGGGTGCTCAAAGCCTACAAGAAGCTTGGATTTACTGTAACGATCGATCCGTCTGTTAACTACGGAGGCTGCTTTAACGCACATTCAAGAAGCATCATCCTTCGTTTTGAGAATGAGACAATCTACCATGAACTGGGACATTTCCTTGCTTTTGTTGCGGGAAACGTAGACAGAACAAGTGATTTTGCCGCAGTTTATAACAGCGAAAAATCCAAATTTACAGGTATCAACAGAAGCTATGCAACGCAGAACAGTTCAGAATATTTTGCAGAATCAGTGCTTGAGTATGTAACAAGTCCGTCAACACTTAAGAGACAGAGACCAAAAACGTATGCAGCGATCGTGGCGGCTCTGAATAAAATTACTGATGAACGTATCCAGAGGGTCATGGATATATACGGACCGTTCTGGAGCTAAAAAAGAAGCATACAGGAACGTTGGATCTGTCCGGGAAGAGATCTCCCGGGCAGATTTTTTCTTTTTTGTGAGAAAAGTATAAAAAAAATGTCGATAAATATTTCTTGCAATAGACTCTATAAGGTGTGTATAATGAAACATAAGCTGAAAACACGCTTTCATTCAAAAAAAGTGCAGCCATGTCAGGTTGTATCTGATTCCATAAACAACAAATATATAATTTATCAGATTTAAGAATAGAGGATTTAATATGAGAGAAAAGTATGAATCATTATCTCTGGCGGTGCTGAAGGATCTGGCAAAGGCGAGAGGGATGAAGGGAATTTCTACTCTGAGAAAACCGGCACTGATTGAGCGGATGCTGGAGGAGGACGCCAAAGAGTCCGACAGAGGAAATCCCGAAGAAGTACACAAAAGTACACCGGCAGAAAATACTGTAAAAGAAAAAAGCTATGATTCGGAAAAAACAGAATATCGTACCCGTCCGGCAGGGGAAGGACTTCAGGAGCAGCGGAAGGAATATCGTAGTGATAAGAATGAGCAGGAACACAGAAGCACAAATATCCGCAGAGAGTACAACCGTGAATATAACCGGGAAGCTACAAGGGAGAACGGGAATGTTCCGTCAGAATCCACCCAGCTGGACAGTGGTGAAAAGGCTAACGGGATCCTGGAGGTCCTTCCGGATGGATATGGCTTTATCCGATGTGAGAATTATATGCCGGGTGAGAACGACATTTATGTTTCTCCTTCCCAGATCCGCCGCTTTAATTTAAAGACAGGTGATATCATCCAGGGAAATATCCGCATCAAGACCCAGGGAGAGAAGTTCAGTGCCCTTCTCTACGTATCTTCCATTAACGGTTTCCATCCGAGTGAGGGACAGAGACGGTATAATTTTGAAGATATGACACCGATCTTTCCGAATGAGAGACTTGTCATGGAGCGTGCAGGCGGTACAACGGCCATGCGTATCGTGGATCTGATCAGTCCTATCGGAAAGGGCCAGCGAGGAATGATCGTATCTCCGCCAAAGGCAGGTAAGACAACCCTTCTGAAAGACGTTGCCAAGTCTATCCTCAGGAATAACAGAGATATGCATCTGATCATTCTTCTGATCGATGAGCGTCCTGAGGAGGTTACCGATATCAGAGAGGCGATCCAGGGACCGAATGTGGAAGTGATCTATTCTACATTTGATGAACTTCCGGAACATCATAAGAGAGTTTCCGAGATGGTTGTGGAGCGTGCGCGCCGTCTTGTAGAGCATAAACAGGATGTGATTATTCTTCTGGATTCGATCACACGACTTGCCAGAGCCTATAATCTGATCATCCCGCCAAGCGGAAGAACCTTATCCGGTGGTCTTGACCCGGCGGCTCTCCATATGCCCAAAAGATTTTTTGGCGCAGCCCGTAATATGCGCGAGGGCGGAAGCCTGACGATTCTGGCAACCGCACTTGTGGATACCGGAAGCAAGATGGACGATGTTATTTATGAGGAGTTCAAGGGAACCGGTAATATGGAGCTTGTCCTGGATCGTAAATTACAGGAGAAACGGGTATTCCCGGCCATTGATATCCAGAAATCCGGAACCAGAAGAGAGGATCTGCTTCTCAGCAAGGATGAACAGGAAGCGGTTTATATTATGCGAAAAGCTCTTAACGGAATGAAAGCGGATGAGGCAGTAGAACAGATCCTGAATACCTTTGCCAGAACCAGGAACAATGCAGAACTGGTACAGACTGTAAAGAAACAGAAATTTTTATAAAGTCCTTGCATTTTACGGAAAGCTATGTTATACTTAGCAAGCTGTTTAAAATGGAATTCGTCAATTGAATACGAATAATATTAAATATATAGAGAGGTGAAAATCATGAGAGAAGGAATCCATCCGAACTACTATCAGGCAACTGTAACCTGCAACTGCGGAAACACTTTCGTAACAGGTTCTACTAAAGAGGACATCCATGTTGAGATCTGTTCCAAATGCCATCCGTTCTACACAGGACAGCAGAAGGCTACACAGGCTCGTGGACGTATCGATAAGTTCAACAAGAAATACGGCCTGAATAAGTAATTATTGCGAATACAGGAAATGAGAAGGTTGAGGTTGGGAAATCTCAACCTTTCTTTAACTGAAAAATTTTAAATTTGCACAGGAGAGAATGAATGAGATCATCGAATATCGGCGGACAGGCGGTCATGGAAGGCATCATGATGCGCCACAAGGACAAATATTCTATCGCAGTGCGCCGCCCGGACCAGGAGATCGAGCTGAAGGTAGAGGATTATAAATGTATCTTCGGAAATCACGCATTTCTGAAGAAACCGATCATCCGTGGTGTGGTAAGCTTTGTGGATTCTCTTGTGGTAGGCACGAAATGCCTGATGTATTCTGCGGAGATCGCAGGAGACGAGGAAGATGAGGAAACAGCCAGGAAGAATGAGCAGCTTACAGAAGAAGAGCGTTCTGCAAAGAAAGCCAAAGAGGATAAGCAGTTCAAGTGGCTTCTTTACATTACGGTAGCTATCTCCATGGTGGTTTCTGTGGCTGCTTTTATGTTTCTTCCGTATGTACTGGCCAGTCTGATCCGAGGGGTAGGTGCTTCGGAATTTCTGGTCACCATAGTGGAAGCCTTTGTGAAGCTGGCACTGTTTATGGGATATATGTTCCTGATCTCCAGAATGAAGGATATCCAGAGGACATTTATGTATCACGGTGCGGAGCACAAATGTATCAACTGTGTGGAGCATGGTCTGCCTCTGACGGTAGAGAATGTGTTAAAGAGCTCCAGGCTTCATAAGCGCTGTGGAACAAGCTTTCTGTTTCTGGTCATGCTGGTAAGTATTGTGCTGCATTTTATGTTTGTGGCGGTGCCGTTTTACTGGGTGAGACTGCTGGGAAGACTTCTCATGGTACCGGTAGTTGCGGGGATTTCCTTTGAGATCATCCAGTGGGCAGGAAGAACAGACAGTAAATTTGCGGACATTATGAGTAAACCAGGTCTTGCCATGCAGAAATTCACCACAAAGGAGCCTGCTGCAGATATGGCAGAGGTAGCCATTAAAGCAGTTGAGGCTGTTTTTGATTGGAGAGCTTATCTGAAAGAGGAATTTGACCTGGACATCCCATATGAGACAGAGGAGACAGAAAATGCAGACTCTTGAGTCCCTTCTGAAAAAAGGTACAACAATACTGAAAGATAACGGATTGGAAGAAGCCGGGCTGGATGCCTGGCTCCTTCTGGAATTTAAGACCGGAAAGAATCGGGCATATTATTTTGCGCATGGAGATGAACCGGTGTCTGATGAGACCGCAGCAGAGTATCTTACGCTGATCGACAGGCGGGCAGGACATATTCCTGTACAGCAGCTGACTCATCAGGCTTTTTTTATGGGCTATGAGTTTTATGTAAACGAAAACGTGCTGATTCCTAGACAGGATACGGAGACTCTGGTGGAAGAGGCATTGAAACACCTTGGGGATGTGGAAAAACCGGAGATCCTGGATATGTGTACCGGCTCCGGCTGCATCCTGCTCAGCCTTCTTCTGGAACGGCAGGATGCCTGTGGGACCGGTGTGGATGTTTCACCGGAAGCACTGGAAGTGGCAAAAAAGAATGCAGGTATTCTAAAGGTGGAGAACCGGGCGGATTTTGTGGAAAGCGATCTGTTCTCAGCACCGTATTTTTGTGAAAAAGGTGGAAAAGATAGTGGGAAATATGATATCCTTATTTCAAATCCGCCTTATATCGCAACAGAAGAAATTGAAACACTGATGGAAGAAGTCCGCCTTCATGATCCGAGGAAGGCTCTTGACGGAATGGAAGACGGGCTTTATTTTTACAGAAAGATCACAGCAGAGGCCGGAAGGTACCTGAAACCAGGCGGATGGCTTCTGTATGAAATCGGCTGCACCCAGGGTGAGGCAGTCAGTACAATGATGAAAGCAGCCGGGTTTACCGGGGTTCAGATCGTAAAGGATCTGCCGGGCCTTGACCGTGTGGTGCTTGGACAGAAACAGGAGGAAATACATGTTTGATAAACTGGATGATCTGCTGGTACGTTTTGAAGAGCTTCTCAATGAGCTGGGAGAACCGGGAGTAACCGACGATCCGGCACATTTTCAGAAGCTGATGAAGGAGCAGAGCGACCTGCAGCCAATCGTTGACGCATATAAAGAATATAAGAAAAATAAGGAAACCATCGAGGACAGTCTTTCCATGCTGGAGAGCGAGAAGGACGAAGAGATGCGTGAAATGCTGAAGGAAGAACTTTCCGATGCAAAAAAGAGAGTGGAGGAGCTGGAGCATGAGCTGAAGATCCTTCTTCTTCCGAAGGACCCTAACGACAGCAAGAACGTTATCGTTGAGATCCGTGGAGGTGCAGGCGGTGATGAGGCAGCACTTTTTGCAGCAGAGATTTATCGTATGTATGTAAAATACGCGGAGTCCCGCCGCTGGAAAACCGAGATGCTCAGCCTCAATGAGAACGGCATCGGCGGCTTTAAGGAGGTTACCTTCATGATCAAGGGTGAGGGTGCATATTCCAGACTGAAATACGAAAGCGGTGTTCACCGTGTACAGCGAGTACCGGAGACAGAGTCCGGCGGAAGGATCCATACCTCTACCTGTACGGTAGCGATCATGCCGGAGGCGGAAGAAATTGATTTCCATCTGGATCTCAATGAGTGTAAATTCGATGTGTTCCGTGCATCCGGAAACGGTGGTCAGTGTGTCAACACCACAGACTCCGCAGTACGTCTTACTCATATCCCTACAGGAATCGTGATTTCCTGCCAGGATGAGAAGTCTCAGCTTAAGAATAAGGATAAAGCACTCCGTGTGCTCCGTTCCCGTCTGTATGAGATGGAGCTTGCCAAGCAGCATGACGCTGAGGCAGAGGCAAGGAGAAGCCAGATCGGTACAGGTGACCGCTCCGAGAAGATCCGTACCTACAACTTCCCTCAGGGACGTGTAACAGACCACAGGATCAAGCTTACCCTTCATCGTCTTGAGAATATCCTTAACGGAGATCTGGATGAGATCATTGACAGTCTGATCGCAGCAGACCAGGCAGTAAAGCTGACAAAGCTGAATGAACAGGAGTAAGCGCTGATTACAGCTACAGAGTTCAAAAAATTATAATAAATCAGGAGGAAACGAAAATGAAAAAGACAGCACTGGTGATCATGGCAGCCGGTATCGGCAGCCGTTTTGGAAAAGGAATCAAGCAGCTTGCACCGGTAGGCCCGAAGGGTGAGATCATTATGGACTATTCCATCCATGATGCACTGGAGGCAGGATTCAACAAGGTCGTATTTATCATCCGCAAAGACCTTGAAGATGAATTCAAAAAAGTGATCGGAGACCGTATCTCCAACATTACAGAAGTTGCTTATGCATTCCAGGAGATCGACGATCTTCCGGGCAATTTTACAAAACCGGCGGACCGTACCAAGCCATGGGGAACCGGACACGCTGTACTGGCAGCAAAGAAAGTCCTTTCCGAGCCATTCGCTGTGATCAATGCAGATGACTACTACGGAAAAGAAGCCTACGTAAAGGTGCATGACTACCTGGTACAGGATCATCCGCAGGATGGCCCGATGCACATCTGCATGGCAGGTTTCCGCCTTGGAAATACATTAAGTGACAACGGAAGCGTCACAAGAGGAGTGTGCCATATTGAGGACGGCAAGCTTGTGGGCGTTACAGAGACACATAACATCTTCAAGACAGCAGACGGCGCAGAGACAAGAAATGACGATGGTACAGCAGAAACACTGGATACAAAGAGCCTTGTTTCCATGAATATGTGGGGACTGACACCGGAATTTATGGAGATCCTTGAGAAAGGCTTCGTTGAGTTCCTTGGTGGAATCAAAGAGGGAGACATCAAAAAAGAGTATCTTCTTCCTGAGCTTATCGACCAGCTGATCCATTCTGGAAAAGCAGCGGTAGATGTTCTTGAGACAAAGGACGAGTGGTTCGGTGTTACCTATCAGGAGGATAAGGCATCTGTACAGGCTGCATTCAAAAAACTTACAGATGACGGCGTTTATCCGGAAGGACTGTATCAGTAATAAAGGAGAACATTATGGGTAAATATTTCGGAACAGATGGTTTTCGTGGTGAAGCAAATGTAAAACTTACAGCAGATCATGCATTTCGTGTGGGACGTTATCTCGGCTGGTATTACGGCAGAGATCACAAGGCGAAGATCGTGATCGGCAAGGATACAAGAAGAAGCAGTTACATGTTTGAGTATGCCCTTGCGGCAGGACTTACCGCATCCGGAGCAGATGCCTATTTGCTTCATGTAACCACAACTCCAAGTGTATCCTATGTGGTACGTACAGAAGATTTTGACTGCGGTATCATGATTTCCGCAAGCCATAATCCGTTTAATGATAATGGGATCAAGGTCCTTAATGAGAACGGACAGAAGATTTCCGCAGATATTGAAGCACGTATCGAGGCATATCTGGACGGCGAGATCGAGGAGCTTCCGCTGGCAACCGGAGAAGATATCGGCTGTACTGTGGATTTTGCATCCGGAAGAAACCGTTATATCGGACATCTGATCTCTATCCCATGCCATGATTTCAAAAATATCAAGGTTGGGCTGGATTGTTCCAACGGAAGCTCATCCGCCATTGCTAAGAGCGTTTTTGACGCACTTCGTGCAAAAACCTATGTGATCAACAATGAGCCAAACGGAACCAACATCAACCGTGGCTGCGGTTCCACACACATTGAAGTTCTGAGACAGTTCGTGGTAGATAAAGGCCTGGATATCGGTTTTGCATATGATGGTGACGCAGACCGCTGTATCGCCGTAGACCATCGCGGAAACATCATTGACGGTGATAAGATCATGTATGTGTGCGGCAAATATTTAAGAGAGAAAGGCCAGCTCAACGGAAATACAGTTGTAACAACCGTTATGTCCAATCTTGGTCTTTACAAGTCTCTGGAGCGTGAGGGCATCGACTATGAGCAGACTGCAGTTGGTGATAAATACGTTGCCGAGAACATGATGGAAAACAATTACAGTATCGGTGGTGAACAGTCCGGACATATCATCTTTAGCCGCTATTCCGCTACCGGTGACGGGATCCTGACTTCTCTTATGATCATGGAGGCATGTGTAGATCAGAAGGCTACACTCTGCGACCTTGCAAAGGAGATGAAGGTTTATCCGCAGCTTCTCCGGAATGTGCGTGTTTCCGACAAGAAAACAGCACTGGAGAACGAAAAGGTAAAAGCAGCCATTGAGGCAGCCGCAGAGGCCCTTGGTGATGACGGACGTATCCTGGTACGTGAGAGTGGTACAGAGCCGCTGATCCGTGTTATGGTAGAAGCGGGAACGGATGATCTCTGCCATAAATATGTAGATAGTGTTGTTGATGTGATGGAAGCCGAAGGGCTTGTTGTAGAATAAGGAATTCCATGAAAAAAACAAAGACCGTATTGATTCTTGCAGCCGTTACAGGAGCCTTGCTTCTGGGCGGCTGTGGCAGTGAAAAAACAAAAATATATGAACAGGCCGGAAAGGATCTTTCCCAGGGAAGCTACAAGTATGCCCTGGAGGAGTACCAGAGCTCTATCCAGAACGGAGTGAAGCTGGCACAGTCCTATCGCGGGGCAGGTATCGCAAGCCTGCGTCTTGGCAAATATGAGGATGCGGTGAATAGCTTCACGGAAGCTCTGAACTGCGATAAAGTAAGCAAAAGCCTTCGTAAGGATATCCTGTCCTACCGGGCTACTGCAGAGCTGAAGTCTGGAAAATACGAGGATGCCATGGCAGACTGCCAGACACTTGGAGAAGATTTTTCCATGGATGCAGGCAGTTATTTCCTCACCGGAAAGGTTGCCCTTGCCATGGATTCCTACGAAGAAGCCGCATCTAACTTCAAACAGGCCTATGGAGAAGATTCCACCTATGATATGGCGATCGAGATCTATGAGGCATATCTGGACAAGGATATGGAAGCGGACGGAACCAGATATCTGGAAGCTGCTCTTTCTTCTGAGGCCAAGGATGCCCAGGACCACTGTGACAGAGGCCGTGTCTACTATTATATGGAAGACTACAGCAGCGCAAAAAAAGAGCTTCTGGAAGCAACCAAGAAGGATAATACGGAAGCATTGCTTCTTCTGGGAATGGTATATCTGGCCCAGGATGATGTGGAAAATGCTCAGGCAATGTACAAGCAGTATATTTCTGCAGTGGGTGATTCCGCCAAGGGCTATAATGGTCTGGCACTGTGCGATATCCGAAGCGGAGATTATGATTCCGCTCTTGATAACATCACAAAAGGCCTTCCGACAGCTACCACAGACGAGATGCAGAGTCTTCTGTTCAATGAGATCGTAGCCTATGAAAAAAAGCTGGATTTTGCTACTGCACTGACCAAGGTCCAGGAATATATTGAGATGTTCCCTGAAGATTCCGCTGCAAAAAAAGAGCGGGCTTTCCTGAAAACCAGAACGTCTTCGGAGGGCTGATATGGAATATTTTGAGGAAATACAGGACAGGGTTATCCTGATCGGTGTCCAGGCAGATCGGGGGGATGATATGGAGGAATCCCTGGATGAGCTTGGAGAACTTGCGGCTACGGCAGGTGCGGCGGTTGCAGGCAGGATCATTCAGAATCGTGAGGCCGTACATCCGGGCACCTATATCGGAAAGGGCAAGATCGAAGAGGTAAAAGGTCTTCTCTATGCTCTGGATGCCAATGGTGTGATCTGTGACGATGAGCTTTCTCCTGCCCAGATGAATAATCTGGAGCGGGAGCTGGAGTGCAAGGTTATGGATCGTACCCTGCTGATCCTTGACATTTTTGCGAAGCGTGCCGTCACAAGTGAAGGCAAGATCCAGGTAGAGCTTGCACAGCTTCGTTACCGGTCTGCACGTCTTGTGGGACTACGTTCTTCTCTTTCGCGACTTGGAGGAGGAATCGGAACCAGAGGCCCTGGTGAGAAAAAGCTGGAGACAGACCGTCGTCTGATCCGGAACAGGATATCCGCACTGAAGCAGGAGCTTTCCCAGGTAGAAAAGCACAGAGAGCTGATCCGTTCCAGAAGAGCTGTGGGAAATCTGAAGACAGCAGCCATTGTTGGCTATACCAATGCAGGAAAGTCAACGCTTCTGAATACACTGACAGGCGCTTCGGTGCTTTCGGAGGATAAGCTGTTTGCCACACTGGATCCGACTACCCGTCTTCTGACGCTGGATGACGGACAGCAGCTTCTTCTTACGGATACCGTAGGCTTTATCCGCAAGCTTCCCCACAATCTGGTGGAAGCCTTCAAGAGTACCCTGGAGGAAGCCAAATATGCGGATTATATCATTCATGTGGTAGATGCATCCAATCCTCAGGCGGAGATACAGATGCATATCGTATATGAAACCCTGAAAGAGCTTGGGGCTCTGGGAAAAAAGACGATCACACTTTTTAACAAGCAGGACCGTGTTTCCGGGGAGAGCTTTCGGGATCTCCGAGCAGACCATACGCTGAAGATTTCCGCACGGACAGGAGAGGGGCTTGAGGAATTTAAGCAGCTTCTTTCTGAGATACTGGCAGAAGGACAGATTTATATGGAACGGCTTTTTCCTTATTCGGAGGCCGGTCAGATCCAGCTGATCCGTGAGTATGGACAGCTTCTTTCGGAAGAGTATACCGAAGGCGGGATTGCTGTAAAAGCAAGAGTTCCGCGGGAAATCTATCCGAAAGTCACATAATGTTAAAATATCTACTCAGTACCATATATAGTACCGTGAACAAAACGGGCACTATATATGGTGCTTTTTATGTTGACGCAAAGATGCGTGTCTGATACAATAAGTCTACAGCGCTTTGAACACAGATCGTGAAACGGAGTGTGTTCGTAAGCAGGCAAGTGAGGCGGAATGGAATATCCGCTTATAAATAAATGCATGAGGGAGGCATTTTCTTATGTTTCAGGTAGTAAAAAGAGACGGTGAATTAGACGAATTTAAAATGGGGAAGATCACCGCGGCAATTGATAAGGCATTTGATGCCAAAGGTAAGAATTACAGTTCGGATATGATCGATCTTCTGGGACTTCGTGTTACAGCGGATTTTCAGAATAAGATCGAGAACAACCGGATTTCTGTTGAGGATATCCAGGACAGTGTGGAGAACGTACTGATCCAGGCCGGATATTCTGATGTTGCCAAGGCGTATATCCTTTATCGTAAGCAGCGTGAGAAGATCCGTAATATGAAATCCACCATCCTTGACTATAAAGAAATCGTAAACAGCTATGTAAAGGTTGAGGACTGGCGTGTAAAGGAGAACTCAACGGTTACTTATTCTGTAGGAGGTCTGATCTTAAGCAACTCCGGAGCAGTTACCGCAAACTACTGGCTGTCTGAGATCTACGACAACGAAATCGCAGATGCACACAGAAATGCAGATATCCATATCCATGATCTGTCCATGCTGACCGGTTACTGTGCAGGCTGGTCCCTGAAGCAGCTGATCCGAGAGGGACTTGGTGGTATTGAGGGTAAGATCACTTCTGCACCTGCAAAGCATTTAAGTGTACTCTGCAACCAGATGGTGAATTTCCTGGGTATCATGCAGAACGAGTGGGCGGGCGCACAGGCATTTTCATCTTTTGATACTTATCTGGCACCTTTTGTAAAGGCAGACAACCTTTCCTATCCGGAGGTTAAGAAATGCATTGAGTCCTTTGTATATGGCGTAAATACTCCAAGCCGCTGGGGCACTCAGGCACCATTTTCCAACATTACACTGGACTGGACCGTTCCGGACGACCTTGCAGAGCTTCCGGCTATCGTAGGCGGCAAGGACATGGATTTCAAATACAAAGACTGTAAGAAAGAAATGGATATGGTCAATAAGGCATTTATCGAGACCATGATTGAGGGAGATGCCAACGGACGTGGATTCCAGTATCCGATCCCGACCTACTCCATCACAAAGGAATTCGACTGGTCTGATACCGAGAACAACCGTCTTCTCTTTGAGATGACTTCCAAGTACGGTACTCCGTATTTTTCCAATTATATCAACAGTGATATGAAGCCAAGCGACATCCGCAGCATGTGCTGCCGCCTCCGTCTGGATCTCCGTGAGCTCCGTAAAAAGAGTGGTGGATTCTTTGGCTCCGGTGAGAGCACAGGCTCTGTAGGCGTTGTTACCATCAATATGCCGCGTATCGCATATCTTTCCAGAACGCCGAAGGAATTTTATCAGCGCCTGGACCACATGATGGATATCTCCGCAAGATCTCTTCACATCAAGAGAGATGTGATCAGCAGGCTTCTGGATGAGGGACTGTATCCGTACACGAAGAGATATCTTGGAAGCTTTGACAATCATTTTTCCACCATCGGTCTTGTGGGAATGAACGAAGCGGGCTTAAATGCCTGCTGGCTGAAAAAAGACATGACAGATCCGGAAACCCAGAAGTTTACAAAAGAGGTTCTGGAGCATATGAGAAACCGTCTTTCAGACTATCAGGAGCAGTATCCGGGAGAGCTTTTCAACCTGGAGGCAACACCGGCAGAGTCCACTGCATACCGTCTTGCCAAACACGACAGAAGCCGTTATCCGGATATCAAAACAGCGGGAAAAGAGGGCGACACTCCGTATTACACAAACAGCTCTCATCTGCCGGTTGATTACACTGCGGATATTTTTGACGCACTGGATATTCAGGACGATCTGCAGACTCTGTATACTTCAGGAACCGTATTCCATGCATTCCTTGGGGAGAAGCTTCCGGACTGGAAGGCAGCGGCAGCGCTGGTACGTAAGATCGCAGAGAATTATCGCCTGCCCTATTACACCATCTCACCGACCTATTCTGTATGTCAGGAGCATGGCTACATCAGCGGCGAGCATTTCACCTGCCCGAAATGTGGAAAGAAGGCTGAGGTTTACAGCCGTATCACAGGATATTACCGTCCTGTACAGAACTGGAACGATGGTAAGACCCAGGAGTACAAGAACCGTACCCTCTATGATATTACCCATTCCCAGCTGAAAAAGGTCCATACCAGTGTGATGACCATGAAGGGTGACGAGGTGGAGATCCAGCCTGTGGAATCTCATAAATATCTTTTTACGACCAGCACTTGTCCGAACTGCCGTATGGCAAAGAAAATGCTGGAAGGCGAAGAGCTGGAGATCATCGATGCTGAGCAGAATCCCGAGCTTGTCAAGCAGTATGGGATCCGTCAGGCGCCTACACTTGTGATCACTGACGGGGCACAGGTTAAGAAGTATGTGAATGCTTCTAACATTCAGAAGTATGTGGATGAAGAGCTGGATTGAGCTCTTCGGGGCAATTGTAAATTGTAATTAAAATGGCTGGACGCATGTCTGTTTGGATGTGCGTCTGGTCTTTTTTTATATATTTTTTTATTTTTTTGTCTTTTTGTTTTTATATTTTTTGGGGGGATTTTCGTTTTTGGGGAAAGGTGGTTGACATTTCATGTCGGGATGGTATACTTATACATGGGTTTAATGATTGAAAGTGTTACACTTTAATGTATGAATATATACCGCTGTAATACCGCGTGGGGGATCCGGGAATTGTTTCCCGGCGGAAATTTGCGAGGGGGAAAGCACTCAAAGTTGCGAAGCCCGTTTTTCCCCCTCGCGCTCCCCCTTTCCGGGCACGCTTTTTTGAACGTGCGTTGTGGTGTGTGATACGTTTTGTATAGGGCGATGGATTCGACTGTATCGGGAATTCAAGGCTGAGCCGATGGATGAGGGCGGACGAGAAAGCGGCCCGCATAGCGGGCCTGTTCCCTGATATGAGATTTATGTTCTGTGATATTTAACTGAATCAAGTAAGTCCCCTGTAGGGTTGCGAAAAGCAATAAGCAGTGGGTGAGGACTTGCTTGTATCAGGAGAAGTGCAGGCTCTTTCTGATAAACTCCGGAGCAGTTATTCAGTTATGAGCAAGTAGCGAAGCGGATTGCGAATATCCGCTTGACCTGAATCAAGAAAGCATATCAGTTACTTATATCGGCACAACTTGCAATACCCAACATCGTAGAATCCATCACCCCGTCAGAAAAGTAACACATTCCACAACACAGAACAGCGGCGTGGCCGGGAGGGGAGGAGCGCGAGGAGGGGACGATGGCCTTCGCAACTATGAATGCTTCCCCTCCTCGCACCTGCCGCATGCGAAATGCTCCCCCTGGAAAGGAAAAACCGCATGCGAAATGCTCCCTCCCGGAAAGGGATTCACTTCCAATTAATTTCATGCTAGAATAAAAAAAGAATAATAAGAAAAACAATAACAAGAAAAAATAATCAGGAAAAGAGGAAATCACATCATGGTAAAACAGAATATCGTCTTCGTAGAAAACACTCCGGGAAGTCTTCAGAAAGTCACAAAGATCCTTGCAGAGAATCAGATTGACATCTACGGCTTCGGCTGTTTCGATGCACCGGAGTTCGCAAACTTTCGTATGGTATGTGATGATCCGGAAAAAGCAGACCAGATCATGGCAGAAAACGGATATATGACCCGTATTACTCAGGCTATCCTGGTAGATCTTCAGGATGAGATCGGCGGTCTTGACAAGCTTCTCAGCGTCATGGGCGACAGCAACGTAAACCTTCATTACATTTACACCTTTTTCCACAGAGGTTTGAAAGTCCCGGTAGCGATCATGCACTGTGAGGATCTCCTTGTTGCAGAGAGCGTTCTTCGTAACAATGGATTCAAGGTTCTGGATCGTCTGGTAGATCCGGATGGAGTTGAAGAAGCGTAAGGATATATTCCGGAAAATGACAAACAGGAATGACGTATTCACGTATTGAAGTTTTGACAGGGCAATGCTACAATAAAAGAGCGTGTCAGGAAACAGGAAAAACGTTTCCGGGCACGCTCTTATTTACATGTACAACGAGCTGTGGCGAGATTCTGATGAGTGCTGTACAGATCGGAGAAGTAGGCACAGCTGCGTTTATAACGGAATGTACATACAATGGAGGAAATCGATGAAAAGAGAAAGTTTCAGAAAAGGTATGAAGGATGGGGTTCCCATCGCTCTTGGATATTTTGCGGTATCCTTTACCTTTGGCATGATGGCTGTTGCCGGCGGCTTGCGTATCTGGCAGGCAGTTCTGATCTCCCTGACCAACCTGACATCGGCCGGTCAGTTTGCGGGACTGGACATTATTTTTGCGGGAGGCTCCATGTGGGAGATGGCAATGACGCAGCTGATCATCAACCTGAGATACTGCCTGATGTCATTTTCCCTGTCCCAGAAATTCCGGCGTGAGGAGTCCGGTATCCTGAAATACATCGCTGCTTTTGGTATCACCGATGAAATTTTCGGGATCAGTGCGGCTCAGGAGGGAAAGGTCAGTGTATTTTATAATTACGGAGCCATGTGCGTGGCAATTCCCGGATGGACTCTTGGAACTCTGGCAGGAGGAATCTCCGGAAGCCTTTTGCCGGATTTTATGCTTAGTGCGTTGAGCGTTGCCATTTACGGAATGTTCCTGGCCATCATCATCCCGCCGTCCAAAAAGAGCAGACCGGTTCTTGGGGTGGTTGTGGCATCCATGGCAGTCAGTACTGTTTTTGCGGTGACACCGGTGTTAAAACAGGTATCATCCGGATTTATGATCATTATCACAACACTTCTGGTAGCAGGCCTGGCGGCTTATTTCTGCCCGGTGGAAGAGAAGGAGGAAGCCGTTCATGAGTCATAATGTATATCTCTATATCCTGGTGATGGCAGCAGTCACCTATCTCATCCGTATGCTGCCCCTTGCTCTTGCAAAAAATGAGATCAGAAGCCCGTTTATCAAGTCCTTTCTGTACTACGTGCCATATGCCTGTCTGGCAGCCATGACCTTCCCGGCCATCCTGAAGGCCACAGACAGCATCATCTCCGGTGCAGCAGGTTTCCTGGTAGCACTTATTGCTGCATATAAGGAAAAAAGCCTGATCACAGTAGCCCTGCTGGCATGTGCGGCGGTGTTTATCGTGGAGAGGGTTCTGGTATTTATTTGAAGAGGGGATATGCGGAAATATAATACGCAGGAGGGAGCTTCGAAAAGCTCCCTCCTTTTTCATTTATTCACCTAAAAATCCAAGATCGATCTCTCCGTCAAACACCGTAGTTGCAGGTCCTGTCATATATACAAGGTTTTCATCTCTTTCCCAGGAGATGTTTAAGTCTCCGCCAAGAAGCTGTACAGTAACCGGTTTGCTGCCGTCAACCTTGTCATTGAGGATGGAAGCTACCGTAACTGCGCAGGCGCCTGTGCCGCAGGCAAGAGTTTCTCCGGAGCCACGCTCCCATACACGCATCTTTACGGTGTGGCGGTCGATCACCTGAACAAACTCAGTGTTGACTCTGTCCGGGAAGCATACGTGATTTTCAAAGGACGGGCCGATCTTTTCCAGGTCAAGGCTGTTCACATCGTCTACGTAGATGATGGCATGAGGATTACCCATGGAAACTGCGGTCATGTGATATTCTTTTCCGTCGACGGTGATGGGAGCGTCGATCACCTGCTCGGTTTCGGCAACCACCGGGATCTCTTTTGCAGTGAGAATCGGGGAGCCCATGTTGACTTTTACCATGGAGGCCTTGCCGTCGCGGATAGTAAGATCTACATATTTGATACCGCTTCTTGTGGCGATGCTTAAAGAAGTTTTGTCCACAATGCCGTGGTCATAGACATATTTGGCAACGCAGCGGATACCGTTTCCGCACATGGCACCCTGAGAGCCGTCCAGGTTGTACATATCCATCTCGCAGTCTGCAATCTCCGACGGGCGGATCAGGATCAGCCCATCGGAACCAATGCCAAAATGACGGTCGCTGACAAATTTTGCCACTGCGGCCGGATTCTTAACAGTTTCCTCGAAACAGTTTACATATACATAATCGTTTCCAATGCCGTGCATTTTCGTGAATTTCATAATAGTAGCCTCCTCTTGTTTCTGAATATTATACTTGTTTTTTCTGTTGGAACACAAGACCCCATGGAAAAAACACGCAGGTTTTTTCCATTTGTTGCCTTTAATAGTATAGTATATTGGACAATTGTTATCGAAAAGTGAATTTTCCCTGTGGAATTCCGGTAAATTAGAAGTGGATTTTCGTATTTATGGATTTTATGTGCTTGCATTTTGTCAGAAACATGGTATCATAAAACAAAGTAATATGCATGGAGATGTATAATTATGCTGTACATTACGAATTGGACTGACACAAGCAGAGAGACAGTTAACGTAAAGTACATAGAATTCAGGAGGAAGAAAAAATGAAGAGAAAATTTATGGCACTTGCACTTGCAGCAGCTATGACAGTTTCTATGACATCCGCTGTTTTTGCAGCAGATGAGATCAAGAGCGCAGATGATCTGGAGGGTAAGAAGATCGGTGTTCAGCTTGGAACAACCGGTGATGCAGACGCTACAGAGGTTAAAGACGCAACAGTAGAGAGATACAACAAAGGTAATGACGCTGTTATGGCTCTGAAACAGGGTAAGATTGACTGCGTAGTGATCGACAGCGAGCCTGCCAAGAAATTTGTTGAGAAAAACGATGATCTTGAGATCGTTGAGGATATTTTTGATAAAGAGGAGTATGCGATCTGCCTTTCCAAAGACAATGCAGACCTTACCAAAGAGTTTAACGAGGCTCTGAAGGAGCTGAAGGATGACGGAACTCTGGATTCCATCAGAGATAACTATATCGGTGATGATGCAGGTAAGACACCATATGAGACTCCTAAGGATGCAGATCACTCCAAGGGAACTCTTACCATGGCAACAAACGCAACCTTCCAGCCATACGAATACTATGACGGAGATAAGATCGTAGGTATTGATGTTGATATCGCTCAGGCTGTCTGCGACAAGCTTGGATATGAGCTGAAGGTCGAGGATATGGAGTTTGATGCGATCGTAAATTCTGTTAAATCCGGAAAAGCTGATTTCGGTGCTGCAGGAATGACAGTAACAGAGGATCGTAAAAAGAGCGTTGATTTCACTGATCCGTACACAACTGCAGAGCAGGTTGTTATTGTAAAGAAATAATTTTGCACAGAGAAATCAGAGGATTCTGAACGGATAAGCTGAGAAACAGATATTCGTTGCAGGGTTCAGTAGCGAATGATCAGGTTCCGGATATCCGGGTATGTTTTCCGGATTTCGGAACCTGTAGTTTTGGAAAGGGTGGAAATTTTGAGTCTTATTGAACAGTTTCAGTTTAACTTTCTGGACGACAATCGCTGGCAGTTCATTTTGTCCGGTCTGAAAAATACCATCATCATTACTTTTTTTGCTGTACTTCTTGGTATTTTTCTGGGATTTGTCATTGCTATTGTCCGTTCTACACATGATAAGACAGGTAAGCTTAAGATCCTTAATGTGATCTGTCGTGTTTATCTGACTGTGATCCGTGGCACCCCAACGATGGTACAGCTGCTGATCGTATTTTATGTTATTTTTGCAACCATAGATCCGGGTAAGATAGTTGTTGCCATTATCGCCTTTGGTATGAACTCTGCTGCATACGTGGCTGAGATCGTCCGTTCCGGCATCATGTCTATTGATCAGGGACAGTTTGAGGCAGGACGGAGCCTGGGTCTTAACTATACACAGACTATGATCAAGATCATTCTTCCGCAGGCGGTCAAGAACATCCTGCCGGCCCTTGGAAACGAGCTGATCGTACTTTTGAAGGAGACATCCATCAGTGGTTATATCGGACTTATGGATCTGACCCGTGGCGGAGACATTATCCGAAGCCAGACCTACAGTGCACTGTTCCCGCTGCTGGTAGTAGCTGCGATCTATCTTGTGATTGTTTGTTTTCTTACCTATCTGGTAGGAAGACTTGAAAGGAGGCTGAGAACCAATGAGCGTAAGTAATGAAGTGCTTCTGGATGTACAGGGACTTGAAAAGGCCTATGGCGGCAATCAGGTTCTCAACGGGATCACCACACAGATCCGCAGAGGTGAAGTAGTAGCCATTATCGGACCATCCGGCTGTGGTAAATCTACATTCCTCCGTTCCCTGAATCTCCTTGAGGAGCCGACCGGGGGAAAAATCCTCTTTGAGGGAACCGACATCACAGATTCCAAGGTGGATATCAACCGTCATCGTCAGAAGATCGGAATGGTATTCCAGCAGTTTAATCTTTTTCCACATAAGACAGTAAAAGAGAATATTATGCTCGCACCTGTGACTCTGAATCTTATGAGTAAGGAAGAGGCTGAAAAAACGGCACTGGAGCTTCTGGAGCGAGTAGGTCTTCCGGATAAGGCAGATTCCTATCCGGACATGCTTTCCGGCGGTCAGAAGCAGCGTATCGCCATTGCAAGATCTCTTGCCATGAACCCGGACGTGATGCTGTTTGATGAGCCTACATCTGCTCTTGATCCGGAGATGGTAGGAGAGGTCCTGGAACTGATGCAGGAGCTTGCAAGATCCGGCATGACCATGGTTGTGGTAACTCATGAGATGGGCTTTGCCCGCGAGGTGGCAACCAGAGTCCTCTTCATTGATGAAGGAAAGATCCAGGAAGAAAATTCTCCTAAGGAATTCTTTGCAAATCCAAAGAATAAGAGACTTCGAGAGTTTCTTTCAAAGACATTATAATGACATTATAAATATAAGAATATTAAAAACGGATGCTTTATCCTCCTGTGGAAATGCTGCAGGAGATAAAGCATCCGTTTTTTATAGTTACAGAATAGTGACGTAGTTATTTCACCGGCTGGTTCAGATCACTGTAGGTTACATCCTCAAAGGGGAGAGAGATGCGTTCTCTTCTGGCAGAGGAAAGGTAGATGCCCTTTACCATTTCAAGGGTTTTTCTGCCTTCCAGTCCGTCGATGGCAACAGGAAGATCCTCACGGACAGAACGGTAGAAGTCACGGATCTGCAGGTGATGGCTGCTTCCCCAGTAATCAGGGCCCACATTTGTGGTCTCATAAGTGTTTCGGATCTCGGCATAGGTGCCGTCCAGCTCGTAATAGCCCATGTCCTGCTTAAGACCCAGACGTCCTTTTTCTCCGATCAGTTCAATATTGATCGGGGAATCGGCTCCGTAAATGTTGCAGGCATAGAGATTGTAAAGACAGCCGTTTTTAAACATGATAGCAGCGTCTGCGGCATCCTCCACTTTTACAAAATGATGAACATAATTATGAACACTTCCGTCGATCCATTCCACATCGGAATCCAGCATATATCGAACACGATCAATGCTGTGGATCGCCTGGTCGATGAGAACACCGCCGCCCTCTTTGTCCCATGTTCCCTTCCAGTCACTTCCGCTGTAATAGTCGAGCGGACGGTTCCAGGTCAGATAGGAACGTGCGGTAAGGATTTTTCCGAAATCACCCCGCTGGATCATTTCGCGGAGCTTTTCTACACTTTTTGTGTAACGGGTCTGGAAGATAACGCCCAGCTTTACATGAGTTTCTTCGGCGGTACGGATCATTCTGTCTGCATCCTGAAGACAGGTGGCAATGGGCTTTTCGGTAAGGACGTTAATGCCGGCTTTCATGGCTTTGATGGCCATGACCGGGTGCAGGAAATGCGGCAGACAGAGATGTACCACATCAATATCCTTATCCAGGATCTCATCAAAGTCCGTAGTCCAGGAACAGTTAAATTCCTCTGCAAAGGCTTTGGCAAGAGCTGGATCTTTGTCAACGGCATATGCTAATTCTACTTCATCGCTGAGACGATGGAATGCATCCGCATAAGAGACGGAAATACGGCCGCAGCCTACAATAGCAGCTTTCAGTTTTTTCATGGCTTCCTCCTTATATCATCCGATAAAAAAATTCGTCGGATCCTGATTTGTAAAAGAATAGTGGATATCAAAAAAGTATTTCATGGCTCCGTTCAGGAACGAATCACTCTGGAGCTGGGAGTAACGGACAGTCACGTTATCTACCATCCTGCGGAACCCGGTTTTTTTCAGGTCTTCCCGTACTTCATTGAGAAAATATTCGCCAAGATCCGGAATCTTTCCGCCAAGAACGATCAGAGATGGATTTACGGTACTGATCAGATTACTCAGGGCGATGGACAGCTCCCATGCCATCTCCTTTACCATAGCAAGAGCGGTTGGATCGCGGAAGGTGGCAGCCTTTCCCAGATCTGAGAAGGTGATTTCTGAAAGTGCGCTTAAGGATGGAATCTGTCCGAATTCCGGGATCCTGTTTTTCAGAGCCTGCTCCGAGATCATAACTTCCAGACATCCGTGATTTCCGCAGATACATTCCGGACCGTGAGGATCGATGGAATAATGGCCGAACTGGGTAGAGGAACCACTGGCAGTTCCAAGCATGCTTCCTTCTGTGAAAAGGGTGGCACCGATGCCGCGGCCGAAATTGAGAAAAGCAAAATTTTTCTCTTTTATATTGCCATAGACCTTTTCCGCGTAGGAATAGCAGGCGGTATCATTGAGAAGATCAACCGGGTATCCCGGGAATGCAGTCTTCAGAGATTTAATGATCTGAGTGCTTTCCATGGAAGGCAGATTCAGGGTCGTGGAATATACTTCATTGCTGGAGGCGTCGATCATGGCGGACATTACTATGCAGATGCCAAGGATACGGTCAGGAGCACAGTGTTCCAGAATGGATTCCCGGAAACAGGAGCCGGAGCATGCGACATGATTTTCGTCTTCGGAAAGCTTCCGTGATTCATGAAAGACGGAAGTACCGGCAATGTCCACAAGATAAGCTTCGACAGCATTTTCATGCCAGTTCATGACAACAACGTAGTAGCTGTTCATCCGGACCTGAAGGCAGTTCGGCTTACGTCCGATGCTGTCGGATTCTCCGATACCGTTGTCCACAATGAATCCCCGTTCGATCAGTTCATCTACAAGAGTAGATACGGTTGTTTTGCTGAGCTTCGTTTGCTTGGCAAGGTGTGCTCTGGATATTCCGGGACTGGAATAGATGGAAGTATAGAGCCGTTTCATATTCGTGTTCTTAATAACCTGCTGATTAACAAGTTTCATAGTTTCTTTTCATCTCCAATCCTTTAAAAATAAACGGTACCGAAAAATGGTAAAGTCTCCGTACTAAATATATCCTATCATAGATGCAGAAAATAATCAATATGTGGCTGTACAAAGAAAATATTGACTATTTATAGAAGGAAAAATATAAAAATACGACAATTCTAAAATGAAGAGCAATATAATACAGGCATTTTTTCGGAAGACTGGTAAAAAAACGGAGATAAATAGTACAGTGATAGAAATAATTGATTATAAATGTGCAAAATGCACAAAAAATACTCGAAATATTGTTTATTATAGAAGAAATGCACATTGAAAGACGAAAAAACGGGAAAGAATGTTGACAGATACGGCAAAGAATGCTATCCTAAATCCAAGCTAAGAACAGCAAAAAAGAGAGTTTGTAACAAGAAACACAGATGTTTTTGCAAAAAACTTTTATTTTTTGAAATATTAGTTAGGCCACTGGACAAATAAAGAGAGGTAGAGAGATGAGAATAGGCGTGATTGGATGCGGCGGAATGGGAACGACTCATTACTTATCCCTGAAAGTCTTATCAGAAAAAGAGGATGATGTTGAGGTAGTTGCCCTGTCTGACTGCAGAAAAGAATTTCTGGACAAAGCGGCATCATATTTTCCGGAAGCTGCCACATATGAATACGGAATGGAACTGATCGAAAAGGAGCAGCTGGATATTGTACATATCTGTCTTCCAAGCTATCTGCATGCAGAACATGCAGTGAAGGCACTGGAAAAAGGGATGAATGTACTGGTGGAAAAACCGGTATGTCTGACCGAAGAGGATTGCCAGATGCTTCTTGAAGCAGAAAAAAGATCCGGGAAGAAGGTTATGGTAGGACAGGTAGTACGTTCCTTTGAGGAATATAAATATCTGAAGGAAGCTTACGACACAGAAAAATTCGGAAAGCTGAAATCCATTACTATGGAGCGTATCAGCGGAGATGTGAAATGGGGATTTGAGGACTGGTTCCATAATGAAGAAAAGAGTGGTTCCGTTGTGCTGGATCTTCACGTGCATGATCTTGATTTTCTGCGTTATATGCTGGGTGAGCCGGACAGCTTCCAGGTAAAAGCCAGCAGATTTGAAAGTGGCATGATCAATCATATCATCACGGAGTATGAATTCGGAGATGTTTTTGCTACAGCAGAGGGTATTTGGGATGAGTCATCGGCAATGAAGTTCCATGCAGCGTTCCGTGCACATTTTGAGGATGCTACGATAGAATTTAACGGTGCTCAGTCACCGAGCCTGACAGTATATAAGAAAGACGGAACTGTGGAGACGCCAGAGCTCAAAGCTGAATATGAAGGCGAGAGTGATGTGGCGGGAATCAATGTCTCCAATCTGGGACCATATTATACAGAGATCAAATATTTCCAGGAATGCGTCAGAGAAGATAAACCTGTAGAGGTTGCTCCTTTGATCGAAGGAGTAAGATCCGTACAGCTTGGGATTAAAGAGTGGAATGCGGCAAAAGAGTATGTAAACACACACGAAAACAAATAATGAAATTTTCACTGAAAGGCAGTGAGAAAAATAAAAAAAGCTATTCAAAAGGAGGATATGCAAATGAAAAAAAGAGTGATTTCTATTCTGTTATCAGCAGCAATGATCTCATCAATGGTAGTTGCAGGAGGGGTAACTGCACATGCTGAAGAAAATGTAACACTGAATGTATTTGATGCACATGCTTATGGTCTGGAAGAATATGACGAGATGGTAAAAGCCTTCGAGGAATCACATCCGGGTGTGACTGTTGATGTACAGCATGCAGCCAACGATTACGACACACTGCTTCAGTCCAGAGTAAACTCCGGTGATACACCAGACGTATTTGATGCTGAGGCCGGAACAAAAGCGAAAATGTACTATGATTATGCTTACGACTGGAGCAATGATACAGAAGTTCTGGACAAGTTCAATGAGGACGCTGTAAACCTTGGAAAAGATGACGAGGGAAATGTAAAATCTCTTCCATGGACCTATGAGAACATGGGCCTGATCTACAACAAGGACTGCTTTGAGAAAGCTGGTATCGACAAGCTTCCGACAAACATGGATGAGCTGGAAGAGGCATGCAAGAAGCTGAAGGATGCAGGCATCACTCCGTTTGCACTTGCTGCAAAGGAAACATGGGTATTAGGACAGGTTGCAACACATTTCATGATCGACAAAGACAAAACAGCTGCTGAGACAGTAGATGCGATCAAATCCGGTGAGACAGCATTTGCAGATATGCCTAACTGGGAGAACCTTTACAAGTTCCTTGATCTTGCTGTAGAGTATGGTCCGGACAAGCCGCTTGAGGTTGACTGGGAGACATCAGAGAATATGCTTGCAAACGGCGATGCAGCTATGATCCATATGGGTGACTGGTGCCAGTCTACACTGGATTCCTTTAATCCTGATGCAAATCTTGCATTTCTTCCATTCCCGGTAGGCGCCGGTGAAGATGATGCAACTGTATTATCCTCCTGTAACTGGACTTATATTGTAAATAAAGATTCCAAGAATCTGGATCTTGCAAAAGAGTATTGTGAGTTTATCCTTACATCCGAAGAAGGCCAGAAATGGATGGCAGAAGGTGTAGGAGCTGTTCCTGGTGCAAAGTCTGATATGGAAGTGACCGGCGCTCTTGCAAATGATGCCAAGACCTATATCGACGCTGGAAAGACAAACGGCTGGATCCACACGATTGCTCCTGGCAGCTACGCAGATGAGTGTGGTCCGTATCTCCAGTCTTACATGCTTGGAGACATGAGCGCAGATGAAGTAACACAGCTCTTCCAGGATTTCTGGACATCAGCAGAGTAACAAGGAACTCCAGGAGCCGAAGAGAAACAGATTTGTTGATTTTGGGCTGACGGAATGTAACTGACAAAAGAGGGAGACAGGCAGCAGCTTTGCCTGTTTCCCAAATATAAACCAAAGAAAAAATGAATTTCTGGAGGGGATAGGATTGAAAAACAAAAAAACAAAGGATCTGGCAATTTTTGCATTGTTTGTCTTTCCGGCAGTCGTTTTTGTACTGTTTGCCACAGATATTCCATTTGTAATGAATCTGTACTATTCGGTATTTAATTGGAATGGAATCGGCAAGAACATGGAATTTGTAGGACTTGCCAACTATGTGAAGATCTTTACTGCTGACCCGCTTTTCTGGAAAGGTGTCAGATTTACTCTTAAATTTGCAGTATTTTATGTTGTTATCGTAAACATTGTTTCTCTCACAGTCGCTGTCGTAATGGCACGTGAGAACAAAGTGAACAGTCTTGGTCGTGCTTTTTATTATATTCCTTATATCATCAGTCTGACAGCGATCAGTCTGATCTGGAAATTTATCCTGGGACCTGGCTTTGAGGCTCTTTACAGTGTTACAGGATGGGAATTCTTTAACTGGAGCTGGCTTGGAACACCGAAGCTTGCTTTTTATGTAGTTGTTGTCATGGCAGTATGGCAGAATCTTGGTTTTTACATGGTCAATTATATCGCAGGAATCATTGCAGTTCCGGGAGAGCTTCTGGAAGCGGCAAGAATCGACGGAGCAACCTCTTTCCAGGTATTCCGCAAGATCACAATTCCGATGATCATGCCTGCGATCTCGATCTGTATGCTGACATCAATGACATTTGCGTTTAAGTTATTCGATATTATCATGGTATTTACAAAGGGCGGACCTGCGAATTCAACTGTTTCCGTTGCGTATAATATTTATAAGGAAGCTTTTGTTAACAGCAAATATGGTCTTGCCACTGCCAAATCTCTTGTATTTGTAGTATTTGTTCTGATCATTACAGCAATTCAGATGAAGATTACCAAGAGTAAGGAGGTTGAGGCATAATGAAGAAGAAACCAAAGAACCTGCGGCAGGTGAATGCACTGACGATCATTATTTTTGTATGTGCGATCTTCTGGCTGATGCCGCTGGTATTGATCTTTATAAACTCATTTAAACCATATAATGATATGCTGCAGGACTTTCTGGCTCTGCCCAAGTCATGGAGCCTGAAGATGTATATGGAGACCTGGACGAAATTCGGTTTCCCGTCTCTGATCTTTAACACACTGCTCTATACATTCTGCACGGTTATCCTAGTAGTGCTCATGGCGCCGATGGCAGCCTATAAGCTTGCAAGAACAAAAAGCAGACTCAGCAAAGTATGCTTTGTTCTGATCATCATGCCGATGATGGTTCCGTTCCAGTCTTACATGATCACCCTGACAAGACTGGTTTCCAACGTGAATCTGACTGGAACAAGAATCGGATATATTCTGGTAAGTGTAGGCTTGTGTATGCCGCTGGCTGTATACATGATCCATGGATTTGTAAAAAATGTGCCTATCGATCTGGAAGAGTGTGCATGTATTGACGGTGCAGGTAAGATCCGCACTTATTTCAGCATTGTACTTCCGCTTCTGAAACCGATCCTCACTACGGTCGTTGTTTTGGATGCGCTGGCAACTTGGAATGATATCATCACCAACCAGCTGATCGTTGGCGGAAATACAGTGGCAATGAATATCCAGAATGCACTGTACATGCAGTTTTCCGCACAGACAGCAGACTGGGAGCATGCACTTCCCGGAATCGTAATGTCTATGATACCGAGTCTTATCTTCTTTGTTGTGATGCAGAAGCATATTGTAGGCGGTATTACTGCCGGTGCGGTAAAAGGTTGATTTTGGTGTTATAAGTAGTATAATATAAGGTAATACTGGAAGGAGAACAGAACCTATGAAAGTTGGAGTTTTGATCGAATTTACAAGCGATACAGATATTGATGCAAAATTTGCGGAGCTGAAGGAAATGGGTGTGGATAGCTGCCAGCTGGTATGTTGGGATCGTCCAACACTTCAGGACGATGCTATGGCAGAGGCTATTAATAAAGGTCTGGAGAAATACGGGATCCACGCAACCGCATTTTGGTGCGGATGGGAAGGCCGCAGAGTATGGGATTTCTATGAAGGACAGCTGACACTTGGCCTGATTCCGTCTGATTACAGAGTTGAGAGACTGAAGATGCTTATGGAAGGTTCTGACTTTGCGAAAAAGATCCATGTGACAGACCTGGCAACACATGTTGGCTATATGCCGGAAAATCCATACGACCCGAAATACGAGGAAGTATTGGTTGCATGTAAGGCTATTGTGGAAAAATGTAAGGAAAATGGTCAGAACTTCCTGTTTGAAACAGGACAGGAGACTCCTGTAACATTAAAGCGTGCGATCCAGGATATTGAGAAAGCTGTCGGAAAAGGAAATGTGGGAATTAACCTTGATCCTGCAAACCTGATCATGTACGGAAAGGCAAATCCGGTAGATGCTCTGGAGGTTTTCGGTGAGTATGTCATGGGAATTCACGGAAAAGATGGAAAATATCCAACGGATGGACATCATCTGGGTGATGAGGTTCCCCTTGGCCAGGGTAAAGTAAATTATCCTGCATTTATTGCAAAGCTGAAAGAGATTGGTTATCAGGGAGATATTACCATTGAGCGTGAGATCTCCGGTGAGGAACAGAAAAAAGATATCCGTATGGCCAAGGAGCTTCTGGATAAACTTATCGCAGAATAAGAGCTGAGGAAAAAACTATGATTATTTACGCAGGAAAAGATTATCAGGATGTAAGCAGAAAAGCAGCCAATATCATGTCTGCACAGATTATCATGAAACCGGATGCAGTTCTTGGACTGGCTACCGGTTCCACGCCTGTGGGCATGTATGCACAACTGGTAGAATGGTACAAAAAAGGGGATCTGGATTTTTCCAGGGTGACAAGTGTGAATCTGGATGAGTACAAGGGACTTTCCGGCGACAATGACCAGAGCTACCGCTATTTTATGGATCATAATCTCTTTGACCATGTAAATATTGACAAAGCACGGACCTTTGTGCCTGACGGACTGGAAGAGGATAGCGATAAGGCATGTGCACAGTATAACGAAATCATCCGGCAAACCGGAGGTGTGGATATGCAGCTGCTTGGTATCGGCGGGAACGGACACATCGGCTTCAATGAACCAGGAGATGCCTTTGAAAAAGAAATCCATTGTGTGGATCTGACAGAAAGTACCATCAGAGCCAATTCAAGGTTTTTTGAAAGCATGGATGAGGTCCCGAAACAGGCCTACACTATGGGAATCGGGAATATCATGGCTGCAAAAAAGATCCTTCTTGTGGCAACGGGAACATCCAAGGCAGAAGCCCTGTATAATTCCCTGTACGGACCGATCACACCGAAGGTTCCGGCATCTATCCTGCAGCTTCACCCGGATCTCACGGTTGTGGCAGATGAAGATGCACTGAGTATGATCCGCGAAAAAATAAAATAAAAATCCGGAATACAACTGCCGGATCAAAAAAGGATGGCTTCCGATTCCTACCTGTGCAGGAACGGAAGCCATCCTTTTTCTTTCCGCTGCTCAGTGGATTTCTTCACCGGCAGTTTTTTGTGCGGCTTTTATTTCGTTGTAACAGTATTTGATGATAGATTTTCTGGTTATGATTCCGATGAAGGAGCCCTGGTCATCTACCACCGGTACGAAGTTCTGATTAATGGCGCGATCCAGGAGATCTTCCATATTGGAATCTGCATGGACCGGTTTGTAGGTGGCACGGCGTGGAATCGCCATGATTGGGATTCCCTCTGTTTCCTTGATGTCGTGGATATCTGCACGGCGCATGCCCCAGAGGAGATCTCCCTCTGAGATGGTGCCGAGATATTTGCCGTCCATGGTGAGGATAGGAATGCAGGAGTACTTGCGGTGCTCCATTTTTTCGAGGGTCTGGCGAAGAGTTTCATCCTCAAAGATGTAGGCTACTTCGCTTTTGGGAATCAGAAAAAACAGAATGTTCACGTTATTACCTCATTTCCGCGAAAATTATAAATAAATCTGTAGGCTGTTTTAGAGAAGCTGAAGTCCGTGTGTCTCTGCAGCATCTGTGATCTCCTTCGGCCAGAGAGAGACATGTACTTCTCCGATGTGTGCTTTACGAAGGAAGAACATACAGATCCTGGACTGTCCGATACCACCACCGATGGTGTACGGAAGCTCTTTGTTCAGGATTGCTTTCTGGAATGGAAGCTCTCTTCGGTCATCACAGCCTGCTTCGGTAAGCTGGCGGTCAAGTGCGTCCTCATCAACACGGATTCCCATTGAGGAAAGCTCAAGGGCAATGTCAAGTACCGGATAGTATACGAGGATATCACCGTTCAGTTCCCAGTCATCATAGTCCGGGGCACGTCCGTCGTGGCGCTCGCCGTTGGTGAGCATTTTTCCGACCTTCATAAGGAAGACAGCGCCCTTTTCACGGGTGATCCGATATTCACGTTCCTTCGGTGTGCAGTCCGGATACATGTCAAGAAGCTCCTGAGTTGTGATAAAGAAGATATCCTTCGGAAGGATCTCCTCGATGTAGTCATACTGTACAGCCATGTATTTCTCAGTTTTACGAAGGACACTGTAAATGGTGCGTACGGTTTCCTTGAGAGTCTCCATGGAACGTTCTTCTTTGGAGATGATCTTTTCCCAGTCCCACTGGTCTACGTAAACAGAGTGGATATTGTCCAGATCTTCATCCCGGCGGATGGCTACCATATCTGTGTAAAGACCTTCTCCGTGAGAAAATCCGTATTTTTTCAGTGCGTAGCGTTTCCATTTGGCAAGGGAGTGTACGATTTCGGCGTTGCTTCCTTCGATAGCCTTGATATCAAAGCTTACCGGGCGCTCTACACCATTAAGGTTGTCATTAAGGCCGGATTCCGGTGCTACAAATGTTGGAGCGGATACTCGAAGAAGGTTCAGCTTCTGTGAGAGTGTCTGCTGGAAGAAATCTTTTACTGTTTTGATCGCAATCTGTGTGTCATGGAGGTTCAGGTCTGCATGATAGGTTGCGGGGATTGTGATTGTATTCATTATCGGCTCCTCCTGATGATTTTTAGGCTTATTGCTCTGTGGGGTATTATAGCAGAAAATGGGTGGAGTGGCAATATAATGAGAGGGGAAGTCTTTTGGGGTATCGTAGAAAAATGCTGGGTATTAAATGCTTGGTGTGATATACTGAAAAAAGAATGCTTATGTTTACGACGGAAATATAAATATCCGTTTTGACGGATAGAATGGAGGGAGCTTATGGCAGGTCAAAGGTGTCAGGTTTGTGGGGGTAAGGTTGTAAATGGCAGGTGTTCATTATGTGGGATGCCTTACAGAAATGATGAGGTGTTATATCATTTGAATGAGCCCCGGGAGATACATTATAAACATGCTTCCGCCAAAGTGCGGGATATGATGCGGCAGTATGGACAGGATGCTGATCAAACAACACAACATAACGGAAACGTAAACCGGAATACGAACGCAAACCGGAATACAAACATAAATCGGAATACGAATGCAAGCCGCAATACCGATTTGAATCGGAATCTAACCAGAAGCCGGAATACAGGTGCAGCAGCCGGACGTAAGACTGCAGCGGCAGTTAATACCAGGAATAAAACAACGGTGGGCAGAAATCGTGCAGAAGTTTTAGAACAGGGAAAAAAACAGCAAAAAAAAGATCAGAAAAGCAGCGGGGCAGGCTGGATCATATGGTTTATAGTGACACTGGCCATTCTGCTTCCAAAATTATGGGATTTTCTTGCAGACTGGATCGGAACAAATTTGTGAGAATATTTCTGCAGTGAGATCAGGCAGTGCTAAGTGTCTGTATTTTCGTGTATACAGAAATATCCCTTTTCTTTTCTCCTCAGCTGTGTTATACTCATGCCTAGCACAACATATAGATGAAAAACAATATATAGAAGATATAGGTACTATATATAGTATTTTGCATAGCGACTTATATATAGCACAGGGAGGGATGAGCAATGTTATATGTGATCAAGAAAGACGGGACAAGAGAGGAGTTTAATCCGCAGAAGATCGTGGCTGCCGTGAACAAATCCGCAGAGCGTATTCTTTATACTTTTTCAGACGAGGAGAAGGATTTTATCTGCCGTTTTGCCCAGGAGCATGCGGATTCCCTTGGAAAGAATGAGATTGAGATCCAGGAGATGCACAATATCGTGGAGGGGGCTCTGGAGCGTGTGAATCCGGCAGTTGCCAAGAGCTACCGTGATTATCGGAATTACAAGCTGGATTTTATCCATATGATGGATGATGTCTATACCAAGAGTCAGGCGATCCGTTATATCGGTGATAAAAGTAATGCCAATACAGACAGCGCCCTTGTTGCCACGAAACGAAGCCTGATCTTTAATGAGCTGAACAAGGAACTCTATCGGAAGTTTTTTATGAACCGTAATGAGCTTCAGGCATGTAAGGACGGCTACATTTATATTCATGACCAGTCTGCACGTCTGGATACCATGAATTGCTGTCTGTTCGATGTGGCAGCTGTTTTAAGTGGCGGTTTTGAGATGGGTAATGTCTGGTATAACGAGCCGAAGACTCTGGATACAGCCTTTGATGTTATGGGGGATATCATTCTCAGTACAGCAGCACAGCAGTATGGTGGCTTTACAGTGCCGGAGGTTGATAAGATCCTGGCACCGTATGCAAAGAAGAGCTATGATAAATATATTTCCGAATTTATGAAATACTCGGACGAGAGCTGGAGTGGCCGTGAGGAGAGAGCTATTGAGTATGCTCTTGATAAGGTCCGCAGGGATTATGACCAGGGCTGGCAGGGAATTGAGTACAAGCTGAATACCGTCGGTTCTTCCAGAGGTGATTATCCGTTTGTTACGGTGACACTTGGTCTCGGAACCGAGCAGTTTGAGAAGATGTGTACGATTTCCCTTCTTGAGGTCCATCAGGGAGGACAGGGTAAGGCCGGACACAAGAAACCGGTACTTTTCCCGAAGATCGTATTCCTTTATGACAAAGAGATCCATGGTCCAGGAAAGTGCTGTGAGGATATTTTTGAGGCTGGTGTGGAGTGTTCCTCCAAAACCATGTATCCGGACTGGCTGTCTATGTCCGGCGCAGGCTATATTTCCAGTATGTACAGGAAATACAAGAAGGTCATCAGCCCGATGGGATGCCGTGCTTTCTTAAGTCCGTGGTATGAGCGTGGCGGTATGGAGCCGGCGGATGAGAATGATACGCCTGTTTTTGTGGGACGTTTTAACATTGGTGCGGTAAGCCTTCATCTTCCGATGATCCTTGCAAAAGCCAGAGCGGAGAGCAGAGATTTTTATGAGGTTCTGGATTTCTATCTGGAAATGATCCGTAACCTGCATATTCGCACTTACGAATATCTGGGACAGATGCGTGCATCCACCAACCCGCTTGCATATTGTGAAGGCGGTTTCTACGGCGGACATCTGAAACCGAATGAAAAGATTGGCAAGATCCTGAAGCCTATGACAGCTTCCTTCGGTATCACAGCGTTAAATGAGCTTCAGGAACTTTACAATGGCAAATCCATTGCCGAGGATGGGGCGTTTGCTCTGGAGGTCTTGAAATATATCAATGACAAGGTAAATCAGTACAAGAAGGAAGATGGTTATCTTTATGCGATCTACGGAACACCGGCAGAGAGTCTTTGTGGCCTGCAGGTAGAGCAGTTCCGTAAGATGTATGGAATCATTGAGGGCGTTTCTGACAGACCATATGTGAGCAACAGCTTCCACTGCCATGTAACAGAGGATGTGACTCCGATCGAGAAACAGGATCTGGAGGGACGTTTCTGGGAGCTCTGCAATGGCGGTAAGATTCAGTATGTACGTTATCCGATCGGCTACAATAAGGAAGCTATCCGTACACTGATCCGCAGAGCCATGGATCTGGGATATTATGAGGGAGTGAACCTTTCTCTTGCATACTGTGACGATTGTGGTCATGAGGAACTGGAGATGGATGTATGCCCTGTCTGCGGTTCCAGAAACCTGACCAAGATCGACCGTATGAACGGATATCTTTCCTACAGCCGTGTCCATGGAGATACCCGCCTGAATGAGGCGAAGATGGCTGAGATCGCTGAGCGAAAATCTATGTAAATGCTAGCTGTCCGATCAACTGTGGAACAGTGATCGGACAGCCAGATAATATAAAAATATCCCGCAGAGCTGCCGGTAAGACCAGCAGCCGTCTGCGGGATATTTTTATGTAAAGTGAAGTTTTATAGTTCACTTTGTATTCTGAGTCCGTAAAATGATCATTTAATGATAGTTCCGGTCTTCTCACGGTAGCCGTCTTTTGCATGGGCCATGTCTGTGATGATGGTACGGCGTCCGGTTCCCTTCTCCACGAAGGAAACACCTGCTTCGATCTTAGGAAGCATGGAGCCTGCCGCAAACTGTTTGCCGGCAATATATTTCTTGGCATCTTCTGTGGAAATAGTATCCAGATAAGATTCGTGATCCGTATTGTGGTCAAGGCTTACTTTCTCGACGCTTGTAAGGATCATCAGAGTGTCAGCGTTCAGTTCTTCTGCAAGAAGTCCTGCTGCCAGGTCTTTCTCGATGATGGCGCTGGCACCATTCAGCTGAGTTCCCTGCTCAAGAACCGGGATTCCGCCACCGCCTGCGGCAATGACGATCTGCTCTGCTGCAGAGAGGACCTTTACGGTTTCAATCTCTACGATCTTCTGTGGCTTCGGTGCTGCAAGGATACGTCTGTACTGGCCCTCGCCCACCTTTGTGACAAAGTTTCCTTTTTCTTCTTCAGCTTCGGCCTCTTCTGCGTTAAGAACACGTCCAATGATCTTCTCCGGCTCTGCAAATGCTTCATCGTATGGATCGATGACAACCTGTGTCAGAACTGTGCTGACCGGTTTGTAGATCCCTCTGGAGATAAGCTCAGCACGGATGGCGTTCTGAAGGTCATAGCCGATATAACCCTGGCTCATGGCGGAACATACGGACATTGGTGCAAATGTATAATCAGGATGTGCCTTACCGAATTCATTCATTGCGGTGTGGATCATCCCTACCTGCGGACCGTTGCTGTGGGAGATCACTACGCGGGTTCCCTCCTCTACCAGATCTGCGATTACCTTCGCTGCGAGTTTTGTAGCTGTTTTTTGCTCTGGAAGTGTGGTGCCAAGTGCCCGGTGGCCTAATGCAACTACTACGGTTTTTTCGCTCATAGGAAATACCTCGTTTCTCTTAAAAATTGGAATGAAATCAGTTACTGTATTCAGTAACGAGTACATCGAAAACGATGCACGAGTATTATATTTTATTATAAAAGACCTATGTGGGAAATGCAATAGAAAATCGAGTGTTTTCCGAGACAGGAAAAACCGCCTGATCCAGTCAGACGGTTTGATTCCTACTATTTTTGAGGGGGGAGATAGAGAGTGGTTTTTCATCTATCCAACACCTATTATATAGAGAAAATATGTTTAAAATATGTCGTTAATCTAAAAGAAATGGAAAATTTATAAAGAAAGTTTAAACAAACTTTATAATTTTTATATCCGGTTGCGCATGGTCTGAAAATGTGATACATTGAAAAAGTCTTAATCCTGCATTCTGCGGGATCTGTTCACGCATCGTTTCGATGCAGAAATCCATTTTATTTTATCGAAAAAAATATTGATCATGCACCATTTGCCGGGGAGGGATGCCTTTGTCTGTGGAAAAGTAAGCTTCTGTAAAAAAAACATGTGTATAAGAAATGCCAGATCAGGCAGAAATGAGGAAGAGCCATGAAAAACAGAATATGGAAACAGATGAAGAAAGCCGGAATTGTGACAGTGCTGGCAGGAGCCATGCTGGGGGGAACAATAGAACCGAAGCTGACTCTGGGAGCAGATTTTTTGCCGGGACAGGCACCGTTTATCGATCAGAGTGTGTTCTGGAAAGACATAGAATCCGGACAGGCGGAGCTTGGAATCCGGATTCGCGGCCTGAATGAATGGCTGTCCGGGAGAAGGTTTTCGGAGGATAAGGAGAAAAATGAGAAGTGGGACGATGAATTTCATAAGATTGAAGATCCATCGGTGGAACAGGAAAAGGAGTCAGAACAGGAGCTGCCGGAGGATGACTTGCAGCAGGAAAAGGAGCCAGAGCAGGAGCTGCCGGAGGATGATTGGCAGCAGGAAAAGGAGCCAGAGCCGGAGCTGCCGGAGGATGACTTGCAGCAGGAAGAGAAGGCAGAACAGGAATTGCCGGTGGATAAGGTTGTGGAAGGAATCGGAATAGAAATGGAGGAAGGATATGAGCACGTGGAGCAGCTGGCATCCGGGGAAACAGTACAGCCGGAGGATGAAGAGCAGGAGAAAACGGGTCCGCTCACACCGGAAGGAACGTCGACCGGAGGGGAAAATGTAGGGAATGAAGAGGAAGGTGAGTTTGAGGAGACGCAAAAGCTGACGCTGGTCACGTATATTTCGGAGTATTTTGTTCCGGAAACGGATTCTGTCCCGAAAAATATGGCTGCACAGCAGATTTCTGTAAGGAGCCAGAGCGGTGAAGCTACAGAGATCACAAAGCTGGAAAGCGTGCTGAACGTGGAGCAGAACGGGCAGGATGAGATTTTTTTCCGTATCCCGCTGATCCTGCGGCAGGAATACCGTTTTCCGGCAGAGAAAAGCAGTTATCCTGTGATTCAGGAGGAACCGCTTCAGAAGGACTGTACCGGTGCGGGAACCTTTCTCATGACAGAAGAAAACGGGGAAAAGCTGGTGATCGCAGAGGGGATCTCGCCTATGTTGGACGTGGAGGCTGCTGAGGCTGATATGGAATTGTCGGTAATTGCACAGAATAAAAAAATGAAAGCAGGGCAGACCATCCGTTATCAGGTAGAGATAGCCAATACCGGAAAGCTGGATCTTGCAGATATCCGTCTGACCAGCAGCCTTTCATGCCCTAAGATCCGGCAGCTGTGGGAAGATGCAGAAGGCCTTCTAACAGAAGGGGCTGTGGCGGAATTTGCAGAATTAAAAGCCGGAGAGAGCAGGAGCTTTTATGTACAGGCGCCGCTTCTGGATGAACAGGAAAAAGATCTGGAGCACCAGGTGGAAGCAGAGGCCAGGGTGAAGGACAGAGTGGAGGAGGTGATCCGGAAGAACGCTTCCACTATAAATGGTCTGGAGGCACTGAAGGCGGATCTTTCTGTAAAGAAAACTGCAGACAAAGAAACCGCTGCACCGGGTGAGACTGTGACCTATCAGATCTGTATCGTGAATACCGGTGAAAAAACGCTTCATTCGGTTGTGGGAACGGAGCGCTTTCAGGCAGCAGGGATCCATGCACAGTTTCTGGAGCAGGAAGGTGTAACGCTCAACAGCAGCCGTACAAAGGCAATGATCCAACAGATCCCGCCGGGAGAGGCAGTTTCTCTTCAGGCTGTGGTGAAGATCCCGGGAAAAACAGCGGATCAGAAGCTTTTTAACCAGGTGACGGTCACAAGCCAGGAAACCGGAGAGCGATTGATGGAGGCCTCCGCTTCTGTCATGGTAAAAGGAGAGGTGGCTATTACGCCGGAAGAAGGGCTGCCTTTGCAGGGAGATGACCAGGGTCCGGCTTCCGGTCAGATACAGATGGCAAGAACTGCGTCCACACATCCGAAGACCGGAGATGATACCAGGAGGGATTTGTGGACGCTTCTGGCAGTGACAGCTTTGGTGACTGTGCTGGGCGGCATCTGGCTCCGGAAAAAATATGCGGATATTTATGGAAAAAGCTGATGTTACTGAGAACGGAGTGAACAGTAACAAGCTGATATTTTACAAGGCGGCCGTACCTCAAAGAAACGTTGAAAACAGGGGGGAGGTGTGCTATTCTATATGGTATGTACAGAAAATAAGAACAGTATATTTCCCGCCTCCGGTGTGCTGCCGTCAGACCGGAAAAAGGGAAGATGGAGGAGAAAAATGAATCTTTTATCCTTATTGGAACATCTTGAATACAAATGCCTTCAGGGAAGTACAGAGCAGGAGGTTTCTTCTGTTGTATATGATTCCCGCAAAGTAGAAGAAGGGAGCCTTTTTATCTGCATCAGAGGTGCGGTCGTGGATGGACATAAATTTATACCTGATGTTGTGGCAAAGGGTGCGAAGACACTCATCGTGGAAGAAGCGGTGGAGGCACCGGAGGATGTGACAGTGATCCAGGTAGAGGATACCCGTTACGCCATGGCTTTTATTTCAGCAGCATGGTTCGGACATCCGGCAGAAAAGCTCAAAACCATCGGTATCACCGGAACCAAAGGAAAAACAACTACAACCTATATGGTGAAATCGATCCTTGAGAATGCCGGATATAAGGTTGGTCTGATCGGAACCATCGAGGCTGTTATCGGGGAGAAGCATATCCCGGCAGCCAACACGACACCGGAATCCTATATGGTACAGAAATATTTTCATGATATGGTAGAAGCAGGCTGCGATGCGGTCGTTATGGAGGTTTCCTCACAGGGACTGATGCTTCACAGAACCCAGGGATTTGTGTTTGATTTTGGAATTTTCACAAATATTGAACCAGATCATATCGGACCGAATGAGCACAAGGACTTTGATGATTATCTGCACTGCAAATCCATGCTTCTCAGACAGTGTAAGGTTGGTATCGTAAATCGTGACGATGAACACTTTGACCGCATTATCGAAGGCCACACCTGTAAACTTGAAACCTATGGATTTTCCGAAAAAGCAGATCTCCGTGCAGAGGGCGCCAGACTCGTTGGAAGAAAGGGGTATCTGGGAATTTCCTATCATGTTAAGGGACTTATGGATTTTCCTGTGGAGATCGATATTCCAGGTAAGTTCAGCATTTACAATTCTCTGACTGCCATTGCCATCTGCCGCCATTTTAAGGTATCCGAGGAGAATATCATCAAAGCTCTGAAGGTGGCCAGGGTCAAAGGCCGTATTGAGATGATCAAGGTATCTGACGAATTCACACTGATGATCGATTACGCACATAATGCCATGGCGCTGGAGAGCCTTCTCGGAACACTGAAGGAATATGATCCGCACAGACTGGTATGCCTGTTTGGCTGTGGCGGAAACCGTTCCAAGCTGCGCCGTTATGAGATGGGTGAGGTTTCAGGAAAGATGGCAGATCTGACCATCATTACTTCAGATAATCCGCGAGATGAGGATCCACAGGCCATCATCGATGATATCAAGATCGGAATGGCAAAAACAGATGGAAAATATGTAGAGATCCCGGATCGTAAAGAGGCGATCGCCTACGCGATCCATCACGGTGAGCCGGGAGATATCATCGTCCTTGCCGGAAAGGGCCATGAGGATTATCAGGAGATCAAGGGTAAGAAATATCCCATGGATGAGCGTGTACTGATCCGGGAGATCCTGGAAGAAGATCAGAAAGCGTAAATGGATGATCTATGCAGATGTGATCATTGATATTTCTCATGAAAAGCTGGACCGGGATTTTCAGTATCGTGTACCTGAGGAACTGGTGCAGGCAATAAAACCCGGAGTTGTGGTCACAGTGCCCTTCGGAAAGGGAAATACCCTTCGGAAAGGCTATGTGACCGGGATCTCCGGAACGGCAAAATATGATGCGTCAAAGCTCAAGGAGATCCGGGGAGTGTCCACAGACAGTGAGACAACAGAATCCCGGCTGATCGCACTTGCGGCCTGGATGAAGGAGACCTATGGCTCCACCATGATCCAGGCACTGAAAACAGTTCTGCCTGTAAAAGACAAGGTCCGTGCAAAAGAGAAAAGACTGATCCTTTTTACAGGGAAAAAGGAAGAGGGGCAGGCACTTCTTGGCAAGCTGGAAGGCAGCCGCTTTAAAGCACGTGAGCGGTTCCTTCGGGCAATCCTGGAGGCCGGGAGCCTGGATTATACCTATGCCTCCAAAGAGCTTGGAGCCGGCATTTCCGTCCTTGATTTTTTTGAAAAAAAAGGTCTGATAACTATTGAAAGTCAGGAAATGTATCGTATTCCCGAGGGGCTCGGCCTGGTGAAGGAGAACATGGAGCTGAGTCTGAACCAGGAACAGCTTTTGGCGGCAGAGCAGATCTTTCGGGAATGGCAGGAGCCGGACCCAAGGCCTGCACTTCTTTTCGGAGTGACCGGAAGCGGAAAGACCCAGGTTTATATGCGCCTGATCCAGAAGGTACTGGAGGAGGGAAAACAGGCGATCGTGCTGATCCCTGAGATCGCGCTTACTTATCAGACAGTCAGGCGCTTTTATGCCATGTTCGGAGATAAGGTTTCGGTTCTGAATTCCAGACTTTCCCAGGGAGAACGTTATGATCAGTTCAAAAGAGCAAAACGTGGTGAGATCCAGGTGATGGTAGGACCCAGATCCGCACTGTTCACACCGTTTTCAGATCTGGGACTGATCGTTATCGACGAAGAGCATGAACCCACCTACAAAAGTGAGAATACGCCAAGGTACCATGCACGTGAGACTGCCATTGAGAGGGCACGAATGGAACATGCCCGTGTGGTCATGGGATCAGCCACTCCGTCATTAGAAGCCTACAGTCATGCCTGTGACGGAGAATATCTTCTGGTAAAGTTAAACGCACGTTATGAGGAAAGGCCTCTTCCACAGGTATCAATCGTGGATCTTCGGGAAGAATTAAAGAAAGGAAACCGTTCGGTACTGAGTCTGGAGCTGAAGAGGGATCTGGAGCAGGTCCTTGAAAGAAGAGAACAGGCCATGCTGTTTCTGAACCGGAGAGGATATGCGGGCTTTGTTTCCTGCAGAGCCTGCGGTCACGTTATGAAATGTCCCCACTGTGATGTATCTCTAAGTGAACACAATGGCAATCGTCTGATCTGTCATTATTGCGGCTATGAGACTGTGAAACCGGAAATCTGTCCGTCCTGTGGTTCACCGCACATTGGTGGATTTAAGGCAGGAACCCAGCAGATCGAGAAGGTCATTGAAAAAGAATTCCCGAAAGCCAGGGTACTTCGAATGGATTTTGATACCACAAGGACCAAGGACAGCTATGAGAAGATCCTGGCTTCTTTTGCAAAGCATGAGGCAGATATTCTGGTGGGGACCCAGATGATCGTCAAGGGACATGATTTTCCGAATGTGACTCTGGTAGGAGTGATTGCAGCAGATCTTTCGCTGAATATGGATGACTATCACTGCGGGGAGCGTACATTCCAGCTTCTGACTCAGGCAGTTGGACGTTCCGGCAGAGGGAATCGGCCGGGGCAGGCGGTGATCCAGACATATCAGCCGGAGCATTACAGTATCCAGGCTGCGGCTATTCAGGATTATAAGAAATTTTATAAAGAAGAAATGGGGTATCGGATGCTTCTGGACTATCCGCCGGCAGCCCATATGATGACTGTTTTTGGCGCCTGCCAGGATGAAGAACTTCTGAAAAATGCCATGTATTATATAGAAGTTTTTATCCGCAGGGTAAGTCCGAAGGAAGAGCTTCACATGATCGGACCTGCAGCTGCATCGGTAGGTAAGGTAAAGGATGTTTATCGTCAGGTGATCCATCTGAAGCACAGGGATATCTGCTTTCTCACAGCAGTTAGAGAGAAGCTGGAGAAATATATAGAGATAAATTCCGGATTCCGGAAAATATACATTCAATTTGATATGAATTAAAGGAGAAGAAAAATGGCACTTAGAACAATCCGTGTACAGGGGGATTCTGTACTGACAAAAAAATCCCGGACAGTAGACAAAATGACACCGAGGATCGGGGAACTGATCACAGATATGCTGGATACCATGTATGATGCAATGGGTGTTGGCCTCGCTGCACCACAGGTAGGAATCCTGAAACGTATCGTTGTCATCGATGTAGGTGAGGGCCCGATCGTGCTGATCAATCCGGAGATCCTTGAGACAAGCGGCGAGCAGACCGGTGACGAGGGATGCCTGAGCGTTCCGGGAATGGCAGGACAGGTAACACGTCCGAACTATGTGAAGGTAAAAGCACTTGATGTAAATATGAACGAACAGATCTACGAGGGAGAGGGCCTTCTGGCAAGAGCATTCTGTCATGAGATTGACCATCTGGATGGAAAAATGTATACAGAACTTGTGGAGGGAGAACTTCACAAGGTAACTTATGATGAAGAAGACTAAAGGCGGGATACTATGAAGATTGTTTATATGGGAACTCCGGACTTTGCGGTGGCGCCTCTTGCAGCACTGGCAGAGAACGGATATGAAGTGGAGGCTGTGATCACACAGCCGGACAAACCGAAGGGCAGAGGCAAAACTATGATGCCTACTCCTGTAAAAGAAGAAGCACTGAAACACGGGATCCCGGTACTGCAGCCGGTGAAGGTAAGAGATCCTGAATTTGTGGAAGAACTGAAAAATCTTGCACCGGACATCATCATTGTTGCAGCATTCGGGCAGATCATTCCAAAGAGCATCCTGGATATGCCGAGATTCGGATGTATCAATATCCATGCGTCTCTGCTTCCTAAATATCGTGGAGCTGCACCAATCCAGCAGGCGGTGATCGACGGTGAAAAAGAATCCGGCGTTACCATTATGCAGATGGGAACCGGTCTGGATACCGGTGATATGATTTCCAGGATCGTGGTTCCGCTTGCCAAAGATGAGACAGGTGGAAGCTTGTTTGATAAGCTCGCACAGGCAGGTGCAGAGCTTCTGGTACAGACTTTACCGTCCATTTTTGACGGAACTGCAACCCGCGAGAAACAGCCGGAGGAGAGTCCAACACCATATGCTGCCATGATCTCCAAAAAAATGGGGCTTCTGGATTTCAGCAAAAATGCGGAAGAACTGGAGCGTCTGGTAAGAGGCCTTGATCCATGGCCAAGCGCTTTTACCTTTATCAATGGAAAAACATTGAAGGTCTGGAAGAGCTCTGTTCTGGAAAAACAGGCACAGGAAGCACCGGGAACTGTGATAGCCGCTGACAAAGGAGGAATCCAGGTAGCATGCGGCCAGAAGGTACTCGTGCTCCATGAAGTGCAGCTGGAAGGCAAAAAACGCATGGAAGCGGATGCGTTCCTTCGGGGATATCAGTTGAAACCAGGAGACATGTTCAGAGATTCCAGGGAGTGATGAGTTATGTACGGATATGGTTATTACGGATGGGGAATGGACCCCACGATTCTTTTGCTCGTGATCGGAATGCTTCTTTCTCTTGCGGCATCCGCGAAGCTGCGCAGTACCTTTGCAGTCTATAAAAAGGTCCGGAGTCATTCAGGTATCACCGGTGCGGAAGCTGCACAGAGGATCCTGAGAGCGGCTGGGATCACAGACGTACAGGTGGTTCCAATCCGCGGAAGTCTTACGGATCACTATGATCCGAGAACGAAAACGGTTTCCCTTTCAGAAGATATTTATGGAAGAAATTCTCTGGCGGCTGTGGGGGTGGCAGCACATGAATGTGGCCATGCGATCCAGGATGCGATCAATTATGCACCACTGAATATCCGTTCAGCCATTGTACCTGCCGCAAATATTGGTTCCCAGCTTTCATGGCCGCTGTTTATCGCAGGACTGATCTTTTCCATTGATCCGCTGGTAACTCTGGGAATTGTTTTGTTTTCACTGGCAGTACTGTTTCAGCTGGTGACACTTCCGGTTGAGATCAATGCGTCTTCCAGAGCGCTTAAAATGCTGGAAAGTACAGGTATCTTAGGTGCAGATGAAAAAAAGGGTGCAAGAAAAGTACTTACAGCGGCAGCGCTTACCTATGTAGCAGCTCTGGCGGCATCTATTCTGCAGCTTCTGAGACTGATTATCCTTGCAGGAGGTAGAGATCGTGATTAGCAGCGGAGTAAATACCAGAGAACTGATCCTTGAGATCCTGTTACAGATCGAGGAGGAGGGTGAGCACAGCCATATTGCGATCCGGAATGCGCTTTCCAAATATCAGTTTCTTCCGAAACAGGAACGTAGCTTTATTACAAGAGTATGTGAGGGAACCCTGGAATACAGGATCTATATTGATTATGTCATCGATTCTTTTTCCAAGGTTTCTGTAAACAAGATGAAACCGCAGATCCGTGAGATCCTGAGAAGTGCGGTATATCAGCTGAAATTTATGGACAGTGTTCCGGACAGTGCAGTATGCAATGAAGCGGTAAAGCTGGCACAGCGAAAAGGCTTTTATAATCTAAAGCCCTTTGTCAACGGGGTGCTCCGTACGATCGCAAGAGAGATCGGTGATCTGGAGCTTCCTTCCAGGGAAGAAAACGAAGTCCGTTATCTTTCTGTGAAATATTCCATGCCGGAATATCTGGTAGAAAAATGGAAAGCAGCCTACGGAGTGAAGACTACGGAGAAGATCCTGGAGGATTTTCTGACAGAAAGACCGATCACAGTACGGTGCCGTACTCATAAGGCGTCTCTGAGAGAGATCGTCACCAGTTTGAAGTCTCAGGGAGTGACAGTAGAACAGGCTCCTTATCTTCCCTATGCACTGAAGATTTCCGATTACAATCATATTTTGACACTTGAGACCTTCCTTCAGGGAAAGATCCTGGTGCAGGATGTAAGCTCTATGCTTGTAGCGGAAGCTGCAAGTCCGAAAAAAGGTGACCATATCATCGACATGTGCGCTGCACCAGGTGGAAAAAGCATCCATGCGGCAGACAAAATGGGGGATTACGGAAATGTGGATGCCAGAGATGTAAGTCAGTATAAGGCAGATCTTATCAAAGAAAACATCCACAGGACCGGAGTGATCAATGTGGAAGCCAGAGTTCAGGATGCAACGGTATATGATCCGGATTCCGAACAGGCTGCGGATATTGTGATCGCGGATGTACCGTGCTCCGGTTATGGAGTTATCGGCAAGAAACCGGAAATCAAATACCGGGCAACTCCGCAGAAACAGGAAGAGATCGTAATGCTCCAGAGAATGATCCTGGATAAGGCTGCAAAGTATGTGAAACCGGATGGAACGCTGATCTTCAGCACATGTACCATTGCCCGGGAAGAAAACGAAGAAAATGTATTATGGTTTTTAAAGAATTATCCGTACCGGCTGGAAAGCCTGGATCCGTATATTCCGGAGGAACTGCACTGTAAATCCACGAAGCTTGGCTATCTGCAGCTTCTGCCGGGAATACATAAGACAGATGGATTCTTTATTGCCAGATTCAGAAGGAAATAACAGAAAATGACAGATGTAAAATCCATGACCATGGAGGAATTGAAGGAATTCATGACAAAGATCGGTGAAAAGCCTTTCCGGGCGAAACAGATCTATGCATGGCTCCACCAGCAGCTGGTTACCTCCTGGGATGAAATGACAAATCTTTCCAAAAGCCTCAGGGAAAAGCTTTCGGCTTATCCGATCACAGCACTGACCCAGGCAGATGTAAGGATCTCAAAAATTGACGGAACCAGAAAATATCTGTTCCAGCTGGAAGATGGAAATGTGATCGAGAGTGTTCTCATGCGGTATCACCACGGAAATTCTGTGTGCATTTCTTCTCAGGTGGGCTGCCGTATGGGATGCAGATTCTGTGCATCTACCATCGGAGGACTGACCAGATGCCTGAAACCGTCCGAGATGCTGGATCAGATTTACCGTATCCAGGCAGATACCGGCGAACGTGTGGCCAATGTAGTTGTGATGGGAACCGGTGAGCCGATGGATAATTATGACAATCTTGTCCGTTTTGTCCGGATCCTTACCGACGAAAACGGTCTTGGGATCAGTCAGAGAAATGTGACGGTTTCTACCTGTGGGATCGTGCCGAAGATGTATGATCTGGCTGAAGAAAAGCTTCAGATCACTCTGGCACTTTCCCTTCATGCTCCAAATGATGAAAAACGACAGGAACTGATGCCGATCGCGAATAAGTATTCCATGGATGAGGTTCTGGATGCCTGCAGAAATTATTTTGACAAAACAGGCCGAAGGATCACCTTTGAGTACAGTCTTGTAGCTGGCGTCAACGACAGTGAAGAAGATGCGAGACAGCTGGCAGGCCGTATAAAAGGCATCAATTGCCATGTAAATCTGATTCCGGTCAATCCCATCAAGGAACGCTCCTATGTGAGGTCTACTCGACAGGCTGTGGAGAATTTCAAAATAAAACTTGAAAAATACGGAATTAATGTTACTATTAGAAGGGAAATGGGCAGCGATATCGACGGTGCCTGTGGACAGCTAAGAAAAAGTTACATGGAAAAAACAGAAAGCGAGAAGTGACATGAGGATATACTCAGCTACTGATGTAGGGCAGAAGCGGAAGATGAATCAGGATTACGTGTTTGCATCTGAAGGTCCGGTTGGAAATCTGCCTAATCTTTTCACAGTCGCGGACGGAATGGGCGGACATAACGCCGGTGACTATGCATCCTCACATGCAGTACGGATCCTTGTGGATGAAATCCGTGAAGATGCGGATTACAATCCTGTGAAGGTTATTCGTCATGCGATCGAAGCTGCGAACACGGAGATCAGAAACCGTGCGCAGGAAGATGAAAACCTCCGGGGCATGGGAACCACTATGGTGGTGGCGACTATTGTAGATCAGTATGCCTATGTAGCCAATGTGGGTGACAGCCGTTTATATGTGATCCAGGACGGGATCCGCCAGGTCACCAGAGATCATTCCCTGGTACAGGAAATGGTGAGAATGGGCGAGATCAGCGAAGCGGAAGCACGGAATCATCCGGATAAGAACATCATTACAAGGGCACTTGGCGCAGAGAAAACGGTGGATGTGGATTTCTTTGATCTGAAACTTGAAAAAGGATGTACGATCCTGATGTGTTCAGACGGTCTCAGCAATATGGTTGAAGATGAGAAGATCCAGGAGATCATATCCGATCCGGAAGCAGATATTGATCAGAAGGGCAGTGCGCTCCTTCGGGAAGCAAATCAGAATGGTGGTAAGGATAATATTGCAGTCGTACTGGTAGAGCCATTCACGAATGAGGTGGAAGCATGTTGAAGACGGGAATGATCATAGCCGAGCGCTATGAGATCGTAGGAAAAATCGGAACTGGCGGAATGGCAGATGTCTATAAGGCTATGGACCATAAGCTGAACCGTTTTGTTGCCGTGAAGGTCCTGAAACCGGAGTTTCGGGAAGACACCACGTTTATAAAGAAATTCAGAAGTGAGGCTCAGGCGGCAGCTGGTCTTACACATCCGAATATCGTCAATGTATTTGACGTAGGAGATGACGGCGGTGTTTATTACATTGTTATGGAACTGATCGAGGGTATCACTCTGAAGGAATACATCTCCAAGAAGGGAAAGCTTTCCATTAAAGAGGCTACAAGTATCGCAATCCAGGTTTCTATGGGTCTGGAGGCGGCACACAGCCATGGTATCGTTCACAGAGATGTGAAACCTCAGAATATCATTATTTCCACAGATGGTAAAGTAAAGGTGACAGACTTTGGAATTGCCAGAGCTGCATCTTCCAATACGATCAGCTCCAATGTAATGGGATCTGTACATTACAGCTCACCTGAGCAGGTGAGAGGCGGATACAGCGATGAGAAGAGCGATATCTATTCTCTTGGAATCACACTGTATGAGATGGTCACAGGAAGAGTTCCTTTTGACGGAGATACCACTGTGGCGATCGCTATCAAGCATCTGCAGGAAGAGATGGTCCCGCCAAGTGTGTATACACCGGACCTTCCGTACAGTCTGGAGCAGATCATTCTGAAATGTACACAGAAAAGTGTAGATCGTCGTTACAGCCGTATGGAGGATGTGATCGCAGACCTGAAGCATTCTCTGATCGATCCCCAGGGTGATTTTGTAAGGCTTACTACAGTTGACAACGATGCCAAGACGGTTGTGATCTCAGAAGAAGAGCTTGGTGAGATCAAACATACACCGAAGCAGATCACAAAACCGGAGATCACCGCACTTGAGGAAGAAAAATACGACGATAACGATTACGATGATGCAGAGGAAGAATACAGACCGAGATCCGAGCATAGATCCGGAAAGAAAAAGAAGCATCATGGTTCCGGAAGAGGTCTGACGATTGCGGCACTGATCGGAGGTGCAGTCCTTCTGATCGTTCTTGTGGTAGTGCTTGGACGTGCCGCAGGACTGTTTGGAACCGGCAGCAGCGGAGCTGCAGACAGCAGCAAGGCAGAAGCGAAGCAGGAATCAGCAGCTGACGGTCTGGCAACCGTTCCTGATCTTGTAGGCAAGACAGAGGAAGAGGCTAAAACACTTGCAAACGATGCACATCTGGGTGTCCAGATGGCCGGTGAGGAGGCATCCGATCAGGAAAAAGGCAGGATCTCCCGTCAGGAGACAGCGGCGGGAACACAGGTTGAAGCCAATACAACTGTGAAATACTGGGTAAGCACCGGAACAGCACAGGTTACGATCCCGGATCTGGATGGACGCACAGGAATCGATGCACAGCAGACTCTGGAAGATCTTGGACTTCAGGTAAATGTTCAGAAAGAATACAGTGACACAGATGACAACGGATATGCATTGGTAGATCCGGGATATGTTTACAATGTCGAGCCGGCAGCAGGTACTTCTGTGCAGGCAGGCTCTTCTGTGACACTGACAGTCAGCCGAGGGGTTGATTATGGCGATAATGCTGAGGTTCCGAGTGTTGTAGGAATGACCAAGGATGATGCGCTTACTACTTTAGGTAAATTTATTGATATCCAGATAACAGAACAGCAGAGTACAGAAGCTGCAGGTACAGTTATCGCACAGGATCCGGAAGCCTATGCGGCAGCAGACCCGGATCAGCCGATCAGCATTACCATCAGCTCCGGCGACCAGGCTCCATCCACAGACAGCACAGCATCTACAGATAGTACAGCATCTACAGACAGTACAGCATCCACAGACAGCACAGCATCTGCGGACAGCACAGTATCCACAACTACATCTACAGCAGATGTCAATGCAAACACAGGCTGGAAATGTACACAGACACTGGATACCCCGTCCGGCTACAATGGAGGCGCGATCCGTCTGGAACTGATCCAGGACGTAAACGGTGAGCCTAAGGCATCCACCATCATTGATGGACAGAATATCAGCTTCCCGTATCAGCTTGATATCTCAGGTGCTGAGGGCGTTACCTCAGGAACTATCTATCTCTATGAAGAGATGGACGGAGATTATCAGCAGCTTGGAACCTACACGGTTGCATTCAAGAAAGCTGAGTGATCATGCAGGGAAAGATAATCAAAGGTATTGCCGGATTTTACTACGTATATGCAGAAGACGGTAATACATATGAATGCAGAGCCAAGGGAATTTTCCGTAAGGATAAATTCAAGCCTCTGGTAGGTGACAATGTGGACATTACAGTTCTGGATGAAAAGGAACTGGAGGGAAGTGTGACGGAGATCCACAAGCGGAAGAATTCTCTGATCCGTCCGGCTGTGGCCAATGTAGATCAGGCACTGGTGATCTTTGCCATGGATAATCCGAAGCCGAACTTCATGCTTCTGGATCGTTTCCTCATTATGATGGAGAGGGAAGGTGTTCCGGCAGTCATCTGTTTTAACAAAAAAGATCTGGCAACAACGGAAGAGCTGGAATTTCTCTATGAAACATACCAGAGCTGCGGATATCAGGTGATCCTGTCAAGTGCCCTGAAGGGAGAAGGACTCGACGAGATCGAAGAAGTGCTTCAGGGCAGGACAACTGTGGTTGCCGGCCCATCCGGCGTGGGAAAATCTTCTCTTACAAATTCCCTTCAGGAAGAAGTGGAGATGGAAACCGGTGAGATCAGCCGTAAGCTGAAACGGGGAAAACATACCACGCGCCATGCACAGATCATACCGGTGGCTCAGGATACATTCCTTGTGGATACACCGGGATTTTCCTCCTTATATATTGAAAATATGGAGGAGCAGGAACTGAAGGATTACTTTCCGGAGTTCCGAAGATATGAAGGACGGTGCCGCTTTCAGGGGTGCCGTCACATACATGAACCGGGCTGCGCTGTTAAGGAAGCCCTTGAGAACAATGAGATCAGCAGACTCCGATATGAAGATTATCTGGAGCTGCACCAGGAATTAAAAGAGAAAAGGAGATACTGAGTCATGGAATACCGATTGTGCCCGTCGATCTTATCAGCAGATTTTAACAGACTGGGAGAACAGATCAAAATTCTGGAAAAGGAAGGCGTTGAATATCTGCATATTGATGTTATGGATGGAGATTTTGTTCCCAGCATTTCTTTTGGAATGCCGGTGATCAAATCGATCCGGAAAGAATCCAACATGTTTTTCGACGTACATTTGATGGTAACAGAACCGGAAAGATATATCCGCGATTTTGTAGAATGCGGAGCAGATTCCATTACTGTACATGCGGAGGCATGTGAGGATCTGGAGCGTACACTGGAGCAGATCAGGGCAGCAGGGGTAAAGGCGGCAGTTTCGATCAAGCCATCCACACCGGTAAATGACATCAGCCATCTTCTTGAAGATGTAGATATGGTGCTGATAATGACTGTTCAGCCAGGATTTGGCGGACAGAAATACATGGACGAATGCACGGAGAAGATCCAGGAGCTTCGTGAGCTTATTGATGAAGAAGAGCTGGATGTTGATATCCAGGTAGATGGTGGTATCAATGATGATACACTGGAGACTGTTATGCGTGCCGGTGCAAACCTCATGGTCGCAGGTTCCTGGGTATTTAAGGGCGATGTGGCAGCCAATGTAAGACACATTACAGAAAAAATCCACAATATCAAAAAAGAGCTGGACTGAAAATGATCGATACAATAATAATCAGCGGGGGCAATATCCAGAATGGTTTTGCCCTCGATTTTTTAAAAAAAAGAATAGAAGAAAGCCGAGGAGAGAAAATCACGCTTGTTGCTGCAGATAAGGGGATGGAATGGTTTATGAAAAACCGGGAATTTATTCCGGATCTTGCAATTGGGGATTTTGACAGTCTTTCCGAAGAAGGCCAAAAATATATGGAAAGCCTGAAGGGACCGGAGATCATCAGGCTGAAGCCAGAGAAGGATGATTCGGATACACAGTCTGCGGTAAACCAGATGATCCGCAAGGGTGCAAAGGATATCCTGATCCTGGGAGCTACCGGCACAAGGCTGGATCATGTGCTGGCGAATCTGGGACTGCTTTCCATGGGTAAGGAACAGGGCGTTCGTATTGCGATCGCAGATCAGTGGAATTATATCACACTTGCAGAAAGCGGAACTATACTGCACAGAGAGGAGCAGTTTGGAAAATATGTTTCATTCTTTACTGTGGGAGGTGATGTGACAGGCCTCACTCTGAGGGGATTTAAGTATCCGCTGAACGGATATCATCTGACAGTAGAAGACAGTGGCCTGACCGTCAGCAATGAGATTTCGGAAGAAACCGCAGAGATCCTGTATGAAAGCGGGCAGCTTCTGATGATCATGTCCAGGGACTGACAGTAACAACAAATGCCTCACAGTTGCGATTTCAGGCTGTGTATGGTAATATGGGACAGGAATGGCCTGAAAAACGGAAAGGCCTGTTTAAAGAGTATCTGAAAAATACTGTAAATAAATATATCGAAAGGATGTATATAGAGAGATGAAATTAGGTATCGTAGGACTTCCTAACGTAGGAAAAAGTACATTATTCAATTCACTAACAAAAGCCGGAGCAGAATCCGCAAACTATCCGTTCTGTACTATCGACCCCAATGTGGGGGTTGTAACCGTTCCGGATGAGAGACTGAATCTTCTCGGAGATTTTTATAAATCAAAAAAAGTAACACCGGCAGTGATCGAATTCGTCGATATTGCAGGTCTTGTAAAAGGCGCATCTAAGGGAGAGGGACTTGGAAACCAGTTCCTTGCAAATATCCGTGAGGTAGATGCTATCGTTCACGTGGTACGCTGCTTTGAGGATTCCAATGTTGTTCATGTAGATGGAAGCATTGATCCGCTCCGCGATATCGAGACTATTAATCTGGAGCTTGTTTTCTCTGATCTTGAGATCCTCGAGAGAAGAATTGCCAAGGTTACCAAGACTGCACGTATGGATAAGGAAGCTGCCAAAGAGCTTACATTCCTTGAAAAAGTAAAGGCGCATCTGGAAGAAGGACAGCTTGCCATTACTCTGGAAACAGAGAACGAAGATGAGGATGCATGGCTTGCAACCTATAATCTTCTTACTGCAAAACCGGTGATCTATGCGGCTAACGTTGCAGAGGATGATATCGCAGATGATGGGGCGAACAATCAGTATGTACAGGCAGTACGTGAATACGCTGCCAAACAGAACAGCGAGGTATTTGTGATCTGTGCGCAGATCGAGGAGGAGATCTCCGAGCTGGATGAGGATGAGAGAAAGATGTTCCTTGAGGATCTGGGACTGACAGAGTCCGGCCTGGAGAAGCTGGTGCGCGCAAGCTATCACCTTCTTGGCCTTATGAGCTTCCTGACAGCAGGAGAGGATGAGACAAGAGCATGGACTATCAAGATCGGAACCAAGGCACCGCAGGCAGCAGGTAAGATCCACACAGACTTTGAACGTGGATTTATCAAAGCAGAGGTTGTGAATTATCAGGATCTTCTGGATTGCGGTTCCTATGCAGGTGCCAGAGAGAAGGGCCTTGTACGTATGGAAGGAAAAGAGTACGTTGTACAGGACGGAGATGTGATCTTATTCAGATTTAACGTGTGATCACCAACGTCTGTGAAATACCGGCTGTAAGCTGAAAAATTATAACAGGTGATTTTATGGATATGTCAATTCGGTTTCCCGGATTAAATCTGGTTTTGGATCATGTGCCGAGATCCTTTGAGATCTTTGGCTTTGAGATCACGATCTATGGCGTCCTGATCGCGATAGGAATGCTTCTGGGAATCTTTTTTGTGGTACTGGAAGCCAGAAGAAATCATGAAGATCCGGATGCATATCTGGATCTTGCCATTATAACGCTGCTTTCCGGTGTGGCAGGGGCAAGGCTGCTTTATGCGGCTTTTTCCTGGAGCCTTTATAAAAATGATCCGGGACAGCTTCTGAATATACGGTCCGGAGGACTTATGTTTTATGGCGGACTTCTGGGCGGTGTGCTGGGTGGTGCGGTCTACTGCAGGATCCGAAAGAAATCCTTCTGGCAGATGGCAGATCTTGCCTGCATGGGACTTCTGATCGGGCAGATAATAGGAAAGTGGGGAAGCTTTTTTAACAGAGAATCTTTCGGGGAATATGCAGACAACATTTTTTCCATGCAGCTGCCGCTGACTGCGGTACGGGCAGGAGAGGTCACCACGGCTATGCGTGAAAAGCTTCAAACCGTGGACGGTGGTACCTGGATTTTGGTACAGCCCTTGTTTTTCTATGAAAGTCTCTGGTGTCTGCTTGTGCTTTTGATGCTTATGATGCTGCTTCGCAAAAAAGTATTTCAGGGAGAGATCTTTCTGAGATATCTGGCAGGCTATGGTCTTGGAAGAGCAGTGCTCCAGTGGTTCCGCACAGATAAAATACTGTTTCCGGGAACCGGCGTGGATGTTTCACTGGTGATCTCGGTAATACTTTTTGTTCTTTGCACCGTGGTAGTTGCAGTGAAACGCGTGATGTCCAGAAAGCGGGCAAAAGTACGGATGAGAAGGATCGAGAAAGATCAGCAGGCAGAGAAAGAAGCGGAACAGCAACGGGAAAATGTAGCAGAGAATCTGGAAACAGAGACTGTACAGGGAGAAAAAAATGGATCAGAACGAGATACAGAAGAAAGAGGAAGCTCTTCGGAAAGCGTCACTTTTGCAGCAGCTGCAGGAGGAACGGAAGAAGCTGGACAGCCAGATCAGGAGCAGGAGCGATCTTCTGAAGAATCTGGAGGCCAGCCAAAGAGTTGATCGTATTCTGGAATTATATTACGGAAACTGAGATCAAACAGATATAGGATACAGGTGCTTTTGTCTGATGGATCAGAATATAGGATAGGATACCGGCATTTGGCTGATAAGAGCAGCAGAAAACTGCCCTGCAGGAAAACGTCTTCTACGACGTTTCCGGCAGGGCAGTTTTTGTGCTGTGCAGTAGGAATATATTAGTACATCTTTCGGAAATCCAGAGGAGTTGTGCCTGTGACTTTACGGAACATGGCGATAAAGTGGCTGGCATCGGAAAATCCCGAAGCGCCGGCAACATCCTGGATCTTCATATCCGGTCTGGAAAGCAGAAGCTCACGTGCGCGGCTGATGCGGTACATGGTAACGTACTCGTAAACCGAGCAGCCCATAAAACGGCGGAACAGACGGGAAAGATACTGCGGAGAGACAAAAACGCTCCGGCTCAGCTGCGCTGCAGTGATATCCTGCTGATAACCGGTTTCGATTTCTTTTATTACCGGGATCACATATCTCTGGTAGAGAGGATTATCCTGTATCTTCGGAGAAGCTGCACAGTCTGTAAAATTCATAAGAAAATTATAGCAGTCGGAAGAAAGAGATTTCATATCCGGTGTGGGCTGATGATATTTACGCAAGGTAGAAGAAATCATTTTTCGGATACTGGCTCCCTGTTCCTTTTCGATAAGGATCACTTCCTGGTTGTCTGTCATGGAAGGAATGCTGCCTGCCAGTGTTCCTGTGAAGGTGGCAAACATCGTGGTCCAGGAAGTAGACTCCCTGTGATAGGAATGAGGGACACCGGGGGCGATGAGGATGCCCTCGTTGGCTCCGAGAGTATAAAATTTTCCACGGACTTCAATGCGTCCGGTACCCTTTTCAGTCTGGAGGTAATGATAATACGGATATCCGTCCGGACGGAAGATATTAACCTGATTCCAGTGGTTCCCAAGAGATTCAAACATGAAGGGAGCACTGACCGGAGTGTTTCTGAAATAGATCGACATGATATTCACCTGTTTCTAAATGTTATATATTTTGGCGAAACATATTATACCATAATCCGGTGGATTATACTATAATGATCATAGCATAAAAAACGAAGGATCCGGCAGAAAAAACAGAATCTGCCGGGCAGGAGGAAAAAATGAAAAAATTTGATCATTCTCTGTTAAAAGATCCCCGGTATTTCAGCGACGGAAGAATGGACGCCCACTCAGATCATACATATTATCGCTGTGAAGAAGAGAGAGAAGATGGGAAAACTTCTTTCCGTCACAGCCTGAATGGTCTCTGGAAGTTCCATTATGCACGGAATTATGCATCTGCCATTACCGGCTTTGAGGAAGAAGCATATTCCTGCAAGGACTGGGAGGATATTTATGTGCCGGCACATATCCAGATGGAAGGATATGATGCACCGCAGTATGCCAATGTCCAGTATCCGTGGGAAGGCCATGAAGAACTTCATCCGGGACAGATCCCGGAACGTTTTAACCCGGTGGCAAGTTATGTGAAATATTTCCATGTGCCGGAGAGCATGAAAGGAAAAAGAGTATTTGTTTCATTCCAGGGAGCAGAGAGCGGACTGGCTCTGTGGCTCAATGGAAAATTTGTGGGATACAGTGAAGATTCTTTTACTCCGTCAGAATTCGAGCTTACGGAATATCTGAAGGACGGCGAGAACAAGCTGGCGGCACAGGTGTTTAAATGGACAGCCAGCAGCTGGTGCGAGGATCAGGATTTTTACCGTTTTTCCGGAATTTACAGAGATGTTTATCTGTTTACGGTACCGGATGTCCATGTATATGATCTCAGGATCCGTGCCATTCCGGATGAAACTCTCAAAAAAGCCGAGCTTGAGATCGTGACCAGTACCTGGGGAAAAGGAAAAATGAAGCTTACACTTTCCAGAAAGGGAGAGATCCTTTTGCAGGAGGAAAGATCTCTGAACGGAGAGGATACCTGTACCTGGGAGATTCAGGATCCCCTTCTCTGGAGTGCAGAAGAGCCGAATCTCTATGATCTGGAGCTGGAGATCAGTGATGAAAGCGGAAAGCTCCAGGAGATTATCCCGGAGAAAGTCGGTTTCCGCCGTTTTGAAATGAAGGATGGTATCATGACCCTTAACGGAAAACGTATCGTATTCAAGGGTGTGAACCGCCATGAGTTCAGCTCTGTCACAGGAAGACATGTGTCCCGGGAGGAACTGCTCAAAGACATCGTGACCATGAAACAGAACAACATCAATGCGATCCGTACCTGTCATTATCCGGATGCATCTCCGATCTACCGTCTCTGTGATGAATATGGTATTTACATGATCGCAGAAAACAATCTGGAATCTCACGGAACCTGGGATATAGCAGAATTTACCGGAGATCACACGGATATCGTTCCGCACAACAAACCGGAATGGCTGGGCATGATGCTGGACCGTGTAAATTCCATGTATCAGCGTGACAAGAACCACCCGGCGATCCTGATCTGGTCCTGTGGAAATGAATCCTTTGGTGGAAAAGATATCTTTGAGATGTCTGAGTTCTACCACAAGAATGATCCTACAAGACTGGTACATTATGAGGGGGTTTTCCATGACCGCAGCTACAATGCCACCAGTGACATGGAAAGCCAGATGTATCCTTCCGTAGAAGCGATCCGGGAGTTCCTTGCAAAGGATGACAGCAAGCCGTTTATTTGCTGTGAGTATACCCATGCAATGGGAAATTCCTGCGGTGCAATGCATAAATATACAGATCTTACAGATACAGAACCGAAATATCAGGGTGGCTTTATCTGGGATTACATTGATCAGTCTATTTACAAAAAAGACCGTTACGGTAAAGAATTCCAGGCATACGGCGGAGACTTCGGTGAACGTCCTACAGATTATAATTTCAGTGGAAACGGTATCGCATACGGCGGAGACAGAGATGCTTCACCAAAGATGCAGGAGGTAAAATTCAACTACCAGAATATCACTGCGCAGGTAAGTGAGGATTCTGTTAAGATCATCAATAAAAATCTTTTTGTAAATACGGACACATTCCGATGTGAAGTGACTCTTGCAAAGAACGGTCATGTTCTCCGCACAGAGACACTGGATACAGCGGTGGAGCCTTTAAGCCAACAGACCTACAGACTTCCATTTGGAAAACAGCAGCGTCCGGGCGAATATACGGTAACCGTAGCCTTCCTTCTCAGAGAAAAAACACTTTGGGCAGAGGCAGGACATGAGGTTGCTTTCGGCCAGTATGTTTATCAGGTGGAAGGATCACCGAAAGCTCCTGCGTGTGGCGTGGAGCTTGTGAGAAGCCTTCATAACATCGGTGTCCGTGGGGAAAATTTCGAAGTGCTGTTCTCCGTTCTCAATGGTGGTCTGGTTTCGTATAAATATGCAGGAAGAGAAATGATCGAAGCGATTCCGAAGCCCAACTTCTGGAGAGCACCTACAGATAATGATTGCGGAAGTCTGATGCAGATGCGCTATGCACAGTGGAAGATCGCCAGCATGTACGCAAGTCATAAGGATTACCGAAAAGGCATGTATGGTCCGGCCAATGCTCCGGAGACAACGGTTCACGAAAACAGCGTGGAGGTTGCTTTTACCTACATCCTGCCAACTACGCCTGCCAGTGAATGCCGTCTTGCCTATGAGGTAACCGGAGATGGAAGAGTAAAGACAACGCTGACCTATGATCCTGTAAAAGAGCTGGGCGATATGCCGGAGTTCGGAGTACTCTTTAAATTCAATGCGGATTATGATCATGTTCAGTGGTACGGCCTGGGACCGGCAGAGACTTATGCAGACCGGAAGCATGGCGCAAAGCTCGGCATTTATGAGAATCTCGTGACAGACAATATGGCACGCTATCTTGTGCCGCAGGAATGCGGAAACAAAGCGGAAGTACGCTGGGCAAAGATCACAGACAGAAAGGGCAGAGGAATGCTCTTTGAGATGGATAAAGAAAACGGCCCGATGATGTTCTCGGCACTTCCATATACTCCTCATGAAATGGAAAATGCCATGCATCCCTATGAGCTTCCGGCAATCCATTATACCGTTGTCCGTGCCGCAAAGGCGCAGATGGGTGTTGGAGGAGATGACAGCTGGGGTGCCCGCACCCATCCGGAATACCTTCTGGATACCAATGGAAAGATGAAATTTTCCTTTGCGTTCAAAGGCCTTTAAAATGTCATAAAATAACAGAACATAAAGTCAGAAAAAAGCTTCCGGCGATTGTCCGGAAGCTTTTTCATTTCATAATAATGCACAGAAAATAAACAGGTTGAAAAAAAACCTGTGGATATTTCATGAAATGAAAAAAAACTTGGATATGCACTTGTTTTTTCATGGTAAATAGTTTAGAATGATTACATAAGTGGTAGAAAGTGGTGAATAGTGGTAGCGAATGGGGATGAGTGGCAGAATACACCATTTGCACCCTGGAAGCACGAAGGGGAGAATCGTGTTTCACGAGAGTAGGTGGGTTTCATGTTCATGGGCGAGTATAATCATACGATCGACGCGAAGGGGCGTCTGATCATCCCTTCCAGGTTCAGGGAACTCTTAGGGGAAGAGTTCGTACTGACAAGAGGGTTGGATGGTTGCCTTTCTATTTATCCGATGGATGAATGGGTTGCTTTTGAAGAGAAACTCCGAGCATTACCACTTACAAATAAAGACGCAAGAACCTTTTCACGTTTCTTTGTAGCCGGAGCTACAACATGTCAGCTGGATAAGCAGGGAAGAATCCTGGTGCCGCAGACGCTGCGCCAGTTCGCTGGTCTGGATAAGGATGTGGTGCTTACGGGTAATCTGAACCGGATCGAGGTTTGGAGCAAAGAGAAGTGGAGCGAGAACTGCAATTATGATGATATGGACAGCATTGCGGAAAGCATGCAGAACATAGGAATCGTCATTTGAGCATAACGCAGGTAGAAATCCCACAGGAGACGGATATGGAATTTAAGCATAAATCTGTATTACTCAATGAGACCATTGACGGCTTAAGGGTAAAGCCGGATGGAATCTATGTGGATGGCACTTTAGGAGGAGCGGGACACGCCACAGAGGTGTGTAAGAAACTTTCTGCCAAGGGGAGATTTATTGGCATAGATCAAGACCAGGATGCGATAATTGCTGCGAGTGAACGGCTGTCAGCCTTTAATCAGGTGACAATCATTCGCAGCAATTATTGTTACATGGCAGATGAGCTGAGATCCCGTGGCATTGAGAAGGTGGACGGGATCCTGCTGGATTTGGGAGTGTCATCTTATCAGCTGGATAATGAAGAGAGAGGTTTTTCCTATCGGTACGATTCTCCTCTGGACATGCGAATGGACAGAAGACAGAGCCGTACAGCCGGTGATATAGTCAACGGTTATGAGGAACGGGAGCTGTATCGGATTATCCGCGATTACGGCGAAGATAAATTTGCCAAAAATATAGCGAAACACATTGTGGCTGCCAGAGAGCAGGCACCGATCCGGACGACCGGAGAACTGACCGAGATCATACGGGGTGCGATCCCCATGAAAATACAAGCTACAGGAGGACATCCGGCCAAGAGGACTTTTCAGGCAATACGTATTGAGCTCAACCGGGAGCTTGACGTGCTTCGGGATTCCCTGGACGGCATGATCGATCTCCTGGATGACGGAGGAAGGATCTGTATCATTACATTCCATTCTCTGGAAGACAGGATCGTTAAGACCATTTTCCGAAAAAATGAAAATCCCTGTACCTGCCCGCCGGATTTCCCGGTCTGCGTATGCGGAAAGAAATCCAAGGGTAAGGTGATCACAAGGAAACCGATCTTACCGGGAAAAGAGGAAATGGAAGAGAATCCGAGGTCCAAAAGTGCGAAGCTTCGTATTTTTGAACGGAAAATGTAGTTGAGAGATGGAAGGTAGGCAAATGGCGAAGACAGGAAGAGGGACTACAGCCAGAAGAAATCGAAATACCGTCAGGAACAGCAGAGAAATGTATGTTCAGGGAAATGCGGTAAAACGGCTGCAGGAAGTTCCTCAGAGGACTGATCTGCCCGAGATACAGGAAAGGCGACGGCTGGCTCAGAAAAGAAAACAGAAATCCGCAGTACCTGTGACACCGGCAAAACAGGTGGTAAGCAGACAGGCACAGCGGAACCGGGAAAAGGCAATGGCCATGAACAAGGGGTTCGTTCTGTTTCTTACGGCAGTTTCCATCGCGGTACTTTTTACCTGTATCAATTATCTTCAGGTAAAATCCGAAATCACGGCGAGTATGAAAAATGTTGCAAATCTGGAATCTGAGCTTGCACAGCTGAAAGAAGATAACGATGCATATTACAGTCAGGTCACTTCTGCAGTGGATATCAGCGAGATCAAGAAAAAAGCTATCGGCGAGCTTGGAATGAAGTATCCTTCGGAGGATCAGATACAGACCTATACCACGGAAGGAAACAGTTATGTGAGACAGTATCAGGATGTGGACACACACAAGTAACAGAAGTACAGTTTTTAAGCAGGTGATCGATTGAGTACAAGAAGGCGCAGGCCGGTAAAAAAAATAAATTACAGTATGAAGAAAAAGCTGGCAGTACTATTTTCCTTAGTGTTGCTGGCTTTAGTCGGTTTGGTGGCAAGAATTACCTATATCAATGCCACCAGCGGAAGCAAATATCGAAAGCAGGTGCTGAGTCAGGCTCAGCAGAAATATGAAAATCAGACACTTCCAGCAAAAAGAGGCGATATCTATGACCGGAACGGGAATATCCTGGCAACCAGCAACAAGGTCTATAATGTGGTCCTTGACTGTCTGGAGGTCAATAAGGATCAGGATTCCGTGGAGCCTACCATAAAGGCTCTTGTGGAAGTCCTGGGATTGGATGAAGATGAGATGCGGAAGCTTCTCACCGACAGCAGTACAAAAAAAAGTCAGTATCAGATCGTAAAGAAACAGATCTCCATGGACGACAAAAAAGCTTTCGAAAAATACGAAGATCCGGGAGACGACAGTGAACTGACTGCCACGCAGCTGAAAGAACGTTCCAGGATCACAGGTGTATGGTTTGAGGAAGATTATCTCAGATCTTATCCGTTTAATGAGACTGCCTGTGATACCGTTGGATTTACACTTTCCAGAGATGTGGCGGATGCCGGACTGGAAGGATATTACAATGCGACACTTACCGGCGTGGATGGAAGACAGTACGGATACATCAACAACAATTCCGACGTAGAACAGACGATCATCGAACCGACGGATGGCAAAAGCATTGAGACCTCGCTGGATCTGGGACTTCAGCAGATCGTGGAAAAATACGTAAATACCTTTGAAGAAAAGATGGGAGCCAAAAATGTAGGCGTGATCATCGAGAATCCGAAAACAGGAGAGATCCTGGCAATGGACGGCGGTGACCGTTATGACCTGAATAACCCGAGAGATCTTTCAAATGTGTATTCCCAGAGTGAGATCGCTGCCATGAACGATGAGGAAACCGTGGAAGCGCTGAACGGAATGTGGAGTAATTTCTGTGTGACAGATGCCTACGAGCCTGGATCGGTTGTAAAGCCCATCGTTATGGGCTCCGCACTTGAAATGGGAGCGATTTCCGAGAGCGATAATTTTGTCTGTGACGGCGGACAGTCTTTTGGAGCGGAAGGTGCGACTACTTTTATCAAATGTGCGGTATGGCCGGATGCTCACGGGACAGAAGCTCTTTCCGATGTCATTGCCAATTCCTGCAACGATGGTATGATGCAGATCGCAGCAAAGATGGGAAAAGATAATTTTCTTAAGACACAGAGCGTTTTCAATTTCGGAACAAGAACCGGTATCGATCTTCCCAATGAGGGAAGCGGTGTGATCCATACCAGCGATACCATGGGAGAAACGGAGCTTGCATGCTCTGCTTTCGGACAGGGCTATACACTGACCATGATACAGGAGATCAATGCAATGTGTTCTGTGATCAATGGAGGATACTACTATCAGCCTCATCTGGTGACGAAGATCAAGGACAGCAGCGGCGGAATCGTAAAAACGATCTCTCCGACACTGATGAAGCAGACGATTTCCGAGAAGATATCTGCAGATATCCGCTCCTACATGGCTGCCAGCGTAGACCATGGTACCAGCCGTACCTCCAAGGTGCAGGGCTACAGCTCCGGTGGTAAAACCGGTACTGCCGAGAAGCTTCCGCGAGGCAATGGCAAGTATCTGGTATCCTTTATCGGATTTGCACCGGTAGATGATCCGGCGCTTGTGATCTATGTAGTTGTGGATGAGCCGAAGGTAGATGATCAGGCAAGCAGTACGTACGCACAGTACATTGCACAGGGAATCCTTTCCGAAGCACTTCCGTATCTGAATGTACAGCCGGATGAGGCAGAGGATGGAGAAGTTCCGACTACAGAGCTGTGGGAACTTTTTAAGGGAATCAGCGATTCTGCAACAGGAACCGGCGCAGACGGGCAGAAGGAGGCCATTTCCGATGAGAATGTACCAAGTCCGCCGGAAGATGAGTCGGAGGACAGTGATACCGAAGACAATAACGATATGCAGAGCGAAGGCCTTACCAACGAGGAAGCCGGTCTGGAATAGATAAAAAGAATACCCTCTCAGGGGAACGTCATATATTACAGTGACGACCTCTGAGAGGGATTTTTTTATGATCCGGACCATGGTTTATCACAGGAAAAAAATATGGGTGGTTTTTCTGATCTGCATAATGCTTCTTCTGGGACTTGTGGGAAGACTCTGGTATCTTATGAACGTCCGGGCAGAATATTATTCAAAAAAGGCGGAGGATCTTCATGAGAGGGAACGTGACATAAAAGCAGCTAGGGGAAAGATCCTGGACATCAGGGGAAATATTCTGGCAGATAATCGGACAGTCTGTACAGTATCGGTGATACACAGCCAGATCAAAGATCCTGAAAAAGTGATCCGTGTACTGTCCGGAGCATTGTCTGTAAAAGAAGAGGAAATCCGAAAAAAAGTTGAAAAAATTTCTTCTATTGAAAGAATACAGACAAACGTGGAAAAAAGCATTGGAGACAGGATCCGGGAATATGACCTTGAGGGAGTGAAGGTAGATGAGGATTATCGGAGATATTATCCTTATGGATCTCTCGCTTCAAAAGTACTGGGATTTACCGGAGGTGATAATCAGGGGATCATTGGTCTTGAAGTGAAATACGATGAGATCCTGAAAGGAGAGCCCGGGAAGATCCTCACAGTTACGGATGCACGTGGTGTGGAGATCGACGGAACCGGAGAACGGAGGAAGGAACCGGTGTCAGGAAATACTCTGCGTACCAGTCTGGATGTTAATATCCAGGAATATGTGCAGCAGGCAGCCGGTAAAGTCATGGAAGAAAAACAGGCGGAGAGAGTTTCCATACTGCTTATGAACCCTCAGAACGGAGAAATCTATGCCTGTGTCAATGTGCCTGAATTTGATCTGAACGATCCGTTTACTCTGAATACAGAAGAAACAGCAGCAGAGGGAGAAAAGAAGCAGGATCTTCTGAACCGGATGTGGAGAAACCCCTGCCTGAATGATACCTATGAACCTGGCTCGACTTTTAAGATCATCACTATGGCAGCAGGGCTGGAGGAAGGAGTGGTGTCAACAGAGGATCGTTTTTTCTGTCCGGGCTATAAGGTGGTGGAGGACCGGCGGATCCACTGTGCAAAGAGAACAGGACATGGTGCGCAGAGTTTTGTAGAAGGTGCCCAGAACTCCTGCAACCCGGTATTTATTGAGGTGGGCCTGCGGCTTGGAGCAGACCGTTATTACAAATATTTTAAACAGTTCGGACTTTTGAAAAAAACAGGGATAGATCTTCCGGGAGAGGCAGGAACGATCATGCATAACCCCAAAAATATGGGAGAGGTGGAGATTGCCACGGTATCCTTTGGCCAGTCGTTTCAGATCACACCGATCCAGCTTGCAACAACCGTCAGTGGGATCATCAATGGCGGAAACCGGATCACACCTCATTTTGGGATCAGCGTGGAAAGTGCGGACGGAACAAAGGTGCGGACACTGGAATATCCGGTGGAAAGAGGGATCGTGTCCGGTGAGACTTCCCGTACAGTACGTACAATCCTGGAAACTGTAGTTTCAGAAGGCTCCGGAAAAAATGCCGGGATCCAGGGGTTTTCCATTGGGGGAAAAACAGCTACCTCTCAGACACTGCCCAGAGGCTCCGGCAGATATATTTCTTCATTCCTGGGGTTTGCCCCGGCAGAGGATCCGAAGGTCCTGGCTCTTTGTATCATCTATGTACCTCAGGGTATGTATTATGGTGGGATTATTGCCGCACCGGTGGTACGCAGTATTTTTGAAAATGTACTTCCCTATCTTGGGATCGAGAGGACAGTTACGGAAACTCCATCCGGGGAAAACCGGGCAGATGGGGTTGATTAATGAGGATAAAAGCCTTATACTGTTGAAGAAGTATAAAAAAACGAAAGAATTAGAGGTGTGAGGATGGAGTTTCATGTTGTGATCCCTGTGCTGATCTCATTTGCGATCAGCCTTGTATTAGGACCGATTGTTATCCCTTTTCTAAGAAGACTTAAAATGGGACAGACAGAGAGAGAGCTGGGTGTGCAGTCCCACCTGAAAAAGAACGGTACCCCTACTATGGGTGGAGTGATCTTTCTCATTGCAACAACTGTAACATCACTGTTTTATATCAGAGATTATCCGATGATCATCCCGGTACTTTTCCTGACACTGGGATTTGGACTGATCGGATTTCTGGATGATTATCTGAAGGTAGTTCTGAAGCGTTCTGACGGACTTCTGCCATGGCAGAAAATGGCACTGCAGATCGTTGTGACAGCTGTATTTGCTTTTTATCTTGTAAATTATTCCAACGTATCCCTGACTATGAAGATCCCGTTTTGGAGCGGACATTATCTGAACCTGGGATGGTTTGCGGTTCCGGTACTGTTCTTTGCGGTGATCGGTACAGTAAACGGAGTCAATTTTACGGATGGACTTGACGGACTGGCTTCCAGTGTTACCCTGATCGTGGCAGTATTCTTTACGGTGGTTTCCCTTGGAATGAACAGTGGTGTGGAACCGATCACCTGTGCAGTTGTGGGCAGTCTGATGGGATTTCTTCTGTTTAATGTATATCCTGCCAAGGTATTTATGGGAGACACCGGTTCTCTGGCATTGGGTGGCTTTGTGGCTGGTGTGGCTTATGCCATGCAGATGCCGCTGTTTATCATCCTGGTCGGACTGATCTACCTTGTGGAGGTATTGTCTGTTATGCTCCAGGTATCCTATTTCAAGGCAACACACGGAAAAAGAATCTTCAAGATGGCGCCTATCCACCATCATTTTGAGCTTTGTGGGTGGTCCGAGACACGAGTTGTTGCAGTGTTCTCTGTTGTAACTGCTATTATGTGCCTGATCGCTCTCCTGGCATTATAAGGAGGAACAGAAAAATGGATTTAAAAGGAAAAAAAGTTCTCGTTTTCGGAGCCGGAAAAAGCGGCATTGGAGCAGCTGATCTGCTTGGAAGTGCAGGAGCACAGCCGGTGATCTATGACGGAAACGCAGATCTTGATAAAGAGGCAGTATTACATAAAACAAACGGAAAATACACCCCGGAGATCTGGGCCGGAGATTTTCCGGAGAGAGCGCTGGACAGTCTTGATCTTGTAGTGCTAAGTCCGGGAGTTCCCACAGACCTGCCGCTGGTAAAGAGCTTCTATGAAAAGGGCCTTCCGGTATGGAGCGAGGTGGAGCTTGCCTATCGTACAGGCAAGGGAGAGGTTCTTGCGATCACAGGAACCAACGGTAAGACAACAACAACAGCACTTCTCGGAAAGATCATGGGAGATGCCCGTGAATCTGTATTTGTTGTAGGAAATATCGGAACTGCATATACATCTAAATCATTGGAGATGAGGGAGGATTCCGTAACTGTTGCGGAGATCAGCAGCTTTCAGCTGGAGACGATTGACCAGTTCCGCCCAAAGGTAAGTGCAATCCTCAACATCACAGAGGACCATCTGAACCGTCATCATACCATGGAGGAATACATCCGTGTAAAAGAGCTGATCACCAAAAATCAGGGACCGGAAGATGTATGTGTTCTGAATTACGAGGATGAAGTCCTTCGTAAATTCGGTGAAAATATCGTTCCGAAGGTGGTATATTTCTCAAGTCTTCGTAAACTGGATCAGGGAATCTATCTGGACGGAGACCAGATCATTCTCAAAACAGAAAAAGAAGAGATACCGATCGTAAAAACCGAAGAGCTTAAGATCCTGGGACGTCATAATCACGAGAATGTAATGGCAGCAGCCGCCATGGCATATTATGCGGGCGTTTCTGTGGAGAGTATCCGCAAGAGTGTCTGTGAGTTTGTGGCAGTTCCACACAGGATCGAGTATGTGACAGAGAAAAACGGTGTTGCATATTACAACGATTCCAAGGGAACCAATCCGGATGCGGCCATCAAGGGGATTCAGGCAATGAACCGTCCGACTCTTCTGATCGGCGGTGGCTATGACAAGGAATCCAGCTATGATGAGTGGATAGAATCCTTCGACGGAAAAGTCCGTTATCTTGTTCTCATCGGTCAGACGAAAGAGAAGATCAAAGCAGCAGCAGAACGTCTTGGATTTACAGATATCATCCTCTGCGAGGATCTGAAGGAAGCTGTCCGGGTCTGTGCGGAAAAAGCCAATTCCGGAGATGCAGTTCTGCTTTCACCGGCATGTGCGAGCTGGGGACAGTTTGATAATTATGAGCAGCGCGGTGACATGTTCAAGGAATACGTGAAAGCACTGTAATAATCCGAAAAATACATACATAAGCTGAAATAAAGACCACTGTGGAGGCCATGCATGAAGGCAGGACAGAAACAGACCGGAAAGACAGATACCGTTCTCTGGGTACTGGTTCTGATTCTGGTGGTATTGGGACTCGGGGCGCTTTTTTCGGCAAGTGAATATAATGGCAGAGTACGTTTCCACGACTCTGCCTATTATTTTAAGAAGCAGCTCTTTGCCACGGCACTGGGGCTGCTTGTTATGTATCTGGCATCACGGGTAGATTACCGGCTGTCTGTAAAGCTGGCGCCGGCTGCCTATATTTTTTCGCTTTTTCTGTCTGCTGCAGTCCTGCTTTTCGGACAGGAGATCAATGGATCGAAGAGGTGGCTGAACCTGGGGCCGCTTTCCTTTCAGCCGTCGGAGTTTTCCAAGGTGGCAGTGATATTGTTTCTGGTGTGGCAGATCAGCAATACAAAAAGCAAAACAACCGGATTCTGGTTTATCTGCAGGACTATGATGACTTTGCTTCCGGTAGCAGGTCTGGTGGGCTCCAATAACTTAAGCACAGCGGTGATCATTCTGGGAATCGGTGTGCTGCTGATCTTTGTGGCCAATCCCAGGTATCTGCAGTTTCTCGCACTTGGAGGTGCGGGGATAGGATTTATTGTGGTTTTTCTTGCCGCGGAGAGTTATCGTCTGGAACGCCTGGCAATCTGGCGGGATCCGGAAAAATATGAAAAAGGATTTCAGACCATACAGGGACTGTATGCAATCGGAAGCGGAGGGATCTTCGGCAAGGGGTTCGGGAACAGTCTGCAGAAGCTGGGATTTGTCCCGGAAGCCCAGAATGATATGATATTTTCTATTGTGTGTGAGGAAACGGGGATACTGGGAGCCTTTCTGACACTTTTTCTGTTTGGTATTCTGATCTGGAGGCTTTGTATTCTGGCATTAAACTGCCGGGATCTGCAGGGAACGCTGCTGTGCGCCGGGATCATGGCACATATGGCGATCCAGGTAGTCTTGAATGTTGCAGTAGTAACGAATACGATTCCCAACACCGGGATCACTCTGCCCTTTGTAAGCTATGGCGGAACTTCTGTTGTTTTTCTTCTGGGGGAAATGGGGCTGGCCTTAAGTGTCAGCAGTCACAGACATGGAAGGATCACATAGAATAACAAGTAAGAGGCCCTTTTAGGAGTGGAATACTTGAATGAGATCGATGAGATCATCGTGACCGGAGGCAGGCCGCTGCATGGAAGCGTCCGGATCCAGGGGTCAAAAAATGCGGCACTTCCGGTTATGGCAGCAGCACTCTTAAGTACCGGGACCAGTGTACTGCGGGGATGCCCGAGAATCAGTGATGTGTATTTGATGGAAAAGATCCTGAAATATCTGGGGGCAGAAACCTGGTGGGAAGGTCAAGATCTTTATCTGGACTGCAGCCATGCGGACGGCACCATGATACCGGAGTGTTATTCCGGAAAAATGCGTTCTTCCGTGATCTTAATGGGAGCAATGCTGGGGCGGAGCAAAAAGGCACAGACAGGATATCCCGGCGGCTGTGTGATCGGGAAGCGGCCGGTGGATCTTCATATCCAGGTTTTGCGCCGCCTTGGGGCAGCTGTGGTGGAAAACGGCGGGATGATCCGGGCATCCTGTGGAAAACTCCGAGGTGCAGAGATGTTTTTTCAAAAAAGAAGTGTAGGCGCTACAGAACAGGGCATTCTGGCAGCGGTCCTTGCAGAGGGGAAAACAGTCCTTAACGGCTGCGCCTGTGAACCGGAAATTTATTGGCTTTGCCATTATCTTACCGGAATGGGTGCAAAGATCCGGATTCGTGAAAATGGCTGTATCTGTATTGAAGGGGTGGAGAAGCTTGAAGCTGGCGATGGCTGCATTCCACCAGACCGTATTGTCGCCGGAACCTATCTCATGGCAGCGGCGGCAACCAGAGGAGAGATCATCCTGGAAAATCCGCCTCTGGAGGAAATGGATGGAATCCTGGACGTATATCGGAAAATGGGTGGACAATGCCGCAGGGTAGGTGGTAAACTAATAGTCAACGGAAAAAATACAGGTTTTCCCCTGGAGCTTCTGGAAACAGAAGTTTATCCGGGATTTCCTACAGACCTGCAGTCTCCTGCGATGGCGGTACTGGCCACGATCCCGGGAGTGAGCAGGATCCGCGAGAAGATTTTTGAAGACAGATATAAAACAGCTTCATGGCTCTGTAAAATGGGAGCACAGATCCAGATCCGGGATGGAGTTGCTGTGATATACGGAGGGCAGCCCCTGACCGGTTGTACTGTGGAAGCAGAGGAACTTCGCGGTGGTGCGGCACTTGTGATCGCAGCACTTGCCGCGCAGGGGATTACCAGGATCCGGGGCTGTTGTTTCATAGAAAGAGGCTATGAACATATCTGTGAGGATCTGACCGCACTGGGCGGTCTGCTGATAAAGGACAGAGGAACTTTATGAAAACATCAAAAAAAAAGCCACTGAAAGCAGTTGGCGGACTTCTTGTCCTGCTGCTGGCAGGAATTATTTTCTTTTTTACGTATTATCAGGTAGATGAAGTGCAGGTGATGGGCAGCAGCCATTATTCTGAAAAACAGATCAGGAAGATGGTGCTTAGGGGGCCGCTGGCATCCAATTCTGTTCTTGCACCGCTTCTTTATACTAAGCAGAACACAAAGGATGTTCCCTTTATAGAAGGCTATACCGTAACAAGGCTGAACCGGCACACCATTTGTGTCAGTGTGAAGGAGAAGGATATCGTTGGCTGTATCCCTTATCTGGACAGTTATATTTATTTTGACAGAAACGGTATTTTTGTGGAAGGATCCACGGAACGTAACGAAAAAATCCCGTTTTTTGACGGGATCAAAGTCAAAAAAGTGATCCAGAACGAGAAACTCCCCATCAAGGATGAAACGGTGATGAACACGGCAGTTGCTCTTTCTACTATTTTTGCAAAAAATGATAAGGTTCCGGATCACATTGAATTTGAAGACGACGGACAGATCAGTCTTGTTTACGGGGATATCACAGTTAAACTTGGAAAGGATGAATATCTGGAAGACAAAATGACCAGAGTTCTGGCTATCCTTCCGATGATTTCCGAAAAAAAAGGAATTCTCCATGCAGAAAATGTAAATGATAATTCCAAGAACATTACCCTGGAGCAGGAACAGGATGAGAGCCAGACTTCCGCAGAAAACTGGACCGGAGGCTATGATGAGGAAGGAAATTACACCGGAGAAGGCGAATACGACGAAAATGGCAACTATGTAGGACCGAAACCGCAGACGGATCTGGAGTATGCGCAGGAAAACTGGGTAGGTGGCTATGATGAAGAGGGAGATTACACAGGCAGTGGTGAGTACGATGCCAACATGACCTATGTAGGCGAAGCCCCCACAGAAGAAACCATGGCAGAAAAAGGAAACTGGAAGGGCGGTTATCGGGAAGACGGAGGCTATGACGGAGTCAGTGAATATGACCGTGATGGCAATTACGTAGGCACTCTGGAGGATTATCAGGCTTCGGTAGAAAGCTCCGGAGACGGAACAGACTCCGAAGATCCAGATGCTCAGAGTACGGATACCGAAGATACAGAAAATGAAGAAGACTCTTCAGACAGCAGTACGGACAGCACCGAGGAAGAGGCTGATTACAGCAGTGATCAGGAAGAAGGCGCTGAGGATTATGATGAAAATTCGTACAGCGATTACAGTGATGAGTCCGATTATGAGTAAAGATAAAAAAGCTTTCTTAATATATAGTACCAGTATTTGGACATTTTGCCAGAGATTGTTTTGTAAATGTTTCGGTTAATAGAAACAGTGCCGAAATTTAGTGAAAAAAGTATAAAAAAACAAAATTAGTGGTTGATTAATTACCGAAAAAAATATATGATATAACTATGTGTATATGTAGCTTGGAATAGATTATTACACTGAATCGGATATCAGGTAGAAATAAAGGAGGAAGTACATTGTTAGAGATAATGACGAATGAGGCTGAGTCTTCTGCGAAAATTATTGTAATTGGAGTAGGCGGCGCAGGTAATAATGCGGTAAACAGAATGGTGGAAGAGGCCATTGGCGGAGTTGAGTTTGTAGGTGTTAATACCGATAAACAGGCTCTGACACTGTGTAAAGCTCCGACTGTACTTCAGATTGGTGAGAAAATTACGAAAGGTCTCGGCGCCGGTGCACAGCCGGAGGTTGGACAGAAGGCAGCTGAGGAGAGCATTGAGGAAGTTAAGAAGATCATCGAGGGAGCGGACATGGTTTTTGTTACCTGTGGTATGGGAGGCGGAACCGGAACCGGAGCTGCTCCTGTGATCGCAGGTGCGGCAAAAGAGATGGGTATCCTGACTGTCGGTGTTGTTACCAAGCCTTTCCGTTTTGAAGCAAAGACCCGTATGAACAATGCACTTGCGGGAATCGAAAATCTGAAGAAAGCAGTTGACACTTTGATTGTCATCCCCAATGACAAATTACTTGAGATCGTTGACAGAAGAACAACCATGCCGGAAGCACTGCGTAAGGCTGATGAGGTTCTTCAGCAGGCAGTACAGGGTATTACAGACCTGATCAATCTGCCGGCTCTGATCAACCTTGACTTTGCAGATGTGCAGACAGTCATGACAGACAAGGGAATCGCTCATATCGGTATCGGTGAGGCAAGAGGTGATGACAAGGCTATGGAGGCTGTACAGCAGGCGGTATCTTCTCCGCTTCTTGAGACAACCATCAAGGGCGCTACTCATGTGATCATCAACATTTCCGGAGATATTTCTCTTATGGATGCCAACGATGCTGCAAGCTATGTACAGGAGCTTACAGGTGAGGATGCAAACATCATCTTTGGTGCTATGTATGATGATTCTGTTGCAGATTATGCGAGAATTACAGTTATTGCTACAGGTCTTACAGACAATAACCTTCAGAACACACCATTTGGAAACAGAGCTTCCAATTCTGTATTCGGAAACACCAAAAAAACAAGCCAGTCACAGCCAGGCGGTATGAACCTTAACATGCCAAGTTTCAGCCTGCCGACTATGAATTCCACACAGTTTGGAACAAAGGCTCCTACAAGCACTGTTCAGAAAAAGGACATCCAGATCCCGGATTTTCTTAAGAACAGATAATAAATGAACAGGATAAGATCCGGCAGAGACTCCATCTGGAACGCTGCCGGATCTTTTTGACTTTCTGATCAAAAGAAACAGGAATGTCTGCTCTGTATGGAAACAGGATTTCTGTTCAGGATATCAGCATTCGCAGCTGAAAGTATCACATTTTGTATCACAGCAGCGATGTGCATTGGCACCGGATACATTGATGGAAGCTGCGGTGCATTTGCAGTGCTCATTGTAGGTGCAGTTGTGTGCTTTGCAGTCGATGTTAACGGTCTCACACCCACAGCAGGAATCTGCGGAATTTTTTACAGCACACTCTTCCTGGTCACGGAAGCTTTCACAGGCGGTATCATCTGCATAACGTGCATCTGCACCTTCGACATTGATGGCTCCCCTGGAGCAGAGAGAATTTTTGTTATAGCAGCAGTTGTGTGCGGAGCATTTAAGACTTGTCATAAAAGTGTCCTCCTGATAATTATGATTTTACCGGAAACCGTCAGCCTGTCGGAATGCGCATCCTGTCTGATCGTCAGCACTGCGGTAAGGCTTGACAGATTCCGATGTTGCATAGTATGTCCGGAAGAAGAAAAATTTATACTCAAAAAATAAATACATAATAATATAAAAAACAGTTGACAAATAGCAGACACCATGGTATCCTCTTAAAGTACGTAGCGAAAAGAAAGCAGAGTTCACTCTCACCTCAGCGCTGAAGATAAGCGACTCAGGTCAATATTGCACAGTACTGCGAACGGATCAACCATCAGTGCGCAGGTGTAATTATTTGAAGTGTGGACATCTGTCTGCGCTTTTTTTGTGCGGCTTAAGCTACATTAATGAGAAAGAAAAAAATAATTCTATCATGTTCATGGAGGTGTACAACAATTAGCGGTTTAATGATTAACGAACAGATCAGAGACAGAGAGGTACGCTTGATTGGTCCGGACGGAGCTCAGCTTGGAATCGTGTCCGCCAGAGAAGCGATGGCGAAAGCGCAGGAGGCAGGACTTGACCTTGTAAAGATTGCCCCACAGGCGAAACCGCCGGTATGCAAGATCATCGATTACGGTAAATACCGTTACGAGCTTGCAAGAAAAGAAAAAGAGGCCAGAAAAAAGCAGAAAACCATCGATGTCAAAGAAGTGCGTCTTTCCCCGAACATTGATACGAATGATTTGAAGACGAAGGTAAATGCAGCAAGAAAGTTCCTTAGCAAGGGCGATAGAGTTAAGGTTACACTTCGTTTCCGCGGAAGAGAGATGGCACATATGTCCAGCAGTAGGCATGTGCTTGATGACTTCGCAGATCTTCTGTCCGATATAGCGACTGTAGAGAAGGCTCCGAAGGTAGAAGGCAGAAGCATGACTATGTTTCTGACTGAGAAACGGTAGATATCTCAGTCTTCACGGCAACAGCCGGGCAGAACGGGATGCTATATAAAATTTAGAAGTACCAAATCAAGGAGGAATTCATAATGCCAAAAATTAAAACTTGCAGAGCAGCAGCAAAGCGCTTTAAAAAAACAGGTACAGGAAAATTAGTAAGAAATAAAGCCTACAAGAGCCATATCCTTACAAAGAAATCTCAGAAGAGAAAGAGAAATCTGAGAAAATCTACTGTTGTTGATTCTACTAATGTAAAGAGCATGAAGAAAGTATTACCATATTTATAAGATAGAGAAGACGAACAGGAGGAGAATTAAGAAATGGCAAGAATTAAAGGCGGATTAAACGCAAAGAAAAGACATAACCGTACATTAAAACTGGCAAAAGGCTACAGAGGAGCCCGTTCCAAACAGTATAGAGTTGCAAAACAGTCTGTAATGAGAGCTCTTACAAGCTCCTATGCAGGAAGAAAACAGAAAAAACGTCAGTTCAGACAGCTCTGGATCGCTCGTATCAACGCAGCAGCAAGAATGAACGGACTTTCTTACAGCAAAATGATGCACGGCCTTAAGGTTGCAAACATCGACATCAACAGAAAGATGCTTGCAGAGATGGCTGTTAACGATGCAGCAGGCTTCACAGCTCTTGCTGAGATCGCTAAGAAAGCAATCGCATAAGTAAAGTATTAAGAGACGAAGGAGTCCAGGGAATTTTTCCCTGGATTTTTTTGTAAAAAAATTCAGACAATTTGCCGAAAAACGACACAAGCTGTACAGCGGACAAGTGTCCGCGTTGTGCAATCAGACGAAAAACAACAGATAACTAAATTTGCCCTTGAAATAAAAAATATGCGATGCTATAATTTTACCATTAAACATTAGTAACGCGACAAAGCGCAGGAGGAGAGATTATTATGAGAAATTGGAAGAAAGTAATCGGCGTTGCATCAGCAGCAGCGATGACAGCAGCTATGATGATGCCTACATCCGTTTTTGCAGCAGATGAGACATTTAAGATCGGTGTGATCGGACCGATGACAGGTGATTACGCACAGTACGGTACCAACGTATACAACGCAGCCAAGATCGCAGCTGATGAGATCAACGAGAACGGTGGATTCAACGGATATAAAGTAGAGATTCTTGACGCAGGTGATGACCAGGGAGATCCGGAGAAGGCTGTTAACGCATACAATGACCTGATCGATAAAGGAATGCAGATGCTCTGTGGAACTGTAACATCCGGTTCCTGTATCGCAGTAGGAGCTGAGGCAGCTGAGGATACATTCCTCTTCACACCATCCGCAACAGCACTTGACTGTATCACAGCAGGAACAAACGAGTTCCGTATGTGCTTCACAGACCCGGCACAGGGAACCAAATCTGCTCAGTACATTTCCGAGCACAAACTTGCAACGAAAGTAGCAGTACTTTATGATTCCGCTGCTGACTACAACTCCGGTGTACATGACGCATTCGTTGCAGCAGCTGCTGATGACGGACTTGAAGTAGTTGCAGATGAGGCTTACACAACAGACAGCAACACAGACTATTCTGTACAGCTTGCAAAGATCAAGAAGAGCGGCGCTGAGCTTCTTTTCCTTCCGAACTACTATTCCGACAATGCGCTGATCCTTCAGCAGGCATCTGAGGCAGGACTTGACATTAAATTCTTTGGTGTAGATGGCATGGATGGTATCCTCAATGTAGAGAACTTCGATAAATCCCTTGCAGAGGGTGTTATGCTTCTGACACCATTCTCCGCAACAGCTACAGATGAGAAGAGCCAGAACTTCGTAAAAGCATACGGCGATGCTCACAACGGTGAGATCCCGAACCAGTTTGCGGCAGATACATATGATGTACTTTACGCAATGCAGCTTGCAGCTGACGATGCAAAGATCACACCAGATATGGAAAATGCAGACATCAGTGCAGCAATGAGCGCATCCATGGCAAACATCGAGCTTGACGGACTTACCGGAAAAGCAAAATGGACCGAGGATGGCGAGTGTGATAAAGAGCCGAAAGCATTCGAGATCAAAGACGGTGCTTATGTAGAGATGAAATAAGTAATTTCTGTTAACGTTAGGGGTCAGGGGACGGTCACCTTTAGTGGGAACCGTCCCCTTTTTCCCTTATCAATAAACAATTAAAAGAGGTGCGTTATGAGTTTTATATCTTATTTAAAAGACGGCATCAGTCTTGGCAGTATCTATGCGATCATCGCACTTGGATATACCATGGTTTATGGTATTGCCAAGATGCTGAACTTCGCACACGGAGATGTTATCATGGTGGGAGCTTATATCATCCTTACCTGTATCACAAGAGGCGGCATGTCACCGATCCTTGCTGTGATCCTTTCCGTTGTGATCTGTACACTGCTTGGTGTTGTCATTGAGAAGGTAGCTTACAGTCCACTTAGAAAAGCTTCCTCAAACCTGGCCGTTCTTATCACGGCTATCGGTGTCAGTTATCTGCTTCAGAACCTGGCACTTCTGATCTTCGGCGCAGATGCCAAGAGTTTCGTAGCTGTTATCAAAGTTCCGTCCATCACACTGTTTGACGGTGAGCTTACCATCAAGGGAATCACCATCGTAACCATCCTTGCATGTATCATCATCATGGTGGGACTTTCCCTCTTTGTAAAAAAGACAAAACCTGGCCGTGCCATGCAGGCGGTTTCCGAGGACAGAGATGCGGCACAGCTGATGGGAGTTAACGTCAATGCGACAATTTCCCTCACATTTGCCATCGGTTCCGGACTTGCAGCGATCGCAGGCCTTCTGCTCTGTCAGACTTATCCGACACTGACTCCGTACACAGGAGCCATGCCTGGTATCAAAGCTTTCGTAGCTGCTGTATTCGGTGGAATCGGTTCGATTCCGGGAGCTATGGTCGGCGGCATCCTTCTGGGAATCATCGAGATCTTCGGAAAAGCTTATATTTCTTCCCAGGTTGCAGATGCGATCGTATTTGCAGTCCTGATCGTCGTGCTTCTTGTAAAACCTACCGGACTGTTCGGCAAGAACATCCAGGAGAAAGTGTAAGGTGGCCGATATGAAGAATATGAAAAACAAAACAACAAAAAATAACATGATCAACTATGGAATTGTCATTGTGCTTTTTGTGATCGTACAGGCACTTTCCTCAACTGGAAATCTTTCCAGACTTCTTATGGGACTTCTTGTTCCCCTTTGTGTTTATACCATTGCATCAGTTTCCCTGAACCTGGTAGTCGGTTTTTCCGGTGAGCTGAGCCTTGGACATGCGGGCTTCATGTGCGTGGGAGCTTTTTCCAGTGCCCTGTTTTCACAGGTTGCTGCAGACTCCATTCCGCAGGTTCCTCGCTTTATCCTTGCAATCCTTGTAGGTGCGGCAGTTGCAGCACTGTTCGGTGTGATCATCGGTATTCCGGTACTTCGTCTCCGCGGTGACTACCTGGCTATTGTTACACTGGCTTTTGGTGAGATCATCAAGAACCTGATCAATGTACTTTACATTGGCGTGGATGACAAAGGACTTCACGTTGCAACCAGTGCAGCCGGTCTTCATATGGATCCGGGCGGAAAACAGATCCTCAAAGGTGCCCTTGGTATTTCAGGAACAGCAACTCTTTATAAAGATATCAAGAATTACTTTTTCCTGATCGGTGTGATCCTTCTTCTTCTGACTCTGTTTATCGTGCAGAACCTGGTTAACTCCAGAAGCGGACGTGCGATCATGTCAACCAGAGATAACCGTATCGCAGCAGAATCCGTGGGAATCAATATCACCAGATACAAACTGCTTGCATTTACGATTTCCGCAGCCCTTGCAGGAGTGGCAGGCGTGCTGTATGCACATAACCTTTCTCTTCTGAAGGTATCTGTATTTGATTACAACATGTCCATCCTGGTACTGGTATATGTGGTACTTGGCGGGATTGGAAATATCAGAGGATCGATCATTGCAACCATTATCCTCTATGCACTGCCTGAGCTTCTCCGTGGATTCGCAAACTACCGTATGCTGATCTACGCAATCGTGCTGATCATCATGATGCTCTTTAACTGGGCACCGGCAGCAAGAGACTGGAGAGCACGTATGGTAGAAAAATTCAAAGGCAAAAAAGCGAAAAAGGAGGTGGCCTGATCATGGCAATGCTGGAAGTAAATAACCTGTCTATCCAGTTCGGCGGTCTTCGTGCTGTTGACGGCTTTAACATGACCATTGAAAAAGGACAGCTCTATGGACTGATCGGACCCAACGGTGCCGGTAAGACAACGGTATTCAACCTTCTCACAGGTGTATACAAACCAACAGAGGGAATCATCAGACTGGACGGCCAGGACATCACCGGAAAAAGCACCATCGAGATCAACAAAGCCGGAATCGCCAGAACCTTCCAGAATATCCGTCTTTTCAAGGATATGCCGGTTCTTGACAATGTAAAAGTAGGACTTCACAATCATCATCCATATTCCACACTGACCGGGATCTTAAGACTGCCGAAATATTACAAGGTAGAAAAAGAGATGAATGAACGTGCCATGGAGATACTGAGGGTGTTTGATCTGGATAAGGAAGCAGACACTCTGGCAGGAAATCTGCCTTATGGTAAACAGCGTAAACTGGAGATCGCTAGAGCTCTTGCCACAGAGCCGAAGCTTCTTCTCCTGGATGAGCCGGCGGCTGGTATGAACCCGAATGAGACACAGGAGCTGATGGATACTATCCGTTTTGTGCGGGAGCATTTTGATATGACTGTTCTTCTGATCGAGCACGACATGAAACTGGTGGGCGGTATCTGTGAGGAACTTACAGTTCTGAACTTCGGTCAGGTACTGATCCAGGGTGAGACATCTGCAGTGCTGAAAGACCCGACGGTTATCACTGCATATCTGGGAGAATAAGGAGGAACGAGACAATGGCAATGTTGGAAGTAAAGGACCTCCAGGTCTACTATGGTGTGATCCAGGCTCTGAAGGGAATTTCTTTTCATGTAAATCAGGGAGAGGTTATTGCGCTGATCGGTGCCAATGGCGCCGGAAAGACAACCACACTTCAGACACTTACCGGAATTCTTTCTCCGAAGTCCGGAAGCATTGTGTTTGAGGGAAAAGACCTCACAAGAACACCGGCGCATAAGATCGTAGAGATGGGTATGGCGCATGTTCCGGAGGGAAGACGTGTATTTGCGGATATGTCCGTTTATGAGAATCTGCTCCTTGGAGCCTATACAAGAAAGGACAAGGCAGAGATCGCAGAAAGTCTTGCAAGTGTATACAAGAGATTTCCGCGTCTGGAAGAACGTAAAGGACAGCGTGCCGGAACACTTTCCGGTGGTGAGCAGCAGATGCTTGCCATGGGACGTGCACTGATGAGCAGACCAAGGATCATTTTGATGGATGAGCCGTCCATGGGTCTGTCGCCGATTTTTGTAAATGAGATTTTTGACATTATCCGCGAGGTAAGTGAGAGCGGAACTACAGTGCTTCTGGTTGAGCAGAATGCGAAGAAGGCTCTTTCCATTGCGGACAGAGCGTACGTTCTGGAAACAGGAAGCATTACTATGGATGGAAAGGCAGAGGATCTTCTGAATGACGAGGCCGTTCAGAAGGCATATCTTGGAGAGTAGGTGGAAAGACATGGATAATTTCGTAATTACCATTGCAAGACAGTATGGAAGCGGTGGACGTACCATCGGAGAGGAGCTTGCAAAGAAATTAGGGATTTCTTACTATGATAAGGATATCATCCGCATGGCATCTGATGAGAGCGGTATCCGCCAGGAACTTTTCGGACGGGCAGACGAAAATGTCAGCACCAAGCAGAGATTTTTTGCAAAGTCCGGAATCTACAAGGGTGAGCTGATCCCGCCTCAGAGCAAGGATTTCACATCCGATGAGAACCTGTTCAATTATCAGGCAAAAATCATCCGTCAGCTGGCAGAGACAGAGTCCTGTGTGATCATCGGACGTTGTGCAAACATGATCCTGAAAGACTATTCCAATGTTCTCCGTGTGTTTGTTTACGGAGACTGGGATTTCCGTATCCGCGAGGCAAGCAAGAAGCTCAGCGGAACTACAAAGGATATTGAGAAATTTATGCAGAAGGATGACAAACGCAAAGAAGATTTCTGCAAACGTTTCATGGGTGTTGACTGGGCAGATATGACGAAATACAATCTGTGCCTGGATAACGGTACCCTTGGCTATAAAAAATGCGTGGAAGAGATCGAGAGTGCACTTGAGATCCTGAAAAAATAAGACATATATCAGAGAATATTCCCCGGGAAAGAAAAGCCAAAAGTCTTTTCCCGGGGATTTTTTCATATATTGTGGAAAAGTATATTTGATCCGGCGGGAAATATGGATAAGCGAAAAAAATATTTCTGTGTAGTGGCAATGGTATTGATCCTGCTCAGCGGATATGGAAAAATCTCAGACAGTGCATTTCGGATGTGGGTGACCAGAATGATCGCCGGTGAGGGGATGCTCCGGCTGGTGGCGGCGCAGTACGGACAAAAAGCAGCAGAACCGGTGGCTGAGACAGCCTCTGACAGAAGCGAAAAAGAGGATCGTCCACGTGTGGCTCTTACCTTTGATGATGGACCGCATGCAACATATACACCTCTGCTTCTGGATGGCCTGCGGAAGCGTGGGATCCATGCCACATTTTTTCTTATGGGAAAAAATATCCGGGGAAATGAGGAGATCGTAACGCAGATGCAGAGAGACGGTCATCTCATCGGTAATCACACGTATGATCACGTGCAGCTTGATAAGCTTCCCGGTGATCAGGCCTGTCAGCAGATCATAAAGACGAATAATGAGATCTACGAGATCACCGGAGAGTATCCCATGTATCTTCGCCCGCCCTACGGGGCCTGGCCGAAGGATCTGGAGCTCTGTGTGACCATGCTGCCGGTATTCTGGGATGTGGATACTCTGGACTGGAAATCAAAAAATGTCCGTTCTGTGGAAAATATCGTTCAGCGGGAAGTGAAGGATGGCTCCATTATTCTGATGCATGACAGCTTTTCTACCTCCGTGGAAGCGGCCTTGGAGATCGCGGATATGCTTACGGAAGAAGGATATGACCTGGTAACTGCAGATCAGTTGCTGGTGATGTAACTGTGATTTGCCGAAAAGGCAGAAACGATTGCTTTTTTATGTGCAAACAGGTAAAATTATAAAAATAAGGAATCTGTCCGTATGCCGGAAACAAATGAAACGATCGTTGCCGGATACAGATCTATGAAAAGAATACGGATCGTGAATATCCGCTTTTTACAGAAAATACAGGAGTGAAAGCCATGGATTTATTTGAATACGCAAAGTCAAAAACGCTGGATCAGGAGTCACCTCTTGCATCCAGGCTGCGTCCGCGAACACTGGATGAGGTGGTGGGACAGCAGCACATCGTAGGAAAAGATAAATTGCTGTATCGTGCCATAAAGGCGGATAAGCTGACATCTGTTATCTTTTACGGCCCTCCGGGAACCGGAAAGACCACCCTAGCAAAAGTCATTGCCAATACCACAAGCGCCAGCTTTACCCAGATCAATGCAACCGTAGCAGGGAAGAAAGATATGGAAGCAGTTGTAAAGCAGGCACAGGACGATCTCGGCATGTATGGAAAAAAGACCATTCTATTCATTGATGAGATCCACCGCTTCAACAAGGGACAGCAGGATTATCTTCTTCCCTTTGTGGAGGACGGAACCATCATTCTTATCGGGGCCACAACAGAGAATCCATATTTTGAGGTAAACGGAGCGCTTCTTTCAAGATCGATCATCTTTGAATTGAAGTCCCTGGAGATACCGGAGATAAAGGAACTGATCCTGCGTGCGGTTAACGATCCGGAACGTGGAATGGGAAGCTATGGGGCGGTGATCGAGGAGGATGCTTTGGAATTTCTGGCAGATATGGCAGGAGGAGACGCCAGAAGCGCCTTAAACGCCATAGAACTGGGAATCCTCACCACACCTCGTGATACAGACGGTAAGATCCATCTGACCCTTGAGGTGGCTTCTGAGTGTATCCAGAAGCGGGTGGTGCGCTACGATAAGAACGGGGACAATCATTATGATATCATTTCTGCCTTTATCAAGAGCATGCGAGGCTCCGACCCGGATGCGGCAGTCTATTATCTGGCAAAAATGCTCTATGCAGGAGAAGATGTGAAATTTATCGCAAGAAGGATCATGATCCTTGCTTCCGAAGATATCGGAAACGCAGATCCCCAGGCCCTCTGCGTGGCAACGGCAGCAGCACAGGCAGTGGAACGTGTGGGAATGCCGGAGTCCCAGATCATTCTTTCCCAGGCAGTTACATACATGGCCTGTGCACCCAAGAGCAATTCTGCAGTAAATGCCATACAGGAAGCCATGCGCTGCGTGAAGGCGAAGAAGACAACCGTTCCGGTGCATCTGCAGGATGCCCATTATGGTGGCCACGAAAGTCTGGGTCATGGTATCGGATATAAATATGCCCATGATTATCCGAATCATTATGTAAACCAGCAGTATCTGCCATCAGAAATCGAAGGAGAACATTTTTACGAGCTCAGTGATATGGGATATGAAAAGAAACTGAAAGAGCATATGAAGAAGATCCACGAAGAAGCGAAATAAATGAATATAAGTAAAACGGAGGAGCCTCTCAGAGAAGCTCCTCCATTATTTTGTCATAAACATTCTGGTATTTATAAGGCCAGCTTTCACATACAGACTGTGCAGCAGCAAGATTTGGCACATTGATGCTGAGATCAACGATGCTGACGCCGCTTTCGATGATCCGCAGACGTACTGAGTAGCTGCCCTCTTTGGTGGGATAGTAATCTGCAGGAGTCAGGAGATGTTCTTCGATCTTGCGGTGGAGGGAATTGAGATATTCTTCCACTTCTTTCTTGATGTCAGAGGAAAGTTCTTTGGAAAAATATTTCAGAGTGTTTTTTCCCTCGGAGGTCAGTCGATAGTAACTGCGGTTGGACTGTGAAGACATTTCCACCAGATCTGCCTCCACAAGTTCGGAAACTGCCTGCTGGAGCTGAAAATAATTGGTGTATTTCCGGTCCAGGATAAAATCGGTGATCTGGGAATTTGTGAGATCCCCATCGGAATTCTGCAGCATATATAAAATAATAAGCTTATAGGTTGTAAAAGGTGATGCCATAAGAATCCTCCTTTTTACTGGCTGCGGGAAAGGGCTTCGAGAGCTTTTCCCTGAAAACTTGCTCTTTCTTTCATCCGGTGATGAAGAAGGTTTAAAACTTCTCGTTTGCGGCTGGCCCATAAAGGTGCGATCAGCAGATCCTTCGGTCCGTCGCCGGTGACCCGGTGGATCACGATATCCGGTCTGAGATGTTCCAGACAGTCAATGACAAGGTTCAGATACTCGTCCCGTTCATAAGTGCGGAAAAGACCGGCTTCATGATCAGCGGCAAGATCTGTACCACGCAGTACATGAAGAAGCTGCAGCTTGATCCCCTGGATATCCATGGCGTTCAGATAAGCCATTGTTTCCAGGATATCCTTCCGGCTTTCGCCGGGAAGCCCCAGGATGGTGTGGACGATCACTTCGATGCCGCCTGCGCGGAGATTTTTCACTGCGGTATCAAAACAGGACAGTGGATAGCCGCGCCGTATATATCTGGCGGTATCTTCATGGATAGTCTGGAGTCCCAGCTCCACCCACACCGGTTTGATCTGGTTCAGGGAATAAAGAAGCTCCAGTACATCATCTCCCAGACAGTCCGGTCTGGTACCAATGGACAGTGCCACGATATCCGGATGGGAGATGGCTTCTGTGAAGATCTTACGCAGGTGTTCCACAGGAGCGTATGTGTTTGTATATGCCTGAAAATAGGCGATATATTTATGAATCGGGCGTTTGGAAGAGAGACTTTTGATCTGTGTGTTGATCTGCTCTGTAATGGAAAGAGCGGCGTTTGCTGCAAAATCTCCGCTTCCGCCCTGGCTGCAGAAGATGCAGCCTTTTTTGCCCAGGGTGCCGTCACGGTTGGGACAGGACATGCCGCCGTTTAATGCAACCCGGTAGACCTTTTCGCCGTATCGCTCCCGGAGCATATAGTCCAGAGAATGATAAGGCTTGTCGTTCCAGCGCTTCATTATGCCTCTTTCGGTTCGTTTTTCTCTTCGCCGTTTTCTTCGTTTTCATCTTTCGGTATATAGTTATCGAAGATCTTTACAAAGATCTTTGATTTCCAGTAGGCCAGCGTGGAAAATCCCATCAGAATAAAAAGCATGATCAGGATGGATGTAAACTGTGCGTAGCTCACATAAGCAAAAAGCCACATCAGTAGGAGTGGAGACGCAGAGATCACAAGCATCAAAAGTGTCAGCGGAAGATGGCGGACGGACATCAGGAATGCATTTACAAAGGTATTCTTGACGGAATTAAAAAATTTGGAAAGGATCGGATAAATGTACAGAAGGATCATCGCATAGATCAGTGCAAATGCAATGAACAGACTGAAAAGTCCTTTGTACATAGCTCCGCTTCCGGCTCTGGCGATCCGAAGATCGATAAACAGAACAGCAGCGGTGAGGAGCATGATGATATTGATGATGGTCGCCTGTTTGAAGTTCTGTTTGAATGAGCGGAAAAAGCTGCGGGCAATATAAGATTCTTCGTCTCTTGCCATCTTCAGTGTGACATAGTAGAGAGCTGTTATGGAGGCGCCTGCGGTGACAACCGGAATACAGCAGAGGATGCACAGAAAATTCAGAAGAAGCAGGTCTGCTACGCGTCCCATGAACACGAAGAATTTGTTGTCCATGTTGAAAAAACGATTCATTTGATAAGTCTCCTTTTCTTTTGGATATTATTTTAAGTATACCCAATCACAGCAGAAAAAGCAAATCCCAAATGTTTTCCGAGGCAGTGGAAATGGGAAAATCATGTGTCCGCCATAGAAAGACAAAATAGCAAAATAGTTTATTAAATTTCCCTAAAAGGCTTGCTTATCACGATTTAGAGTGTTAAAATATCAGTATTGTATTAGACGAAATTTATGTATTTTAAAGGAGCGTAACAATGAGCAAAAAAATCAGGACGGAGGCTGTGGATCATCTTTTTGAAGCGATCCTGTGCCTGAAGGACAAGGAAGAGTGTTATACATTTTTTGAGGATGTGTGCACCATCAATGAGCTGCTTTCTTTATCTCAGCGCTTCGAGGTAGCCAAGATGCTTACTGATAAGCGTACATACCTTGATATTTCCGAGAAAACAGGAGCTTCCACAGCTACGATCAGCCGTGTGAACCGTTCCCTGAACTATGGAAATGATGGTTATGAGATGGTATTTGCACGTATGAAGAAGGATAACGGGGAGCAGGGCGGCGAAGCAGAATAAGGCTTACGTCCATACCGTGATGATAACGGATAATGCTGTAATGAAAAAGAGACAGGCGATCGTGCGTCTGTCTCTTTTTTTTCGGTGCGCCCGGCGACGCACGTTTATGACCGGATGTGAGCTCCGGATATTATTTGTCTTTTTTTGAGGAATCCGTATCTTTTGAGGAATTCATGTGGTCGATCATGTTTTCGATGATCATTTTTTTCATGTATACGTCGAAGCTAAGAAGACAGATAAAGGAAAACTGGTGAAGGAATTCCTTATCCTCCGGGTCGGCGTCCTCAAAAATTTCTCCGGCACTTTTGAAACGGCGCATAAGATCCTTTTCCAGGTAACGGATCTGTGACTGCTCCATACTGAAAACCTCCTGGTAGATGTAAGTCATGTCCTTTTCTGTAACGGACTTGAAGTATTTCTCGGTGATCGGTCCCAGAAGGGTCTGGATATCACTGATGGAGAGGATATTTTTAAAATAGTAGATAAAGATCAGCATCAGCAGATGCTCCCGGGAATACCGCTTTTTTTCCGGCGGGGGAAGGAGCTTGTTCTTTGCGTAATTGTTGATCATGGTCTTGGTCAGGATCTTGTCATCATCATGACGCTTGGTGGAAGCGAGATTATCTTCCATAAAGGTTGTGACCTGATCCATGTAAAGAGCAATATTGGGAATTTCATCGGGTTTTATATAATCAAGCTCAGCAATTTTTGCAAAAATGCTGTTCATCATTTCTTTTTCGTTTTCTGTCATCGCATTATCACCTCTGCTCCCTATTATATAGTTTTAAATACTACTTGTAAAGAAACTTTTTTTCAGAGAGGTGGGTTTACCGGAAAGTAAAGTCATGATAGTATATAAAGATACTGTTCATATGGAAAAAGAAATGGAGATCAAAATGAGTATACATGATGCTTTGGACACATTGAATCCTATGCAGCGGGAAGCTGCCGTACATACAGAGGGACCACTTCTGATCCTCGCAGGAGCCGGTTCCGGAAAAACAAGAGTGCTGACCCACAGGATCGCCTATTTAATGGAAGAAAAGGGTGTAAACCCATGGAATATCCTGGCGATCACCTTTACCAACAAGGCCGCCAGTGAGATGCGGGAACGCGTGAATAAAATTGCGGGAATGGGTGCGGAGAGCGTATGGGTCTCCACCTTCCATTCCGCCTGCGTGAGGATCCTGCGCAGACATATTGAGGTGCTGGGCTTTGGCAGTAATTTTACCATTTATGATGCCGACGACCAGAAAACAGTCATGAAGGAAATCTTCCGGAAGTTTGATATCAATACCAAGATCTACAAGGAACGAGGCGTTCTTGCTGAGATTTCCCATGCCAAGGATGAACTGATCACACCGGAAGAGATGGAGCTGAATGCGGGCGGCGATCCGGATGCACGGAAGATTGCAGGTATGTATAAGGAATATCAGTCTATCCTCCGGGGAAACAATGCACTGGATTTTGATGACCTGATCGTGAAGACTGTGGAGCTTTTTCAGCATAATCCGGATATCCTGGACTATTATCAGGAACGTTTCAAATATATTATGGTGGATGAGTATCAGGATACCAATACTGCCCAGTTTAAATTTGTAAGTCTTCTTGCTGAGAAATACAAGAATCTCTGTGTGGTTGGTGATGATGATCAGTCCATCTATCGTTTTCGTGGAGCAAATATCGGGAATATCTTAGGATTTGAGAAGGTTTTTCCAGAGGCTAAGGTGGTGCGCCTGGAACAGAATTACCGTTCTACCCAGAACATCCTCAATGCAGCCAATGAGGTGATCGTCAATAACACAGAGCGTAAGGAAAAACGCCTCTGGACAGAGAACGAAGAGGGAGATAAAGTACATTTCCGTCAGTTCAACAACGGATTTGAGGAAGCGGAGTATGTTGCAGGAGAGATCATCCAGGGGCGCCGCAACGGGAAATTCCAGTACAAGGACTGTGCAGTACTTTATCGGACCAATGCCCAGTCCCGTCTCTTTGAGGAGAAATTTCTCCTGGCAAATGTTCCTTATAAGATTGTCGGCGGCGTGAATTTTTATGCCCGCAAAGAGATCAAGGATCTGTTAAGCTATCTGAAGACCATTGACAATGCCAGTGATGATCTGGCTGTGCGCAGGATCTTAAATGTGCCAAAAAGAGGAATCGGACTCACCAGCATCGGCCGTGTCCAGGACTATGCGGATATGATGAACCTGAGCTTTTACGATGCGCTCCGCGTGGTGGAGGAAGTACCGTCCATTGGCAGGGCAGCAGGAAAGATCAATGATTTTGTATCCTTTATCCAGGGACTGAAAAGTAAGGCAGAGGCCTATACAGTCCGTGAAACCCTGGAAGAGGTCATTGAACTTACCGGTTATGTGAAGGAACTGGAGGCAGAGAAAACGGAGGAGGCTCAGGCGAGGATCGAAAATATCGATGAGCTGATCTCCAAGACAGAATCCTTCCAGGAAGCCATGGAGGAGGCCGGACAGCCGGCAACACTTTCTGCATTTCTGGAGGAGATCGCACTGGTGGCAGATATCGATTCTGTTGATCCGGATCAGGATTATGTGCTGCTGATGACCCTTCACAGTGCCAAAGGACTGGAATTCCCAAATGTATTTATCGTGGGAATGGAGGACGGTGTTTTTCCGGGATATGCTTCCATCTGGTCCGGTGATCCGTCGGATATCGAGGAGGAGCGAAGGCTCTGTTATGTGGGGATCACCCGTGCCATGAAGGAACTGACTTTAACTTGTGCAAAACAGCGGATGATCCGTGGGGAGACTCAGTATAACCGTGTGTCACGTTTTGTAAGGGAGGTTCCACGGGAGCTGGTAGATCTTGGACATACCATTCAGGAGAAAAAGCCCAGGGTAGATGATATCGTATCTCCGAAAAGCGCCTATGCCCAGATGAAAATGAATTTCCAGGCAAAGAGCACCCTGCAGAAAAAAGATTTCACAGTGAAGAAGGCGGACAGCCTGGACTATGGTGAGGGAGACACGGTCCGTCATGTGAAATTCGGAGTCGGTATCGTAAAAAATATCGCAGACGGCGGCAGAGACTACGAAGTGACGGTAGACTTTGACAAAGTCGGCGTGAAAAAAATGTTCGCCGGTTTTGCCAAGCTGAAAAAGATCTGAGAGGGATCTCTCCGGGCAGACTATTTCTGCAAAAAACTGTAAAAATCCGGCCTCAAGGTTGTAATTGGAAAACCAGTATGTTAGAATCAGTATCAGCGTAATTGAATTGCTGTGAAGTGAACAGTATCACCGGCACATATGCTGCCGGATACTGTGAGAGGGAATCGGGTAAAAAGCCTGAGCGGTTGCGGCCACTGTATACAGAAGAAGGGATTTCACATGCCATTGCAGAAACTCATGTGAGAAGGCGAAATCCCGATGTCAGAGAGATTCTGGAGAAAATTCTGATATATCATTCATGATCGGCTAAAAGATGAATGGTGTATCAGTTTTTATTTTGCGGAGTTTTTTCTGAGTCTGTAAGTCAGGAAACCTGCTTGACAGTATGTAAGTGGGAGCTTCCGTACAAAGTGTTCCGTGCAGATTTTATGAAGCCCCATCTTTTCGGTTACCCATAGGCAACAGGAGATAAAACAGGCGAAAAGAGAGGAAATGAAATGAAAAACAAGTATGTATCCACAAGAATCATGGCAATGGTAATGGCAGCGGCAATGACCGTATCAGCAGCTCCGGCTGTTTATGCCGCAGAGAGAGCAGACTCCGAGACCATCAAGGAAGACAACCAGCCGGCAGCAGAAGACAGTACAGAGTCTGCAGACACCGAAGATTCTTCCGCAGAGGCAACCAAGACAGAATATCCTCTGACCATCACAACCTATGATTACGATGGAAACGAAATCGAAACCACTTATGAAAAAGCACCGGAAAAAGTCCTTGCTGTATATCAGGGAAGCATTGAGACTATGCTCGCACTTGGTCTGGAAGACCACCTGGTAGCTACCGCAGGTCTTGATAATGAAGTTCCGGAAGATCTCAAAGAAGCATTCTCAAAAACAAATTATCTTGACGAATTTACCCCATCCCTTGAAACTGTAACAATGCTGGAGCCGGACATGATCTTATCCTGGAGCTCTCTTTTCTCTGATGAGAATCTGGGAAATGTAACAGACTGGATCGACAAAGGCTGCAACACCTACTACAACACCAATACTCGTCCGGACGGCGACAGAACACTGGAAAATGAATTCACAGATATCTTAAATATCGGAAAGATCTTCGATGTACAGGACAAAGCGCAGGCTATCGTTGATGATGCAAAAGCAGTGATCGACAAAACTCTTACTGCAACTGCAGATGTAAAAGACAAACCAAGCGTAATGGTATTGGAGCCTCTTGGAGATAACATCACAAACTATGGCGTAAAGAGCCTTGGCGGAGATATGGTAACACAGTTAGGCGCAACTCTTGCAAACCCGGATGCTTCCACCGTTGGAAAAGAGGATATCATCGCAGCCAACCCTGACGTGATCTTTGTGGTTTACATGCCATATGCAGGAGATGATCCGGAAACTGTTAAGAACAGCCAGCTTGCAGTGATCCAGGATGATGAGTCCCTGAAGAGCCTTGACGCAGTAAAGAACGGACGTGTTTACCCGATCATGCTCAGTGAGATGTATGCAAGTGCAACACGTACCCAGGACGGAATCGAAACTTTTGCAAAGGGATTATATCCGGACGTAAATCTTGACTGATCGGAGAAAATGCAGTGAAAGAAACAGCTTCACAGAGAAAAAAAGATAAGGTGCTCAGAACATCCATGTATGTGGCAGTTCTCATCGGACTTGCAGGATTCCTTATTTTTTCCATACTTGCAGCCATCACTTTTGGAAATGCGGATCTGTCACTGAAGGATGTATACAGCGTTATCGCTTATAAATTGTTTCATATAAAAAGTCTGTCCGCCTATGCGGAAGGCGCAGTTCATGATGTTGTGTGGCTGATCCGGCTGCCTAGAGTCCTTCTGGCTCTGGCAGTTGGAATGGCTCTTTCCGTGTGCGGCGTGGTGATGCAGGCTATCGTGCAGAACCCGCTGGCAGACCCGTATGTGCTGGGTATCTCATCTGGTGCATCTCTGGGTGCCACACTGGCCATCATGCTTGGAATCGGAAGCTTTCTTGGCGGAAACTCTGTGGGAATCACAGCTTTCATTGGCGCGATGATCACTTCTTTTGCGGTGATCGCCATTGCAAACATGGGTGGAAAGTCAACTTCCGCAAAACTGATCCTTGCGGGAATGGCGGTCAGCGCAGTCTGTTCTGCTTTTTCCAATTTTGTCATTTATATTACCAATGACAAAAATGCGGCAACAGAAGTTATGAAGTGGAGCATGGGAAGTCTTGCCGGAGCAAGCTGGACCAGAGTGGGTGTAATGCTTCCGGTCACGCTGGTGTGCGTGGCTGTTTTCTGGACGCAGTACCGGAACCTGAATCTGATGCTTCTGGGAGATGACGTATCCATTACCCTTGGAACAGATCTGCACAGACTGCGGACTTTTTATCTGATCGTTGCTTCTGTTATGATCGGATTTGCCGTGTACTGTGCCGGTGTGATCGGATTTGTGGGACTGGTGATCCCTCATGTGGTCCGGATCCTTTTTGGAACAGATCACAGAAAACTGCTCCCCTTAAGTGCGCTTCTTGGTGCATCGTTTCTGATCTGGTGCGATGTGGCATGTCGTGTGATCCTTAAAAATTCCGAGATGCCCATCGGTGTGCTGGTATCCATTATCGGTGCTCCCTGCTTTATTTATCTGCTTGTGCGGAAATCCTATGGATTCGGAGGTGCCCGGTAATGAAGATCACCACAGAAAATATTCAGGTTGGCTTTCACGCCAGACAGATCCTGAAGGGAATCTCCATGGAATCCAAGGATAAGGAACTGGTAGGAATCATCGGACCAAACGGAAGCGGAAAATCCACTTTGCTGAAATGCATTTACCGTATTCTGAAACCAGACGCAGGAGCCGTGTATCTGGACGGCGAGGAGCTTCATTCCATGAGTGTTCGAAGCTCTGCGAAAAAAATGGCCGTGGTGGCACAGCACAATTATTATAATTTTGATTTTACGGTCCGCGAGGTGGTTCTTATGGGGCGTGCGCCTCATAAAAAGACTCTGGAACGGGACAATGCAAAAGATTACCAGATCGTGGATGAAGCGCTGAAAACCGTACAGATGGAGGCGTTTGCAGACCGTACCTTTTCCACTCTTTCCGGAGGAGAGCAGCAGAGGGTGATCCTGGCAAGAGCACTTGCCCAGCAGACCTCTGCACTGATTCTGGATGAGCCTACCAATCATCTGGACATTACCCACCAGATCATGCTGATGGAGCTGGTGAAAAAACTTAATGTAACCGTGATCTCCGCTATTCACGATCTGAATATTGCAGCAGCATACTGTGATAAGATCTATGTACTGAAGGACGGAGTTCTGGAAGGTTACGGAACGCCGGAAGAAGTCCTGACCCCGGAGCTGATCCGCAGGATCTATAAAGTAGAAGCGGAGATCGTTTACGACAGCCGCGGAAAGATGCATATTTTGTTTTTATGATTCTGGCTGTGAGGCGGGATGCATAGAGGGAAAAAGATGAAAAAGATCGGGATTTTGACATGCCTTAATTCCAATGATGTGTGTACCAGGGCAGGATGTCTGTCTGCATTTCGGGAAAGAAGAGATTTTTTTTCCGGCTATTCGGAAGATACGATTCTGGCAGCTGTGATGACATGCAACGGATGCAAAGAAACCAATGCAAAAGAACCTGCTGAAGATGAGGGGATTTTGGAAAAGGCAGACCGGCTGGTCAGTGAAAAGATCAGCGTCATCCATGTCGGGGTATGCCGTCTGAATGAGGAAAAAAAGGAATGTCCGCGGATAACACAGATCTGCGGTCTGATAGAAGAACGCGGGATCAAAGTGATCCGAGGAACCCATAAAGAATAAGAGAAAACCGCCGTATCTTTCCGGAAATGCCGGAAATACGGCGATTTTTTTACAGAATGTTTCTGCGAAAATTTGTGTAAGTTCTGGTAAAACCAGACATATGGTGGTATAATAAGAACATTAAAAAAAGGCTCGGGTGCAGCGACCTCAAAAAACGCTGCGCTGCAGATTTACTGACAGACAGTACAGCCGAACAGAAAGAAAGGATGGTGCAGTGTTATGAATTTAAATACAACAAAGCTTGAAGAACTGCTTGCAACACTGAAGAAAAAAGAAGAAGAGAAAGATAAGAACACAGTCCTTTGGGTACTGGCGATCATCGGCGCAGTTGCAGCTGTTGCAGGAATCGCATTTGCAGTATATCGTTTCTTCGCTCCGGATTACCTGGAAGATTTTGAAGAAGATTTTGATGATGACTTCGATGATTATTTCGAGGATGAGGAAGAGTAAGAACTTTCACTGCAGAGGCTGTTTTGAACAGATCAGAATGGCTGTCTGTTATGTATGATATGAGAAGCGGATAATTGAAGCCCCGGCGCGATACCGGGGCTTGATTTTTGAAGACGGACCGTGAAACGCTGGCGTTCATGAGCAGACAGTAAAGAGGATCCTGAATGTTCGAACTATTGTCTGCTGGTTATAAAACAGAAAGAGGATTTATGAAAAAAGGTGAAATTTACGAAGGTATTATAGAAAAAGTGGAATTTCCAAACAAAGGTTTTGTTTGGGTTGATGACCAGAAAGTAATTGTAAAAAACGGAATCCCGGGACAGAAAGTCCGGTTTATGATCAATAAGAAACGTTCCGGCCGGGCGGAAGGACGTCTTCTGGAGGTCCTGGAGAAATCTCCTCTGGAAACAAGAGAACCTGCCTGTCAGGAGTTTCCGGCATGCGGCGGCTGCATGTACCAGACCATGAGCTATGAGGCACAGAAGGATATGAAGGAACATCAGGTGAAGGAACTTTTGGATGGGGCAGTAAGAGAGAGCCTGGCTAAGATCGGGAAGAACGGTGATGGGACAGAAGAAGCTGAGGCTGCAGATCGTTTATATCACTGGGATGGGATCTACGGCAGTCCTATTGAGTTCGGGTACCGCAATAAGATGGAGTTTTCCTTTGGGGATGAGTATAAGGATGGGCCGCTGTCCCTTGGACTTCACAAGAAGGGAAGCACTTACGATATCCTGAATACGGATGATTGTAAACTGGTCCATCCGGATATGACGAAAATCCTTGTCTGTGTGCGGGAGTTTTTCCTGGAGCGTAATGCCAGCTTCTATAAAAAGCTGCAGCATGTGGGGTATCTTCGACATCTTCTTCTTCGAAGAGGCGTCACAAGTGGTGAAATCCTGGTCCATGTGGTAACCACTACCCAGGAAGAATATGATCTGGAGCCTCTGAAAGAACAGCTTCTTGCACTTCCGCTGGAAGGGAAGATCGTGGGGATCATGCACATTTTAAATGATTCTTTATCCGACGTGGTACAGAGCGACGAGACGAAGATCCTTTATGGAAAGGATTATTTCTATGAAGAACTTCTTGGACTGAAATTTAAGATCAGCACCTTTTCCTTCTTTCAGCCAAATTCCCTGGCAGCGGAGATCCTTTACTCCAAAGTGCGGGAATATGTAGGAGATACCAGAGATAAGGTAGTGTTTGATCTTTACAGCGGAACAGGAACTATTGCACAGCTTGCGGCGTCTGTTGCCAGCGAGGTGATCGGCGTGGAGATCGTGGAAGATGCGGTAAAAGCCGCCAGAGAAAACGCTGCACTTAACGGCATTGATAACTGCCGTTTTATTGCCGGGGATGTGCTGAAGGTTCTGGATGATGTGCCGGAGAAACCGGATATGATCATCCTTGATCCGCCCAGAGATGGCGTTCACCCCAAAGCCCTTCCAAAGATCCTGGCTTACGGCGTAGACCAGATCGTATACATTTCCTGCAAGGTTACAAGTCTTGTGAGAGACCTCCCGGCATTTTATGAGGCGGGATATGAGATGACCCACGCCTGTGCAGTGGATCAGTTCTGCCAGGGCGTTCATGTTGAGACCGTGTGCCTCTTGAGCAACCGAAAACCAGATACTACGGTAAAACTCAGCGTGGATATGGATGATTACTACCGTATTATAAATGGTAAAGATGCAGAATAATGATTTTGTCATAGTGGCTGTGTTGAATTTCTATTTTTTAAATTGTTCACATTGATAATGTATCTGATTTTGGAGGAAAATTAATTTATGGACAAAGAAAAAGCAGATATGATTATTTATACGACAGAGGATGGTCTGACGAAAGTTGAAACTACTTTTGATGGTGATACCGTCTGGTTGTCCATTGATCAGATGGCAGAATTGTTTCAGAGAGATAAATCAACCATTTCCAGACATATTAAAAATATATTTATAGAAGGTGAATTACAGCGGGATTCAGTTGTTGCAAAATTTGCAACAACTGCTTCTGATGGAAAAGTTTACAATGTAGACTATTACAATCTTGATGTTATTATTTCTGTTGGCTATCGTGTAAAATCAAAACAGGGAACACAGTTCAGAATTTGGGCAACTGGGATTTTAAAAGAATACATGAGAAAAGGTTTTGCTTTAGATGATGATCGTTTGAAAAATCTAGGTGGCGGTGGATATTTCAAGGAATTGTTGGAGAGAATCCGTGATATTCGTGCATCCGAGAAAGTGTTTTATCCAATGCGTCGTAAAACTCCTTGCTTCCGCTATGGGGATATAAGACGCGTCCATCGAATTTATGCAAGTAATTGAAGAT
>CAUEAK010000003.1:0-104738 GCA_958454115.1 Blautia wexlerae
GTAGAGCACTTGACTTTTAATCAAGTTGTCCGGGGTTCGAATCCCCGATGCCTCATTAGCGGAAAGCATTTGCTTTCCGTTATTTTTTTATCATCAGACAGGATGAAAATATAATTGAATATGCGGATATGGCGGAATTGGCAGACGCGCTGGTTTTAGGTACCAGTGGGCAACCGTGCAGGTTCAAGTCCTGTTATCCGCATTAGAAAAGAGAGAGACTTTCTGTAAATTTTGAATTTATGGAAGGTCTTTTTTATTATGGACACTTATGTAACATCCAGGACAGAAATGCTACAGATCATGAGCAATATGTCTGTAGCATTCTTACTATAGAAATTTTTAACTGAATCAAGCTGTCATCTACATTGAATCAGAATAACCGCCTGATAAATGACCCTACAGTTTCTCCCCTTCATTCACTTCCTCAATAAACACCTTCCCTTCCGCCTGCTGTTCCACAAAATGAAATCGAAGTACAGCCTGAGGCCAGTTGAGTGTGATGATGGCTTTTTTGTCCCGTGTCTTTCCTGCGGCCTGGATCTGATCTACAAGGTCTGCGAGGACTTCACGGGTGAGATATCCGCCTCGCCAGTGGAAGGTGAATTCGCGGCCTTTTTTTGCGGCCTGGAGGGCACGTTTGTATACGTCTTCCAATTTGGTGAAGGATAGCTTTTTCTCACGGTAATAAAAGTGGTTTCCATCCGGGCAGGGAGGTGCCGGAGCGATCAGTGGTTCATGGTCACGGAAGATGTTTTTGTCATCCAGATTAAAATAATCGTAACGGATACTGGTTAAGCCGTCTTCGTTTTTGCCCAGAGTATTATCGAAGGTGGCATCCAGATGATAGTACTGTCCGTTGATCCGGACGATGTTCCAGGTATGACGGTATTTGATCCCTTTTTCCGGATTGTTCCCGCAGATGGCGATAATACACCATACACCAAGGGCATCACAGAGGACCTTTACGGATTTGGCGATTCCCTCGCAGACACCGACACCATGGCCCAGAGGCCCGATGATCTCGTGGGAATATGGCTTTTTCAGTTTGTCGTAGCGGATATTTTCGCAGATGAAGTCATGGACATATTTTTCCTTATCCCACTCGGAAAACTTCATGGCGGTGCGCACAAGCTTGTCTACGCGGGCTCCCAGGGCTTTCTGATGCTCCCGGATTTTATTTTTGTCGAAGATATATTCAGGAATCAGTATCAGATTTGGCGAGTCCTTGTAATAACGGTATTTAAACCCCACAGCCCAGAAAATCTCCGGGTGATCCAGACGAAGCTGGAAAAATACATCATAGAGCCAGTTTCCATCGGTGGTTGGTACCTGCGGGATCAGGAACTCGTCGGAAAGCTCCATAAGCCCGTGAAGCATTGCACGGTACACGTTTTGTTTATCTTTCGACATTTTGCCGTAGTAATATTCTTCAGTTTGTTTCATATATAAAAATACGGAGACTCCTTTCCGGAAAAATAGATTTCAATCAAAGATTATAGCATAAAAAAACATGCAGGACTATCAGAAAAGATACACCCTGCATGTTTTTGGTATTGAATATTTTAGATCGAAAATAACTGTGAGCCTGGATCAGCCGTTATACAGCTGATAATACCGGCCCTTCTGTGCAAGTAGCTCCTCGTGGGAACCACGCTCGATGATGTGTCCCTGCTCCAGGACCATGATGCAGTCACTGTTGCGTACTGTGGAAAGTCTGTGGGCGATCACAAAGGTCGTCCTGCCTTCCATCAGCTTATCCATACCATCCTGTACAAGCTTTTCGGTACGGGTATCAATGGAGCTGGTGGCCTCGTCCAGGATCAGGACGGGCGGGTCTGCAACGGCTGCACGGGCAATGGAGAGAAGCTGTCGCTGGCCCTGACTTAAGTTTGCACCGTTTCCGCGGAGAAGGGTATTATAACCCTGCGGAAGCCTGCGGATGAAACCGTCGGCGTTGGCAAGCTTTGCTGCTGCGATAACCTCCTCATCTGTGGCATCCAGCTTTCCGTAGCGGATATTTTCCATAACGGTTGCTGTGAACAGGTTGGTATCCTGAAGAACGATGCCCATGGAGCGTCTGAGATCATCTTTTTTGATCTTGGTGATGTTGATGCCGTCATAACGGATCTTACCCTTCTGAATGTCGTAAAAACGGTTCAGAAGATTGGTAATGGTGGTTTTTCCGGCGCCGGTGGAGCCTACAAAAGCGATCTTCTGGCCTGGCTGTGCATACATGTTGATGTCATGGAGAACGATCTTGTTGGAATTATAACCAAAGTCTACATCCTCCAGGACCATATCACCCTTCAGCTCGATATAATCAGTGGTACCCTCAGCTTTGTGGAAATGCTTCCATGCCCAGCGGCCGGTACGTTTGTCGGATTCGGTAAGAACACCGTTTTCCTCTTTTGCATTGACGAGAGTAACGTAGCCTTCATCCACTTCCGGTTTTTCATCCAGAAGATCAAAGATACGTTTTGCACCTGCAAGAGCCATAACAATACTGTTGAACTGCTGGCTGACCTGGTTGATAGGCATGTTGAAGCTCTTATTGAAGGTCAGGAAGCTGGCAAGCCCGCCAAGTGTGAAGCTGCCGATGCCGTTGATAGCAAGGATACCGCCCACCATGGCGCAGATCACATAGCTGACGTTTCCAAGCTGTGCGACCACAGGCATCAGGATGTTGGCAAAACGGTTTGCATTGTCTGCGCTGGTGAAAAGCTGGTCGTTCAGTTCATCGAATTTCCGGATGCTTTCGTCCTCATGGCAGAAGACCTTGACAACCTTCTGACCCTCCATCATCTCTTCGATATAACCATTGACAATACCAAGGTTGGTCTGCTGCTCCAGGAAATATTTTCCGCTTAAGCCCGCAAGCTTCCGGCTGGCAGTCATCATAATGGCAACCATAAGCAGGGTAACTACAGTAAGCGGAACATTCAGGATCAGCATACTTACAAGAACACTGACGATGGTGATCACACTGGAAAGCAGCTGCGGAAAGCTCTGGCTGATCATCTGGCGCAGGGTATCAATGTCGTTGGTGTAGATGGACATGATATCGCCGTGTGCGTGAGTGTCAAAATATTTGATGGGAAGCGTTTCCATCGTTGCAAACATATCGTTTCGGAGGTTACGTAAGGTTCCCTGGGAAACATTGATCATGATACGGTTATAAGTATAGGTGGCAATAACACCAATGGCGTAAAAGCATGCCACACGTGCGATGGCTGTAGCCAGAGGCCCGAAATCCGGTGTATCTGCTGAGAGAAGCGGTGTGATATACTGGTCGATCAGGGTTTTCATGAACATAGTTCCCTGTACATTGGCAAGAACACTGACAAAAATGCAGATCACCACGATCACGATATGGATACTGTAGTTTTTAAAGATATAACGGGCAAGGCGTCCCAGAAGCTTTCCCGGCTGCTCCGGTGTTCCCATACCCCTTGGGCCAGGACCGCCCGGGCCTTTCATGTTCTGTTTTTTCAAGCCGGTTCACCTCCCTCGTCAAAATCACCGGCGCCGCCGGTCTGTGAATGAAATACTTCCTGATAAATGGCGTTAGTCTTAAGAAGCTCCTCGTGGGTACCAAAACCGTTGATCTCACCGTTATCCATAACGATGATCCGGTCCGCGTTCTGGATGCTGGAAACACGCTGTGCGATGATCAGCTTGGTGGTATCCGGGATCTCCTCGGCAAAGGCGCGGCGGATCCTTGCGTCTGTGGCAGTATCTACCGCACTGGTGGAGTCATCCAGGATCAGTATCTTCGGCTTCTTCAGAAGAGCGCGGGCAATACAGAGACGTTGCTTCTGGCCTCCGGAAACATTGGAGCCGCCCTGTTCAATGAAGGTATTGTATTTGTCCGGCATTTTTTCGATGAAATCATCGGCACAGGCAAGCTGGCATGCGCGGCGGCATTCCTCCTCAGTGGCATTTTTGTCACCCCATCGGAGGTTTTCCAGAATGGTTCCTGAGAAGAGTACATTCTTCTGAAGAACAACGGAAACCTGATTTCTGAGAGATTCCAGATGGTATTTACGGACATCGATGCCTCCTACGGAAACAGAACCATCCGTTACGTCATAAAGACGGCTGATCAGGTTGACAAGGCTGGATTTTGCACTTCCGGTACCGCCGATGATCCCTATGGTCTCGCCGGAGCGGATCGAGAGATTGATATCCTTCAGAACGGGTTCCTGACTGTCTTTCTTATAGCTGAAATTTACATGATCGAAGACGATACTTCCGTCTGGGACATCTGTTACCGGATCCTCCGGATCTGTGATGTCAGCAGTATCATTGATGACTTCCGTAACACGCTCTGCGCTGGCAATACTCATTGTCACCATAACAAAAACCATGGAAAGCATCATAAGGCTCATGAGAATGTTCATGCAGTAGGTGAGAAGGCTCATAAGCTCACCGGTAGTAAGGGAGCTGCCTACGATCATTTTGGCGCCGAGCCAGCTGATCCCCAGGATACAGGCATAAACGGTAAACTGCATCAGGGGCATGTTCATGACAACGATCTTCTCAGCACTTAAGAACATTTCGTATACTTTGTTGCAGGCTTTCTGGAATTTGCTGATCTCGTAGTCTTCGCGGACATAGGCCTTGACAACGCGTACAGCGCCGATGTTTTCCTGGACACTTGCGTTCAGGTCGTCGTATTTACGGAATACGGCCCGGAAGTATACAGTGGCCTTCTGCATGATAAAGATCAGACAGCCTCCCAGGAAGATAACAGCGACAAGGTAGATGCTTGCAAGCTTTGCGTTGATAAGAAATGCCATGACCATGGCACAGATCAGACTGGCCGGTGCACGGGTACACATACGAAGGATCATCTGATAGGCGTTCTGCAGGTTGGTCACATCTGTGGTAAGACGGGTGATCAGGCCGGCAGTGCTGTATTTGTCGATGTTGGAAAAAGAAAAGGTCTGGATGTTGGTGTACATGGCTTTTCGGAGGTTTCTGGCAAAGCCTGTGGAGGCCAGTGCTCCGTATTTTCCTCCCATGACGCCGGACCAGAGTCCGCACAGGGCAAGAGCTACCATAACTGCACCCATCCGATAGATATGGCCGATATTTCCGGCTTCCACACCCTTATCAATGATGGAAGCCATGGCCAGGGGGATCAGAGTCTCAAAGAGAACTTCCAGGATCATGAAAAAAGGCGTGAGAAACGATGCCTTTTTAAACTCCCTGACCTGGGCCAGAAGGGTTTTGAGCATAAAAAATCTCCTTTCTTTACTGTTCAAAAGACAGCACTACTGGAAAGAATTCCGGGCTGCTATAGAACAGATATATTGTTCAGCTACTATTATCGGGGAAATTATTTTTAATGTCAAGATAAACATGTGCGAAATGCTTGACACAACATCCTTTAAGCGGTATATTAAAAGTTAATATTCGCCTGTAGAACAGGGAAGGAATGGGATTCAGATCCCTTTAGAGGGTCTATATAGAGTTAAATTTTTGCAGGGAGGATTTTATATGGAGATCAGACAGTCAGCGGAGGATTATCTTGAATCAATTCTGGTTTTATCCAAAAAAGGAGGAGGAGTTCGTTCCATTGATATTGCGACCAGACTTGGTGTTTCCAAGCCAAGCGTCAGTCACGCAATGAAGCTTCTTCGTGAGGATGGTTATATTGCTATGGACCGTTACGGTACCGTGACACTTCTGGAGAAGGGGGCAGAGATCGCCAATCAGATTTATGAGCGTCACATTGTTCTTGCCAGGATGCTGGAGGGACTTGGGGTTCCGGCAGAGATCGCAATGGAGGATGCCTGCAAGATGGAGCATGACATCAGCCAGGAGAGCTTTGATAAGATCAAGGCACATTATAATAACTTCATTAAGAAGGAAGAAGCAGCAGAATAAGAAACATGCATGCAGACAGGCAGCCGGAAGGTAAAATACCAAACCGGCTGCCTGTTTTTTATTTATTTTCTTTTTCCGGCAGCTGTGCCAGGATGATGGCTGCAAACATGATGACACATCCAAGGAGCTCTTTTATGGAAAGCTTCTGATCTAGGAGCACCCAGCCTGCAAGCACGGAGATGCAGGATTCAAGAGAAAGGATCAGAGAAGCAACGGTGGGATTCACATTTTTCTGGCCTACGACCTGCAGGGTGTAGGCAACACCGCAGGACATTACACCAGCATACAGGATCGGCAGCCAGGCAGTGAGAATGGAAGAAATCTGCGGACGTTCCAGAATAAGTGCCGGGATCATGGACAGGATCCCGCAGACAAGAAACTGGATACAGGAAAGCTTTACACCGTCTGCCTTCGGGGAAAAATAGTCAATCACCAGAATGTGCAGGGAAAAGAGAAAAGCACATACCAGCACCAGAATATCTCCGAGGCCAATGGAAAATCCGTCTGTGATGCAGAGAAGATAAAGTCCGACCAGTGCCATGACAACGGCTGCCCATATAAAGGGACTGCATTTCTTTTTCAGGAAAATTCCGATGATCGGGACGATGACAATGTAACAGGCGGTGATGAAGCCGGCTTTTCCTACTGTTGTGTACTGGATACCAAACTGCTGGAAGCTGCTGGCAGCAAAAAGAGCAAATCCGCAGGCAATGCCGCCCAGCCACAGGTCACGGCTGTTATATGGCGTGTGGGATACAGCTTTTTCTGAAGGTGCTGATGAGGATTCCGGTATTGCGGAGTCTGTGGCAGCAGAGGATTTATTTCCGGAACGGTTCAGGATAAAGAGCACCGGAACCAGGACAGCGGCGCCGATCAGGGAACGGACGCCGTTGAAGGTGAAGGGGCCGACATATTCCATGCCCACACTCTGGGCAACAAAGGCGATTCCCCAGATCGTTGCGGCCAGAAGCAGGCAGAGAGAATTTTTCAGAGGCATTTTCTGTGAGTTCATGATAAAAAATCCTTTCGTTTATTAGGTATTATGTGATCAAAGCAGTATATAACAAAAGACCCCGGGGAACTTATATAGCTTCCCGGGGCATTCTTATGATCTGTCGGAACAATGTCCAACAAAATTAGTTCTGATTCTGGTTATTCTTAACTTCTGCAAGCTTCATGGCACGAACCTTCAGCGGCAGACCGAACAGAGTGATGAATCCGTCTGCATCATGATGATCATACATATCACCGGTTGTGAAGGAAGCAAGAGACTCATTGTAAAGGCTGTACGGAGAGGTTGTACCATTCTTGATGATGTTTCCTTTGTAAAGCTTGAATTTAACTTCACCGGTAACATATTTCTGAGTGGACTCAACAAATGCCTGGATAGCCTCACGGAGAGGTGTGTACCATTTTCCTTCGTAAACAACCTGTGCAAACTGGCTGCCAAGCTTTTTCTTGGCTTCCATTGTCTCACGGTCAAGGATCAGCTCCTCAAGCTGGTCATGTGCTGCCATCAGGATCGTTCCGCCAGGAGTTTCATAAACGCCACGGGATTTCATACCAACAACACGGTTCTCAACAATGTCAACGATACCGATGCCGTTCTCACCGCCAAGCTTGTTCAGCTCTGTGATGATCTCGGAAACCTTCATTGCTTTTCCGTTGAGTGTTTTCGGAACACCCTGCTCGAATGTCATGGTGATCTCAGTTTCTTTATCCGGAGCCTTCTCAGGTGTTACACTTAATACAAGCATGTCATCATAGTTCGGAGCCTGGGATGGATCCTCAAGCTCAAGTCCCTCATGGCTGATGTGCCAGAGGTTTCTGTCACGGCTGTAGCTGTGGCTTGCATCAAATGGAAGAGTGATGCCATGAGCCTTACAGAACTCGATCTCATCTTCACGGGACTGCATGGTCCACAGATCTGTCATACGCCATGGAGCAATGATCTTGATGTCCGGAGCGAGAGCCTTGATGCCAAGCTCGAAACGGATCTGGTCATTTCCTTTACCGGTAGCACCATGGCAGATAGCAACGGCACCCTCTTTACGTGCGATCTCAACCAGCTTCTTGGCAATGACCGGACGAGCCATGGAAGTTCCGAGAAGATAGGAATGCTCGTATACAGCACCAGCCTCTACACACGGCATGATGAAGTCATCGCAGAACTCATCGACGATATCCTCGATATATAATTTGGAAGCACCGGACATTTTGGCTCTCTCTTCAAGACCGTCCAGCTCGTTTCCTTGTCCGCAGTTTACACAGCAGCAGACAACGTCATAATCAAAGGTTTCTTTCAGCCACGGGATAAGGGCTGTGGTATCAAGACCACCGGAATACGCTAAAACAACTTTTTCTTTCATAATATATGTCCTCCTGGGATTTTTTTGATTTTGTATCGCTCCGGACATTTCCGGGACGGTGAATTTTTTTACGTTATCTGGAAAAAATTATGCTGTTTTATAACTTTACCAGAGTGAATAAATATTCATGTACAACAAAACAAAATTTTCGGCTGTCCTGTCGACATGGCTTAATATACACCAGATTTTATAAATATGCAAGAGATAATTTGAAAAATATGAAAAAAATTTTGCATAAAAATGCATCTGAAAGTAGGTGATATTATAAGAAAATACAGGAAAAACAGAAAAGACCATGAAAAATCAAAGAAAATGACTATTGCATAATATGCAGAGAAGATGTATAATCTATCCATTGATAAGATGGACATATGAGCTGGCAGTACAGACAGGTTTAAGATGTCCGTCTGACCTGTGCAGAAGATTCAGATATCAGAAGACATAAAAAAGAGGCATAAATAAGAATAGCAAGCGCTTCTGCAGGGTGTATTAAGCCGTAGGAAAACGGCAGAGGAGGAATGTGAAAGATGATTAAAGCAGGAATTATCGGTGCGACAGGATACGCAGGAAATGAGATCGTAAGACTTCTTCTTGGACACAAGGACGTTGAGATCAAATGGTTCGGCTCCCGAAGCTACATAGATCAGCAGTATGCAGATATTTATCAGAATTTTTTCAGGCTGGTGGATGCCAAATGTATGGATGACAACATGGCTGCACTTGCAGATGAGGTGGATGTAATCTTTACCGCAACACCACAGGGCCTTTGTGCATCCCTTATTAATGAAGAAATCCTTTCCAAATGTAAGGTGATCGACTTAAGCGCAGATTTCCGTATTAAAGATGTGAAAAAATATGAGAAGTGGTACGGAATCGAGCATAAGGCTCCGCAGTTTATCGAGGAAGCTGTTTATGGCCTCTGCGAGATCAACCGTGAGGATATTAAGAATGCAAGGCTGATCGCCAACCCGGGATGCTATCCGACATGCTCCACACTGTCTATTTATCCGCTGTTAAAGGAAGGCCTCATTGATCCGAATACCATTATCATTGATGCCAAGTCCGGAACCTCCGGAGCAGGAAGAGGAGCCAAGGTTCCGAATCTCTACTGTGAGGTAAACGAGAGCATCAAAGCTTACGGTGTTGCCACACACAGACATACACCGGAGATCGAGGATCAGCTTGGATATGCATGCGGACAGGAAGTGATGATCAATTTTACCCCGCATCTTGTTCCGATGAACCGTGGAATCCTGGTAACAGCATATGCCTCCCTGACCAAGGATGTTACCTATGAGGAAGTAAAAGCAGCCTATGACAAATATTATAAAGACGAGTTCTTTGTACGTGTCCTGAACAAGGATGTATGCCCGCAGACAAGAAATGTAGAAGGCAGCAATTTTGTGGACGTGAACTTCAAGATCGATCCGAGAACAAAGAGAGTCATCATGATGGGCGCTATCGACAACCTGGTAAAGGGTGCAGCAGGACAGGCTGTTCAGAACATGAACCTGATGTTTGGATTTGACGAGAACGAAGGACTGAAACAGATTCCGATGTGCCCGTAAAACAGGCAGATCACAAATAAAATATGGGGGATGCAGAAGGACTTTAAACGAATGAACTGCGATATTCGATTTGGCATCACCATTGAGAGGAGATATATAATATGAAGATCATCGACGGCGGCGTTACAGCCGCAAAAGGTTTTAAGGCAGCGTCAACTGCAGCAGAGATCAAATATAAAGGCCGTACCGATATGGCCATGGTATTCAGTGAGGTTCCCTGTGTGGCTGCAGGAACCTTCACGACCAATGTGGTAAAAGCAGCTCCTGTAAGATGGGATCAGGACATTGTATACAACCACCCGGGTGCAAGAGCTGTGATCTGCAACAGCGGAATCGCCAACGCATGTACCGGTGAGGAAGGATTCGGCTATTGCAGGGAAACCGCCAAGGCAGCATCCGAAAGCCTTGGGATCCCGGAAGACAGCGTACTGGTAGCATCCACAGGTGTCATCGGAATGCAGCTTCCCATCGACCGTATCGCAAACGGAGTAAAAGCCATGGCACCGAAGCTTGAGGGAAGCCGCGAGGCAGGCCTTGAGGCAGCAAAAGCCATCATGACAACAGATACCGAGAAGAAAGAGGCAGCGGTAGAGATCGAGATCGGTGGAAAAACCGTAACGGTAGGCGGTATGTGCAAGGGCTCCGGAATGATCCACCCCAATATGTGCACGATGCTTGGATTTATCACCAGTGATGTGGATATCTCAAAGGAGCTTCTTCAGGAAGCACTCAGCGAGGATATCAAGGACACCTACAACATGGTATCCGTTGACGGAGATACCTCCACAAACGACACCGTCCTCCTCCTTGCAAACGGACAGGCCGGCAATCCGAAGATCACAGAGAAAAACGCAGATTATGAAGAGTTCAAAAAGGCTCTTAACTACGTAAACACAACCCTTGCCAAAAAGATCGCAGGTGACGGAGAAGGCGCAACTGCACTCTTCGAGGTCAAGGTTATCGGCGCAGCCACCAAGGCAGAAGCCGTAACCTTAAGTAAATCCGTAGTAACCTCTTCCTTAACAAAGGCAGCCATCTACGGCCACGACGCAAACTGGGGAAGAATCCTCTGCGCCCTCGGCTACTCCGGCGTCCAGTTCGATCCGGAAAAGGTAGATCTCTACTTTGAGAGCAAAGCAGGAAAGATCAAGATCATTGAAAATGGAGTTTCTACAGGCTACAGCGAAGAGGAAGCAACTAAGATCCTCTCTGAAGAGGCAGTGACAGCCATCGCGGATATGAAGATGGGAGATGCATCCGCAACTGCGTGGGGATGCGACCTCACCTATGATTACATAAAGATCAATGCGGATTATCGTTCTTGATGTAAGAGCTTTGTAGAATGTTTTTTATGGTGGATTTTAGTTGTAGTTTTGTTTCAGTTTGTAAGCTGAGAAAACCCTTAGGGGGAGCGAGCTCAAAGTTGCGAAGCCCGCACGCTCCCCCTAAGAACCCCCTCCGTTGGGCACGCTTGGCTGTGGCATGTAGAACTTCAGTCGACGAAGACTGGGTGACGAACGTGAGAACCCGCAGTGCGGGAGCCCGGAAGTTGAGGCGTGTTGAGGTGTAGTTGACGAAGACTGAGTGACGAACGTGAGAACCCGCAGTGCGGGAACCTGGAAGTTGAGGCGTGTTGAACTTCAGTCGATGAAAACTGAGTGACGAACGTGAGAACCCTCAGAGCGGGAGCCTGGAAGTTATGTCGGGTTAAACGTCAGTCGCCGAAGGCAGACTGACGAGCTGTTCGCCTTCGGCGAAAGCGCGTCGGAAGCGGCTGTCTGCGACAGCCTGTCCGCAGCAGGCGCTTTGCCCGCAACGCGGGCAACAGCCCGTTCCCCGTGGCCGGAGGGGAGGAGCGCGAGGAGGGGAAACGGCCTTCGGAACTCCGAGTGCCTCCCCTCCTCGCAAATCCACAGCTGTCAGCTGAGACAAAATTATAATAAAAAAGAAATCCCTCCAACATACAACAACAAAACCTTTTTCAATCCATATCATTTTTCAAAAAAAGGAGACACCCACATGGTAAATCAGAAATATCTTGACAAAGCAGAGGTTCTCATAGAAGCCCTGCCATACATCCAGCGGTTCAACCGCAAGATCGTAGTCATCAAATACGGCGGAAGCGCCATGCTTGATGAAGAATTAAAGCGTAACGTCATCAAGGACGCAGTCCTTCTGAAATTAGTCGGTTTCAAACCAATCATTGTTCACGGCGGCGGCAAGGAAATCAGCCGCTGGGTCGGTAAAGTCGGCATGGAGCCGCATTTTGTAAACGGTCTCCGTGTAACGGACAAAGACACTATGGAGATCGCAGAGATGGTTCTTGCAAAAGTAAACAAGGAGCTTGTTACTCTGGTAGAATCTCTCGGCGTACAGGCTGTAGGTGTCAGCGGTAAGGATGGCGGCCTTCTCCAGTGCAAAAAGAAGCTTTCCAAAGGCGAAGACATCGGCTACGTAGGTGAGGTTACAAAGGTTAATCCGAAGATTCTTCATGACCTTCTGGAAAGAGATTTCCTTCCGATCGTATTCCCGATCGGCTTTGATGAAAATTTTGATTCCTACAATATCAATGCGGACGATGCAGCCTGCGCCATTGCAGAGGCAGTTGAGGCAGAGAAGCTTGCCTTCCTGTCCGATATTGAGGGCGTTTACAGGGATGCAGATGATCCCTCCACTCTGATCTCCGAGCTTCGTGTAGATGAGGCTGAGAATCTGATCTCAGATGGTACTGTGGGCGGCGGTATGATCCCGAAGCTGAAAAACTGTATCGACGCTATCGAGCATGGTGTAAACAGAGTCCATATCCTGGATGGAAGGATCCCGCACAGCTTACTGCTTGAGATCTTTACAAACAAAGGTATTGGTACTGCAATTTTAAAAGATGATGGGGAGAAATATTACAATGAGCATGAATGAACAGATGGAAGAATCTGAAGCCAGTATTCTTCATACATATAACCGTTTTCCGGTAGTTTTTGAAAAAGGTGAGGGTTGTTACCTCTATGATTCCGAAGGAAAGGAATATCTGGATTTTGCGGCAGGTATCGCAGTAAATGCCCTGGGCTATCATTATCCGGGCTATGACGAAGCACTGAAATCCCAGATCGACAAGCTGATGCATATTTCCAACCTGTACTACAATGAGCCGATCATTGAGGCAGGTGCCAAACTTGTACAGGCAAGCCATATGGAAAAGGCCTTCTTCACAAACAGTGGTACAGAGGCCATTGAGGGTGCTCTGAAGGCTGCCAAGAAATATGCCTACGAAAGAGATGGCCATGCAGACCATGAGATCATTGCCATGAACCATTCCTTCCACGGCCGCAGCATCGGCGCTCTTTCCGTGACAGGCAATGCACATTACAGAGAACCCTTTGAGCCTCTGATGGGTGGGGTGAAATTTGCAGATTTCAATGATCTTGAGAGTGTAAAGGCTCAGATCACAGATAAGACCTGTGCCATCATCACCGAGACCGTACAGGGAGAAGGAGGTATTTATCCGGCTACAAAAGAGTTCCTGGAAGGCTTACGTAAGCTTTGTGATGAGAAGGATATCATCCTGATCCTGGACGAGATCCAGTGCGGTATGGGACGTACCGGACATTATTTTGCATGGCAGGCATATGGAGTACAGCCGGATATCATGACCTGTGCCAAAGCACTTGGCTGTGGAGTTCCGGTAGGTGCTTTTGTGCTGAACAAAAAAGCAGCTACAGCCTCCCTGAAGCCAGGCGACCACGGAACCACTTACGGTGGAAATCCCTTCGTATGTGCAGCCGTCAGCAAGGTATTTGACATTTTTGAAAAAGATCAGATCCTTTCCCATGTGCAGGGACTTACTCCGTATTTTGAGGAGAAGCTGGACGAACTGGTTGCAAAGCATGACTGTGCAGAAACAAGAAGAGGCAAAGGCTTCATGCAGGGTATCGTGATCAAGGGACGTCCGGTAGGAGACGTGGTGAAAAAAGCTCTTGCAAAGGGTCTTCTGGTGATCTCAGCAGGAAGTGATGTTCTCCGCCTTGTTCCACCTCTTGTGATCACAAAAGAGGATATCGACAAGATGGCAGAGATCCTTGACGAGTGTATGGAATAATAAAAAAATAACAGATACAAAAGCAGCAGTATTTTCCGGAAAGGGTAGTGTGCCGATGGAGAATACGGCTGCTTTTTTGTCAGAGAGACAATGTATATAAATTATATAACAGATATAGAAAACAGTATCCGAAAATCTGGTCGTGTGTTTGAAAACAAACAAAAAATGCTATGACACACCGACAAAATGCACAAAAAAGAGAGAGGGTTCGAGTATAAATTGCACATCTACACAGTTGATTTTAGAACGCCATATGTTATAATTTCACTGGTAAAAAAATTTATGTGAGGGGTGAAAATTTTGAAAAAATTATTAACCGTCATGTGTACTTTTCTGACAGTATTTCTGGCATGTCCTGTGGGTGTATGGGCAGCCGGAAACGGTGGGACAGGATCTGGTGTGCCGGTGTGGCTTTGTATCCCTTTTGCGGGCCTTCTTCTGTGTGTTGCAGTGATGCCGCTGGTAAAGGGTGAGTGGTGGGAGTCACATCAGCCCGTTGTGGTTGCATTCTGGATCGTTCTTATGATCATTCCGTTTGCAGTTGTTTACGGTGCCGGAAAAACTGCGGAAACAGTACTGGAGTGCGTGATCAATGACTATCTTACATTTATCATCCTGTTATTCGGACTGTTCTGTGTATCCGGTAACATTACAGTTGAGGGTGATTTTGCGGGCTCACCAAGAGTAAATGTAGGACTTCTTGCACTGGGAACCCTGCTTTCCAGCTGTATCGGAACTACCGGAGCCAGCATGCTGATGGTCCGTCCGGTGATCAAAATGAATTCCTGGAGAAAGAGAAAGGGTCATATTATGATTTTTTTCATCTTTATGGTATCCAACATGGGTGGCTGCCTGACACCGATCGGTGATCCGCCGCTTCTGATGGGCTTCATGCGAGGAGTTCCGTTTTTCTGGAGCCTGCATCTTTTTCCGGTACTGATCTTTAATATGGTGATCCTTCTGTTTGTGTTCTATCATCTGGATATGCGCTCTTACAAGAAGGATATCTCAGAGGGACGTAAACCGGATATCAGCAAACCGGGTACCGAGTTTAAGATCGAAGGTCTTCATAATATCATCTTCCTTGTGATGATCGTTGTGGGTGTTATCTTAAGCGGAATGCTTCCCGGTATGCCTGCATTCCAGGATGCGGCCGGAAATGTAAAGGGGATTCATATTTTCGGTGAGGTTACTTTAAGCTTCCCGTCGATCATTGAGATCGTCCTGATCCTGGCAGCTGCATTTCTGTCCTTTAAAACAACGGATAAAAGGATCCGTGTGCGGAACCATTTTACCTGGGGTGCGATCAAGGAGGTTGCAGTACTTTTCATCGGTATTTTTATCACCATGCAGCCGGCCCTGATGCTTCTGAAAGCAGTAGGACCGAATCTCGGTATCACCGAGCCGTACCAGATGTTCTGGGCGACCGGAGCTTTGTCCAGCTTCCTGGATAATACACCGACCTATCTGGTATTTCTGACAACAGCGGGAACTCTCGGATTTACAAACGGAATCGCAACAACGCTGGGAACGGTTCCTGTAAAGCTTCTTTCTGCGATTTCCTGCGGTGCTGTATTTATGGGCGCCAATACATATATCGGCAATGCTCCGAACTTTATGGTCAAGACACTTTCTGACGAAAATGGTATCAACATGCCGTCCTTCTTCGGATATATGGCATGGTCCATTTGTTTCCTGGTACCGGTGTTCATCATCGATATGCTGGTATTCTTTTTATAAGGGAGGAGGATCAATATGCAGGATAATAACATTCGAGAGAAATGCAGAGAGCTTGCCACCAGACTTTATGAACTGGATGGCGAGGTTTATGAAAGCGTAGGATCTTCCCTTGGACGTACCTTCACCGGTGACAGAGAAGGCACTATCCGGAACTTAAGTGCTCTGATGTATACCAAACCGGACGGACATCTTCTTCGAAGCGAGATGGCACTGATCAGCAACATGGCCAGGACCATCAAGGATAAAGAAGAAAAAAGCCGTCTCATGAAGAAATATGATGAGATCTTTCAGGAGATCCTGACGCTGCCGGAGACTTTTGTTGCTACGGATATCATGGATAAGGAACGTGTGGCGCTGAATCATATGATCAAGCGCAGGGAAAAAATCTCTGAGAATGACCATCTGGTCATCTGCATCAGCCGTACACAGGGAAGTGCCGGTAATGATATCGGTTTCGGACTGGCAGACAAGCTTCGGATCAACTATTATGATGTGGAGATCTTTGATCAGGTATTAAGGCGCCTTGAGGCGGAAAAGGGCGCGGTCAACGATGCGGAATATTTTGCGGATTTCAATAAATATGAGAAGAAGCATAAATTTGATCCCAAGGGCTGGTTCCGGGAATTCAACCGTTACCATGGTCTTCCGAAACAGGATGCGGTATTCTTTAACATGAGTGACCTGATCTGCGATCTGGCCTCAAAAGAGGACTGCATCATTATGGGAAGGTGTGCGGATGCGATCCTCAAGAACAACCACATTCCGCATATCAGTCTGTTTATCACAGCTCCTTTTGCTATCCGTGTGCAGCATGTTATGGATGTACGGAAGATGAATATGAAGCAGGCAGTCCGTTTCCTGAAGAAGATGGACAGCCAGCACAGACGGTATTACAATTTTTACGGCGGAGCTCAGTGGGGCAAGCCGGATAACTACGATCTTTGTATCAACAGTGCAAGCTACGGAATCAATGAAACGGAGAATCTGATCCTGAAGCTTTTGAATGATCAGATCCACTAAGAGATAAAAATATGAGCAGCACGGAAGAAAGAAAAAGTTCCGGAAGGGGTTTTTAGCTTAACAGGCTGCAAACAGAAAAAGAATCAGAACAGAGTTCCTGCATTCTGAGGTAACCTTCTGCCAGACAGAAATACCTCAGAATGCAGGAACTTTTTTTATATGTTGTTTATAAAAACTTAATCTTGATTAACTTTTTTCATTTAGGGGATTGACATTCGAAAAAACTTAGTATAAACTAACCTATGAGTTAGGGCTGACTAATTAGACTGAGTTAATTAATAGAAAGAAACGGAGGGATTCCATGCAGCCGATTTTATTTTTACAGTCAGGTGATACTGGCACGATCAAGCGTATTTCCGGAGCGGAGGATACAAGAAGATTTCTTGCAGGCCTTGGTTTTGTTGAGAATGCGGAAGTGACAGTTATTTCTCAGTTTGACGGCAATCTGATCGTAAATGTCAAGGATTCCAGAGTAGCAGTCAATAAGGAAATGGCCAGACACATTATGGTGTGACCGGACTGTGCGGCAGTGACCGGTAGTGGATTTGCCCCAAACTGCGGAAGGCGCAGTTGAGGATAGATTAGGAATTGGAATATGAACAGGGAGGAAAAGAGAAATGACTTTACGTGATGCAGCAGTAGGTTCTACAGTAGTTGTTTCCAAGATCACCGGCGACCCGGCTTACAAGCGCCGTATCATGGATATGGGAATCACAAAAGGCAGCGAGGTTTATATCCGAAAGGTAGCTCCTCTTGGAGATCCGGTTGAGATCACCATCAGAGGTTATGAGCTTTCCCTGCGTAAGCATGACGCAGCATGTGTGGAAGTAAAGTAAATACGCTTCGAAAAATGACAGAGCGTCAGGCTCTGACCTGAAAAAAGGAGGATACAAAATGTCTGTAACAATAGCTCTTGCCGGAAACCCGAACTGTGGTAAGACTACAATGTTCAATGCTCTTACAGGCGCAAACCAGTACGTTGGTAACTGGCCAGGTGTTACTGTAGAGAAAAAAGAGGGTAAGCTGAAAAACCAGAAGGATGTAACGGTAACAGACCTTCCGGGTATCTATTCACTTTCCCCGTATACACTTGAGGAGGTTGTCAGCCGTGATTACCTTCTGAAAGAGAAACCGGATGTGATCATCGATCTTGTGGATGCAACAAACATCGAGAGAAACCTGTATCTTGCAACCCAGCTTCTTGAAATCGGTATCCCGGTTGTTATCGCTCTTAATATGGTGGATCTTCTGAAAAAGAACAACATCCATATCAATGTAAAAGGCTTAAGCTCCACGCTTGGATGCCCGATCGTTGAGACCTCTGCTCTTAAAGGAACAGGCCTTAAAGAGGTTGTTGATGAGGCAATCAAATGTGCGAACCAGCACAGAGTACCATCGAAGCAGATGGAATTTCCGAAAGCAGTAGAAAAAGCTGTAAATGAGATCGAGGGATTTGTTCCTGCAAACATCGCTGAGGAGAACAAGAGATGGTATGCAGTAAAGCTTCTTGAGAGAGACAGCAAGGTAAAAGAAGGTCTGAACCTTCCGGCTTCTGCACAGTCTAGGATCGAGGAGATTGCTTCTGGCCTTGAGAAGGCAGAGGATGATGATACAGAGAGTATCGTAACGGATGGAAGATATCAGTACATCCAGAAGGTTGTTTCTGCAAACGTTAAGAGAAGCGGAAATAAGATGACAGTTTCCGATAAGATCGACCGTATCGTAACAAACCGTGTTCTCGGTCTTCCGATCTTTATCCTTACCATGTTCATCGTTTATTATGTATCGGTAACAACAGTTGGTACCATGGTAACAGACTGGACAAACGACAGCTTTGTGGGAACCATCCAGAGTGTTGTGTCGGATGGACTCGGCAATGCCGGTGTTGCTGACTGGCTGGTGAGCCTTGTATCAGATGGTATCATCGGTGGTCTTGGTGCAGTGCTTGGATTCGTTCCGCAGATGGCGATCCTGTTCCTGTTCCTTTCCATCCTTGAGGATTGCGGTTACATGGTTCGTATCGCGTTCGTCATGGACCGTGTATTCCGTCATTTCGGACTTTCCGGAAAGAGCTTTATCCCGCTTCTTATCTCCTCCGGCTGTGGAATCCCTGGAATCATGGCTTCCAAAACGATCGAGGCAGATAATGACCGTCGTCTGACGATCATGACAGCAACATTTATCCCATGTGGTGCCAAGCTTCCGGTTATCGCTCTTATGGGCGGTATCATGACTGCTTATGCAACCGGTGACTATGTAGCTGCTGGTTTCATCACACCACTGATGTACTTCATCGGTGTTGTAGCAGTTCTTGTATCTGCGATCATCCTGAAGAAAACAAAACCGTTCTCCGGTAAACCTGCTCCGTTCGTAATGGAGCTTCCGCAGTACCATATTCCGTCTGCAAAGACAGTTCTGCTTCACGTTTGGGAGAGACTGAAAGGCTTCATCATCAAAGCCGGTACCATTCTTTTCCTTGCAACTGTTATCATGTGGATCCTTTCCAGCATCGGAAATACAGGAAGCGGAATCGGATTTGTTGAGGACAGCAACGACAGTATCATGGCTATCCTTGGTGGTATCCTTGCTCCGATCTTTGCTCCTCTTGGATTTGGCAAATGGCAGCCGGTTGCAGCCTCCATCTCCGGATTCTCCGCAAAAGAGTCCATCGTAAGTACAATGGGTGTTCTTGCAAACGTAGCTGGTGATGATGCAGAGGATACCATGATCGTTGGTGCAGCGATCAAAGCATGGTTCCCGACAGCAGTAGCAGCATTTTCTTTCCTGCTGTTCAACCTGCTTGACTCTCCGTGCCTTGCAGCTATTTCTACAATGGCACATGAGATGCAGTCCAGAAAATGGTTCTGGTTTGCAATTCTCTTCCAGAACATTTTTGCTTATGTTGTAACACTTTGTGTATACCAGATCGGTCTTGTTGTCACAGGTGCCGGTTCCTTCGGAATTGGAACGATCGTAGCGCTGATCCTTGCAGCGATCCTGCTCTTCCTTCTGTTCAGACCAGATCCGTACAAGAACCAGAACGATGTTACAAAGAGATCTGTACAGGCAGCAGAGTAATTGAAAACCGGTCATACAGTAACGATCCGGTACATATGATAGCTTTGAAATGATGCTGTAAGAACAGTTGAAATGATAAGAAATGCAGGAGACCGGGGATGTAAATACCTGGTCTTCTGTGCTATAATAAGCCTGAAGAAATATGGAAGTTTTTTTACAAAAGTATTCATCAGAGGCTGGCAGCAGTTCACAGGCTGTACAGCGAAAGAAAGGGTGACAGATATGAGTATGATAGCGGATATTATTGTACTGGCACTGGTGATCGCATATGGCGTATTTGTGATCAGTTATCTCTATTCAAGAAAGAAACAGGGGCTCAGCTGTGTCGGCTGTGCCGGTAACACACGTACAGGAGGCTGTGGCGGCAGCTGCTCCGGTCATTGTTCCGGCTGCTCCGGCTGCAGTGGAATGCATAAGTAACCAGGAGGGAAAGAAATCATGGCAAATGCAATTGTTGTCATCGTTGTTATCATCATTATGCTGTTTGCCGGAAAAGGCGCATATAAACATCTGAAGGGCGAAGGCGCCTGCTGCGGAGGCGGCAGCAAGCCGGAGATCCCGAAGAAGAAGCTGGATGGAACCAAGCTGGGTGAGAAAACCATGAAGATCACAGGCATGCACTGTGAGAACTGTGTGGCCAGCGTCACAAGAGCGATCAACCGCATTGACGGTGCGGCAGCAAAAGTAAGCCTGAAAAAAGGTGAGGCAGTGGTTTCCTACGACAGAGAGATCTCCAACGAAGAGCTTAAGAAGGTAGTGGAAGACAGAGGATATCACGTAGTTTCTATCCAGTAAAGCTTTATCATAAGAATAACTTTGCCGCGGCTTCTGAGCCGGCAGATCAGAGAAAAGACTTCTCGGCGAAATGCTTAAAAATATTTCGCCTGGGGGCCTTTTTTTGTATAAAAAGTCAGAGTTGCAATTGACTCACTAATGTACACCATTGTATAATAAAAACAGAAAAATTCAGACGGAACGAAATATTTTCTTTCTATCCGGATGAGGCATTAAAACAAAATACAGCAGGAAACAGACTTTGACGGCAAGGAATATCCGAGCAGGAATCGTTGTTCATCCGGCACAGCTTAACCGAATCAGCTGCGAAGCCGTTATTCGGTTATGAACAAGCAGCAAATGCGGATCGCGAATATCCGTTTGACTTTGTTTTGTGAGCGGAATACGGGACTCTTTCACCTTGTGCGTGAAAGAGCTTTTTTTATGAAAAATACCTGCGGGAGCGGACAGAATGAATTAGGGAGGATTTTATGCTGAAGGTAGCAGTATACGGAAAGGGCGGTATCGGAAAGTCTACAGTGACGTCCAACCTGGCGGCGGCTTTTGCAGCCATGGGGAAGAGAGTGATCCAGATCGGTTGTGATCCCAAGGCGGATTCCACCATCAATCTTCTTGGGGGAGAACCTCTGCGGCCGGTAATGAATTATATGCGGGAAGAGGATGAGGAGCCGGAAAAGCTGGAGGATATTTCAAAGGAGGGTTTTGGTGGAGTCCTCTGCATTGAGACCGGCGGCCCCACGCCGGGACTTGGCTGTGCAGGCAGAGGTATCATCGCAACCTTTCAGCTTCTGGAGGATCTGAAGCTTTTTGAGACCTGGAAGCCGGATGTAGTGCTTTACGATGTTCTTGGAGATGTAGTATGCGGCGGTTTTGCGGCACCGATCCGGGAGGGCTATGCGGAAAAAGTACTCATTGTCACATCCGGAGAGAAAATGGCACTCTATGCAGCCAATAATATTTCCAGTGCTGTGCGGAATTTTGAGGATCGAAGCTATGCGAGGATCTTCGGGATCGTGCTGAATCACAGGAATGTGGAGAATGAAACGGAAAAAGTAAATGCTTTTGCAGAAAAAAATAATATTCCGGTCGTGGGTGAGATCCCGAGAAGTGACGAGATCATCCGATGGGAGGATCAGGGCAAAACGGTGATCGAGGGAGATGAGAATTCTGAGATCAGTGAGAAATTTTTTGCACTGGCCAGGAAGCTATTGGAAAGTGAAGAAACGGAGAAGGAGGATATATGAAAAAGGAAGCATATTTTGCAACTGCAGAAGAACTGGCCCGGGGCGGGCTGGAAACGATCCCTCCGCAGATGATCTCCGGGAAGCATCTGATCTATAGCTCTCCGGCAACTCTGGCATTTAACTCTCCGGGAGCGGAGGGCTTTGGCGTAAAAAGAGCCGGGCTTGCAGTGCCGGATTCCATTATGCTGATCGTGGCACCGGGATGCTGCGGAAGAAATACTTCTCTTATCAGCTCCATGCCGGAGTACAATGATCGATTTTTTTATCTGATGATGGACGAGACGGATATTGTTACAGGCCGTCACCTGAAAAAGATCCCGAAAGCGGTAAAAGAGATCTGCGACTGCTGTGAGAAGAAGCCGTCTGTGGTGATGATCTGTATCACCTGTGTGGATGCACTTCTGGGAACGGATATGGAACGTGTCTGCCGGAAGGCAGAGGAAAAGGTGGATATTCCGGTGCGTCCCTGTTACATGTACGCACTGACACGTGAGGGCAGAAAGCCGCCTATGGTCCATGTGCGCCAGTCCTTATACTCCCTCCTTGAGCCACAGAAGAAAAAGGGAAATGTGGTCAATCTTCTGGGATTTTTTTCGCCGCTGGTTGATGACTGCGAGATGTATGAGCTGCTGCAGCAGGCAGGCGTAAAGACCATCCATGAGATCTCAAGATGTAAGGATTATGAAGAATATCAGACCATGTCACAGGCCAATTTTAATCTGGTGCTTCATCCGGAAGCAAGGTTTGCAGCGGAGGATTTTCATGACCGGCTGAAGATTCCTTTTATTGAGCTTCGGAGGCTCTACCAGACAGATAAGATCGAAAATCAGTATCGTGCCTTGGGACAGGTTCTTGGAGTCTCTTTTGATCAGGAAGTGTATAAAAAAGCAGCAGAAGAGGCTGTGGAGCGATTCCGGGAGGTCTGTCCGGATGCGTCCTTTGCAGTAGGGGAGTGCATGAATGGAGATCCCTTTGAGCTGGCCCTTGCCCTGGTGCGGTATGGTTTCCGGGTGCCGGAGATCTACGGAACTATCACAGCCGAGAATTTTGTATACATACGGCATCTTGCGGAATTGAGTCCGGATACAAAGGTTTTTTCCAATATGGAACCCACCATGCTGTATTACGATCCGTCCGGGAGCGGAGTGAACCTTACCATAGGAAAGGATGCAGGATATTATCACCGGGATCAGCCAAATGCCGTGTGGAATCAGGACCGGCAGCCCTATGGCTATGCAGGGGTACGCAGGCTGTTTGAGACACTGACAGAGAAAGTTTTGCAGAAGGGAGAAAAGGTATGAGAGGACTTCGGAAATATCTGACACCCTTTGCACCGGATCAGTCCGGAGCTGTGTCAGTGCTGTATGAGCTTGGCGGGATCATCGTGATCTGTGATGCAGGAGGATGTGCGGGAAATGTCTGCGGCTTTGATGAACCAAGATGGTTTGAACAGAAAAGCGCGGTATTCAGCGCAGGACTTCGGGATATGGATGCCATCCTGGGACGGGATGACCGCCTGGTTGCCAAGCTTGTGGATGTAGCAGAAAAGGTGGAGGCAGGCTTTGCAGCCATTATCGGAACACCGGTACCTGCTGTGATCGGAACGGATCATCAGGCACTGCGGCGGATGTGCGAGAAGAAAACAGATCTTCCGGTGCTTGCAGTAAATACCAACGGAATGGAGCTTTATGATGCGGGAGAGCGGAAGGCTTATCTGGAGCTTTTTAAAGCCTTTGCCCGGGAAAAGCAGCCTGTGGAGGCTGGTAAGACAGGAGTTCTCGGAATGACACCTCAGGATGTCAGTGACCTGAAAGCAGCAGACAAGATCCGTGAAAAATTCCGTACCAGAGGACAGAGAGCAGTCTGCTATGGAATGGGAGACGGGCTTGATGAGGTAAAAAAAGCCTCCTCTGCGGAAAAAAATATTGTGGTTTCTCCTGCGGCACTGGAATGTGCCAGATATCTGGAGAAAACCTTCGGAACACCTTATGAGGTGGGATATCCTCTGGCGGAAGAGCTGGTTCCTGATATGGATTATACAGGAAAAAAGATTCTCATCGTGCAGCAGCAGGTGATGGCCGGTTCCATAAGAGAGGAGCTACGGAAACGTGGTGCGGACGGAGAGCTCACCGTGGCAAGCTGGTTTTCCATGGAAAAAGATCTCCTGGAGGAGGGCGATGTGTCATTAAGGGATGAGGAAGATTACATGGAACTGGCAGAGAAGGGCGGATATGACGTGATCTTTGCAGATCCATGTATGAAGCGGATGACAAAGGCTTTTTCAGGAGTGTTTGTGGATACAGTGCATTTTGCAGTATCCGGAAAATGCAGGTAGACCATAAGGGCAGGACATAAAGTTACATGCATGCTGCAGCCGGATCAGTGGAAACAGCTGCAGGGAATGGAGAAACATATGGAGCGGGAAATTACGAAAATGATCCGTGTTTACGGGATCGTACAGGGAGTGGGATTTCGCCCTACGGTGAGTCGTCATGCTATGGCAAGAGGAATCCGTGGCAGTGTGTCCAATAAAGGACCCTATGTGGAGATTTTTGCTCAGGGTAAGCAGCAGGATGTGGATGCCTTTATCGCAGATATCGGGAATAAGCCACCGAAGCGTGCAGCTATCCTGAAGCTTCTTGAAGAACCGGTGGAGGAGCCGGAGAAATTTACACAGTTTGATATCATCGAAAGTGAGAAGACAAAGGGGGAAATCTTTGTCTCCCCGGATATCGCGATCTGCGATGAATGTAAGGCGGAGATGTTTGATCCGGAAAACAGGCGGTATCTGCATCCCTTTATCAACTGTACCTGCTGCGGTCCCAGACTGACGATCCTGGATTCACTTCCTTATGACCGTGAACGGACCAGTATGAAGGAATTTCCTATGTGTCCCTCCTGTGCGGATGAGTACCATAACCCGGATACCAGACGCTATGATGCCCAGCCGGTGTGCTGTAATGACTGCGGCCCTGAGGTATACCTGGCGGGAAGAGAGGAACGGGGACGGGAGGCGATCACTTATACAAGGAAGATCATTGCTTCCGGCGGGATCGTGGCCATCAAAGGGATCGGTGGTTTTCACCTTTGCTGTGATGCTACCAGTGAGGAGGCTGTACAGCGGCTGCGGCAGCGGAAACGGCGTCCGGTGAAGCCTTTTGCAGTGATGGCACAGGATATGGAAGCTGTGAAGAAGATCTGTAAGGTCAGCGAGGAACAGGAGAAGATCCTTACCGGTCATCAGAAGCCGATCCTGCTGCTGGATAAGCTGCCGGGAGAAACGGGGCTTTGTGAGAGCATTGCCCCCGGGAATCCCAAGGTGGGTGTCATGCTTCCCTATGCACCGGTTCAGCTGCTTCTTTTTCATTACGATGATGGGATCCGGATGCCCGGGCTTCTGGTAATGACTAGCGGAAATACTTCCGGGGCGCCGATCTGCAGAGATGATGAGGAGGCGGCAGAGGAGCTTTCCCATCTCTGTGACTGCATTCTTTCCCACAACAGGAAGATACGTATCCGGGCCGACGATTCGGTGATGGATTTCTATAAGGGTGAACCCTATATGATCCGCCGTTCCCGCGGGTATGCGCCTCTTCCGTTTATGGTCTCCACACCCTGGAAGGGCCAGGTGATCGCAGCAGGTGGAGAACTTAAGAACACCTTCTGCATTGGTGTGGATAACCGTTTTTATCCTTCCCCTTATGTGGGAGATCTGGAGGATCTTCGAACGGTAAAAGCCCTGAAGGAAACGATCGGGCGGCTGGAAACACTTCTGGAGGTGCAGCCGGAGGTAGTGGTCTGTGATCTTCACCCTAAATATAATTCCACAGTGGTGGCAGAGGAGCTAGGGCTTCCAGTTCTGAGGGTGCAGCATCATTATGCACACATTTTATCCTGCATGGCAGAAAATGACTGCGAAGAAAAGGTGATAGGGGTTTCCTTTGACGGAACAGGCTATGGAACCGATGGAACCATCTGGGGCGGAGAGCTCCTGGTTGCAGACTGTCAGGGATTTACAAGGCTTGGAAGTATAGAACCCTTTGTCCAGGTTGGCGGAGACATTTCCGCAAAAGAAGGCTGGCGGATCGCCGTTTCCCTGATCTGGCAGAATATGGGAAATCTGGAAAAAACCCTGGACACTGTCCGTAAATTGGGACTTTGCACAGATCAGGAAGCAAAGGTACTGGTGACTATGGCACAGCGGAAGATCAATGCCGTGACTTCCACCAGTGCAGGAAGACTTTTTGACGGAGTCAGTGCGATCCTGGGGATCCGGAGAGCGTCTACCTTTGAGGGAGAAGCGTCCACAGCACTGGAATTTGCTGCGGAGGCCTGGAGAAAGCAGCGGGAGATGCAGAAGAAAAATCCGGAAGAAAACCTGAAGATACGGATGTCAGAAAAGGAAGACATTCCGGAAAGCACAGGCATTTCAGAAGCGTCTGAAGATGAACGAAAATTTATTTTAAATACAGGTGAGATCGTTGCATATCTGGTCCGGGCAAGGCTTGCAGGAGAGGATCCCGGGAAGCTGGCTTATGGATTTCACCGGGCACTGGCAGATAAGATCCTTGCAGCCTGTGAGGAAGCAGAGCGGCAGACCGGAATCCGGAAAGTGGCATTAAGTGGCGGTGTCTTTCAGAACCGGCTGCTTCTGGAGCTGGTAGATGACGGTCTTACGGAAATGGGGTTTAAAGTTCTGAAGCACAGCCTGATCCCACCGAATGACGGAGGGATCGCACTGGGACAGGCGGTGTATGGGATGGCTTATGTGCAGCGATACAGATAAATATAGATGAGATCATGCAGATACGGATCAAAAATGTTTTATGATAATGCATGGAGCATACAGCAGAAATGCAGGATGGGAGGCACAGATATGTGTGTAGGATTATCAGCAAAAGTAGTAAAGATCAGTGACGGAACAGCAGTGGTGGATGCAGGCGGCGCAAAGAGAGAGGTTTCCGCCCAGCTCCTGGGAGACCTGGAGCCGGGGGATTATGTGATGGTGCATGCAGGTGTTGCCATTGCAAAGATCACCGATGATGACGAGGAAGAGACAGACCAGCTGATGGAGGAACTGCTGTGATGGAAGAGAGGAAAAAAACAGCAAGAGAGATCATAGAAGGATATCAGGGGCCGCCGGTGCGGATCATGGAGGTCTGCGGAACACATACCCACGAGATCTTCCGTCTGGGGATCCGCAAGCTTCTGCCGCCGCAGGTGGAGCTGATCTCAGGACCGGGATGTCCGGTCTGTGTAACACCGGTAGGGTTTATTGACGAGGCCGTTTATCTTGCTCTGGAAAAACAGGTGACGATCTGCACATTCGGTGATCTTGTCCGCGTACCGGGAACAAAGAAAAGCCTTGCAGATGCCAGGGCAGAAGGCGCCAGGATACGGATCGTCTATTCACCGGCAGATGCAGAAAAATATGCGAAAGAGCATCCAAAAGAGCAGGTGGTATTTCTTTCCGTTGGCTTTGAGACCACCACGCCTGCCGGCTGTCTTTCCGTGAAAAAGGCCGGAGAGGACGGACTTTCCAATTATTCGCTCCTTGTGGCAAACAAGACCATGCCCCAGGCTTATCAGGCATTAAAGGGCAGTGCGGATGTGTTCCTTTATCCGGGACATGTCAATGCGATCACAGGAACTGCGCTCTGTGAGCAGCTGGCAGAGGAAGGTATCAGTGGTGTGGTGGCAGGCTTTACAGCGAAGGAGCTGCTTACGGCACTGGCTGTTGCACTGGTACGTTTTCAGGAAGGAAAACCGTTCTTTGTGAACTGCTATCCCCGTGTGGTAAAAAGTGAGGGAAGCCCGGAGGCACAGAAGCTGATCGAAGAACTGATGGAGCCCTGTGATTCCGAATGGCGCGGTCTGGGTGTGATCCCGGGGTCCGGCCTGGTGCTCCGGAAGGAGTGGGAAGCCTTTGATGCCAGAAAAAAATATGCAGTGCCGCCGATCCAGGGCAGGCCAAATCCGGCCTGTCGCTGTGGGGATGTGCTTCAGGGAAAATGCAGGCCATCAGATTGTAAGGTATTCGGAAAGGTCTGTACCCCGCAGCATCCGGTAGGTGCCTGTATGGTATCCAATGAAGGAGCATGTTCCGCATATTTTATGTACGGAAACTGATGTCCGCTTTAATGGACTGCGAAATATGATACATTACATATAGTACAAACGAAGGATCGTATCCGGAAGATCTGACAGGATGAAACCGATATGAAATTCCTTTGACCCAGCATAGAAAGAAGATAATATTATGGAAAATAAAACAGTGACCATGGCACACGGTGCCGGAGGCCGTCAGACCTCAGAACTGATCGATGAAGTATTCAAAGCGCATTTTGCAAACCCGGATCTCACAGCCGATGATGCGGCCGTGCTGGTTCCGCCTGCAGGAAAAATGGCAGTATCCACCGATGGATTTATTGTTTCTCCGGCATTTTTTCCGGGGGGAAATATCGGCAAGCTTTCCATCTGCGGAACCGTTAATGACCTTGCCTGTATGGGAGCAAAACCGATGTATCTTACCTGCGCTTTTGTCATTGAGGAGGGTTTTCCCATGGAGAAGCTGGAGGAGATCGCCGCAGCTATGGAAAAAACAGCAAAAGAAGCCGGAGTGCGTATCGTTTCCGGAGATACTAAGGTGGCAGGAAAAGGTCAGGTTGACGGTGTGTTTATCACAACAACCGGAATGGGTGAGATCCAGGAGGGCGTTCAGGTAGGCGGTGAGCTGGCAAAACCGGGAGATGCCATTATTGTAACCGGTGATGTGGGAAGACATGGATGCACCATTCTTCTGGCAAGAGAGGATTTCGGCATTGACGCAGATGTGACAAGTGACTGCGCACCGCTGTGGGGAGCTGTAAAAGATGTACTGGATGCCACTCATAACATTCATGTGATCCGTGATGCCACAAGAGGTGGTGTCGGAACGGTTCTTTACGAGATCGCAGGACAGAGTAACGTAGGGATCCGCCTGGATGCAGCAGCTGTTCCGGTAGCTCCGGAGGTAAAGGGTGTCTGCGGCATGCTTGGCCTGGAGCCTCTTTATCTGGCATGTGAGGGACGAATGGTGATCATGGCACCAAAGGAAGAGGCAGGAAGGATCGTGGAAGCACTGCGTAAATGTCCTTATTCCAGGGACGCAGCCATTATCGGTGAAGTTACGGAAGACCAGCCAGGAAAGGTTGTCATGACTACGGAGATCGGAACGCAGGCACTTCTTCCGCAGCCGGGAGGAGAGCTTCTGCCGAGGATCTGCTGATAATATCGGAAAGGAGAGTCAGATCTTATGGAGACAAGAGTGGCATTGATCTCGATCATTGTGGAAAACAATGACGTGATCGATGATATCAACCGTTTTCTTCATGAAGCGGGAAAATATATTATCGGGAGAATGGGGATCCCTTACCGGGAAAAAGGCATCAATATCATCAGTATTGCCATTGATGCACCACAGGATGTGATCAGCTCCTTATCCGGAAAGATCGGACGCCTCAGTGGAGTTTCCGCCAAAACGGCATATTCCAATGTGATCACAAAAGCGGAGGACAGAAAATGATAAAAGTTGCGGTATACGGAAAGGGCGGCATCGGAAAATCTACTACGGTTTCCAATGTGGCAGTAGCCCTTGCGGAAAAAGGAATGAAAGTGATGCAGATCGGCTGTGATCCCAAGGCAGATTCCACGATCCTTCTCAGGCATGGAAAAAAAGTTCCCACTGTACTGGAGCTGTATAACGAAAAACGCCAGGAGCTGAAGCTTACGGATATGGTGCAGATCGGATATGGGGGTGTAGTCTGTGTGGAAGCCGGCGGTCCTGCACCGGGGCTTGGATGTGCGGGAAGAGGTATCATTACTGCTCTCGAGAAGCTTAAGGAAAACGGAGCCTATGAGACCTATAAACCGGACATTGTTTTTTATGACGTACTGGGAGATGTTGTCTGCGGTGGATTTTCCATGCCCATGCGAAAGGGGTATGCAGATAAGGTATTTATCATCACCTCCGGAGAAAACATGGCCATCCATGCAGGGGCAAATATTGCCATGGCAGTGGATAATTTCAGAAACAGAGGATATGCATCCCTTGGCGGCGTGATCCTGAACCGGCGGAACGTGCCGGGAGAGGAAGAAAAAGTCCGGGAGCTGGCAGAGGATTTTCATACGCGGGTAGTGGGAACGCTTTCCAGAAGTGAACTGGTCCTGGAAGCAGAGAATCGAGGAAAAACTCTTCTGGAAGCCTATCCGGATTGTGAGATGGCAGAGGAGTACCGGACACTGGCCGAGCAGATCCTGAGTGCATGCAGGGAGGAAGGCTCATGTTAAAAAGAGTTGGTAACAGAGAGCTTTTGGGAAAAACAGAAATATTTATAAAGGAAGCCTCTTTTCCGGTTCCCTTTCAGCCGGGACTGGAATTTAATTCACCGGTCCATGGAAACTGGAATATCGTACATACGGGAATGCTGGTTCCGGAAGCAAGGCAGATCTACGTCTGTGCGGATAACTGCATGCGTGGCGTTGTGCTGACTGCCGCAGAGATGAATGCGGCAGACCGTTTTTCCTTTGTGATCGTGGAGGAAAAGGATCTTCTGGGCGGAAATCTGGAGGATGTGACCATTGAAGGAGTGACGGACATTCTGAACCGGCTGGATGAGAAGCCAAAGGCAGTATTGCTTTTTACTGTGTGTCTTCATCATTTTCTGGGAAGTGATCTGGAACGCATCTACGGAGAACTGGAAGAAAGATTTCCGGAGATCTTTTTTATGCGGTGCTTTATGGATCCTATCATGCAGAAAACAGGCCCGACTCCGGATCAGAAGCTGCGCCGTGCCATGTATGATGCAGTACCGGAGAGGAAAGCTGATCCGGAATGTGTCACAGTCCTGGGCAGTGATTTTGTGTTGGATGAGAGTGCAGATATCTGCCGGATCCTGAAAAAGAACGGAATCCGTCTCCGTGAAGCACCGGCCTGTAAGAACTGGGAGGATTATCGGAGCCTGGGAGAGGGAAGCCTGATCCTTAACTGTTATCCGGCAGGAAAATTCGGAGTACAGCAGCAGGCGGAGAGACTTGGAAGGCCGTTTTTATACCTGCCCGGAAGCTTTGACTATGAGGAGATAGAGACGCAGGAAAAGTATTTGCTGGAGCTGCTGGATCAGCACAGCTGCGGTAAAAATGGCCTGGATATCAAAACGGAGATCCGAAAATGCGAGGAGGCTCTTTCCCATGCACACCAGATCATCGGTGACACTCCCATAGCTGTGGATTATCTTTTTCATCCAAGACCTCTGGGACTTGCAAAGCTTCTCCTTACGCATGGATTTCAGGTACAGTCCGTTTTTCTGGACAGTATCAGCCCGGAAGAAAAAGAAGTATTTTTCTGGCTTCAGGAGAATTACCCGGAACTCAGGTTGATTTCGACTGTCCGTCCGGAGATGAGAGTGCGGCCACGGCAGCATTCCGGAAAAATCCTTGCCGTCGGACAAAAAGCAGCCTGGTTTACCGGAAGCCGGAATTTTGTCAATATGGTACAGGGTGGCGGGCTCTGGGGCTTTGACGGGATCAGACGTACTGCACAGCTGATGCTGGAGGCATTTAATGAGGAAAAAGCTCCGGAGGATCTGATCGTTCGAAAGGGATGGGGGTGCGAAAGCTGCATATGAGACAGGCATATCGGATCATACCAATCTACACGGCAGACGTGTCTGGTGTCTGCTCCGCGTTGTATGAGCTTGGAGGAATGACAGTGATGCATGATCCCTCCGGCTGTAATTCTACCTATAATACCCATGATGAGATCCGGTGGTACGACCAGGACAGTCTGATCTTTATCTCAGGTCTTACGGATATCGATGCCATTATGGGAAATGATGAGAAATTTCTTCAGGATATCGAAGAGGCGGAAAAGGAGCTGAAACCGAAATTTATTGCACTTGCAAGTTCACCGATCCCCTTTATGAACGGAACAGATTTTCAGGGACTGGCCCGTGCACTTACGGCAAGAACCGGAATCCCGGCATTTTCGGTTCCGACCAGCGGCATGCATGACTATGTATACGGAGCAGGGCTGGCGCTGGCAGAGATCGCCGGACATTTCACAGGAGCTGCAGAGAAAACCGGAAGGTGTTCAGAAGCACCCACAGGATCTGCGGAAAGATCTACAGAGAAGAGAAGCAGAAAATTAAATCTTCTTGGAGCAACACCCCTTGATTTTGGCCCGCAGTCTGCAGTAGATGCCATGAAAAAACGTCTGAAAAACTATGGCTGGGAGATACTTTCCACCTGGGCTATGGGGGATACGCTGGAAGCTTTGTCCCGTGCCGGTGAAGCAGCGGTAAACCTTGTGGTATCCTCTGTGGGAATTCCGGCGGCCAATGTGCTGAAAGAAAAATTCGGTACGCCATTTCTCGTGGGGACTCCTGTGGAAGGCTATGAGGAAGAGATTTCAGATGCACTTGAGCGGATCGCGGATAGATCCTGTGGAGAGTGGGTAAATAAAAAGGATGACTCCGCGGAGGAAAGCGGAGGGCAGATCTTAGGGAAACAGGAGGAACTGTGGAAAGTAACTCCGGAGCAGGTAATCTATTTTCAGGGAAGGAACAGTCTGTCAGCAGTATCTGACCCTTCAGGAGAAAGCAGGGAAATGCCCGACAAAGATGAGGTATTTTTTTCCGTACCGGACATTACCATCATCGGAGAACCGGTTACCATGGGCTCCCTGGCAGCAGTCATAGAGCAGAAATACGGAAAAAAGGTTCAGCTGCTCTGTCCGCTGGAGATCACAGAGGGACTTTTGCGCAAGGGAGATGAGGCCATCTGTGGCGAGGAAGCCATGGAAGAAAAGCTGAAAACAGCCAGGATCATTGTGGCAGACCCACTCTATCGTCCGATTTGTCCGAAAACAGCCATTTTTTATGAGATGCCGCATATTGCGTTTTCCGGAAGGATATATCTCAGAAAATATTTTTCGGAATAAAGAGCGTTTCGTGATCATGTATATAAATATTATGCGGATGAGAAAACAGGGCAGCAGTGTGTATAATTGCAGGAAAATCACATAAACTAAATTATAAGAAACCGTAAAGGCGTTGCAGAAATATGCAGCGCCTTTTTCCGGCAGTAATACCGGAAATGGAGTATATATGGAGGGATTTTTATGTGGGGATTTTTGTCAGCACTGATCTCAGGTGCACTGATGAGTATTCAAGGGGTATTTAACACAAATGTAACAAAACAGACCAGTCTGTGGGTTTCAACCGGCTGGGTACAGTTTTCTGCATTTCTGGTCTGTGTGGCAGCATGGTTTTTTACAGGCAGAGAAAGTATCGGCATGCTGTGGCAGGTAGAGGCTAAATATAATTTACTCGGAGGAGTGATCGGTGCATTTATCACTATCACAGTGATCCGGAGTATGGGAAGTCTGGGGCCTGCGCGGGCGGTTATGCTTATTGTCATTTCTCAGCTTGCGGTGGCTTATCTTATAGAATTGTTGGGGATTTTCGGTGTGGAAAGAGCAGATTTTCAGTGGAGAAAGCTGTTGGGAATGCTGATCTGTATTGCAGGTGTGGTTATTTTCAAATGGAAATAGAAATAAAAGTATTGTAATATTTGTAATACTTCGTTAAAATAAGGTATGGTTTTGCATGAGTAACGGGGCACCTGCCGCCACATCGGCGGAAAGGAGTGAACCGCCTACCTATGAAAATAAGATCACATATCAGAAGTGTTCGGTTTGTTTTTTCCATATTTTTGTTACAGATCCTGGCAGGGCTGACAGGCTGTAAGGATGACGGAACAGAATTTCTGGAGAAAGAACTGGTGCAGGAAGAAAGTACGGAAGCATCCGAAATGGATGCAGAGCAGGAAGAACCGAAGGATACGGAAAGTGAAGTATCCGGGAAGGCATCCGCAGGGGCTGCGGCAGATATATCACAGAAGAAACAGAATGAGTCTGCGGAGGAACCGGCTTCGGAGGTTGAAAAACAGCTGCCGGAGATCTCAGACACCCCTCAGACCATTTATGTAGATATATGTGGAGCAGTGACCAGCCCGGGAGTCTATGAGCTTCCATATGGCAGCCGTGTTTTTCAGGCTATCGAGCAGGCCGGAGGATATCTTCCGGAAGCTGCGGCAAGCTATCTCAACCGTGCTAAGGGACTTTCCGATGGACAGCAGGTTTATGTGCCTACCCAGGCGGAGGTGGACAGCCAGCGGATCGCAGCTACCCAAGATGGATCGGAAGTCACAGCAGAAAACAGTACCGAAACGGCGAGCGGACAGAAATCCGCCGGAGAGGATTCCGGTGAAGCTGAGACTGCATCTTCCACAGAGCAGAAGATCGATCTGAACACCGCTGATGTATCCCAGCTTACTACTCTCACAGGTGTAGGGGAGTCCAAGGCCCTGGCGATCATCGCTTACAGGGAAGAGAACGGTCCCTTTACTTCAGCAGAGGATATCATGAATGTACCAGGCATCAAAGAAGGAACCTATGAGAAGATAAAGGATAAAATAGCAATAAAGTAAGGAGCGCTAAATGAGCAGGAAAGTATTGGTAGTAGATGATGAGAAACTGATTGTCAAGGGACTTCGCTTCAGTCTGGAGCAGGACGGAATGGAAGTGGACTGTGCCTATGACGGAGAGGAAGCACTGGAAAAAGCAAAAGCAGGAGAGTACGATATCATCCTTCTTGACCTGATGCTTCCAAAAATGGACGGTCTTGAGGTATGCCAGCAGATCCGTGAATTTTCCAATGTTCCGATCATCATGCTTACAGCAAAAGGAGAAGATATGGATAAGATCCTGGGTCTGGAATACGGAGCTGATGATTATGTCACCAAGCCTTTCAACATCCTGGAAGTCAAAGCCCGCATCAAGGCGATCATCCGCCGTGCAGGCAGCAAACAGGACAAGCAGGAGAAGGCCAAGACTGTGGAAGTCGGAGAACTGAAGCTGGACTGCGAAGGACGCCGCGTATTTATCTCCGGAAAAGAGATCAACCTCACAGCCAAGGAATTTGATGTGCTGGAACTGCTGGTATTCAATCCGAACAAGGTATACAGCAGAGAAAATCTTCTGAATATCGTATGGGGCTATGAATATCCGGGAGATGTCCGTACCGTAGATGTACATATCCGCCGCCTGAGAGAAAAGATCGAGGCCAATCCCAGTGAGCCGAAATATGTACACACCAAATGGGGTGTGGGCTACTATTTCCAGGCATAACCTGTGAAGTTCAAAAAGAACGGCAAATTTTTCAAAAGTCTCCGCTTTCGTATTCTGATCATCCTGATCATACTGGGAATCGTACCGAGTGTCATCGTAACGGAAATGGTTATTGCCAACTATGAAGATCGTGCCATTGCCAACCGTGTGCAGAGCATGGAGAACATCTGTGACATCATGTGCGACCTGTTGATCAAGGAGAATTATCTGAATGACACCAGCTCTCAGACGGTGAACAGCAAGCTGGAATTACTGTCCAACAGCTATGGTGGCAGGATTCTCATTGTAGACAGGGATTTCAGGATCATCAAGGATACCTATGGCGTGGATGAGGGCAGGACTCTGGTTTCCCAGAAAGTATTGAACTGTTTTAAAGGAGAAGATGCCTACCAATATGATTCTGACAGCCAGAAGCTGATCCTGGCAGTTCCGGTAAAAAGTCCGGATGTAAAACAGGTGCAGGGTGCCATGATGATCATGGCATCTTCCAGTGAGGTGACAGCAACCATCCATGAACTGGAGCAGAAAGGGATTCTGATCATCGGTATCATTGTAGTGCTGGCCATTTTTCTGGGTTATATTCTTTCCACGATCCTGGTGAAGCCATTTGCCAGGGTAACGAAAGCAATCGAGGACCTTACAGACGGATATCAGAATGAGGAGATCTCGGTACCGGATTATACAGAGACAGCTTTGATCACAGATGCATTTAACAAGATGCTTTCCAGAATGAAGACGTTGGATGAATCCAGACAGGAGTTTGTATCCAATGTGTCTCATGAGCTGAAGACACCTATGACTTCAATGAAGGTTCTGGCGGATTCGCTGGTAGGACAGCAGGGGGTTCCGGAGGAACTGTATCAGGAATTTCTTTCTGATATCACAGAAGAGATTGACAGAGAGAACAAGATCATCACCGATCTGCTCTCCCTGGTAAAAATGGACAAAAAAGCAGCAGATATGAATATCAGCAATATGAATATCAATGAGCTGCTGGAGAATATTCTGAAGCGTCTCCGTCCTATTGCAGATCAGAGAAGGATTGACCTGATCCTGGATTCGTTCCGACCGGTAACCGCAGATGTGGATGAGGTGAAATTTACCCTTGCCATCAGTAACCTGGTCGAAAATGGTATCAAATACAATGTAGATGAGGGATGGGTCCGCGTAACACTGGATGCGGATCATAAGGATTTCTATGTGACGGTTGCAGATTCCGGCCTGGGAATACCGGAAGATTCCATTGAACGGATCTTTGAGCGTTTTTATCGTGTGGATAAATCCCATTCCAGAGAGATCGGCGGAACCGGCCTTGGACTTGCTATTACAAGAAGTTCTATAGCCATGCATCATGGGGTCATCAAGGTATCCAGCAAAGAGGGCGAGGGAACCACATTTACCGTGAAGATCCCGCTGTCCTATATTCCGTCCTAGGAGGTACAGCATGAAAAAAACGATTTTGATCATCTGTGTGGCCGCTGCCTGCATCCTTCTTGGTCTGGTTGCTTTCATAGGTTTGTCGGGAAGAAATAAAAACGAAGAACAGCAGTATAGATTTTATTATATCAACAGCGATGAAACGAGACTGAAAGAAGAAAAATATACTCCGGAGAAGGAAACAACAGAAGTGATGCTGCGCAATTTTTCCGAGAGTCTGAATAACCGTGAGACCCGGGAAGACGGAATCTCACTTTTTCCGGATGGAGTAAAGATTTCTTCTTATTCCATACAGGATGGAGTCCTGAATGTAGAATTCAATGAGGCCTATGATAAAATGTCACGTACCAGAGAACTTCTGGTGCGAGCAGGTATAGTGAAGATTTTTTTACAGGTTCCAGGAGTGGATTCTGTGGAGATCTATGTGGGTAAAAAGCCGCTGACAGATACCAGGGGTGAAGAAGTGGGAGCCATGAACAACGACACCTTTGTGGAGTTTTCCGGGTCCGATGGGGATGTGTACAGCTATGACACCTTTACTTTGTATTTCACAAATAAAAACGGAGATAAACTGGTAGCGGAACAGAGAAGTGTCCGCTACAGACGAAATCTTCCGAAGGCTACGGTGGTTCTGGAGCAGCTTGCAAGAGGTCCGCTGGAAAAAGGACATTATCCTACAATACCGGAGAATTCAGAGGTACTTTCCCTGACGAGAGCAAACGGAATCTGCTATGTGGATTATAATTCCGTATTTCAGGATTATGCTCTGGATGTTTCGGAACAGATTGCCGTGTATTCGGTGGTAAATACGCTGATCGCGGCAACGGATGTGGACAAAGTTGAGATTTCCATCGAAGGAAACAAGGAAGTGACCTTTGGCCAGAATATGCAGCTTTATAAGTTCTATGAATGGAACGACAGCCTGCTGGCACACACAAAGGCTAAAAAAGAATAGAAAAAATAAAACATTTCAAAATATCAGAAAACGGGAGAACATTTATGGCGAAAAGGCCGATGTGTCTTTTGTGTTTTCTTATGGTGCTGAGTCTTGGCGCACTGGAGCTTATGGGGATTCCTCTGATCAGGGGGAATCCCCTTCCGTTAAATGTGCAGGAGCAGATCGAAGCGCACCCTGGTTCCATAATCTGCGGGGAGGTGGAACAGTATGAAAACACAGAATTTTCCCAGTCTGTTTATCTGAAAAAAACATATCTTATCCATCAGTCAAAAAAATTTCCAATTGAAAATGTAAGAATATTTCTCAAAAAAGAAGAAGATCTGAAACCGGGAATGCGGATCCTGGTCAAGGGAACGCTGAAAAGAGTGGAAGGTCCTGCGAATCCGGGGGGCTTTGACAGCCAACAGTATTACGCCTGTCGTCATATTTATTATTTTATGAAGAACGCTGTGCTCCAAAAGAAAACAGCAGTGTATTCCGGCTACAGGCAGCTCCTTTTGGAGATAAAAGAAAGCTGCAGACAGATCCTGAAGGAAGCTGCAGGAAAAGATGCACCTGTTTTTTGTGCCATGACGCTTGGAGACAAACAGGAACTGGATCCGGAAACACAGATGCGCTATCAGCTGGCCGGAATCATACATATCCTTGCCATCAGCGGACTTCATATCAGTATTCTGGGAATGGGGCTTTACAACCTTCTAAAGAAGATGGGACTGGGGATCTGGCCTGCCGGGATTTTTTCTCTGGGAGTGATGCTGCAGTATGGGATCATGACCGGAGGGAGTGTTTCCACCATGCGTGCAGTAACTATGTTTTTGATCGCCATGGGAGCCAGGATCACCGGACGGATCTATGATATGATGAGTGCTCTTTCCGTAACTGCCATGATGATCCTTGTGGAATCTCCGGCCTATCTCCTGGACAGTGGATTTCTTCTGTCCTTTGGCTGTGTTCTGGGAATGGGGCTCGCTGCGGAAAAGATCTGTGCCCTTGCAGAAGCGGAGGAGAAAAAATGGACAAAGGCACTGGTAAGTCCTATAGCTCTTCAGCTTGTGACTCTGCCGGTGATGCTGAAGTTTTTCGGAGAAGTCTCTATTGCCGGATTTATCCTGAATCTGTTGGTGCTTCCAAGTGTGGGGGTAGTGCTGACTGGAGGAATGGTGGCGCTGCTGCTGGGAATTCTCAGTATTCCTGCGGCAAAACTGGTAATCCTGCCGGCAAGGGTACTGCTGCTTTTTTATGAATATCTCTGCAGTCTGGCAGGAAGATCAGGATGGAGTACTTGGATCGGAGGGGAGCCGGAAATATGGCAGATTGTGGTATATTATGGCTTTTTGATAATAGTCCTGTTTATGGGACAGTATATAAAAGAACAGCTCCGGAAGAAAAAAGCAGTCAGTGAGGAAACGGAGTTATCAGAGGAGCGGGCGGAAGCAGGTTGTTGGAAGCTATATGCTATCCGGATAACAGCCGGTATTTTTCTGGCAGTCGGAATCCTGATACTGGGATATCATCCAGCAGGAAGTCTGAAGGTGATCTGCCTGGATGTAGGACAAGGTGACGGTATTCTTGTGGAGACCCCGGAGGATCACCATTTTCTGATTGACGGAGGAAGCAGCAGCCAGTCGGATCTTGGAAGATACTGCCTTTTGCCGGCATTGAAAAGTCAGGGGATTTCCTGGCTGGATGGGATTTTTATTTCCCATACAGATCAGGATCATATCAACGGTGTGAAGGAGCTTCTGGAATATATGGGAAAAGGTCTTACAACCATCCGGGCCGGATATCTGATCCTGCCTGCCTGGGCGGAAAGACCAGATGCGTGGAGGGAGCTTGCAGAGGCAGCAAAAACAGCCGGAGTTAAGGTCGTGACAGCAGTAAAAGGGGATGAATTGCCTTGCGGCAAAGTATCTTTTTCTGTTCTGTGGCCGGAGAAAAATGCCACAGGAAAAGATGTGAATGAGGAAGCTATGGTGATGGAGTTGTCTTTTGGAGATTTTCAGATGCTTTTTACCGGAGATATCGGTGCAGATACGGAGAAAAAGCTTCTGGCAGCCGGGGGGCTTGAGGATGTTGACTGTCTGAAGGTGGGACATCACGGTTCCCGTTATTCTACCACAGAAGCATTTCTTGAGAAAATAAAGCCGGAAGTGGCGATCATTTCCTGTTCGCTCACCAACACCTACGGACATCCGTCACCGGAAACCGTAGAGCGGCTTAAAGAGGCCGGAAGTCAGGTGGAATACACCATGAAAAACGGTGCTATTACCGTGGAAACAGATGGAAGAAAGCTTAAGATCGGAAGGTTCCGGAAGGATTGAGGATTTTTTTCCAAAACCGAAAAAAAACGGTGACTTTTGAACACGTTTATTGTAGAATAGACAGGGTTTGTGCAAAAACAAAGCACTGAAAATGTGCAATACAAGATAAGGAGTTTTTATTTATGAAATATGATGTACTGATCGTAGGAGCAGGTCCCGGTGGAATCTTTGCGGCCTATGAACTGATGAATAATGATCCGGAGAAAAAGATCGCGGTTTTTGAAGCTGGTCATCCTCTGGAAAAAAGAAAATGTCCCATCGACGGAAAGAAAGTAAAATCCTGTATCCACTGCAAAACCTGTGCGATCATGAAGGGATTTGGCGGTGCAGGCGCTTTCTCCGACGGAAAATACAATATCACCAATCAGTTTGGCGGAACTCTGTACCAGCATATCGGCAAGGATACAGCTACAGAGCTGATGGAATATGTAGATAAACTGAACCTGATGCATGGCGGTGAGGGAACCAAACTTTATTCTACCACAAACAGCGAGATCCGTAAGCTCTGCCTTCAGAACGGCCTGCATCTTCTGGATGCATCAGTCCGCCATCTGGGAACAGATATCAACTATGTGGTACTTCAGAACCTCTATGAAAAAATGAAAGACCATGTGGACTTCTATTTTGACGCATCTGTTGACAAAGTAGAAAAAACTGAAGACGGTTATGCAGTTTTTGTAGGAGATGAGCGTTACGAGGGAACTTACTGTATCATCTCCGCAGGACGAAGCGGAAGTAAATGGATGGAGACGGTATGTACAGAGCTTAAGATCCCGACTCTTTCCAACCGTGTGGACATCGGAGTCCGTGTGGAGCTTCCGGCAGAGGTTTTCAGCCGTCTGACAGATGAGCTTTATGAGAGCAAGATCGTTTACAGAACTGAGAAGTTTGAGGATATGGTCCGTACCTTCTGCATGAACCCGCGAGGTGTTGTCGTGAATGAAAATACCAACGGTATCATCACAGTAAACGGTCACAGCTACGAAGATCCGGCAAAGCATACCAACAATACAAACTTTGCCCTTCTGGTATCCAAGCATTTCTCAGAGCCGTTCCATGACAGCAACGGATACGGTGAGAGCATTGCAAGACTTTCCAATATGCTTGGCGGTGGTGTTATGGTACAGCGGTTTGGAGATCTGATCCGCGGAAGACGAAGCACAAAAGCCCGTATTGAGGAAAGTTTCGTAACACCTACACTTTCTGCGACACCGGGAGATTTAAGCCTTGTTATGCCGAAACGTATCCTAGATGGCATCATCGAGATGATCTATGCTCTGGATAAGATCGCACCGGGAACCGCAGATGATGATACTTTGCTTTATGGCGTTGAGGTTAAATTCTACAACATGGAGGTCGAGATCGACGAAAATCTGGAAACCTGCCACAAGGGTCTCTTTGTTATCGGAGACTGTAGCGGCGTGACCCATTCTCTGTCCCATGCATCTGCCAGCGGAGTCTACGTAGCCAGATACCTGGAGCAGGAGTATTTTAACAGATAAACTGCAGAGCAGTTTATCTGTTATGAGCAAGTAGCAAAGCGGATTGCGAATATCCAGTGTAAGACAGTCCATTTCTGATATCAGGGTGATGACAGAAAGGGGCTGTTTTTTATGCAGGATATGCATGAATATTGGAGAAAGTATTCTGATAATAACTGACAGATACAGGGAGAAAACCGGTTACTGTTCACTGGTAATAATTCGCGAGGTATTTTTTGTGAGTGAAGATCACAGAAAATCGTGAATCGTCTGACATCAATCTTGACAAATTTATGAGTTTGTGGTAAAAGTTAGATAACCAGGTAAAAGAAAATATGTGCAAATGTTATAATGATAAGGTTGCATCCAGTCGGATGTGCAAAAGAGAATCCGGTGAGAATCCGGAACGATACCGTCACTGTGAAAGGGGAGCTGCTTTTATAACCACTGGGAGACCGGGAAGGGAAAGCAGCGTGGAACCAAGTCAGGAGAACTGCCTTATTGTGAGATTCAGGGATTCGCGGTTTACGAATCGGTATTCTCCATAACAATACAGAACTTCTTTTTATGTATTTGTATTGCGCAGAGAATCATGTGTGAGCAGGCGGCCGCAGAGAGCTGCTGCTTTTTTGTACATATCAGTATTCTGGAAATACATGAAAAGAGGACAATGAGAAATGAAAAGAAAAACAATGTTAGCTCTGATGCTCGCAGTTTCCATGACATGCTCTATGGGTGCGGCTACAACAGCAATGGCAGCAGAGGATTCTGCTACAGAAGAGAACGCTGAGGCAGCTGATACCACAGAGGCTTCTGATGCAGATCAGGAAGCAGCAGATAATGTAGCAGCTCTGATCGACAAGATCTATGTACAGGAAAGAAACGACACAACAGATGAGGACTGCAAGGCAGCCAAAGAAGCATGGGATGCTCTGACAGATGCTCAGAAAGAACTGGTAGAGGGTGAGAATGCAGATCCGGATTATTTCGGACGTGACACAGGAGATGCTTCCAAGGACGATCCGCGTAACCAGGATGAGATCGGTGAGAATGAACTTCTTGTTGTAAGCTTTGGTACTTCCTTCAATGACAGCCGTGCAGAGGATGTCAAGGGAATCGAGGATGCTCTTGCAGAAGCTTATCCGGACTGGTCTGTAAGAAGAGCATTTACAGCACAGATCATCATCAACCATGTAGAGGCAAGAGATGATGAAGTGATCGATAACATGCAGCAGGCTCTTGACCGTGCAGTAGAGAATGGTGTTAAGAATCTGGTTGTACAGCCTACCCATCTGATGCATGGTGCTGAGTACGATGAGATGACAGAAGCGATCAATGGCTATAAAGATAAATTCGAGTCTGTAGCTATCGCAGAGCCAATGCTCGGTGAGGTTGGAGACGATGCAACTGTGATCAATGATGACAAGAAAGCCGTTGCTCAGGCAATCACAGATACGGCTTGCAAAGAGGCCGGATTTGACAGCATGGATGCAGCAGCTGAGGCTGGCACAGCATTCGTATTCATGGGACATGGAACATCTCATACAGCTAACGTTACATACGATCAGATGCAGACACAGATGGAAAACCTTGGATTGAAGAACGCATTCATCGGTACTGTAGAGGGTAAGCCGGAAGATACAGCCTGCGACAAGGTTATCGAGAAGGTAAAAGAAGCAGGATACAAGAACGTTGTTCTTCGTCCGCTGATGGTTGTTGCCGGAGACCATGCAAATAACGATATGGCCGGTGATGAGGAGGATTCCTGGAAGAGCCAGTTTGTAGCATCCGGAAACTTCGATAAGGTTGACTGCCAGATCGAGGGTCTTGGAAGAATCGAAGCAGTTGAGAAGCTTTATGTAGAGCATACAAAGGCAGCCATCGATTCTCTGGGAAGCACTGAGGAGTCCGCAGATTCTGATGCAGCAGCAGATACAGAGGCTGATTCTGCTGAGGAGTCCGCAGAATAATAAATATAAAAATATCTGAGTGAGTTCAGATACCTATAAGAAATCAATGTAACTGCCCGGAAAGATCAGGAAGACTGTTTTCCGGGCAGATTGCTGTATCTATGGAAGGGAGAAGATTATCATGAAAAAACGCTATGTAAACTTAATTCTTGCAATGGCAAGTGCATCAGTCCTGGTGCTGGGCTCTGTGCCTGCGATGGCAAAAACAGATGAAACAAAAACAGAGTCCGGTGAGGAAGCAGAAGCTTCCGAAGAAAAGGATACAGATGCAGCCAAAGCAGATACCCTGGAAGATGGCGTTTATACAGCAGAGTTTGGTACAGACAGCAGCATGTTTCATGTAAATGAGGCCAATGACAAAAAAGGAGAGCTCACGGTCAAAGATGGTAAAATGACCATCCACGTAAGTCTGGTTTCCAAGAAGATCGTTAACCTGTTTGCGGGAACTGCCGAGGATGCCCAGAAGGACGGAGCAGAGATCATTGAGCCGACCACAGATACAGTGAAGTACAGCGATGGTTATACAGAGGAGGTTTACGGATTTGATATCCCGGTACCGGCCATTGGTGAGGAATTTAACGTGGCGATCCTGGGAGAAAAAGGCAAATGGTACGACCATAAAGTCAGCGTAAAGAATCCTGTAAAAACCTCTGACGACAAAAAATCCGAAGGGAAAAAACCGGAAGAGCTGAAGCTGGAGGACGGAACCTATGAGACGGATGTAACCCTTACAGGCGGAACAGGAAGAGCATCTGTAGAATCTCCAGCTAAAGTAGAGATCAAGGACAAAGAAGCTACGGCAACCATCATCTGGAGCAGTCCGAATTATGATTACATGATCGTGGACGGCGAAAAATATGAGCCGGTGAACAAAGACGGAAACTCCACATTTGAGATCCCGGTCACAGTCTTTGACGCAGAAATGGAAGTGACTGCAGATACTGTAGCCATGAGTACTCCTCACGAGATTGAGTATACCCTGAATTTTGATTCTTCGAGCATGAAAAAGGAAGAAAAATGAAAAAAATAATTTCATACATATTTCTGACGCTGACCCTGATCCTGGGGTGTGCTTTTGCAGTGCAGGCAGCAGAGACAGAACATAAGCCTGCGGATATTCCAGGCCTTACCTTTGATCACAGTATGGAGCTTTCCTACGCAAAGGAATTTAATGTGGATTACTACAACGATGGCTATGCGCTGCTCACCATTGATCAGGAAGGACAGTTTCTTGTAGTTCCCGAAGGCAAGAAAGCACCGGAGGGGCTGGATCCTGACATTGCGGTTCTGCAGCAGCCCATAAACAATATCTATCTGGTAGCAACCTCGGCCATGGATCTTTTCCGCGCTATCGACGGGATTGACAGCATCAAGCTTTCCGGAACCAAGGAAGACGGATGGTATATCCAGGAAGCAAAGGACGCTATGGAACAGAAAAAGATGATCTATGCCGGCAAGTACAGTGCTCCGGATTACGAGCTGATCCTGAACGAGGGCTGTGACCTTGCCATTGAATCCACCATGATCCATCACAATCCGGAGGTACAGGAGAAGCTGGAGCAGTTCGGGATCCCTGTAATGGTAGAGCGTTCCAGCTATGAGAGTCACCCTCTTGGAAGGACCGAATGGATGAAGCTTTACGCAGTTCTTCTGGGAAAAGAAGATGTGGCAGAAAAGGTTTTCAAAGAGCAGACGGACAAGCTGGATAAGGTTCTCACAGCAGATAAAACAGATAAGACCGTGGCGTTCTTTTATATCAACTCCGTAGGTGCGGTAAATATAAGAAAAAGCGGCGACTATGTTTCAGAAATGATCTCTCTCGCAGGAGGAAATTATGTTCCGGAGGATACGGGAGTAAATGACAATGCTCTTTCCACCATGAATATGCAGATGGAAGAGTTTTATGCCAAGGCGAAGGATGCAGACTATATCATCTATAACAGTACGATTGACGGGGAACTTAAGACCATTGATGAGCTTCTTTCCAAAAGTAAGCTTCTTGCAGATTTCAAGGCAGTGAAGAACGGAAATGTCTGGTGCACAGGCAAAAATCTCTTCCAGGAAACTACCGGACTTGGAACCATGATCGAGGATATCCACACCATGCTGACTACAGACGATGATTCTCTGGATGAGCTGACCTATATGCATAAACTGAAATAAATTCCAGTGTTCGCTTTAACTCCTTTGCCAGTTTCCACTTGTGAGCAGGAAACGAAAGGACAGGATAACAAAACAGAAGAGGAGTGTACCAGAAAAAATGAATGACAGAAAACGCGCAGTCCGATACGGGATCTCTTTTGTGATCCTTGCGGTACTTTTGATCTTTTTATTTATATGGAATGTAAATTCCGGAAGTATCCACCTCTCTGTGAAGGAGATCCTGAATATCATATTCCGGCATCAGGGAGATGAAACTTCTTATAATATCGTCTGGGAGATCCGTCTTCCCAGGATACTGGCAGTGATCATCCTTGGCGGAGCACTTTCTGTTTCCGGATTTTTGCTGCAGACCTTTTTTAACAATCCTATCGCGGGACCCTTTGTACTGGGAATCTCTTCCGGTGCCAAGCTGATCGTGGCGCTTCTGATGATCTTTTTTTTAAGCAGATCGGTGTCCATCGGTTCCGGTGCCATGATCCTGGCTGCTTTTGCAGGCTCAATGATTTCCATGGGCTTTGTGCTCCTTGTGGCAAAAAAAGTCCACAACATGTCCATGCTGGTCATCAGTGGTGTTATGATCGGCTATATCTGTTCGGCCATCACAGACTTTGTGGTGACCTTTGCAGATGATTCCAACATAGTCAATCTTCACAACTGGTCACTGGGAAGCTTTTCCGGTATGACCTGGGGGAATGTGCAGACTATGGCTGCTGTGGTACTTCTTACCATGGTGATCGTATTTTTTATGTCAAAACCGATCAGCGCCTATCAGCTGGGGGAGACTTACGCGCAGAATATGGGAGTTAATATCAAGGCTTTCCGGATACTTCTGATCCTGCTTTCCAGTATTCTTTCTGCCTGTGTGACCGCTTTTGCAGGGCCGATCTCCTTCGTGGGGATCGCTGTGCCTCATATTGCAAAAAGTCTCCTGAAGACTGCCAAACCGCTGCTTGTGATCCCGGCCTGTTTTCTGGGCGGTGCAGTGTTCTGCCTGTTCTGTGACCTGATCGCAAGAACTGTATTTGCACCGACGGAGCTGAGCATCAGTTCTGTGACAGCAGTTTTCGGAGCACCGGTAGTTATCTATATCATGATTCACAGACAGCAGAGGATATAAACGATGAAATCATATTTTTTTTATACAGATCAGCTGACCGTAGGCTATGATGGAAAACCGCTGATCAAAGAAATCAATATTCAGCTGAATAAAGGAGAAATCCTGACACTGATCGGTCCCAACGGTGCCGGAAAATCTACTATTTTGAAGAGTATCACAAGACAGCTTTCCCTGATCAGCGGAACGGTATATCTGGAACAGGAACAGATGAGCCGGATGACCAACAGGGAAGTGTCAAAAAAACTGGCTGTAGTACTTACCGAGCGCATGCGACCGGAGCTTATGACCTGTGAGGATGTGGTATCCACCGGACGATATCCCTATACCGGAACTCTCGGGATCCTTTCCGCAGAGGACAAGGAAAAAGTTAAAAGTGCCATGGAGATGGTTCACGCCTGGGATCTGAAGGATCGGGATTTTACAGCCATCAGTGACGGACAGAGACAGCGTATCCTTCTGGCACGCGCCATCTGCCAGGAACCGGAGATCATTATCCTGGATGAACCGACCTCCTTCCTGGATATCCGGCATAAGCTGGAGCTTCTTGCCATTTTGAAGAAGATGGTATTGGAAAAACAGATGACGGTGATCATGTCCCTTCATGAGCTGGATCTTGCCCAGAAGATTTCTGACCAGGTGATCTGTGTTCATGGAGATCACATTGAGAAATATGGTGCACCGGAGGAAATCTTTACTTCCGATTATATTCGGAAGCTTTATGGCATCACCCGTGGAAGCTATAATGCAGAATTCGGCTGCGTGGAAATGGAACCTCCGGCCGGAAAACCGGAGGTGTTTGTGATCGGAGGAAATGGAAGCGGGATTCCGGTATATCGGAAGCTGCAGCGACAGGGGATTCCTTTTGTGACCGGAGTTCTCCATACCAATGATGCAGATTATCAGGTGGCAAAAGAACTGGCTGCAAAAGTGATCACGGAGAAGCCTTTTGAATGCATTTCGGAGTCTGCCTTTGAAGAAGCACTGGAGTTCATGGGAAAATGTGAAAAAGTGTACTGTCCGCTGAAGGATTTTGGTATCATGAATGAAAAAAACCGGGAATTGTTGAAAAAAGCAAAAGAAACCGGAAAATTAAACCAGATCAGATAAGTTCTCTGGGAAAATGAGAAAAGCAATAAAACGCTGTCAGAAATGAGTGATATAATTTCCGGCAGCGTTTTTTATATAATATAAATTACAAATATTTCAGCAGCTGTGTTATAATATGACAAGAACGACAGATCGTGAAGCGCTCGCATTCGTGGAGATGTAAGTAACGAAGAGGAATGTCCGCTTTACACCGCAAAAGTTAAGCAGATACAATCGATCCGAAAAAATATATGGAGGGAAGATCAATGAAAAAAAGAAACATGATCGCAGCTCTGCTCTGCAGTGCATGCCTTGTGGCAGGAAGTGTAAATCCCGTATTTGCAGATGCATCGAAGGTAGTAACACTTGGAGCAGATCTTACGGATGCCCAGAAGCAGACAATGATGAAATATTTTAATGTAAGTTCCGATCAGGTGCAGGTGATGACCATTACAAATGAGGATGAGCATAAACACCTGGATAATATCGCACCACAGTCCCAGATCGGTTCCAGAACTTTGAGCTGTGCCTATGTGAAGCCTACACAGTCCGGCGGGATCAAGGTCCGCACAGCAAATCTGAACTGGGTGACAGGTAATATGATCGCAACGACACTTTCCACATCCGGTGTGAAGAACTGTGAAGTAGTTGCTGCCTGCCCGATGGAAGTATCCGGAACAGGTGCACTTACCGGTATCCAGATGGCATATGAGAAGGCCAGCGGAGAGAAGCTGGATGAGACCAAGACGAAGCTTGCCAACCAGGAGATCGTAACCACTGGTGAGCTTGCAGATAAGGTTGGTAAAAATGAGGCGACAACAGTTGTAAACCAGTCCAAGATGGATGTGATCCAGAACGGAGTACAGAATGCAGATGAGATTCAGAATATTGTAATCAATGTGGCTGAGCAGAACAATATTTCCGTAAGCCAGGACGATATTGACAGGATCGTGTCTCTTCTGAAGCAGATCTCACAGCAGGATTACAATTATGATGATGTGAAGGAAACACTGGAGCAGGTAGATGCCAATACCACAGGCCAGACCTCTTCCTCTGATGATACGCTGGATGGCGAGAGCAGTGATGAAACCGTAGATGTGGATGCAGATTCTTCTGATGATATCGTCAACAATGTAAATGACAGCATTCTTGGTGACGATGTGATCCAGAGCTCCACAGAGGATCCGGGTCTTGAGGAAGAAACAGGAGCAGATTCTCAGGATACAAGCAATGAGACCGGAATCCCGGATGCTACCGACGACGGAACCTATAGCAATGAGGAAAGCTCGGACGAAAGCAGTACAGATGAAAGTGCATCCGACGAGAGCAGTACAGACGAAAGTGCATCTGACGAGAACAGCACAGAGGATAGTGCATCTGACGAGAGCAGCACAGATGAAAGCACTTCTGACGAGGCTGCATCCGATGAGACCGGAATCCCGGAGGCAACAGAAGATACAGAATCTTCAGAAAGTACAGAGGGCTCAGACCAGGCAGACAGTGCAGAAAACGATACTTCCGTGCTCAGCGAAGAAGCAAAGAACAATTATGACAAATTTGTCCTCTTTGTAAAAGGCGAGTATGAGGGAGATGCAGATTCCCTTCTCGCTGCAACGGAGGATACAGAGGCAGTGGCAACGGTAACACTGGATGAGCAGACAGCGAAGAGTGTGGCAGAAACTGTTGAGAAGGATTATTATGATATCCTGAAGGATGGTACAGAATCCTATGAGGCAGATGGTACAGAAAAATATCAGAGTACAGAGCTGAATATGATGGATCAGAAGCTGAAGAAGCTGTTCAGTATTGACAGTTCCCAGGAGGACACAGAGGCCACAGACGTGACAGCAGCTATTCTTGCAGATGTTCCCCAGGAAGATAAGCAGACACTTTATAAAGAAACCATGAAATATCTGGCAGGTCTTTACGGCGAGAACACGGACTCTTCTGAGGAATCCGCAGCAGAATAAAAGATTTACAGAAAAAGAGATAAAAAATACCGCAGCAGAGAAAACAACCTCTGCTGCGGTATTTTTTGTCGTGCCGGAAAGATATCATGAAAATTTTGTGATTTACGACAAGGATTTGTGTAAGCACTGGAAAAATGGATTTTTCTGTGATAAAATTGACCGTAAATCGGTTTTGTGGACTCATACATCGCAAACCGTGATAGGGAAACGAGAAAGGGAAAAGGTAGAATTTATGAGCCTGGCAGTAGTAACATTAAAAAAAGGCGAAGGCAGATTCCTGAAATCAGGAGGCCTCTGGGTATATGACAATGAGATCGCAAGCATCATGGGAAGCTTTGTGAACGGAGATATCGTTCTGGTCCGGGACTTTGACGGATATCCAATGGGAAGAGGATTTATCAACACCAATTCCAAGATCACAGTCCGTATGCTTACCAGAGATGAGCGTACAGAGATCAGTCCGGAATTTTTGAAACAACGTGTCCGCGACGCATGGGAGTATCGTAAGAAGGTAGTAGATACCGGAAGCTGCCGTGTGATCTTCGGAGAAGCAGACTTTCTTCCGGGTCTTGTTGTGGATAAGTTTTCAGATGTGCTTGTTGTACAGTCTCTTGCACTGGGAATCGACCGTCTTAAAGAAACGATCCTAGATGCACTGAAGGAAGTCCTTGCTGAGGATGGGATCCGGATCCGTGGAGTCTATGAGCGAAGTGATGCAAAGGTACGCCGCCAGGAAGGAATGGAACTTACCAAGGGATTTATCGGAGAAGAATTTCCGACACTTGTTCAGATTGAAGAGAACGGTGTGAAATATGAAGTAGATATCAGGGACGGGCAGAAGACCGGATTTTTCCTGGATCAGAAATATAACCGTCTTGCTATCCAGAAGCTCTGCAAGGGGGCGAAGGTTCTGGACTGCTTTACACATACCGGCTCTTTTGCCCTGAATGCGGGAATTGCAGGGGCACAGAGTGTTCTTGGTGTGGATGCGTCGGAAACTGCAGTCCTGCAGGCAAGAAGAAACGCCAGTCTGAACGGCCTGGACGGAACAGTGAAATTCCTCTGTGAGGATGTTTTTGAACTTCTTCCCGAGCTTGAGGAGAAGGGAGAGAAATTTGATGTTGTGGTACTGGATCCTCCGGCATTTACGAAATCCAGAAGCTCTGTAAAAAATGCCATCAAGGGATACCGTGAGATCAATCTCCGTGCAATGCGTCTTGTAAAGGACGGCGGATTTCTCGCAACCTGTTCCTGCTCTCATTTTATGACGTATGAGCTGTTTACACAGACCATCGGTCAGGCAGCGAAGAATGTCCATAAGAGACTGCGCCAGGTAGAGTACCGTACACAGGCACCGGATCATCCGATCCTCTGGTCAGCAGATGAGTCCTATTATCTGAAATTCTACATTTTCCAGGTATGCAATGACCGTTAGGAACTGCCATCCGGATTTTTTTACGGAAATTTTTGGGCAGTGCCGTATGGCAGTGAAAAGGAGATGCAGATTATATGAGAGACAAATTTAATAAATTTATGCAGGGACGTTATGGAGTGGATGATCTTTCCAGGTTCACCATGGGAGTCGCACTGGTTCTGATCATTCTGGCAATGTTTGCCAATATATTCAGCAGAACTGTCGGCAGCACCCTTGACATTCTCGGGGTCGCAGCGATCGTATATGCATATATACGTATTTTTTCCAGAAATATCCAGCAGCGTTATGCCGAAAATCAGAAATTCCTTCAGATGACGTCAAAGTTCCGTTTTCGCTTTAATAAAGAAAAGGATCTGATGAAGCAGAGAAAGACCCATCACATCTACAGCTGTCCGGGCTGCGGACAGAAGATACGTATTCCAAAGGGAAAGGGCAAGATCGAGATCGAATGTCCGAAATGCCACACAAAATTCGTAAAAAGGAGCTGACATGTTCGGATATGTGACCGTTAATAAACCGGAAATAAAATTCAAGGATTTTGATGTGTACCGTTCTTTTTACTGCGGTCTTTGCAGAGAATTGCGGGAGAGATACGGGATACCGGGACAGATCTCACTGACTTATGATATGACATTTGTGGTCCTTCTTTTAAGCGCTCTTTATGAACCGCCAACGAAGAAGGGAACCTCCAGGTGTGTGGTCCATCCGCTGAAGCCCCAGCCGGTGCGCAAAAATACAGTAACTGAGTACTGTGCGGATATGAATGTGATCCTTACCTATTACAAATGTATGGATGACTGGCAGGATGAACACAAACCACTGCGCTATGCATATGCAGGAATTCTGAAGAATTGCGGAAATATGCATATGTCCGCTTATCCGGAGAAGATCCAAAGGATCCGAAACGCACTAGAGGAGCTTTCTTCCCTGGAAAAACAGGGGGAAACCGATGTGGACCGTGTAGCCGGATGTTCCGGACGTATCATGGAAGAGATTCTGGCCTTCCGTAAGGATGTCTGGGAATCGTCCCTGCGCCGTCTGGGATTTTATCTCGGAAAATTTATCTACATCCTGGATGCTTATGACGATGTGGAAAAAGATGCAGAAAACGGAAATTACAATCCTTTCCTTGAAAAATATAAGATAGAAGGGTTCGAGGAAGAGGTACGTCGGCTTCTTATGATGATGCTTGCAGAATGCTGCAGAGAATTTGAAAAGCTGCCGATCCTCCGATACGGAGATATCCTTCGAAATATTTTATATTCCGGCGTCTGGTGCCGCTTTGCGGCGATCGGACAGAAGCGCAGGGAAGAACGGGAGAAAGAGAAAAAATGTTAGATCCATACAGCGTGCTGGGAGTTCCCAGAAACGCATCTGATGATGAAATAAAAAAGGCATACCGGAAGCTGAGCCGAAAGTATCACCCGGATGCCAATATCAATAATCCGAATAAGGATCAGGCCGAAGAAAAATTCAAAGAAGTGCAGCAGGCTTACGAGCAGATCATGAAAGAGCGTGAGTACGGAAGTAGTTCCCAGAATGGCTATGGCGGCTACGGAAATTACGGTGGTTTTGGAAATTACGGAAATGCCGGTTCCAGTGCCTATCAGGATGAGGAAAGTATGCGCAGAAGGGCGGCCTCCAATTATGTGCAGAGCGGTCATTTTCAGGAAGCTATGAATGTACTGGATTCTCTTGGTCAGAAAAATGGGGAATGGTATTACCTGGCTGCTATGGCAAATATGGGAATGGGAAATAATGTAACAGCTCTGGATCAGATCCGTGAAGCAGTCCGTCAGGAACCGGATAATATGCAGTACCGTATGCTGCTCCAGAGAATGGAAGGCGGTGGCGGCTGGTATCAGCAGCGGCAGGATCCCTTTGGGGGAATGCCGACTGCAGAAGGGGATATGTGTGATGCCTGCTGCAGGACCATGGCCTGTTTCATGTGCTGGCCGGGCGGCTTTTTCTGCTGCTGATGCAGGAACAAAGCGGTCATCGATATCCCGGAATTGAGAATCGGAATATCCTGAGGCAGAATATCCATATGTTTGTGAGGCGGATCCTGCAGATCCGTTTTGCGATATAGATCGCAGAGGGATTTTTCTGACAGAAATTCACAATGCTGTCCGGAAAATGTCATACTGCAGAGAAAAAGAGGAGGAAATCGTTATGAGTATAAGAATTGGTATTTTAGGTTACGGAAACCTGGGACGCGGCGTGGAGTGCGCCATCAAGCATAATCCGGATACAGAGCTGGTTGCAGTATTTACCAGACGTGATCCAGAGACTGTAAAGATCCTTACAGAGACCGCAAAGGTTTATTCTGTAAAAGATGCGGAGAAGCTGAAGGATGAGATCGATGTCCTGATCATCTGTGGAGGAAGTGCTACAGATCTTCCTGTTCAGACACCGGAGTATGTAAAATATTTCAATGTTGTGGACAGCTTTGATACACATAAGAAAATCCCGGAGCATTTTGCAAATGTTGACAAGGCAGCAGCAGAGAGTGGACATGTAGGAATCATTTCCGTAGGCTGGGATCCAGGAATGTTTTCTCTGAACCGTATGTATGCAAATGCGATCCTTACAAATGGAAACGACTACACATTTTGGGGCAAGGGTGTCAGCCAGGGACATTCTGATGCAGTCCGCCGCATCAAAGGCGTAAAGGATGCAAAGCAGTACACCATTCCGGTAGAAGCTGCACTTGAGGCAGTAAGAAACGGAGAAAATCCGGAGCTTACCACACGCCAGAAACATACAAGAGAGTGCTTCGTAGTTGCTGAGGAAGGTGCTGATCTTGCACGCATCGAGGAAGAGATCAAGACCATGCCGAACTACTTTGACGAGTATGATACAACGGTACATTTCATTTCCCAGGAAGAGCTGGACCGTGACCACAGCGGTATCCCGCACGGCGGTTTTGTGATCCGCAGCGGAAAAACAGGCTGGAACAATGAGAACAGCCATGTGATCGAGTACAGCCTGAAGTTGGATTCCAATCCTGAGTTTACATCTTCTGTGATCGTTGCCTATGCAAGAGCTGCATACCGCATGAACCAGGAAGGACAGAAGGGCTGCAAGACTGTATTTGATGTTGCACCTGCATATTTAAGTGCCCTTGACGGAGCAGAGCTTCGCAAAAAATTCCTGTAAGGATCTGTAACAGATCTGTAACAGACAGGAGCAAAACTGCATAAAAGATCATATCCCCGGAGCATCAGTGAATATTTCTGATGTTTCGGGGCTTTTTTCTGCATAAAATCAACATTGGTAATACCTGGATGATGATTTTTCTGAAAGAAAAGGAAAGAGTTGACGGACCGTAAAGAATGTTATATAATATGGACGTAAAATTGTAACAAAATTGTAACGTTTACGATCAGTCGGACTTAAGAAATAGTAAATATCAATGATCTATCTATCAAAGGAAGGTATGTATGCGAAAATTAAGCAGAAAATGGAAACTCTGGGGACTTTTTTTTGTTCTGATGTTCTTTGCAGCCGGAGCAACTGTACATACAACGGCAACAGATGTACAGGCTGCGACCAAAAACGGCTTTAAAACAGAAAAAGGAAAGTCCTATTATTATCAGAATGGACAGAAGGTAAAAGGCTGGCTTACACTGAACGGGAAGAAATATTTTTTTAATAAATCCACAGGCGTGCAGATGAAGCGTTGGGCTAAGGATTCCAAGGGCAAACGATATTTTTATAATGTCAACGGTGCCAAGGGCTATATGGCAACAGGCTGGCTTACAGACAGTAAGAACAATACCCGCTATTTTAATCCCACCAGCGGATATATGACAACGAAATGGGCCACGATCAGTAATAAGAAATATTATTTTTACAGAGGCAGTGGTGCTGCAGCCAGAAGTGTATTCCTTACAGACAAGAAGAATGTGACCAGATATTTTACCAGCAAATGCTTTATGGCAAAGGGCTGGGCAACGAATAAGAAACAGCAGAAGCGTTATTTTGATCCAAACACGGGAGCTATGTATAAGGGCTTCAAGAAGATCGGCAGCGATACCTATTATTTTTACAGCAAGAGCGGCGTGATGGCTACCGGTTGGGTCACAAATTCCAAAAAAGGATATAAATATTATTTCGATCCGTCAACCGGTGTCATGGCTACGGGAACGAAGACGATCGATGGCAAGAAGTATACATTTGGCAGCAATGGTGTCTTGGATACCAACCCAAGCACTACTACAGCGACAAGCTCCAGGACTATCAAGAATTTCCTTGCCAATGCATTACTTCCGGTAGGAAAGACTCTTTACGTATGGGGCGGCGGCCACAACTGGTCGGATGCGACCAGAAAGGGCATCAGTCCAAAATGGAAACAGTGGTATGACAGCAATTCCAGCTCCTATAATTACAGATATTATATGGATCTCAGTGAAGCTACAGAACAGAAGGGCCTTGACTGCTCCGGCTTTGTAGGATGGTCTGTATATCAGATCATGCAGAGCAGATCCGGTGGACCTATGTACACGGATGTTTCCGGAAATCTTGGATCTTTGTATTCCGGCAAGGGAATGGGTACCGTTGTTTCCCAGGCTCAGCTGGCAAGCTCAAACTGGAAGCTTTATCCTGGGGATATCGGATACAACAGCGGACATACCTGGATCGTTCTCGGACAGTGTTCCGATAAGAGTGTCGTGATCCTCCACTGTACACCGAATGCCGGCGTACAGATTTCCGGAACACCGACACCAAGCGGAACTTACGGAAGCCAGGCGATCAAGCTGGCAGAAACTTACATGTCCAGGTATCCTGGAGTCAGCAAATATGACTATCATGAATCCAGTGGTAACTATATCCGAAACGGTGCTTACTTCAGATGGAACAGAAGCACTCTTTCCGATCCCAACGGATATCTGAACAAGACAGCCAATCAGATCCTTGCAGATCTGTTCTGATCAGGATATGCTGAAAGAAATTTATATGTAACAAATAGCAATAAGAAACGTGAGAGGAGAACCTGAGATAACCCGGGTTCTCCTTTTTTAATGTCAAAATCATTAATAAATGTTACAAAGTTTTAAACTAATTAATAGAAAATCCTTGCAATCCAAATAACACTGTGTTAATATATAAAAAGATTGAAACAAGATATTGCAAAAGTATTACAAAGAAAACCAACGAAGCGGATGGTCAGATCCGCTGTATTAAATTAGAATCAGATTGCGAGGGTGAACAGTCATGAAGAAAAGGATATTATGTCTGACACTGGCGCTCATCATCAGCGGAGCACAGGTAGTCAGCGTAAGCGCAACAAGAGAAGATGAGGCAGCACTTCAGCAGGAGATGGATGCGACCAACGAACAGCTGAATGCGACTTATTCCAGATTGGATGAGCTTTCCTCACAGAAGTCACAGATTGAAGGCGAGATTTCAACTCTTGATGCCAATCTTGTAAACGTGATGGTTTCGATCCAGACACTGGAGGGAGATATCTCCAATAAGGAAGCCGACATTGCATCTACACAGACCAACCTTGAGAAGGCCAAAAATGCCAAGCAGAAACAGTATGAGGCAATGAAGAAACGTATCCAGTATCTCTATGAGAAGGGTGGAGATGATGCATGGTTCCAGATGATGCTGAATGCAGAGAACCTGTCTGACCTTCTTACAAGAGCAGAGTACACACAGAAGACTTATGAGCAGGACCGTAAGAGTCTTGAAAAATATTCCAATACGATCCAGCAGGTGGCAAACCTGGAGGCACAGTACACACAGGAGAAGGCAGAGCTGGAGGGAATGAAGCAGGAATATGAGGCAGAGTCCCAGAACCTGCAGGCACAGCTGGATGAGAAGCGTGCCACATCCGCAGATTATGATAATGAGATCGCCTACGCACAGCAGCAGGCTACAGATTATGCCAACCTTCTTGCAGAGCAGACTGCAGAGCTTCAGAGATTAGAGGCTGAGCGTATTGCAGCAGAGGAAGAGGCAAGACGTCAGGCCGAGGCTGAAGCAGCAGCGAGAGCACAGGCTGAGGCAGAAGAGGAAGCAAGACGCCAGGCAGAGCAGGAAGCACAGCAGGATGAGGCGGACGAGAGCGAAGACGGACAGTACGATGAGGACGGCGACGTGATCGAGAATGCAGATGAGGATACTGCAGAAGATGACACCGAGGATGTGGATGAAGATGCAGACAATGGTGAGAATGATGATGCGTCCGAGGATACTGAGAATACAGAGGATAATGCAGACGCAGATTACGATAACAGCACAGACGCATCTGAAGAAAGTGCAGAGGACACATCTAATGCAGAGGATACATCTTCAGACAGTGACAGTTCTTCTTACAGTAGCGGTTCCGGATCTTCTGTTGTGAATTATGCTACACAGTTTGTGGGAAATCCTTACGTATGGGGCGGAACAAGCCTTACCAATGGTGCAGACTGCTCCGGATTTGTACAGAGTGTCTATGCGAACTTCGGAGTCAGCCTTCCGAGAACCTCCTATGAGCAGCAGAATGCAGGTACAGAAGTATCCTACGCAGATGCACAGCCGGGAGATCTGATCTGCTATGGCGGACACGTGGCTATTTACATGGGTAATGGCCAGATCGTTCATGCATCGAACTCTCAGGACGGGATCAAGATCAGCAATGATGCTACATACAGAACAATTGTATCTGTAAGACGTCTTGTATAATAAAAACGTACAACAGAAAATAAAAATACAGCAGCCCGACAGCAGTTTGTCGGGCTGTTTTTGACGTCGGAAAAAATATTGAAAACCCATGGAACGGAGTGAACAGCAATAAAATATGCTCAAAAATGTATAAATATTGAAAACAGTATTGACATATAATTAACAGGATGTTATTATAATGTCAGTATAATTCCATATTGAACATAGCAAGTGCTGAGGATAGCTGACAGTTATATATTGATTATCAGAAGTCCACAGAAAAGGGAATCAGGTGTGAAACCTGAGCGATCCGGTCACTGTAACGGAGGAGCGAATCTCATAGTCCATTGTACGTATGTATGAGAAGGAGAGAGGAGCCATGATCCCGGAGCCAGGAAACCTGCTTGTTATGGCGAGGTTAAACTTCCGTGTAAAGTGTAACAACCATTTCAGGGACTCCGCACCCCTGGGACGTTGTCTACTTTTTTACGAGAGTAGGCATTTTTTTATGGAATGCGCCTGTTCATATGAATTATACATGATTAAATGGCAGGCGATACTACTCCGGATACATTCGTTCCCTCCGCGCACTCATGAACGGATTATATTTCTACCCCGGGGTGGCATCGCTACCTCTTTTTTATAGGAAAAAGTTATGTGTGGTTATGTCAGGAGAGGAGAAAAGAGCCATGGAGAAACCATACTGGGAAGGCAAAGAATACTCTTACTTCAGCCACAAAAACTGTGAGTATTTTCCGTGCCATAAAGGAGCAGATCCGGAGAACTTCAATTGTCTGTTCTGCTATTGTCCTTTATATGCACTGGGAGATAAATGTGGTGGTAATTTCCGCTTTACGGAAAGCGGGATTAAAGACTGCACCGAATGCAAGCTTCCTCACAGAAGAGAAAATTTCGGATATGTTACAGGTAAATATAGCGAGCTTGCGGAAATTGTACGGAAGCAGCGGGAAAAATAAAAAACAGGCCAGTTCAGATACAGGAAAATGTATATTCCTGTGTTTGAACTGGCCTGTTTTGTTTGGGGGACAATATCTGTTATCTGTCGGAAAAGATACAGAAGATCATTCTCTGGTTTGGAGAAAAACCTTGAGTCTGGGAATCTGGTTGTTGAGGATCAGCTGTTCCGGAAACATGGCCTGATGAACAAACTCAGCAGCACAGGTAAAATCTCCGATATGCTCCGGGCCATGGCTGTCACTGGAAAGAAGCAGCGGCAGATCATATTTGCGGCAGCATCGAAGGATCTCGAAACAGTTTTCTCTTGTGTCGCCACGATAGCCATAAGGTGCAAGAGAAGCTTCGTTGATCTCAAAGATCGTGCCGGTTTCCCTGGCAGCCCTTGCAAGCGCATCATAATTAACCGGGTAATGAGTGTTATCACTATGTCCGAGGATCTTTACACAGGGGTTTTTCATTACATTGATAAAAGCTTCTGTGTTTTCGGCTCTGGTACCGCAGCGGTAATTCCAGGCATGCATGCTGGCAATGGCGTAATCAAGTTTACATAATGATTCCTGATCTAAATCTACCGTTCCGCTGCGGTCAAGGATATTCAGTTCAATTCCGTAGAGTAATTCTACACCGAAATGTTTTTTGGGAGAATAGGTAAGGCTGCGGAAATAGGAGGAAGTTCCGGCTGCCAGAGTGCCGGGACCGTGATCAGTGATCCCGAGAAGCCGGAGACCTTTCTCGGCAGCTGCGCGTGCCATGTTTGTGATGGTACATTCCGTGCCGTGACCACTGGCGATGGAGTGGGTATGCATATCAGAAAGATACATAAAAATACACCTCTTTTACTGTTTGAGAACATGTGACAGAGCGGAATACGAATGTCCGCTTTGCATAAATTTTTTCTGAAAAACAAAGGAATTCCTATATAAATCTAAGTATGGCAGAGCAGAAAAACAAAGTCAATAGAGAAAAACATAAAAATACAAAAAACAAATAAAATCAACAGGGAACAACCGATAAAAACCACAAAAACAGCTAGAAACACATGTTGGATTTCGTTGACATCGAAGTAGGGGTAAGGTATAATAAAACTACATGAGCACATAGCCGGACAGGAGCGGTTCTGGAAGCGTGGAGGCAGACAGATCACCAGAAACAACCGGTTATGAGAAAGGAGAATCATGGAGAAATTTCATATAGCAGATATCCCGAAAACAGACAGGATCACACATCTTGTGGATAATCTTTATGCCAAGATGCCGGTGATCGAATCTGCCAGAGCGAAACTGGTCACAGAGTCCTACAAGGAAACTGAAGACGAGCCGATCATCACACGCAGAGCGAAGGCTTTTGCCCATATCCTGCATAACATTCCGATCATCATCCGTGATGAGGAACTGATCGTCGGAAGCAGCACCCTGGCACCAAGAGGATGTCAGACATTCCCGGAGTATTCTTTCCAGTGGCTGGAGGATGAACTGGATACGGTGGCTACCAGAACTGCTGATCCATTTTATATTTCGGAGGAGACCAAGGCGGATCTTCGGGAGGTACATAAATACTGGAAGGGTAAGACTACCAGCGAGCTTGCGACTTCCTATATGGCTCCGGAAGCGATCCTTGCCATTGACCACAACATTTTTACACCGGGAAATTATTTCTACAATGGTGTAGGACATGTAACGGTTAAATATGAGGAAGTTCTGGCAATTGGTTATGAGGGTATCATTGCCAAAGCACAGAAAGAACTGGATGAAAGTAATGTGGGAGATGGTGATTATGCGAAGAAGTCACGTTTCCTGGAAGCAGTGATCTTAAGCTGCCAGGCTGTTATTGATTATGCGCATCGTTATGCAGAGCTTGCAGAGCAGATGGCATATCAGTGTCAGGATCCGACCAGAAAACAGGAGCTTCTCCAGATTGCGTCCAACTGTACACGTGTGCCGGAGAAAGGTGCCCGTAATTTCTATGAAGCCTGCCAGTCTTTCTGGTTCGTACAGCAGCTGATCCAGATGGAGAGCAGCGGACATTCCATTTCACCGGGACGTTTTGACCAGTACATGTATCCGTATTACAAGAGTGATATGGAGGCAGGTAATCTTACCAGAGAGTTTGCTCAGGAACTGATGGACTGTATCTGGGTAAAATTAAACGATCTGAACAAATGCCGTGATGCTGCATCAGCAGAAGGTTTTGCAGGCTACAGCCTTTTCCAGAACCTGATCGCAGGCGGCCAGAATAAAGACGGTGAGGATGTGACCAACGATCTTTCCTTTATGTGTATTCAGGCATCCATGCATGTGCATCTTCCGGCACCGTCTCTTTCTGTAAGAGTATGGAACGGATCTCCACATGAATTCCTGATCAAAGCTGCAGAGCTTACAAGAACAGGAATCGGACTTCCGGCTTATTATAATGATGAGGTTATCATTCCGGCGCTGCAGAACAGAGGACTTTCTCTTGCAGATGCCAGGGAATATAACATCATTGGATGCGTAGAACCGCAGAAAGCCGGTAAGACAGACGGCTGGCATGATGCGGCATTCTTCAATATGTGCCGCCCGCTGGAGATGGTTTTCTCCAATGGTATGGATAAAGGAGTCCAGATCGGTGTCAGGACAGGCGATGTCACAGAGATGAAGACCTTTGATGAGTTTTATGACGCATATAAGAAACAGATGGAATATTTTATTTCCCTGCTTGTAAATGCAGACAATGCCATTGACGTGGCACATGCTGAGAGGTGTCCGCTTCCATTCCTTTCCTGTATGGTGGATGACTGCATGAAACGTGGTAAATCCGTTCAGGAGGGAGGCGCTGTTTATAACTTTACCGGCCCTCAGGGATTTGGTATTGCAAACATGGCAGATTCTCTGTATGCGATCCGTAAACTTGTTTATGAAGAAAAGAAAGTTACCATGGAAGAGATGAAGGAAGCTCTGGCATGGAACTATGGCAAGGGTATTGATGCACAGTCTGCAGCAGATATTACTACAATTGTAATGCAGAAGCTTCAGGAAAATGGCATCGGTGTAAATGAGCAGACAGCCAAGGCTGTTATGACAGCAGCGCTTGGAGCAGAACCATCTCCGGAGAAAAAGGCAAGATTTGAAGAAATCCACAAACTGATCGATGAAGTTCCGAAATACGGAAACGATATTCCGGATGTGGATTATTTTGCAAGAGATGTTGCCTATACTTACACAAAACCACTTCAGAAATACAAAAACCCGAGAGGCGGACATTATCAGGCCGGACTTTATCCGGTATCCGCAAATGTTCCCCTTGGCGGACAGACCGGTGCTACACCGGATGGCCGTTATGCACATACACCAGTTGCAGATGGTGTTTCTCCGTCAGCAGGCAAGGATGTGAAGGGCCCGACAGCAGCAGCAACTTCCGTATCCCGTCTGGATCACTTTATCGTATCTAACGGAACACTGTTCAATCAGAAATTCCATCCGTCTGCACTTGCAGGAAGAGAGGGCCTGGAGAAATTTGTAGCACTGATCCGTGGATACTTTGATCAGAAGGGTATGCACATGCAGTTCAATGTTGTCGACAGAGAGACACTTCTGGATGCTCAGAAACATCCGGAAAAATACAAACATCTGGTTGTACGTGTTGCCGGATACAGTGCACTGTTCACTACGCTTTCCAGATCTCTGCAGGATGATATCATCCGAAGAACAGAGCAGGGATTTTAACCGGGGATGCGCAGCAGACGCAAGGAATTAAGAGGTAATTATGGACTATTTGGATACAAAGGGCAGGATCTTTGATATTCAGAAATATTCAGTACACGATGGTCCGGGTATCCGTACCATCGTGTTCCTGAAAGGATGTGTTCTTCGCTGCCGCTGGTGCTGCAATCCGGAATCACAGGAGTACCGGATCCAGAACATGAAAGTTCTGGGTGAGGACAAGGTGATCGGCCGTGATGTGACAGTTCGCGAGATGATCGAGGAAGTGGAGAAAGACCGCGCATATTATTATCGCTCCGGAGGAGGAATTACCCTTTCCGGTGGTGAATGTATGTGTCAGGCGGATTTTTCCAGAGATCTTCTCCGCGCGGCAAAAGAACGTGGTATTAATACCGCAATAGAGAGCATGGCATGTGCTCCCTGGGAAAAGATCGAACAGGTTCTTCCTTACCTGGATGTATATCTGATGGATATCAAGCATATGGATCAGGAAAAACATAAAGAATTCACAGGACGGGCCAACGGACTGATGCTGGAGAATGCAAGAAGGGTTGCGCTCTACGGAAAAACCAGATTGGTGATCCGCGTTCCGGTGATCCCCACATTTAATGATTCTGTGGAAGAGATCCAGGCGATCGCAAGATTTGCAGCATCCCTTCCGGGCGTAAACAAGATCCATCTTCTTCCGTACCACAGACTGGGGCAGGATAAATATGAAGGACTTGGCAGACCCTATTTAATGGAAGGAATCCTTCCGCCTACAGCAGAACATATGCAGATGTTAAAGAATGCAGTGCATGCGGTATGCAGCCTGGACTGCCAGATCGGCGGCTGAGAGATACAGGATTACAGAAAAAAGATCCTTTACAAACAGAAAATATAAAAAACAATAAAAACAACACAAAATACAACAAGAAACCAACATAAAACAACGGATTGTCCTTGACTTATTTTGTGGTATGGGGTAAAATGTTCTCAGAAACAAAATAGTGCAATCCAATGCTCAAGGAGGAAATTAAGCATGGTAAACGAGTTTGAAATCAAAAAACAGCTTTGTGACATCGGTAAGAGAATTTACAACCGTAACATGGTTGCAGCTAACGACGGAAACTTTTCTGTTAAAGTAGCTGAGAATGAATATCTTTGCACACCAACAGGTGTATCTAAAGGATTCATGACACCAGAGTTCATCTGTAAAGTAGATGGTAAAGGTAATGTAATCCAGGCTAACCCGGGATTCAAACCATCATCTGAGATCAAGATGCACATGAGAGTATATGAGAAGAGACCGGACGTAGGATCTGTTGTACATGCTCATCCGATCTATGCAACATCTTTCGCAATCGCAGGTATTCCGCTTACACAGCCGATCATGCCGGAGGCAGTTATCGCTCTTGGATGCGTTCCGATCGCTGAGTATGGTACACCTTCCACAATGGAGATTCCGGACAACCTTGAGAAATACCTTCCATACTTTGATGCAGTACTTCTTGAGAACCACGGAGCACTTACATGGAGCACAGACCTTAACGCTGCATACATGAAGATGGAGTCTGTAGAGTTCTACGCACAGCTTCTGTATCAGACCAAGCTCCTTGGCGGACCGAAGGAATTCGACAAAGAGAACATCGAGAAACTCTATGCGATCCGTCGTAAATTTGGTATGCCTGGTAAACATCCGGCAAGCCTCTGCCTGAACAAAGACGGCAAGAACTGCCACAACTGCGGTGGTGCATGCCACAGTGAGGACTACAAACAGTTCCCAGGATATCAGTATGATTTCGTTGGAAAAGACTGCGGAACAAGCGCTGCTGATCCTCAGGGTGAGGCTCCGGCTGCTGCAAACAACGATGCAGAACTCGTTGCTCAGATCACAAAACAGGTTATGGCTCAGCTTGGCCTGAAATAATTTTTTGACGGAATATTAAGGAGGACAATCTCATGCCAATAAGTGAGAATATGGTACAGGAAATTGTACAGGAAGTTATGGCAAAGATGCAGATTGCAGATGCTCCGGCCGGAAAACATGGCGTTTTCAAGGATATGAATGATGCTATCGAAGCAGCCAAGAAGGCTCAGCTGGTAGTTAAGACAATGTCTATGGACCAGAGAGAAAAGATCATCACCTGCATCCGCAAGAAGATCAAAGAAAATGCGGAAGTACTGGCACGTATGGGTGTTGAGGAAACTGGTATGGGTAATGTAGGAGATAAGATCCTGAAGCATCACCTGGTAGCAGACAAGACACCTGGAACAGAAGACATTACAACAACTGCATGGTCCGGAGACAGAGGACTGACTCTGATCGAGATGGGACCGTTTGGTGTTATCGGTGCGATCACACCATGTACTAACCCGAGTGAAACAGTTCTCTGCAACACAATGGGTATGCTGGCAGGTGGAAATACAGTAGTATTCAACCCACATCCGGCAGCAGTTAAAACTTCTATTTACGCAATCAATCTTTTAAATGAGGCTTCCCTGGAATCAGGCGGCCCGGATAATATCGCTGTCACAGTTGAGAAACCAACTCTTGAGACAAGCAATATTATGATGAAACATAAAGATATCCATCTGATCGCAGCAACAGGAGGTCCTGGTGTTGTAACAGCAGTTCTTTCCTCCGGTAAGAGAGGAATCGGTGCAGGAGCAGGAAACCCACCGGCACTGGTTGATGCTACTGCTGATATCCGTAAGGCAGCGCAGGATATTGTAAACGGATGTACATTTGATAACAACCTTCCATGTATCGCAGAGAAGGAAGTTGTTGCAGTATCTTCCGTAGTTGATGAGTTAATGCACTACATGCTTACAGAAAATGACTGCTACCTTGCATCCAAGGAAGAGCAGGATAAGCTTGTTGAGACTGTACTTGCAGGCGGCAAGCTGAACCGTAAATGTGTAGGACGTGATGCGAAGACACTTCTTTCCATGATCGGAGTTCAGGCACCGGCAAATACCCGCTGCATTATCTTCGAGGGACCGAAGGAGCATCCGCTCATCACAACAGAGCTTATGATGCCAATCCTCGGAATCGTAAGAGCTAAGGATTTTGACGATGCTGTAGAGCAGGCTGTATGGCTTGAGCATGGCAACCGTCATTCCGCACATATTCATTCCAAGAATATTGATAACATTACAAAATATGCGAAAGCAATTGATACCGCAATCCTTGTAAAGAACGGCCCGTCCTATTCCGCACTTGGATTTGGCGGAGAAGGTTTCTGTACATTCACCATTGCAAGCCGTACCGGTGAGGGACTTACAAGCGCAAGCACATTCACAAAGAGAAGACGCTGCGTAATGACAGACAGCCTTTGCATTCGTTAATCAGGAGGAACAGAAACAATGGATATGAACAATGTAAATATCGAAGAAATCGTTAAACAGGTTCTCTCCGGCATGACAGGAAACGCTCCTGCAGCAGCTGCTGCAACAAGCGCTCCGGCTGCTCCGGCAGGAAACACAATTCCGAAAAAAGCAAGAGTAGCAATGATGACAGAGAAGAAACATTTTGAGCTTCAGGAGTATGATCTTCCGGAAGTTGGTGACGACGACATCCTCGTTAAAGTTGAGGGATGCGGCGTCTGCGGAACAGATGCTCATGAGTACAAAAATGACCCGTTTGGTCTTATCCCAGTAGTTCTCGGACATGAGGGAACCGGTGAGATCGTAAAAATGGGTAAAAACGTTAAAGTTGATACAGCTGGTAAACCGGTTAAAGTCGGCGACAAGATTGTTACCTGTATGATCTTCAAAGATGATCCGGAAATCACAATGTTCGACCTTAACAAGAAGAACGTAGGCGGCGCTGACGTATATGGACTTCTTCCGGATGACGACGTTAAATTCAACGGCTGGTTCGCTGATTACATCTTCATCAGAGGCGGAAAATTCGGTTCTACATTCTTTAATGTAAGTGACCTGGATCTTGATTCCCGTATCCTCATCGAGCCATGTGCAGTACTTGTACATGCTGTAGAGAGAGCAAAAACAACAGGAATCCTGAAATTCAACAGCAGAGTTGTTGTTCAGGGTTGCGGACCGATCGGTCTTATCTGCATCGCAGTTCTCCATACAATGGGCGTTCATAATATCTGTGCAGTAGACGGAAATGAGAAACGTCTTGAGTTTGCCAAGAGAATGGGAGCAAACACAACCGTTAACTTCATGAACTTCAAGGGCATTGAGGCACTTACTGAGGCTGTTAAAGAGGCTCAGGGCGGACATCTTGCAGATTTCGCTTTCCAGTGTACTGGAAATCCTCATGCACACTCCAACATCTACAAATTTATCCGCAACGGCGGCGGTCTTTGCGAGCTTGGTTTCTTCATCAACGGTGGAGACGCTACCATCAACCCGCACTTCGACCTCTGCTCCAAAGAGATCAACCTTGTTGGTTCCTGGGTATACAACCTCAGAGACTATGCAACAACATTTGATTTCCTTAAGAGAGCAAAAGCAATCGGACTTCCAATGTCTGAGCTGATCACACACAAGTTCCCGCTTGAGGAGATCAACGAGGCACTTGAGACAAACCTGGCAATGACAGGTCTTAAGATCGCGATTGTTAACAAATAACCTTAACGGGAAAGGAGAAGCAACATGGCAGAAGCTGTAGGAATTCTGGAGGTCTTCGGACTTGCGACAGCCTTTGTGGCAGCTGACGCCGGGTGCAAGGCTGCAAATGTCCACCTGGAGGTATTCGATAAGAATAAACCGGCGAATGCGGACAGCCTGCCAGTACCGCTTCTTGTCTGCATCAAGTACCGCGGAAGCGTGTCAGATGTCACGGCAGCGGTAGAAGCCGGCATGAAAGTCGCAGAGAGCATGACAGGCGTGGTACAGCATTACATAATCCCCAACCCGGAACCAGGTACACAGAAAATGCTGAAAATCAGCGCCCTGGATAAAGATTAAGAGGATTCCGAAGTTCACTTTACAAAAGTGGCGGAATCATATATGATAAAAATGTAACGAAGATAAGATTCAGGAGGATAGAATCATGGCACAGGAAGCATTAGGAATGGTTGAGACAAGAGGCCTCACAGCTGCGATCGAGGCAGCAGATGCAATGACAAAAGCAGCAGAGGTTGCTCTGGTAGGAACAGAGAAGATCGGTTCCGGTCTTGTAACTGTTATGGTTCGTGGAGACGTAGGCGCTGTAAAAGCAGCAGTAGAGAGCGGAAGCGCAGCAGCATCCAGACTTGGAGAGCTTGTAGCTACACACGTGATCCCGAGACCTCATACAGACGTAGAGAAAATCCTTCCAAAGCTCTGATTCAGGCTTTGTGAGGAATAGAAATTAGTTAAGGAGTTCGCTCATGGGAAAATCATATGGATTTATAGAAATCACTGGTGTAGTTGCGGCGATCAATGCCCTGGACATCATGTGCAAAACGGCAGACGTTGAGCTGGCGTCATGGGAGCGTAAGCTGGGCGGACGACTGGTGACCCTGATCGTACAAGGCGATGTATCAGCAGTTACAGCAGCTGTCAATGCAGCAGTAGAGCAGGCTATCAAGAAGCCTGCCAGCTATGCGGTAATTGCCAATCCCCACGAGGAAATCGTCAAACTGGTTGAGCTGAGTGCAAGCCGATGGAAAAAGAGACAGCAGGAAAATCCGGAAGAAGCACTGGAAAGCAAAAACAGCAGCAAAAAATAAGCTGTTGCACCAAAATAGTCAAAAGTAAACAGAACAAATAAAGCATTTATAATCCACAAGGAGGATATGATCATGACACAGGAAGCATTAGGAATGGTTGAGACAAGAGGACTTACAGCAGCTATCGAGGCAGCTGACCAGATGTGTAAAGCAGCTAACGTTGCTCTGGTAGGAACAGAGAAGATCGGTTCCGGTCTTGTAACAGTTATGGTTCGTGGAGATGTAGGAGCAGTTAAATCTGCAGTAGAGAGCGGAAGCGCAGCAGCATCCAGACTTGGAGAGCTTGTAGCTACACACGTAATTCCGAGACCTCATACAGACGTAGAGAAAATCCTTCCGGTTCTTAAATAATCTAACTGATCAGTTCCAAGACGCACCGGCCTGAGGGCCATTAAGGCTTCCGGCCGGTGTGTTTTGAGTTAAGTTCAGTCATGAAACCGAAAGAAAGCAGGTGTACTCTTGGAAACGAATAATATTGAAATGATCACAAAAATGGTGATCGATGCGATCAACAAAAACGAAGACAAGGGCAATGGTTTCGTTGTTCCTATCGGAGTTTCCGCAAGACATATTCACCTGACACAGGAGCATGTGGAGGCGCTGTTCGGAGAAGGCTATCAGCTCACAAAGAAAAAGGATCTGATGGGCGGACAGTTTGCATCCAACGAAACAGTTACCATTGTGGGACTGAAGCTCCGTGCGATCGAGAATGTAAGGATCCTCGGACCTGTCCGCAGTAAATCACAGGTTGAGGTTTCCGCAACAGATGCGATCAAGCTGGGAATGAAGGTTCCGGTACGTATGTCCGGTGATCTTGCAGGAAGTGCACCGATCGCCATCGTCGGACCGAAAGGTGCCATTTATCTGAAAGAGGGATGTATTGTGGCTATGCGTCACATTCATATGGCTCCGAAGGATGCCCAGGCTGCGGGTGTACATGATGGTGATGTTGTTTCCGTCAAAGCTGACAATGAGCGCGGAACGATCTTTAATCAGGTTAAGATCCGTGTTGATGACAGCTTTACACTGGAAATGCATATTGATACAGATGAAGCAAATGCAGCAAGAATTGCCACAGGCAATACAGTTACCATAATCAAATAATATTCCTCCTTCGGGGATGCCGTTTCCGGCATCCCCAGCAGAGGATATAGAGAAAAACGGAGGCTCATATGATTGTAGGCAAAGTAGTTGGAAGTATTGTTTCCACACGAAAAAGTGAAAAACTGATAGGAAATAAGTTCATGATCGTGGAGCCGGTGCATCATATGAAGGCCGAGCACAGCCAGATTGTTGCCATCGATATCATCGGTGCGGGAATCGGCGAATATGTATTGGTGGCACAAGGAAGCGCAGCAAGAATTGGCTGCGGCGTAGAAACAGCACCGGTAGATGCCGCCATCGTCGGTATCGTAGACGACGGTGCAGGATTGGAGTAACGCCATGGATATCAAAGAATTACAGAAAATTATGCAGGAGAATGGTGTTGTCGGAGCAGGTGGAGCAGGTTTCCCTACATACATGAAACTGACAGACAAAGCGGATACCATTCTTATGAACTGTGCAGAGTGCGAACCATTACTGAAACTTCACAGACAGTTGTTGGAGAAGCACGCATACGAGATCATGAAAACATTCGATATGGTTGCGGAGACGGTAGGAGCTTCACAGGCCATTATCGGAATCAAAAAGTCTTATGTACAGACGATCAATGCTTTAAATCAGCATATTGAAGAATTCCCGAGGGTTAAGATCCATCTTCTGGATGAGGTTTATCCGATGGGTGATGAGGTTGTTCTTATTTATGAGGCAACCGGACGTGTGGTACGGCCAGGAGGACTGCCAATCGAGCAGGGAGTAGCCGTATTCAATGTAGAGACACTCTACAATGTATACCGCGCGGTAGAAGAACACAAACCGGTTACAAGCAAATATGTTTCCGTTGTTGCAGAAGTTGAGAATCCTGTTACAGTGAAAGTTCCACTGGGATGTACACTGGAAGAGGTTGTTGCCCAGGCAGGCGGAACAACTGTGAAAGATCCTGTATATTTCGTAGGCGGCCCGATGATGGGACGTATCGGAAACGGTTCTGATCCGGTTACAAAAACAACGAACGCAATCCTGGTTCTTCCAAAGGACCATGTTATTGTCATGAAGAAGCAGCGGACTTCTTCTATAGATCTGAAGAGAGCAGCATCCATCTGCTGCCACTGCCATACATGTACAGATCTTTGCCCGAGACACAATCTGGGACACCCGATCGATCCGGCAATGTTCATGATGGCAGCATCCAATCAGGATTTCAGAAATGTGAATCCTTATATCAATTCTGCATTCTGCAGCTCCTGTGGCGTCTGCGAGATGTATGCGTGTCCGCAGAGCCTGGCTCCGAGAACACTGCTTGCAGATATGAAGGGCGGACTTCGTAAGGCCGGAATCAGACCACCTCAGGGTGTTCAGCCGAAGCCGGTTCAGGAGTCCAGAGAATACCGCAAGGTTCCTGAGGAGCGTCTGATGGCACGTCTGGGACTTACCAGATATGACAAGGATGCACCGCTTCAGGAAGAACTTGTAAACGTATCGAAGGTAAAGGTTCTCTTAAGCCAGCATATCGGTGCACCGGCACAGGCAATCGTAAATGTAGGCGATATGGTAACAGAAGGCCAGATGATCGCACAGCCTGCACAAGGATTAAGTGTCGGAATCCATGCAACCATCAGCGGTAAGGTTACAGAAGTGACAGACCGCCATGTTGTAATTGCAAGAAATTAGAAAGGACGTGCACAAAATGAGTAGAGCAATCGGAATGATTGAGTTTAAAACCACACCAGCTGGTATCACTGCAGCAGATGCCATGGTTAAGACATCTGAAGTAGAGATCGTGGAGGCGCAGACAGTATGTCCGGGAAAATATATTGCAATTATCACCGGAGATTTAAGCGCAGTAAAAGCTGCTGTAGACACAGCTGTAACAACATACGAGGACAAATGTATTGACAGTTTTGTACTGGGCAATCCACATGAGTCCATTTTCCCGGCAATCTACGGAACCACACAGGTCGAGGAGATCAGTGCCCTGGGAATTCTTGAGACCTATGATGCAGCATCTATCATCGAGGCAGCAGATCAGGCAGCTAAGACAGCTATCGTTGATCTGATCGAGCTTCGTATCGCCAAGGGTATGTGCGGTAAATCTTACATGCTCCTTACCGGCGAGGTTTCTGCAGTAGAGGCTTCTATCGAAAGAGCAAAAGAGCTGGTAGCTGAAAAAGGAATGTACATGGATTCTTCAGTGATCGCTCATCCGGACAAGAGAATGATCGATACGATCCTTTAATATTGTCTTTATATCTGAGGGATATCCTTTTGAAGGGTATCCCTGCAATGACATCTGAAAAGGAGGCATCTTATGCTAGCATTAGAGAGAAGAAATCTGATTCTCGAGAAATTACAGGAAGAGAAAAGGGTTGTTGTAAGTGAACTAAGCCAGCTTTACAGTGTCTCAGAAGAAACCATCCGCCGTGATCTGGACAAGCTGGAAAAAGAGGGACTTGCCACAAAGAGTTATGGCGGTGCGGTGATCAACGAAGATGTCGGTATTGATTTACCATTTAATATTCGTAAAAACCAGAATGTACAGGGAAAGCAGAAAATGGCGGAGATTGCTGCTTCCATGGTGAATGACGGAGATCACATTTTTCTGGATGCCAGCACAACGGCAGTTTTTGTGGCCAAGGCTCTGAAAGAAAAGGAACGTCTTACCGTTGTTACCAATTCTATGGAGATCCTTTTGGAACTCTCTGATGTATCCGGCTGGAATATTATTTCCACCGGTGGAGTGATGAAGGAAGGGTATCTTGCATTCCTGGGTGCCAGAACCGAGGAAGTGATCCGCTCTTATTATGTGGACAAGGTTATTTTTTCCTGTAAAGCATTAAATGAGGATCTGGGAATCATGGAATCCAAAGAAGCCTTTGGAACAACAAAAAAAGCCATGATCAATTCCGGAAAAATGCGTATTCTGGTGGTAGACAGCACGAAATTTGATCAGACTGCTTTTTCCGTGGCAGGACAGCTGCGGGATATCGAGACGGTCATCACAGACAAAAAGCCGTCTGAAAAGTGGCTGAAGCATTTCAGCGCGCATAAGATCGAATGCATCTACCCGAAATAGGTTGGACATATATCGGAAAACGATTGTGTTCATGAGCATGCAGTGTATGCGGAATGCGGAGATCCGCTTTACTTTATCCGGCCACAGGCAGACAAAAGAGACCTGTGTTTCGGTATGACGAGAGGGAGCAGTTTCTATGAATACATTTGAAATGAAAACAGCCATCCATTTTGGAGCTGATGCCCTGGGAAGACTGAAAGAAATTCCATACAAAAGAGTCCTTGTTATCACAGACCCGTTTGTTGTAAAAAGCGGAATGATCGATATGATCACAAAACCGCTTCAGGCAGGTGGAAAAGAATTTGATATTTTCTGTGATGTTGTTCCGGATGCACCGGTTGGAAAAATTGCCGAAGGAGTTAAGAAATTCCTTCAGTATCAGCCGGAAGCTATTGTTGCAGTAGGTGGTGGTTCTGCCATCGACTCCTCCAAGGCAATCCGTGAGTTTGCCCTGAAGATCAATAATTACGGAAAAGTCGGACTGGTTGCCATTCCTACAACAAGTGGTACCGGTTCCGAGGTTACTTCTTTTGCAGTTGTAAATGATACAGAAGCACATGTGAAGTATCCGCTGATCTCAGAAAGCCTGACCGCTGATGAGGCAATTCTGGATGCGGAGCTTGTACGTAGTGTTCCGCCTGCGATTACAGCAGATACAGGTATGGATGTTCTGACTCATGCAATTGAGTCTTATGTCAGCATCAACCATAATGAGTTTACATCTGCACTTGCAGAGAAAGCAATCGAGATCTGTGGCGTATATCTTTATCGTGCATATGTTGACGGTAATGATATGCATGCAAGACAGAAGATGCATGTAGCGTCCTGTCTGGCAGGACTTTCCTTCAATGCAGCAGGTCTTGGAATTACTCACAGTATGGCTCATCAGCTGGGTGCTATTTTCCATATTCCTCACGGAAGAGCTAATGCGATGTTGTTGCCGCATATTGTTGAATATAATGCAAATATCAACAAACGCAGCAGAAGCCAGAAAGAATATCTTCCGGCAGTAAAGAGATATTCCAATATTGCACATCTTCTTGGACTGAGCAATTATAACGAAGTTATGAGCGTAAGATCTCTTGTAAACTGGATCCAGTTTATGCAGAAAGAGATGAATATCCCGCTTACCATCGAAGAGATGAAGACGATCACACCGGATGCTTATTTTGCGGCGGTTGATAAGATGGCGGATATGGCACTTGCGGATGCCTGCACAGCGGCAAATCCGCGTGTACCGAAGAAAGAGGATATTATTAAGATTTATACTAAACTTTGGTCTTTTTGATAAAAGATGAAAACCGCAAAGGGGCCGCAAAGCCGCGGCCCCTCTGCACACCCCTCGGGCTTTTTTTAGAGTGCTTGACTGTGGCGGGCGGAAAGGTTATTGACTTGTGCCTGTATGCTGCGGTTGTTCCGGGTTGAACGTTGTGCCGATGGGGCGCTGTGGGCGCCTTGAATGTGTGACGTTTTGGCGGAGGCTGGCGCGTTTGTGAACGCCGCGCCTGGTTTGCCGGGATGATTGTGGTGTGTGTTTACGTATGTGTGGTATGCGTAGCATTTCGAGGATTGTAAAATTGGTCTGATATGGGTGGGATTATTTATCAGGAATTGCTGGGAGGTTGAGCTGGGATGGAGGTTTATACCGGGTATGGTGATAAGGGGATGACGGATCTTTCCCATACGAAGAATGTTTCAAAGTCGGATGATCGGATTTGTCTGATGGGGTCAGTTGAGGAGCTGATGAGTCATATTGGGCTTGTGCGGGTTCTGGTTGATGATGTGGATGTTGTCCGGATGCTGGAGAAGATCTCGGAGACTTTGAAGAAGATCGTAGATGGGGTTTCTGATCCTTATAATCGGGAGTTTAAGGTCAGTGAAGACCGGACGGAGCTTCTGGAGGAGGAGATTGGCCGGATGAAAGAGATTTTTTCCGGAGAGAGGCTTCCGATTCTTCCGGGGGATTCCCGAGTTGCGGCTGAGATCGATGTGACAAGAGCTGTGGCACGGAGGGCTGAGAGAGAGCTTGCGCTGGTCAGCGTGAAGTTTGGATCGGATACCGGAGCCAAGAAATATATGAATCGATTGTCGGATTATTTTTATGTGTTGGCAAGGTATGTGGATGCAGCGAAGATTGAAGAGAAGAAGACAGATATTTCTGAAAGTGTTCAGGAATCTGTGAAAGCAGAAACTGCTGGGATTGTAGCTAATGTTGGGGCAGAGGCTGTTGGAAGTAGTGCGGATGTTGCAGCGGGTACATCAGCGGTGGATGTAAGAGCACAGGATTCGCAGATGGTGCAGAAAAGGGATGTACAGGCTTTTGATGTGCAGAATGGGACTGTGACGACAGCAGTGGGAGGAAATACGGCGATGGCACAGAATGACAGTATAGCAGCAAACACGGCGATGATCCAGGAAGTGCTGAAGCGTATGGGTATCCAGGGTCGTATCACATTGGATTCTGCCAAGAGGCTTATTGAGAAGATCGAGCAGGAAGCTTTGAGAAGAAACAAGCCTTCTGTAATTGCGGTATGCAGCCCGGATGGAAATCCGGTTGCGGTTCATGTGATGGATGGATCTTTTCTTGTAAGCTTTGATATGGCCGTAAAAAAGGCATATACATCTGTGGCAGTGAAGATGTCCACCATGGAGCTTTCCAGACTGACACAGCCGGGCCAGACATTTTATGGTCTTGGAAAAATGAGTGACAATATTGTGATATTCGGAGGCGGTGTACCCCTGAAGGTTGGAGACACCATCATCGGCGGTCTCGGTATCAGCGGTGGTACCGGCGAAGAGGATAACAGCCTTGCAGAGTATGGACTGCAGGTACTGAATGAGGTACTGTAGGATACAGGATAAAAACAAAACGTATAGACAGCTCAGAGAGAATAAATAAAAGGGACGTGTTGCAGTGATGATTTTTAAATCAATACTGCGGCACGTCCCTTTTGAATTATTTACTTCCAGCTAATCTTCAGACATTTAACGGAAATATCACTTTTTTCCGGTGCCTGGACCATGTTCTGGATAAAATAGGTTTTTGTCATGGTTTTTCCGGGCTTCAGGTTCAGTGTCAGGTTCTTGGTCCAGTACATCTGGTCATAGATACCGGAACCTGTGATGATCTGTACTTTTGCGGTGGTGATGGTTTTCGCAGAAGTATTGGTGAATTTTAAGGTATAATAGGTCTTCATGTCATTGGGGCCATACTTGATACCGGCAACACGGATTTTCAGATTTTTGACGGTAGGTTTGGCGGCCGGTGCAGATACGGTAATAGTGATCTTACGATTGACACCGTTTAAGTTTGCGGTAACCGTGGCTGACCCTTTTTTCTTTGGGACAAGATAGTTTCCGGAAATGGCAAGTACGGAAGGCTTGCTGGATTTTGCATTTTTGATGGTCAGACTGGTACCGCCCTTCAGATTGATAAGGGAACGCATGCTGACCTTGGAGCCAACCTTGAGTGTAGTTTTGGAAGCGCGGAAGGTTGCTACGGTTTTTGAAGGCGAGGTTACTTTTCCGGTCAGCTTACAGGCTGTGGCCTTTGGATAGGATAAAGTGATCTTTGCGGATCCGGCTTTCATGCCCTTCAGGGTGACTGTGAAACGGCTGCGTTTTTTGGAATCCTGAGTGATGCTCTGTACCTTGAGAACAGAGCTGTTGGAAGAAGTAACCTTGAATTTTGATTTGCTGATGGTTTTTACGTAGGGATCAGAAATTTCAATTCCGATGGAAGTGGTTTTTCCGGTTCGGATGCTCTGGTTCAGATAATTGTTGTTGGTGATAAAAATTTCCGGTATTGCCTGTTTGATGGTGACCTCATAGTCACAGTCTACCGGTACCGGACATTCTTTATTGCCGAAATCAAACTCCAGGTAGCCATCCTCCAGGTTATCATCGTAGGTGAAAAAAGTCTCCTTGTATGCCAGCGGTGTATAGTTTGAAGTGCTTAGCTTAACCACATTGATCCCATCGATGGAAAATGTGGTGCTTTTTGGGATGACTCCCTTGGGTGAATAAAAGCTTACACGAACTGTCACGGCATAGACCCGTTTTTGGCAGTTTGCATTTTTGATGTTGATCGGGAAATTAATGTCTGAAAATTCATCTTCGATCACACCGTCGGTATCACGGATGGTGGAAGAGGTTCCTTTGGTCACGACCCGGACTCTGGCGTGAGCATCCTGGGGAAGCAGGAGCACAATAAAGGAAAAAAGAATCAGGAAAAAAATTGCTTCGATGGTTTTTATTTTTCTTTTACACATAATACACCCTCCTTTTTTTATGAGCATACTGGCTGTTACTGAACAGAGGCCCGGGTACTCCATGAATTCAGGGTCCTCTGCTGCGGAACAGTATAAACAGACTCTTTCTCTTATATCATTATAACGGGAAACCAGGGAGGAAATGCTTTGTGATTTTTTTGTATCAATTGGCAATTTATCTGTAAATATGTTAAAATAAAATATTCGGAAAACAGCAGCGATTCGACAATGAAAAAGAGAAGCGTTACAGTTCCGGTGGGAACGTAACAGAAAGGATCATGTCGATTTATGACGAAACAGGAACTTTTAAAGACCCACTTCGGGTATGATACATTCAGAGAAGGGCAGGAAGCGGTGATCGACGCGCTTCTTGCAGGAAAAGATGTTCTGGCAGTGATGCCAACCGGCGCAGGAAAATCCATCTGCTATCAGGTACCGGCACTGATGATGAAGGGGATCACACTGGTAATATCACCGTTGATCTCCCTTATGAAGGATCAGGTGAGAAGCCTGAACCAGGTCGGCATCTCAGCAGCATACCTTAACAGCTCTCTGACGCAGGGGCAGTATTTCACAGCCTTGCGCTATGCAAAGGCAGGACGATATCCGATCATCTATGTAGCACCGGAGAGGCTTACCACAGAGGCGTTTCTGGATTTTGCGCTGAGCGCGGATATTTCCATGATCGCAGTGGATGAGTCACACTGTGTATCACAGTGGGGACAGGATTTTCGGCCAAGCTATCTGAAGATCGCAGAGTTTGTTGCACAGCTTCCAAAAAGACCGGTGATCGGTGCATTTACAGCTACAGCCACGAAGGAGGTCAGGGAGGATATTGCAAGACTTCTGGGGCTTCAGGATCCCTTTTGCACAACCACAGGATTTGACCGGGAAAACCTTTATTTTGCAGTGAAAACGCCGAAAGATAAATATAAGGAAGTACACGATTACATACTGGAGCATCCGGACGACAGTGGAATCATCTACTGTCTCACCAGAAAGCTGGTGGAGGAGGTCTGCGGAAAGCTGATCCGTGACGGCATCACGGCCACCAGATATCATGCAGGACTTTCCGATGAGGAACGCCGGAACAATCAGGATGATTTTATTTATGACCGCTGTCGTGTGATGGTAGCCACCAATGCATTTGGAATGGGAATCGACAAGTCCGATGTGCGTTATGTCATTCATTATAATATGCCGAAGAACATGGAAGGCTATTATCAGGAAGCAGGCCGTGCGGGCCGTGACGGCGATCCTGCGGAATGTATCCTGCTTTACAGCGGGAAGGATGTGGTTACCAATCAGTATCTTATCGAGAGAGGACAGGATAACCAGGAAATGGAAGCGGCAGTCTGGCGCCTTGTCCGGGAGCGTGATCAGGAGAGGCTGAAGCAGATGACCTTTTACTGCTTTACCCATGATTGTCTGCGTGAGTACATCCTGAAATATTTTGGGGAATACGGAAAAAGCTACTGCGGAAACTGCCTGAACTGCCAGACCGAGTTTGAAGAGCAGGATGTGAGCCAGGAGGCCAGGGCAATGATCCGGTGCGTGGAAAGCAGTGGTCAGAGATACGGGGTGAACGTGATCCTGGATACTCTGCGCGGCGCATCTACGGCGAAGATCCGGCAGTATGAGATGGATGGAAATCCGGAATATGGAGTCTGTGCAAAGATTCCGGCACACCGGCTGCGGCAGATCTTTAATTATCTGGTACTGAAGGAATATCTTCATCTGACGGATGACGGATATACGATTGTGAAGCTGACCGCCGCTTCCAGGTCACTTCTGGAGGAGGCGCATATCCTCACAATGAAAATGTCAAAAGAGCTGGAGACGAAGAAAAAAGAGAAACGGAGCAGACTTCCGAAATCTGCAGTCGGGGAGCTGGGAGAACAGGATGAGCCTCTTTTTCAGAAGCTCCGTGCTCTTCGCCTGGAGATTGCCAGAGAGGAAAAAATCCCCCCTTATATGGTCTTTTCCGACAAAACCCTTATCCATATGTGCATTCTGAAGCCCGGAAACGAGGAGGAAATGCTGAATGTGACAGGAGTCGGCAGGCACAAGTACGAAAAATACGGAAAAAGGTTTATAGACGCGGTGAAAAATCTGTAGGAAAGAGACTTTTGCTGTCGGAAAATGAAGAGCGAAATGTTCTGAAATTTCTTGCATTTTAAAGAGGCATTTGTTAGAATAAGACAAGCAGGAAACATCCGGCGGCTATAGTGCGGCCGGATCGTTTTTAACTGTATCATATTCTGCTGCACGTTCCGGTGCAGCGTACAGGCATTTCGCAAGCAGAGTTCTATGCAGCAGTGGAATCCCTTCGAGTAGATGGACCGACTGTGTGAGATATCCGTTGGTCAGAAGCAAGCAGTGAGGTGGATGATCGTATCCGCTTTCAATTAAGACATAATCTGGTGCTGGTCACTGCGTGAACAGAGATCAGGCTCCTTCACGATCTGCGTCGGCTTTTTCATGCAGAAAATCTGCCCTGCCGGCTTTTTTTCTCATACAGAAGAGTAGCATGTATTCATAAAGACATGAACATAGCCCGTCTGCAAAACGGGAATCCGTTCCGGCATGACTGTTCTCCGCCAGGCCGAAAAAGCTGTATTTACATAAAACAGCCCAATTCCTCAAAAAGCAGGATATCCGCAATATGTGCGAGATCCTGCTTTTTGTCATGTAATACTCTGATATGTGCCATTAAGACGTGGAAAAATATTTCAGCGTCTTTTATATTTGCCGGGGGTGATCCCCTTGTACTTTTTGAAGGTACGGATAAAATAGCTCAGATCATTAAAGCCATTCCGATAGGCAATCTCCGTGATGGAATCATCGGTGGTAGCCAGCTGGCAGCAGGCCTGCTCGATCCTCTGGCGGTTGAGGTAATCCATTGGTGTCTGATGCGTCATCTCGGAAAAGAACCGGCAGAAATATTTGGGAGACATGGAAACCGAAGCGGAAAGCTCCTGCAGGGTAATGGGGCTGGCATAGTTCTTTTCAATAAATTCCACGACCTGCTTCAGCTGGACAATGCGCTTGTAATCTCGTCTGGTTTTCCGCAGGCTTTCCAGGTAGTAATGATTACCAAAAACCAATCCGAAAAAGTGGTAAAATTGTCCAAACACAACCAGCTCATATCCTGGCTTTCTCTGCCAGAAAGAATCAAAAAGAGAGTTCACTGCTCTCTGGATATCAGGCTGCTTTTCAGTGAAATGGTGATAGATCAGAAGCTCCTGGTGGCTGATCTTCTGCATATATTCTGTGCAGACGGAATTAAATTTCAGAAACATGTTCATATCAAAAACAATGCACTGATAGATACAATCCTGAGGAATTCCGGAATGCAGAACTCCACTATTGACAAAAATCACATCTCCGGCTTTTGCTGTAAAACTTTTTTCGTCTAAAGTGACGGTGAGAGTGCCCTGTAATACACGCATGATTTCACATTCTACATGCCAGTGGTAGGACATGACATAGCGTGGATGGCTGCTGTCAATGTGGTGGAATTCAAAAGGAAATTCATAGGTACCTCGAAGTCTGTCCTCATTTCTTCCAAGATCGTGCAAAATACAACCCTTCTTTCTTAAATTTTATAGTTTTTTTAGGAACTCATATGAAAAAGTGAATATTGTACTGTTTTTTGCTATTATAACACAAGTAATTTAAAAGATGCAATCGTATAATAAAAGCATAGTTCAGACAGGAGTTGTTGGAACGTAAAAAAACAGTAAGTTATAATAGTGAATATAAATTTAGGAGGTAATTGTTACTATGGCAAAGAGCAGATTAGTAGGCAGCTATCCGGTTATCGGTATCAGACCAACCATCGACGGACGTAGAGGAGCCCTCGATGTAAGAGGATCTCTGGAAGATCAGACTATGAACATGGCCAAATCCGCAGCAAAGCTTTTCGAGGAGAACCTGAAATATTCAAATGGTGAGCCTGTAAAAGTTGTTATTGCTGATACCACCATCGGACGTGTTGGTGAGAGCGCTGCATGTGCGGATAAATTCCGTAAAGAGGGTGTAGATATCACTCTTACAGTTACACCATGCTGGTGCTACGGAGCTGAGACCATGGATATGGATCCACAGACCATCAAGGCTGTATGGGGATTCAACGGAACAGAGAGACCTGGTGCTGTATATCTGGCATCCGTTCTTGCTACACATGCACAGAAGGGCCTTCCAGCATTCGGTATCTACGGACATGACGTTCAGGAAGCTGACGACACATCCATTCCGGAAGACGTTAAAGAGAAACTGTTAAGATTCGGTCGTGCAGCAGTTGCAGCTGCATCCATGAGAGGTAAATCCTACCTGCAGATCGGTTCTGTAACAATGGGTATTGGCGGATCTATCATCGATTCTGATTTCATCGAGTCCTATCTCGGAATGAGAGTTGAGTCTGTTGATGAGGTAGAGATCATCCGTCGTATGACAGAGGGTATCTACGATCACGAAGAGTTTGAGAAAGCTCTCAAATGGGCAAAAGAGACCTGCAAGATCGGCTGGGACAAGAACCCGGAAGAGCTTCAGTTCTCACCAGAGAAGAAAGAGGAGCAGTTCGAGTTTGTTGTTAAGATGGCAGTTATCATCAAAGAGCTGATGAACGGCTGTGATAATCTTGCTCCGGAATTCTCCGAGGAAGCAATCGGACACAATGCTCTTGCAGCTGGATTCCAGGGCCAGAGACAGTGGACAGACTTCTATCCGAACGGTGACTTCGCAGAGGCTATGCTGAACACATCCTTCGACTGGAATGGCGCTCGTGAGCCGTACATCCTTGCTACAGAGAACGACGTTCTCAACGGACTTGGAATGCTGTTCATGAAACTTCTTACAGGACGTGCTCAGATCTTCGCTGATGTTCGTACATACTGGAGCCCGGAGGCAGTTAAGAAAGCTACAGGATATGACCTTGAGGGTGTTGCCAAAGAAGCTGGCGGATTCCTTCATCTGATCAACTCCGGTGCTGCTTGTCTGGATGCTAACGGACAGGCTAAAGAGGCTGACGGAACACCAGTTATGAAACAGTGGTGGGATGTTACAGAGGCAGACCAGAAAGCAATCATGGACAATACAGAGTGGTGTATGGCCGACAACGGATACTTCCGTGGAGGCGGATACTCCAGCCGTTATGAGACACGTGCTCAGATGCCTGCAACTATGATCCGTCTGAACCTTGTAAAAGGACTTGGACCGGTTCTTCAGATCGCAGAGGGATGGACAGTAGCCCTTCCGGAAGAGGTATCTGACAAGCTCTGGAAACGTACAGATTACACATGGCCATGTACATGGTTCGCTCCAAGATGCGATGGCAAAGAGGGACCGTTCAAAACAGCTTACGATGTAATGAACAACTGGGGTGCTAACCACGGTGCGATCTCCTACGGACACATCGGTGCAGACCTGATCACAATGTGCTCTATGCTGAGAATCCCGGTATCCATGCACAACGTTCCTGAGAAGGATATCTATCGTCCGGCAGCTTGGAACGCATTCGGTATGGAAAAAGAGGGTGCAGACTTCCGCGCTTGCAAGAACTATGGACCACTTTACAAATAAATCATATTGTTAAGATAACGGAATATCAAATCCTCCGGCATGCATGTGCCGGAGGATTTTTTTGTGCCATAGTATATGGATAGTTGGGAAATATACTGTTCGGATCTACGGAAAAAAGTTATAATAGAAAAAGATATATATGAATACGGGAGGTTACGTAGATGAAATATATACAGCTGAACAATACAGAGCTGAACATCAGTCCTATCTGCCTCGGAACAGCAGGATTTGGAGATAAATCAGACCTGGAAAAAAGCTTTGAGATTCTGAATGCCTTTGTATGGGCAGGCGGAAATTTTATTGATACGGCAAATGTCTATTGCAAATGGCTAAAAGGACATGGAAACTGCAGTGAGCAGATCATAGGAAAATGGCTGAAAGAGAGTGGCATGCAGGGAAAAGTTATTGTGGCAACGAAGGGCGCGCACTATTCCTTTGAGGATCCGGGCCGCAGCAGAGTGAACAAAGAAGATATCCGCATGGACCTGGATGAGAGCTGCCGCACACTGGGAAAAGATGAGATGGATTTTTACTGGCTTCACAGAGATGATCCGGAGAAACCGGCGGAGGAAATCGTGGATATTCTGGAAGAATTGAAAAAAGAAGGCCGGATCCGTTATTATGGATTTTCCAATTACCGCACAGAGAGGCTGAAAGAAATTGCTCAGTGTCTGAGAGAACGAAATCTTTCAGGGATCACAGCAGTATCCAATCAGTGGAGTCTTGCAGGAATCAATCCCGGAGGAAATACAAATCCGGATCCTACACTTGTGGAGTTTTCCAGGGAAGAATATCAGTGGCACTGTGAGACAGGCGCTGCTGCCGTTCCGTTTTCTTCCACTGCAATGGGATTTTTTTCAAAACTTCAGAAAATGGGGCTTTCCTTTACAGATGCAGAGGTGGATGCATCCTGGATGCGGGAGAAGGAAACACAGATCACAGGTCTTTCAGAAAGTATGAAAAGATCCTACTGGAACGAGACAAACTTTCGTACCTATCAGAAGCTGTTAAAGCTGCAGAAAGAAACCGGCCACAGCCTGCAGGCCCTGTCTTTGGCATACTTTTTCCATCAGCCATTCCAGACTGTGCCTGTAACCGGTGTCAGCAATCCTTCACAGCTAAAAGATGTACTGGATGCCTGTGAGATCGACCTTGCACCGGAACTGTTCGGAGGCTGGGTGAGTGCAGGAGGTGATCGATGAAACTGATCCATTTATCAGACCTTCACCTAGGAAAACGTGTCAATGAGTTTTCCATGATCGAAGATCAGAAATATATTTTGAACGAAATCCTGAGGATTATTGATGAAGAAGCACCGGATGGGATCCTTCTCGCCGGTGATCTTTATGACAGACCGGTTCCTTCGGCGGAGGCAGTGCAGCTTTTTGACCGGTTTCTTACCAGGCTTGCAAAGCGGAAGCTCCCGGTGTATGCCATCAGCGGAAATCATGACAGTGCGGAAAGGATCGCTTTCGGTTCACAGATCATGAGCAGCAGCGGGATCTGTATGTCCCCGGTATACGATGGAAAAACAGAAAAGTACTGTTTAACGGACAGCTATGGAGAAGTTTGGATCCATCTGCTTCCATTTGTGCGTCCGGCAACTGTGAGGCACGGACTGGAAGGAGAAGAAGAGGTGGATGAGATCCGTACCTACCAGGAGGCAGTGCAGGCGGCAGTTGCACATATGGAGATTGATAAACGTTATCGCAATGTATTGATCGCCCATCAGTTTGTGGTCGGTGCCATGCGCTGCGATTCTGAAGAGATCTCCGTTGGAGGTATCGACCAGGTGGAGGCAGATGTGTTCCGGGATTTTGACTATGTGGCACTTGGCCATATCCACAGTCCTCAGAATGTGGGAAGCGAGCACATCCGCTACTGCGGAACTCCTTTGAAATATTCTTTTTCCGAGGCAGGACAGCAGAAATCTGTGACAGTTGTGGAGCTTTTGGAAAAAGGAAATCTCAGGATCAGGGAGATTCCGCTGAAGCCTCTTCGGGATATGCGAAAACTGAAAGGCACATACATGGAGATCACATCACTGTCCAGTTATCAGGACACAAACACAGAGGATTATGTGCAGATCACGCTGACAGATGAAGAAGATATCGTAGATGGAATGCAGAAGCTCCGTACTGTTTATCCGAATCTGATGAGGCTGGAATATGATAACCGACGCACAAGAGAAAACCAGGAGATCGCAGGTACAGAAACAGTGAAAAGGAAATCCGAGCTGGAATATTTCGAGGAATTTTTTGAACTGCAGAATAACCAGCCCATGAATGAAGAACAGCGGAAATATTCCGAAGATCTGATCCGTAAGATCCAGGAGGTGAGACAATGAGACCGGAAAAACTGACCATCAGTGCCTTCGGGCCCTATGCAGACAAAACAGAGATTGATTTTTCAAAGCTTGGAGAGGGCGGTCTCTACCTGATCACCGGTGACACCGGAGCGGGAAAAACTACGATCTTTGATGCGATCACCTTTGCGTTATATGGAAGAGCCAGTGGAGAGGTAAGGGAATCCGCCATGTTCCGGAGTAAGTATGCAAAAGATTCCACGGAGACTTTTGTGGAGCTTGTTTTTTCCTATCAGGGGAAAACCTATCACGTGCGCCGAAGTCCGGAATATATGGCTCCGAAAAAAAGAGGCACCGGACAGACTCTTAGGAAAGCTGAGGCACAGCTGATCTATCCGGATGACCGGCAGCCGGTGACAAAGGCAAAAGATGTTACTGTGGCAGTGGAACAGCTTCTGGGACTGAGTTACGATCAGTTCACACAGATCGCAATGATCGCCCAGGGAGACTTTCAGAAGCTGCTGTTGGCAGGAACTCTGCAGCGAGGGGAAATCTTCCGGCAGATTTTTCATACGGGCCTTTACCAGCAGCTCCAGATAAAGCTCCGGGATGCGGCTATTTCCAGATATAAAGAATATGATGAGATGCGCCGGAGTATCGCCCAGTATCTGGATGGTGTGAAGTTCCAGCCGGATGCAGGGATGGAAGAAGAGGAATTTTCAAGGCTTAAAAAAGCGAAATTCGAAGGAAAGCTGGAACGGAGTCTTGAGCTTCTGAAACTGTTTATTGACAGAGGAGAACTCCGGGAAAAGGAACTTCAGAAACAGGAAAAGGAATTGGAAGAGAAGCTTCGGACAATGGAAACCATGCTGAATCTTTCTGCACAGAAACGAAGCCTGGAAGAGAAACGAGCGCTTGCTCTGGAGCAGCTTGAAAAGATTCTTTCGGAACTTGCGAAGGCGTCAGAAGAGGCAGAAAAATATAAAGATGCAGATCAGAGATGTGAGGAACTTGGCCTTCTGATCCGGGAAAAACAGGAAAAGCTGAAAAAATACCAGGATCTGGAGCAACTGCAAGAAGAACGAAGAGAAATTGAAAGACAGCTGGGAAATTGTCAGACGCAAAAGGAAAAAATCATCCGGCAGGAAGAACAGCAGCAGAAAGAAATGGAGCAGCTGAAAACGGAACGGGAGCAGCTGGGAAATTCTGAGCTTGACCTGCAGAAAGCGCTCACAGAGAAAGAAAAACAGACGCGGAGAAAGAGAGAACTGAATGGACTTATTGCTGAGATCCGGAGATTCAGAGGCCTTTATGATGAAACCAAAGAGCAGCAGAAAAAGTATCAGTCTGCTTACAGAGATGCACAGCAGCAGAGGGAATATTATCAGCAGATATTCCACATTTTTCTGGATGCACAGGCAGGTCTTCTGGCCCGGGAGCTTAAGGATGAAATGCCCTGCCCTGTGTGCGGTTCCCTGAGCCATCCACATCCCAGAATGCTTTCAGAAGAACAGACAGTTGACCAGAAAACACTGGATAACGAGAAAAGCAGGCTGGATAAAATGGAGAAGGATTCTGTAGATCAAAGCCTGAAAGCCGGAAGCTTAAAGGAAAAGAGCAATGCATCCTGGAGGCAGATCGTAGCCAGTGCAGAAGAGCTTCTGGAAGAGTTTCAGGAATTCCATAAGAAAAATAAAAACGGGAACGGACAGGCAGAGGATTTTCTGACTGTGTGGAAACAGCTGACTTCCATGGTAAACAGAGCGCAGGAACAGTGTGAGGATCTTCTGATGGAAAGTGAGAAAGAGATCAGGAAAGCCCAGGAAAATACAAAAAGAAAGAAAACAGTGGAAAATGCCATGGAGCGTCTTGAAAAAGAAAAAGAGGAGCTGCAGGAAAAAAAGAATTTCTTTGACAGAGAGCAGGCCGGCCTGAGTATGAAAGCATCCGAGAATCAGAAACAGCAGCAAAATGCGGCAGAGGAGATCCGACAGATCCGTCTGGAAACGGAAAAAGATAAGTCCTGTAAAGCGGACAGTACGAAATCGGAAGCCTTGAAAGCAGGAAAAGAAGATCTGGAAAAAGAAATCAGGGAAAAGCAGCAGGAATACGGGGAACTGAAGGAAAACAGCAAAAAAGTGAAAGAAACGCTGCAGAGATTTCAGTCAGAAAAAGAAAGGATAGCTTCCTCTATAGAGACTTTTGAAGCGCAGAAAAAAGAGATCGGAGAGATTCCGGAAGCAGAGATCAGAGAACAGCATGCACAGACTACTGCGAGGAAAGCAGATCTCACAGAAAAAAGAAAAGAGCTTTTTTCTGTTCAGAGTGGAAACCAGGATATTTTTCAGAAAGTGCAAAAGGGCCGGGAGGAAATGACAATAGCGGAAAAAGAATATGTCTGGATGAAAAATCTTTCGGATACAGCAAACGGAAAACTGAACGGAAAATCCAAGATCGAGTTGGAAACGTATATCCAGATGGCATATTTTGACCGGATCCTGCGAAGAGCCAATCTCCGTCTTATGACCATGAGCAGCGGCCAGTACGAGCTGAAACGCCAGGAACAAAGCAAAAATCAGAAAGAAAAAGCAGGTCTTGATCTGAATGTCATTGATCACTATAACGGAACGGAACGAAGTGTAAAGACATTGTCCGGTGGGGAATCCTTCCAGGCATCGTTATCCCTGGCGCTGGGACTTTCCGATGAGATCCAGGCCTCAGCCGGGGGAATCCGGCTGGATTCCATGTTTGTGGATGAAGGATTCGGTTCTCTGGATGAGGAGTCTCTGGAGCAGGCATTAAAAGCGCTGAACAGCCTTGCAGATGGCAGACGTCTGGTAGGTATTATTTCCCATGTTTCCGAGCTGAAGGAACGAATTGACAATAAGATCATCGTTACCAAGCAATGTGGCGGAGAAGGTGTGGGAAGCAGTATCCGGATACAGTAACGCAGAAATAAGATAAAAATAAGATAAAAAAACTCCGGCCGGGATGAAATATATATGTATCGTCCTGGTCGGAGTTTCTTATATAGCTTTTTATTTATACAGCAGGTATGTTATCAGAGAATCAGTCTTTCTGATAGTTTTTCTTCTGTTCCTTCTTGGCTTCGCAGGTAAGCTCAACACCAAGCTTACGGAAGCTGATCACATCCACATCGGAAAGCATTACGGAAGTATGAGCCTGGCATCCACGGAGATTCGGGATCTGTTCCAGGGCAAGGCGTGCGGCATCGCTGGTTGCGGCACTCATGGAAAGGGCGATCAGGATCTCATCAATATGGAGACGTGGATTCCTGCTTCCCAGATATTTGGTCTTCAGCTGCTGGATCGGATGGATGGCATCCGGAGAGATCACATGAAGCTCGTGATCGATTCCTGCCAGCTCTTTCAGGGCATTGAGAAGAAGGGCAGCGGATGCGCCGAGAAGATCGGAGGTTTTTCCGCATACGATCTTTCCGTCAGGAAGTTCCAGAGCGGCGGCAGGGCCATTGGTTGCTTTTTCTTTTTCGAGGGCAGCCGGAACAACCTTACGGTCAGTGATCTCTGCATGAGCCTGCTGGAGAAGAAGCTCGATCTTACGTACCTCATTCTCTGTGCCGGAGCCGGAAACCAGAGCGTTCATGCTCTTATAATAACGGCGGATGATCTCCTGGCGGGAAGCCTCCTGGCATACTTCATCGTCAACGATGCAGTTACCTGCCATGTTGACACCCATATCTGTCGGAGATTTATAAGGGCAGCTGCCCATGATCTTCTCAAACATGGCCTGTACAACAGGGAAAACTTCTACGTCACGGTTGTAGTTGACGGTAGTTTTGCTGTAAGCCTCCAGATGGAACGGGTCGATCATGTTGACATCGTTCAGATCTGCAGTGGCAGCTTCGTAGGCAAGGTTTACCGGATGTTTCAGAGGAAGATTCCAGATCGGGAAGGTCTCGAATTTTGCATAGCCGGCTTTTACCCCACGTTTGTATTCGTGGTAAAGCTGGGAAAGGCAAGTTGCCATCTTTCCGCTTCCTGGTCCCGGTGCTGTGATCACGACCAGAGGTCTGGTAGTCTCGATATAATCATTCTTTCCATAACCCTCGTCACTTACAATAAAGGAAGTGTTGCTTGGATAGCCGGGGATCAGGTAAAGCTTGTAGACACGGATTCCCAGTTTCTCCAGACGTTTTTTGAAGAGATCGGCACTTTCCTGGCCGGAGTACTGTGTGATGCATACGCTTCCCACGTACAGGCCACGGCTTGTAAACTCATCCATAAGACGGAGAACATCTTCGTCATAGGTGATCCCAAGATCGCCACGTACTTTATTCTTGTCAATGTCATTGGCACTGATAACAATAACGATCTCCGCCTGATCAGAAAGCTGCATCAGCATACGGAGCTTGCTGTCCGGTTCAAAACCCGGAAGAACACGGGATGCATGGTAGTCGTCAAACAGTTTGCCGCCGAATTCAAGATAAAGCTTGTTGCCGAACTGACCGATTCTTTCACGGATGTGTTCTGACTGCATTTTCAGATATTTGTCATTATCAAAACCTATTTTCATTTGTCTGATTTCCTCTCCTCTTTAATTTTCCAATTCACTGGGAACAGTATACTACAACTTTACGTTCACTGGCAATATCCAATGCGGTGTTTTTTCGATGGTATTTTTGTAATCTCGCAGTTGATTTATATGGTTTTTCTCTTTATAATAAAGAAATGACAAGAGGAGGAAAAAAATGAATAATCAACTGAATAATGATCAGGACGGGAAGCGACCTGACAACAAAGATCCCAGGCAGGGATCAGGTAAAAATCATCAGTCGATTCTGGCTTTTCTGATATGCCTCCTGGTCACACTGGTGTGCTTCGCGTTGTTTACCAATATGCTGAAGGATAACAGCAGTGAGATCTCCTATGATAAATTTATCGATATGGTGGATAAGGACCAGGTTAAGGAAGTAACGATCCAGTCCAGTACATTGACGATCGTACCCAAGAAAAAGAATTCCAAGTACGAGGATATGAGCTATTACACCACGAAGACCGAAGACAGTACAGCACTTACCAAGAGACTGGAAGGAAAGGGAATCAAGTTTGAGACCGATCCGCCGGATGTTTTTGGTGAATTTGTTGCAATGATCCTGAGCGTGGTTCTGCCGACACTGCTTCTGTTCGGACTTCTGATGTTCTCCATGCGCCGCATGAACAAAGGCGGCGGGATCATGGGCATGGGCGTAGGCAAGAGCAAAGCCAAGGCATATGTGCAGCAGGAAACGGGCGTTTCCTTTAAGGATGTGGCAGGTCAGGATGAAGCCAAGGAATCTCTCCAGGAAGTTGTGGATTTTCTTCACAACCCCGGAAAATACACAGCCATCGGAGCCAAGCTGCCTAAGGGCGCACTTCTTGTAGGCCCTCCGGGAACCGGTAAGACATTACTTGCCAAGGCAGTTGCAGGTGAAGCGCAGGTACCGTTCTTCTCTCTTTCCGGCTCGGAATTTGTGGAGATGTTTGTGGGCGTGGGTGCCTCACGTGTCCGTGACCTTTTCGAGGAAGCCAAGAAGAATGCTCCGTGTATCGTATTTATCGATGAGATCGATGCCATTGGTAAAAGCCGTGATTCCCGCTATGGCGGCGGAAATGATGAGCGTGAGCAGACATTGAACCAGCTGCTTGCGGAGATGGATGGCTTTGATACATCCAAGGGACTTCTGATCCTTGCTGCGACCAACAGACCGGAGGTTCTTGATCCGGCTCTTCTCCGTCCGGGACGTTTTGACAGACGTGTGATCGTTGACAGACCGGATCTTAAAGGAAGGGTGGATATCTTGAAGGTACATGCCAAGAACGTACTTCTGGATGACACCGTTGATTTTGAAGCTATTGCACTTGCAACTTCCGGTGCGGTAGGCTCTGATCTTGCTAATATGATCAATGAGGCTGCGATCCTTGCAGTCAAGAAGGGACGTAAAGCTGTATCACAGAAGGACCTGGAAGAATCCGTAGAAGTAGTTCTGGTGGGAAAAGAGAAGAAGGACCGTATCTTAAGCAAACAGGAACGCCGGATCGTATCCTACCATGAAGTCGGACACGCACTGGTAAATGCACTCCAGAAGGATGCGGAGCCTGTACAGAAGATCACCATCGTACCCCGTACCATGGGAGCACTGGGTTACGTTATGCAGGTACCTGAGGAAGAAAAATATCTCAACACCAAGAAAGAACTGAAAGCTATGCTGGTAGGCTATCTTGGCGGACGTGCTGCTGAGGAGATCGTTTTTGACACAGTCACTACAGGTGCTGCCAATGATATTGAGCAGGCTACCAAGGTGGCCAGAGCCATGATCACACAGTATGGTATGTCTGAGAAGTTCGGACTGATGGGACTTGCTACACAGGAGAATCAGTATCTCAGCGGAAGAGCAGTTTTAAACTGTGGTGATGATACCGCAACAGAGATCGATCATGAGGTGATGAAGCTTCTCCACCATTCCTATGAGGAAGCCAAGAGGATCCTTGGAAGTCACAGAACAGAGATGGATAAGATCGCGGAATATCTGATCCGCAAGGAAACCATTACAGGTAAAGAGTTCATGAAGATCCTCCGTGCAGTTCAGCAGGGCCTGGATATCCCGGAGGATCTGGATGATCTGGTACTTTCCGAGGATGAAAAAGAAGTGTCCAATAAACAGGACATTGAAATGATCGCGGAAAATAACGAGGCTGCAAAAAGTACAGAATCGGTTCAGTTCAGACCGGAGATATCCGGACAGGAACTGACAGAGGATATGCAGGCACCGGAGAAAACAGAAGAATCTGCTCAGACAACAGATGCTGATCATACAGAAACAGAAGAAAAGCCGGGATCACAGGCATAAAACAGATCATAAGAAAACCGGGAGAAATCCCGGTTTTCTTATTACTGTAATAGTAAAACAGGAGAATAAAGTATGTTCATAATCGAGGAAGAATTAAAGAAGCTTCCGGCAAAACCGGGAGTTTATATCATGCATGGCGAGAAAGACGAGATCATCTATGTGGGAAAAGCCATAAGCCTTAAGAATCGTGTGCGCCAGTATTTCCAGAGCAGTCGTAATAAAGGTGCCAAGATTGAACGGATGGTTACACATATTACGAGATTTGAGTACATTATTACGGATTCGGAGCTGGAAGCCCTTGTGCTGGAGTGTAATCTTATCAAGGAACATCGTCCGAAATATAATACCATGCTCAAAGATGACAAGAGCTATCCGTTTATTAAGGTGACAGTTCATGAGCCATACCCGAGAGTGCTTTTTGCCAGGAGAATGAAAAAGGACAAGGCAAAATATTTTGGTCCCTATACAAGCGGCGGAGCAGTAAAGGACGTGATCGAACTGGTGCGAAAGCTGTATCAGGTGCGCTCCTGCAACCGCAGTCTTCCGAGAGATACCGGAAAGGACCGGCCCTGTCTGTACTATCATATGAAACAGTGCAAGGCACCCTGCCAGGGATATATCAGCCAGGAAGAATACCGGAAGAATATCAATAAGGTGATCAAATTTCTGAATGGAGATTTTCAGGACGCCATTAGTGAGCTGATGGAAAAAATGCAGAAAGCTTCGGAGGAAATGCGCTACGAAGATGCTATGGAATACCGGGACCTGATCAGCAGTATCCGGAAGATCGGGGAACGGCAGAAGATCACCGGCTACGGGCAGGAGGACAGGGACATCATTGCAGTAGCCATGGATGACAGTGAAGACCTCAGGGATCAGGATGCGGTTGTCCAGGTGTTTTTTATCCGGGATGGCAGGCTGATCGGCAGAGATCATTTTTATCTCCGTGTGGCAAAGGGCGATACAAAGGCGCAGGTCCTTTCCAGCTTTCTGAAACAGTTTTATGCGGGAACGCCATTTATCCCATCTGAGATCATGCTGCAAAGTGAGATTGAAGATGCAGATATCATCGAGGAGTGGCTGTCAGGAAGGAGAAAGCAGAAGGTACACATTCGGGTCCCGAAGAAGGGAACCAAGGAAAAGCTGGTAGAACTTGCCCTGGAAAATGCCCGTATGGTACTTGCCAAGGACAGAGAACGGATCAGGCGGGAGGAAGGACGAACCATCGGAGCTGTTCACGAGGTGGAAGAATGGCTGGGCTTGAAAAATGTGGTGCGCATGGAAGCCTATGATATTTCAAATATCAGTGGCTTTGAGTCTGTGGGATCCATGGTAGTCTATGAAAAAGGACGTCCCAAACGCAGTGATTACCGTAAGTTCAAGATCAAATGGGTACAGGGACCCAACGATTATGCCAGCATGGAAGAGGTTCTGACCCGAAGGTTCACTCATGAGAGTAACGGAGAATTTGACAGCTTTGCAAGGCTTCCGGATCTGATCCTGATGGATGGTGGAAGAGGGCAGGTAAATATCGCTCTGAAGGTGTTGAATGAGCTTGGGATAAGCATCCCGGTCTGCGGTATGGTCAAGGATGATCATCATCGGACGAGAGGCCTGTATTTCAACAATGTGGAGATTCCTATTGACACATCCGGCGAAGGCTTCCGTCTGATCACCAGGATCCAGGATGAAGCCCATCGGTTTGCCATTGAATACCATCGTTCCCTCAGGAGCAGGGAACAGGTCCATTCTATCCTGGATGATATCCCGGGGATCGGTGATACCAGGAGGAAAGCCCTTCTGCGTAAATTTAAATCTGTGGAAAATATCCGGGATGCATCGGAGAAAGAACTGGCACAGACAGAGAGCATGAATGCCAGAAGCGCCCGTCAGGTCTATGAATTTTTTCATAAATCCTGATGCTGCATTGCAGTTTCAGCAGTGATTGTGTATAATTAAAAATAAGGTGTCTCACGCCTCGGTAAAACGGCAGTGAGAATGCAAACTTTCAGCGAAAAGGAGACAAAAGTATGAAGGGTGTACAGTTGACAAAGATGGTACAGGAACTGGAGCTTAATAATCTGACTCCGGAGATCGACCTGTCAGGCATCGTGATCAAGACTGCGGAGATCAACAGACCTGCGCTTCAGCTTACCGGATATCTGGAGCATTTTGCCAATGAACGAGTTCAGATCATCGGATATGTAGAGTATACGTATCTGATGCAGCTTAATGAGGAGGAGAGACGTTTTAAATATGAACGTTTCATTTCCAGCAAGATCCCATGTGTTATTTTCAGTACCATGACTCGTCCGTCTCAGGACATGATCGATCTGGCTGTTAAATATAATGTTCCGACATTCGTGACAGAAAGAACAACTTCCAGTTTTATGGCAGAGATCATCCGTTGGCTGGGCGTGCAGCTTGCACCATGTATTTCTATTCATGGTGTGCTGGTTGATGTTTACGGCGAGGGAATCCTGATCACAGGTGAGAGCGGTATCGGTAAGAGTGAGGCAGCCCTGGAGCTGATCAAGAGAGGTCATCGTCTTGTCAGTGATGATGTTGTTGAGATCCGTAAGGTCAGTGACGTAACACTGGTGGGATCTGCGCCGGATATCACACGTCACTTTATCGAACTTCGTGGTATCGGTATCATCGATGTAAAAACACTGTTCGGTGTTGAGAGCGTTAAGGATACCCAGTCTATCGATCTCGTGATCAAGCTTGAGGAGTGGGACAGAGACAAGGAATACGATCGTCTTGGACTGCATGAGGAGTATACAGAGTACCTTGGAAATAAGGTAGTATGCCATTCTCTTCCGATCCGTCCGGGCCGTAACCTGGCGATCATCGTTGAGGCAGCGGCTGTCAATCACAGACAGAAGAAGATGGGATACAATGCGGCAGAGGCTCTGTACAAGCGTGTACAGGCAAATCTTGCGAAAAAAAGAGAAAATCCGGATGACGAAGAATAAGAGAGGGTAAGAAATGGGAACATATTGTTTTGGAATCGATGTAGGTGGAACAACTGTAAAATGCGGACTTTTCCGTACGGATGGTACTCTTGTTGAGAAATGGGAGATTCCAACCCGTAAAGAAAACAATGGAGATCAGATCCTTCCTGATGTGGCAGCAGCAGTAAATGCCAAGATGGAAGAAAAGGGTATCTCCAAAGAGGAGGTGGAAGGCGTCGGGATCGGTGTTCCGGGACCGGTAAACTCCAAAGGCGAAGTATCACGTGCAGTAAATCTCTTCTGGGGATATAAGAACGTTGTGGGAGAGATGGAAGAACTTACAGGTCTTCATGCGGAAGCTGGAAATGACGCCAATGTAGCGGCATTGGGAGAGGCATGGAAGGGTGCTGCAGCAGGCTCCTCCGATGTGATCATGGTCACACTTGGAACAGGTGTAGGCGGTGGTATCATTGTTGATGGAAAGATCGTGACCGGACATCACGGAGCTGGCGGTGAGATCGGACATGCCAATGTGGATCATCATGAAACAGAATCCTGCAACTGCGGAAACAGGGGCTGTCTGGAACAGTATGCTTCTGCGACCGGAATTGTCCGCATGGCAAAAAAAGAGCTTGCAGCTTCCGGTGAGAACAGTGTTCTCAGAGATGCCGGAGAGATTTCAGCAAAAGCAGTTCTGGACGCATTTAAGGAGAATGATCCGGTAGCTGTAGCAACCATGGAAAAGGTCGGAGAGCAGCTGGGTGGTGCTCTTGCCATTATTTGCTGTGTGACAGATCCGGAGACCATTGTTATCGGCGGAGGAGTTTCCAAGGCCGGACAGCCGCTTATTGACTGTATCCGGAAATATTACAGAGAGTATGCTTTTGAATCCTGCAAGGATACTCCTATCGTGATCGCGACACTTGGCAATGATGCAGGAATCTACGGTGCAGCCAAGATGGTACTTTAACCGAACCAGGGAAGTACCCTGCTTCAATTGCGAAAAGTAATAAGCGGTGGGTGGGACTTGCCTGAACTGATAAACTGCGAGACAGTAAGAAGTTATTAAAAGTAAAAAAAGTGGTTTCCATATTTCAGGAAACCACTTTTTTTATATGTTGTTTATGAAAGATACCTATAATGGAGATCATTCATAATATTCTACCGGATCTTCGCCGGTGTCATCGCCACCGGTATCATTGCTGTTATCATAGCTGCCGTCATCACCACCGGTGTTGTCGTCTGTTCCGGAATTGTCAGTATCATCACCGGTATTATCGGAACCGTCATCGGAATTGTCAGTATTGTCAGTGTCGGTGCTGTCAGTACTGTCCGGAGCTGCGCTTGGAATCGCTTCAGCTGCTGCATCGGTATCGGCGTCCGTATCTTCGTTATAATAATAGTCCTCTTCATCGTAATCGCTGCTGCCGTAGAAATGCTGATCACAGTATTCGGTGGGAAGACTGGAGATATCAAAATACTCTGTGATAGTCGGGCATCCGGATCTGGGAAGAAGACCGGTTTCTGCGCAGACACTGGCTTTTTCCACACTGGAAGGCATATCGAAATCTCTGTCCTCCAGGCCCTCGTGGATACGGGTCATAACCTTTTTCCAGAGATTTTTGTGGAAGTTACGGGCATCTTCCGGAATTTTTTCGTTGTTGTCATAGCCGGACCATACTGCACAGGTGTAGTACGGTGTGTAGCCTACGAACCACAGGTCATTGTAGTCCTCTGTAGTACCTGTTTTTCCGGCTACAGTCATATTGTCCAGCTGGCAGGCGGTACCGGTACCTTTTTTTACAACGTCTTCCATGGCGCTTGTAAGAAGATAAGCGGTACTGTCTTTGATCACAGATCTGGAAACGGAGGAGTTCTCGATCAGAACATTTCCGTCATGATCAAGGATCTGTGTATAATAGATCGGTTTGATATAGTTCCCGCCATTAGCAATGGCTGCATATGCAGCACAAAGTTCCACGTTCTTGACACCTTTGGTGATACCGCCAAGAGCAGTAGCCAGGTTGGCGTCACTCCAGATATTTCCGTTGGCATCTTTATCTGCCTCAGTTCCGTGAGCTAGTGTGGTGAAACCGAAATCATCCAGATATTTAAGGCCGAGAGCCGGGGTAACCTGCTCCAGGCATTTAACAGCTACAACGTTGATAGAATTCTGGATCGCTTTGCGGATGGTGGTCTCGCCGCCGTAGCTTCTTGAGGCGTTGTTGACAGGAGATCCGTCCGGGTATTCGTAAGGCTCATCCATAAAGGTTGTAGCAAGGGTATCGCCTTTTTCGTTCAGCGCCGGTGCATAGGTGGAAACGATCTTAAAGGTAGAACCAGGCTGTCTGGTCGTATCAGTGGCACGGTTCAGAGTCAGGCTGGCTGTTTTTTCACCACGGCCTCCGATCAGGGCTTTTACGTAACCGGTATGCTGGTCAATGACAGTCATGGAAGACTGTGGCTGTGGCGCAAAGTTTACACGCTCAGATACTACGGTGCTTCCGTCTGCCAGGATGTTAGCCTTGTATTGATCCACATACTGCTGACCTTCTTCAGGAGAATCAAAGAGAAGATCAAATTCCGGATCCTGATCACGGAAATACAGCTGCAGCATTTCTTTGCTGTAGTTTGTCTGTTTTCCATCCGGGCTTTGTACAGTCAGTGCATAATCCAGTTCATACTGAACATTGGCCGGATAGTTATCAGGGTTTGCATATTCCTCATCAAGGATCTGCTGCATGTTGGAATCCAGGGTTGTCATGATCTTCAGACCACCGCTGTAAAGAAGATTGGTAGCCTGTGTCTTGGTATATCCTTTAATGTTCATCAGGTCGCTGATGACCTGATTGGTAACCTCATCTTCGAAATACGTGTAAACAGTACTTTCTTCTTCGGTGTTCTCAAGCTGTGCGGCCTGGATACGGGAATAAACGTCATCATTCAGTGCTGCATTATATTCATCCTGTGAGATGTAATTCTGATCCAGCATGTGATCCAGGACTTCCTTACGTCTCTTGGAGTTTGCTTTTGGATTGGTGATCGGATTGAATTTGGTAGGGTTCTGTGTGATGCCGGCAAGGGTGGCACATTCAGAAAGATTCAGATCCCATACGTCTTTGTTAAAGTATTTTTTGGAAGCGGCCTGTACACCGTAGGAACCTGCACCCAGGTTAATGGTATTCAGGTAATTCTCAAGAATTACATTTTTGTCATATTTTTTTTCAATCTGTACAGCAAGGTACTGCTCCTGGAACTTACGTGTGAAACGTTCCAGCTGTGTGGATTCGTTGGTCCAGTCAGTGAAAACATTATTCTTCAGAAGCTGCTGTGTGATGGTACTGGCACCCTCGGAAAAGTTACCGGTGGTGATCGCCTTCATTCCGGCACGTGCGATACCGCGGACATCAATACCGTTATGTTCATAAAAACGCTCATCCTCAATGGCTACCACTGCATGCTGCAGACTGACCGGGATCTGGTCCAGGGAGACCGGAAGACGGTTGGATGTAGGGGCTGAAAGCTGTCGGATCTGTGTTCCCTGGTCATCATACAGGAAGGTTGCATATCCGAGAGGTGAAATATCCACATCGTTGACGTCAGGTGCTCCGGCGATCACGCCCCGGAAGGAGCCGATACCAAGGCAGACAACCATGACGCAGACTGCGATCAGAGCTGTAAATAAAACCCGGATAAACGAAACATGTGCTCTTTTTTCCAGCATGGAAGTACGGGAGATCAGAGCATTCCGCTTCTTGGAAGTGGATCTTTTTCCGTAGTTCATAATATTCCTCCTTTATAATCCGTTTCATTATAACAAATATGAGATGCCAAATAAAGCCTTAAAAAAAATTTCACAATTCATGATATCTTATACATTGTGCAATGAAGATAATTATTATACAATAAAGAAAACTCTGCCTGAAACAGAGGGTTGGATATAGATAACGGAGGCGTAAACCATGCTGGAACATTATAAAACCATATACGAAGGCGGCGAAGGCGAACTTGTGGAAAAAAAATCCCGTTTCATCGCAACCGTCCGTCCTGTGGAAACAGAAGAAGAGGCCCTTGCCTTTATCGAAGAAATGAAAAAAAAATACTGGGATGCACGTCATAACTGCTATGTATATTCCGTAGGGATGAACCGGGAAGCCACCCGCTGCAGTGATGACGGAGAACCATCCGGAACAGCCGGAAGGCCTATGCTGGATGTGCTTCTGGGAGCCGGGATCTATAATGCGGCCATTGTGGTGACCAGATATTTTGGAGGTGTCCTTCTTGGGACAGGAGGGCTTGTGCGGGCATATTCCGGTGCAGTCCAGGCTGGACTGGCGGCAAGTACCGTCATTGAGAAGCATCATGGAATCTTTCTTCAGGTGACGACGGATTATACAGGGATCGGAAAGATCCAGTATATCGCAGGAGAAAGAAGTTTGCCGATCCTGGATTCCGAATATACCGACAAGGTTGTCCTGAAGCTTCTTGTGCCGGATGATCAGGTCGAAGAGGTGAAGAAGGCGATCACAGAAGGAACAAACGGAAGAGCCGGACTTGAGAAGGATGCAGAACTGTATTTTGCGAAAGTAAACGGAGAAGTGAAGACCTTCGAAAAGTAAAAGAAAAGAGAATGTCAGTATAAAAATACCCCGGGAAGAGGGCAGATGATCTGTGTTACAGTCTGCTCTTCGCGGGGCTTTTTTATTTCAGAAAATTATTCCTGTTAGCATTTCTCCGGTTCCGGATAATCCACACCAAAGGTATCAACAGTCATGGAGCTGATCTTCTGCTCGTCAAGAGGACGGTCACTGTAGTCCGTGTCTGTCTCTGCGATAGCATTTACAACATCCATGCCCTCAATGATCTGACCAAATGCAGCATAGCTTCCGTCAAGATGCGGAGCAGCCTTGTGCATGATAAAGAACTGGCTTCCGGCAGAGTTCGGATTCATGGCTCTTGCCATGGAGAGAACACCTGGTGTATGCTTCAGGTCGTTTTTGAAACGGTTCTGGGAGAACTCACCCTTGATGCTGTATCCCGGGCCACCCATACCGGTTCCGTCCGGGCATCCGCCCTGGATCATAAAGCCGTTGATGACACGGTGGAAGATCAGGCCGTCATAAAAGCCTTTTTTTACAAGGCTGATGAAGTTATTTACTGTGTTCGGGGCAACTTCCGGATATAATTCCGCTTTCATTACATCGCCATTATCCATTGTGATGGTAACGATAGGATTTGCCATAGTTTTCGCACTCCTTTTCAAAAAGTATTGTATTTCGCTGTTCGCTCTATTATAATATGCAAAGAATAATTGTGCAAGAAAAAGGTGGAAAATATGGTCATAGAAACGCATGATCCTGAGGAAACATTCGAGGTCGGAAGGACGATCGGAATGAATGCGAAGCCGGGACAGATCTACACACTGACAGGCGATCTGGGAGTTGGAAAAACCGTGTTCACACAGGGAGTGGCAGCAGGTCTTGGAATTACAGAACCTGTAAACAGCCCTACGTTTACCATTATCCAGGAATATGAAGACGGACGTCTGCCATTTTATCATTTTGATGTATATCGTATCGGGGATCTGGAAGAAATGGAAGAGATCGGATACGATGATTATTTTTTCGGGCAGGGAATCTGTCTGATCGAATGGGCGGAACTCATTGAGGAGATCCTGCCGGAAAAAAGGATTGAAGTTACCATTGAAAAAGATCTTGAGAAGGGTTTTGAATACAGAAAGATCACCATTGAGGAGAGAGGAGAAAAGACAGAATGAGAGTTTTGGCACTGGACAGTTCCGGAATCGTGGCATCCGTAGCCGTTGTGGAGGACGATATACTGGTAGCGGAATATACAGTTAATTATAAGAAAACACATTCCCAGACTCTTCTTCCCATGCTGGATGAGATCGTGAAGATGACAGAGCTGGATCTGAAGACGATTGACGCTATTGCGGTAGCCAAGGGACCGGGCTCTTTTACCGGACTCCGTATTGGCTCTGCCACAGCCAAGGGACTTGGACTTGCCCTTGACAAACCCCTGGTCGGGATTCCGACTGTGGAGGCACTGGCCTATAATCTCTATGATGTAAACGGACTGATCTGTCCGATCATGGATGCCAGAAGAAAGCAGGTTTATACGGGAATCTATCGTTACGAGGATCACAGGCTCATGACGGTAAAGGATCAGATGGCAGTGGGAATTGAGGAGTTTCTTTCCATGCTGAATGAGATGGGAGAAGCCGTAACATTCCTCGGAGACGGAGTCCCGGTATTTAAAGATATCATCGCAGATAAGCTTACTGTACCGTTTTCTTTTGCACCGGCCCATCTTTCCAGACAGAGAGCAGGTGCTGTAGGTGCACTTGGTGTCCTTTATTATAAAGAAGGCAGAACCGAGACAGCGGCTGAGCACAAACCGGATTATCTCCGTGTTTCACAGGCTGAGCGGGAGCGTGCCCAGAAACTGAAAAAAGGATCAGAAGGGGAAAACGCATGATCTTAAGAGAAATGCTTGTGGATGATCTGGATCAGGTTATGGAGATCGAAGAGGAACTTTTTTCAGTCCCCTGGACAAAAGAGGGATTTCTGACATTTCTTATGAAAGAGAACGGGATGTTTCTTGTTGTGGAAGAAAAGGGCCGGATCCTGGGATATTGTGGTCTTCTTACGGTGCTGGATGAGGGGGATGTGACCAATGTGGCTGTCCGCAGAGACCGTCAGAGAGAGGGAATCGGAAATTTCCTTATGGAAAGTATGATCCGTCTGGCAGAAGAGCGTGGGATCACCATGATTCATCTGGAGGTCCGGGCAGGAAATGAGACTGCGATCCGGCTTTATGAACGTCAGGGATTTGTGCGAGATGGCCTGCGAAAGGGATACTATACAGATCCCACAGAGGATGCTGTTCTTATGACACGCACCACAGTTTCTGAATAGGCTTACCCGGGAGAGGTACTTGTCTGTACGGGATAAGTATGCTAAACTTTGCCACAGAACAGGAAAAGAGGAAAAATATGTTAGATGTTTGTTTACTTGGCTGCGGAGGAATGATGCCGCTGCCACGCAGATGGCTTACCGCACTGATGACCCGTTATAACGGCAGCAGTCTGATGATCGATTGCGGGGAAGGCACTCAGGTGGCCATTAAAGAAAAGGGCTGGAGCTTCAAGCCTATTGATGTGATCTGTTTTACCCATTATCATGGGGATCATATCAGCGGACTTCCGGGACTCCTTTTGACTATGGGAAATGCAGACCGCACAGAACCGCTGACTCTGGTAGGCCCAAGAGGACTGGAACGTGTGGTAAGCGCACTTCGTGTGATCGCACCGGAGCTGCCCTTTGAAATTAAATTTATCGAGATCACGAAACCGGAGGAAGTTCTGGAACTGAATGGGTACCGGATCACTGCATTTCGGGTGAACCATAATGTTACCTGCTATGGCTATACCCTTGAGATCCTGCGCCAGGGAAAATTTTCTCCTGATAGTGCCAGAGAGCATGAGATCCCGCTGAAATTCTGGAATCCGCTGCAGAAGGGACAGACTGTGGAGGATGAAGGAAGGATCTACACACCGGATATGGTGCTTGGTCCGCCAAGAAAAGGGATCAAGCTTACCTATACCACAGATACCAGACCGACAGAGTCTATTTTACGTAATGCAAAAGGTTCCGATCTTTTTATCTGTGAGGGAATGTACGGTGAAGATGACAAGATCGAAAAGGCAAAAGGCTACAAACACATGACGTTTCGTGAAGCGGCCACTCTTGCCCGTGATGCGGAAGTGGGGGAAATGTGGCTGACCCATTACAGCCCTTCTCTGGTACGTCCGGATGATTACATGGATACAGTACGTGAGATCTTTCCGAAGGCATGGCCGGGAAAAGACGGGAAGAGTGTGGAACTGAATTTTGAAGAGGACTGAAAAAATGAAAGATACATTAATTCTTGGTATTGAGAGCTCCTGTGATGAAACGGCAGCTTCCGTTGTAAAAAATGGAAGGACTGTCTTATCAAACGTGATTTCCTCACAGATCGAGATCCATAAACTGTACGGAGGTGTTGTACCGGAGATCGCCTCCAGAAATCATATAGAAAGGATCAACCAGGTCATCCAGGAAGCGCTGGACGAGGCAAATGTCACTCTGGATGATATTGATGCTATCGGTGTAACCTATGGACCGGGGCTTGTCGGTGCACTTCTTGTAGGTGTGGCAGAAGCCAAGGCCATTGCCTATGCAAGAAACCTGCCACTGGTAGGCGTGCATCATATAGAAGGCCATGTTTCTGCCAATTATATTGAGCATCCGGATCTGGAACCTCCGTTTCTCTGTGCCATTGTATCCGGTGGACACACCCATCTTGTTATTGTGAAGGACTACGGCCAGTTTGAAATCCTGGGCCGAACCAGAGACGATGCGGCAGGTGAGGCATTTGATAAGGTTGCACGTGCCATTGGGCTGGGATATCCGGGAGGACCGAAGATCGATAAGCTGGCAAAGGAAGGAAATCCGGACGCTATCGAGTTTCCACGTGCAAAAATCGGCGAAAATCCATATGATTTCAGCTTCAGCGGCGTGAAGTCCGCAGTTCTTAATTATTTAAACGGGGCAAAAATGAAAGGTGAGGAAGTAAACCGTGCAGATATCGCGGCATCCTTCCAGAAGGCAGTTGTTGACGTACTGGTAGAGCATACCATGCAGGCAGCAGCTGATTTTGGCATGAAAAAGGTTGCCATTGCAGGAGGTGTTGCTTCCAACGGAGCACTTCGCACTGCTATGGAAAAAGCATGTACAGAACGTGGATACAAATTTTACCGTCCGTCACCGATCTTCTGTACGGATAATGCAGCGATGATCGGTGTGGCAGCTTACTATGAATATATCAGGGGAACACGCCACAGCTGGGATCTGAATGCGGTTCCGAACCTGAAGCTTGGCGAAAGATAAAAGAATCCGGGGTAATTGATCATGGGAGAGTGCAGAAATACAGCTATTGTCCTAGCAGCAGGCCAGGGAAAGAGAATGCACAGCAAAATACAAAAGCAGTTTATGGAGCTTGACGGGATGCCGGTGCTCTGTTATTCTCTGCGCTGTTTTCAGGAAAGTCCGCTGATCAGGGATGTGATCCTGGTAACAGGGGAGGAATATGTTTTCTGGTGCAAAGAAGAAATCGTGGAAAAATATGGTTTTACAAAGGTTTCTGCTGTAGTATCCGGCGGAAAAGAACGGTACGATTCTGTTTATGAAGGACTTCGTGCGTGTAAAGACACAGAGTATGTGCTGATCCATGACGGTGCCAGACCATTTATTGATCATGGGATCATTGAAAGAGGACTTATGGCAGCAGCACAGACAGGGGCCAGTGTTACAGGCATGCCTTCCAAGGATACAGTTAAGATCGCAGATGAGGATGGGAATGTCAGTGAAACTCCGGATCGCAGCAGTGTATGGATCGTCCAGACTCCGCAGATCTTTCAGTACCCGCTGATCTATGGCGCATATACCAGCATTCGGCAGAAGGAAATGACCGGAATTACAGATGATGCCATGGTTGCAGAACATGAGACCGGGGTGAAGATCCGCTTTTCAGAAGGTTCTTATCGCAATATCAAGATCACAACACCGGAAGATCTGGTGGTTGCGGAGGCATTTTTGAAGGAAAACAGAGAGTAGAATAGAGAGTAGAACAGGGTGAAAATCCCGGTAAATATGGACATATAGCAGAAATTGAAGCTATATGTCCAATTTTTTGAAAAAAATATCAAATTTGTTATTGACAGGGGAGATATTTGATGATAGAATACAACATGCGCTGACAAAACAGCACAAAAAATGTTGAAAAACATTATATGGAGAGATATCGAAGTGGTCATAACGAGGCGGTCTTGAAAACCGTTTGTCCGCAAGGGCGCGTGGGTTCGAATCCCACTCTCTCCGTTTGTCAAATACAGAATAAAAACTTTTTAAAAAAGTTAAAAAAGTACTTGACAACATAAAAGATACGAGATATAATATCACCTGTCGCTAAGAACGGCAGAGATAAATATCGGAACTACTTAGTAAGTAGGGCAATTTGGAGAAGTACCCAAGCTGGCCGAAGGGGCTCCCCTGGAAAGGGAGTAGGTCGTTAACGCGGCGCGAGGGTTCAAATCCCTCCTTCTCCGTTTTGATTTTTTTGAAGACTAAATACTTCAAAAAAATTAAAAAAGTTCTTGACAAGCAGTTGAGAATGAGATAAAATGAACAAGCTGTCCGAGAGACAGACACAACAAACCTTGATAACTAAACAGTGAAACACATACGATTCTCGAAAATTTCTTTACATTTAAAGAACGGTTTAAACAAACCAAAAGCAGTAAAAACGAGAGATAGCCAAACGGTTGTCTTGAGTAAATGAATCAAACATTTTATCAGAGAGTTTGATCCTGGCTCAGGATGAACGCTGGCGGCGTGCTTAACACATGCAAGTCGAACGGGAAACCTTTTATTGAAGCTTCGGCAGATTTAGATTGTTTCTAGTGGCGGACGGGTGAGTAACGCGTGGGTAACCTGCCTTATACAGGGGGATAACAGTCAGAAATGACTGCTAATACCGCATAAGCGCACAGGACC
>CAUEAK010000004.1:0-95096 GCA_958454115.1 Blautia wexlerae
TCAAGCTGGACAGCCTGATGAAGAATATCTCGATGGTGTTCCAGAGCGTGTACCTCTTTGCAGATACGATTGAGAACAATATCAAGTTTGGCTGCCCGGACACTACCCATGAGCAGGTGGTTGAAGCGGCGAAAAAGGCTTGCTGTCATGACTTTATTTCTGCCCTGCCGGATGGCTATGACACTGTGATTGGCGAGGGCGGCGGCACTCTGTCTGGCGGCGAGAAACAGCGGATTTCCATCGCCCGCGCCATGCTGAAGGACGCACCCATCATCATTTTGGACGAGGCGACAAGCAGTGTTGACCCGGAGAATGAGGATGAATTGCAGCGGGCTATTGAGGCACTGACCCATGACAAGACTATCATCATGATTGCCCACCGTCTGAAAACCGTCCGCAACGCCGATCAGATCCTTGTACTGGACAACGCTCATATCGTCCAGCGCGGCACTCATGCAGAGCTGATCCGGCAGAAGGGCCTGTATGCCGATTTTGTATCGGCCAGACAGGAGGCCATCGGCTGGAAGCTGGCTCAGTAAAGGAGGACTTATGAACCTTTATGCATCTGGAGAAGATTATTTAGAAGCAATTTTGGTTCTCTATAAAAAATTTGGAAGCGTCCGCTCGGTAGACATCGCTCGACATATGGAAGTATTAAGTGAGCTGTATACATTAACCAAGGATTTTTGTAACGTTATATTCTCAAAAAATGCTGCAAAATTAGACGAATGGATCAATACAGCACAAAAATATGATATTCCTGAATTTCAAACATTTATAAACGGTGTAAAAAAGGACTTAACTGCTGTAAAAAACGGAATCATATATTCGTATAATAACGGCTTGCAGAAGGTAGTGTAAATAAAATCAAAGTTATAAAACGAATAATGTATGGCAGAAACAGTTTTGAATTATTGAAAGCGGAAGTGTTATTTGATGAACTTTTTCACGATAAATTCAACGCTTACGTTTTTCCAGCTTTTCCAGGAGCAGGTGGAAGCATAAACGATGGAATATTGGATGCTGCACTCACACCGAAGCTAATACGGCCAACAACATTTGCAGAGATATCGGGAAATACATCTGAAAGAGCGAAACAGTTTTCAAAGATATTAAAACATTCCCATATACCATATCAGCAAGGTAAAAGATATGCATATGTGGCAGCTTTGCCATCTGGCTATGGTAGTTCCGATTGCAGATGCATATTATGAAGCAGATTGCCTGGAAAAAGCAGGAAAAGAATGGAAGACCGAGAGAAAAACAGCAAAAAGACTGAAAAGAAATTTTTGCTTTTTAAAGAAAAAGTTTACCTGCCGATAAGATTGCTAAAGCCGTTAAGATTGGTGTTGATATTGTACAGAAATGGATTGATGAGAGCATGAGTGTCGCACATTAGAGCGTGTCTGAAAAATCATTCCCGCAATCTGCACGCCCCACTTTGCGGTATATTTTGTCCGAATTCAGTTACCGTAGCCCGCTACGGCGCCCTCATCCGGGCAAAATTTCCCACAAATTGTGACATACATCTTGCGGAAAGCATTTTTCAGACACACTCTAGCAAATGCTGAATTACAATGAAGCTGCCAGAAGATATAATTTTCTGGTGGCTTTTTTTCTGATATCACTGTATATAAAAATATGATAGAATGCAGGTCCTACGATGTCAATTCCTTTTGTAGATGATTCCGGAAACATCAGGAGGCAGGTATCAGACATTGTATTTGCAAATTCTGTTGGACGTGTCTGGAATGAACCTGGTAAGACAAAAAGATGGCAAATCAGAGAAGTGTTGATTTTACGCAGGATAACACAAGACAAAACAAGATAAAATTTAGTTCGTCAAGAGAAAATGCTTGACAGCACATTGGAAATAGGTTAATATAGTCAAGGTGATTACAGATGGAGAAGTTTGTAGAGCAAGGTTATTTATATGATTTTTATGGAGAACTTCTGACAGAGAGACAGCAGCAGGTTTATGAGAGCGTGGTGCTGGAGGATTACTCGCTGAGTGAAGTCGCAGAGGATCTGGGCATCAGCAGACAGGGTGTGCATGATATGATCAAGAGATGCAACAAGACCCTTGAAGAGTATGAACAGAAGCTTCATCTTGTAGAGAAATTCCTGAATATACGGGCACAGGTAAAGCAGATCCGTGTACTTGCCCGGGAATATCATTCCGATGAAATTGTAAATATTTCCAATGAGATTTTAGAGGAGTTATAACATATGGCATTTGAAAGCTTGACAGATAAACTGCAGAATGTATTTAAGAAGTTGCGAAGCAAGGGCCGCCTGACAGAGGAGGACGTTAAGCTTGCCCTTAAGGAAGTAAAGATGGCTCTGTTAGAGGCAGACGTAAACTTTAAGGTTGTGAAGCAGTTTACTAAATCTGTACAGGAGCAGGCAATCGGACAGGACGTTATGAGCGGTCTGAATCCGGGTCAGATGGTGATCAAGATTGTTAATGATGAACTTGTGAAATTAATGGGAAGTGAGACAACAGATCTGCCTCTTCGCCCGGGAAATGAGATCACAGTGTTCATGATGGCAGGTCTGCAGGGTGCAGGTAAGACCACCACAGTTGCGAAGCTTGCAGGTAAGCTGAAATCCAAAGGTAAGAAACCTCTTTTAGTAGCCTGCGATGTTTACCGCCCGGCGGCTATCACACAGCTGCAGGTCAACGGCGAGAAACAGGGCGTGGAAGTATTTTCCATGGGAGATAAGCAGAAGCCTGTGGATATTGCAAAAGCAGCCATAGAGCATGCGAAGGCAAATCAGCAGAATGTCGTACTTATCGATACAGCCGGTCGTCTTCATGTTGATGAAGATATGATGCAGGAACTTGCAGATATCAAGGCGAACATTCAGGTAGATGCAACCATCCTCATTGTAGATGCGATGACCGGACAGGATGCGGTAAATGTGGCAAGCACATTTGCTGATAAAGTAGGAATCGACGGTGTCATTCTTACCAAGATGGATGGTGATACCCGAGGCGGTGCAGCCCTTTCTATCAAGGCAGTAACCGGTAAGCCTATTCTGTATGTAGGTATGGGCGAGAAACTTTCTGATCTGGAACAGTTCTATCCGGAACGTATGGCTTCCAGAATCCTTGGTATGGGTGATGTCATGAGCCTGATCGAGAAAGCAGAAGCTTCCATCGATAAAGAACAGGCGCAGGACATGCAGAAGAAGTTAAAGAAAATGGACTTTGACTTCAACGATTACCTTACCAGTATGGAACAGATGAACAAGATGGGCGGTATCGGCAGTATCCTGAATATGCTTCCGGGTATGGGCGGTAAGATGAAGGATATTGAGGGAATGATCGATGAGAAAGCCATGGACAGAACCAAGTCAATTATCCTTTCCATGACACCTCAGGAGAGAAGTAATCCGTCAATACTGAACATTTCCAGAAAGAACCGTATTGCCAGAGGTGCAGGAGTAGATGTCTCTGAAGTAAACCGTCTGGTGAAACAGTTTGAGCAGAGCAAGAAGATGATGAAACAGATGCCTGGTCTTATGGGCGGAAAAGCCGGTAAGCGCGGCGGTGGATTTAAACTTCCGTTCGGACTGTAATTGAGAAGTTAGCGAAGCGGATAACGCTTTGACATAAAAGTTACTGTTTCATAGCTGAACAGTAATATAACATAAGAAAACAATATATTTTATTTAATGGAGGAAAAGAAACAATGGCAGTTAAAATCAGATTAAGAAGAATGGGACAGAAGAAAGCACCTTTTTATAGAATCGTAGTTGCAGATTCCCGTTGCAAACGTGATGGAAGATGTATCGAAGAAATCGGAACATACGATCCAAACCTTGAGCCAAGCGCTGTAACAGTTGATGAAGAAGCAGCTAAAAAATGGCTTGCAGCAGGAGCTCAGCCTACAGACGTTGTAGCAAAAATCCTCAAAGATGCCGGAATCGAAAAATAATTCAGATTTACCATGTAAGGTATTTCTGCAGCGTCCACAGGGGACGGGTCAGGGAGGTATGTAATGAAAGAATTAGTGGAAGTAATTGCAAAATCTCTTGTTGAAAATCCGGATGAAGTAGTTGTTACTGAGACAGAAAAGGAAGACGCGATTATCGTTGAACTGAAAGTCGGACCTGCTGACATGGGCAAGGTTATCGGACGGCAGGGAAGAATTGCGAAAGCGATCCGAACTGTGGTAAAAGCAGCTTCTTCAAAAAGCAGCAAAAAAGTGATTGTAGATATTCTGCAATGAAAATAAGGGTCAGGAGCTGTGGAACATCCCATGGCTCCTGATTTGGGTTTAAGCGGATTTGGAATATGGATCAGCATTCGCTGTGAGCAGGCATAAAAGCAGAATGCAAATGACGTATGATATGAAAATTATAGGAGTCAGCAGATGGAAGATTTATTAAAAGTTGGTGTGATCACTACGACACACGGAATACGCGGGGAAGTAAAAGTATATCCTACCACAGATGCAGACAGATTTCTGGATCTGGAATATGTTCTGCTTGACACAGGCAGAGAGAAAAGAAAGCTTGAAATAGAGAATGTTAAGTATTTCAAGAACCTTGTAATCCTGAAATTCAGGGGAATTGATAATATTAATGATATAGAGATGTATAAAAAAAGAGAACTCTGGATCCCGAGAGAAGAAGCGCAGGAGCTGGAAGAAGATGAATATTACATTGCAGACCTGATCGGTATGGATGTAGTTCTCGAAGACGGAAGCAAATTTGGAACTCTGAAAGATGTAATGGAAACAGGCGCTAATGATGTCTATGTAGTAGAGGATGACAAAGGCGAAGAAATTCTGCTCCCTGCTATCAGGGAATGTATCCTTGATGTGGATGTGGAGAAGAATGTAATGACCATTCATCTGATGAAAGGATTAATATAAATGAATTTTCATGTTTTAACCCTGTTTCCGGAGATGATTGAAAATGGCATGAATACCAGCATTACCGGACGTGCGATCACAAAAGGTCTCCTCACACTGGAGGCAGTGAACATTCGTGATTATGCATTCAATAAGCACCAGAAAGTGGATGATTATACCTATGGCGGCGGTGCCGGAATGCTGATGCAGGCAGAACCGGTTTACCTTGCTTATGAGGCGATTGCAAACCGTACGGCAAAAAAGCCAAGAGTTGTATATCTGACTCCTCAGGGGCAGGTATTTAACCAGGCTATGGCCAGAGAAATGGCGCAGGAAGAGGATCTGGTATTCCTTTGTGGACACTATGAGGGAATTGATGAGCGTGTTCTGGAGGAAATCGTCACAGATTACGTATCTATCGGAGATTACGTGCTTACAGGCGGCGAACTTCCTGCAATGGTCATGATGGATTCCATTTCAAGAATGGTTCCGGGTGTACTGAACAATCAGGAGTCCGGTGAGACAGAATCCTTTGCAGGAAACCTTCTGGAGTATCCGCAGTACAGCCGTCCGGAAGAGTGGCATGGCAAAAAAGTACCGGAGGTTCTTATGTCCGGTCATCACGCAAACATAGAAAAGTGGCGCAGAGAGCAGTCAATTTACCGCACGGCAAAAAGACGCCCGGATCTTCTTAAGAAAGCTGATCTGACAAACAAAGAATGGAACTATGTGCGCCAGTTAAGGAAACAGTGGAAGGAAGAAGAGGAGCAGATAAAATGAAAACATCAGATTTTTATTATGACCTTCCTCAGGAACTGATCGCTCAGGATCCTCTGGAGGACAGAAGTTCATCCAGACTGATGCATCTGTCTTTAAAAGATGGCAGCATTGAGCATCGCCATTTCACAGATGTTCTGGATTATATGGAAGAGGGAGACTGCCTGGTCATCAACGATACAAAGGTAATCCCTGCCCGGTTATACGGACATAAAGAAGAGACAGGAGCACTAATCGAAATCCTGCTTCTGAAGCGAAGAGAGAATGATATCTGGGAGTGTCTGGTAAAACCCGGAAAGAAGGCACGCCCGGGTGCTAAGATCACATTTGGAAATGGTATTTTAAAAGGTGAGATTATTGATGTGGTGGACGAGGGAAACCGTCTGATCCAGTTCCATTATGAAGGAATCTTTGAGGAAATCCTGGATCAGCTTGGCGAAATGCCTCTGCCGCCTTATATTACACATAAACTGAAAGATAAGAACCGTTATCAGACAGTTTATGCAAAGAACGAAGGCTCCGCAGCAGCACCGACAGCAGGATTGCACTTTACTAAAGAGCTTCTTGAAAAAGTAAAGGAAAAAGGCGTCAATATCGCTCATGTGACTCTTCATGTAGGTCTCGGAACTTTCCGCCCTGTCAAAGTAGATGACGTGGAAAGCCACCATATGCATTCCGAATTCTACATAGTAGAGGAGGATCAGGCAAAGCTGATCAATGACACAAAGAAGGCAGGTAAACGTGTAATAGCAGTAGGAACCACAAGCTGCAGAACACTGGAATCTGCAACAGGAGAAGATGGAATTCTGAAATCCGGAAGCGGATGGACAGAAATCTTTATCTATCCGGGCTATCATTTCAAAATGATCGATGCCCTGATCACAAACTTCCACTTGCCGGAATCCACACTTGTGATGTTGGTGTCTGCGCTGGCAGGCAAGGAGAATATCATGCATGCCTATGAGACTGCAGTGCAGGAAAAGTACAGATTTTTCTCTTTTGGAGATGCCATGATTCTGATATGACACCGTTTTCTAACATTTGTTAGATACCATAAAACATAGAAAGCCGGGAGCGATTTCCCGGCTTTTGGCATTTAGAACCAATTACTTGTCTTTATATATGAATCTATGAGTTAGCCCATTTTTGAATGTAATAGCAGTAATCTTTCCGTCGGCTGTGTAGATGGAGTCGAGAATAGTTTCCATATATGCTTTTAAAATATCTGGATCCACAGTGCTGACCAGTTTTTTGAAATAGATATATTTTTTATTTTTTAATTCTTTTTGAATCAGTAAATGACTGGCTTGCTTAATAAATTCTTCATCTGAAAGGAAGGAGGCTTGATCTTGCGTCATAAGCCCCAATTGCCTGTTGATATTATCTAAATGAGATGAGATTTCACTTTTCCGAATGATAAAATCTTTTTCCGACATGGAAGTCTCAGAATATAAATAAAGGTCCTGTAAACGCTGGAGTGCTCGCTCCTGCTTTTCTTTTTCTTTTCTAAGTTTTGAAAGTTCCGGATCAACAGCTGCCTTTTTCTTTCGTGGGCTCTTGACTGAAAAAATATAAGATCTGTCAGAACCATATCTTGACAGGAGATTAAAAAAGCTATTAAGCCCATTTTCTTCAACAGAAGATACTTCGGAGAAAACAGATCCGGATAAAAGAGCAGCGTTCAATTCATCTGGCGTATTTATTGTAGAAAATGTTTTCTTGGCGTTGAGCATATTCAGAATGTAATTGATAACGAATTCACCTATGACGATATCATTTACAGTAGGATTATTACATTTTTTAGTGTTGCGTCTTAAAGGACAACCGTAGTTTGAAGTACGATATCCATCAACATGAAGTCTGCCAGGAGTAGACACCATCTTACTGCCGCATTTATCACAATACATAATTCCTTGGAAGATATGTGTTTTTGTAGAAAGATGAACCCTTCCTGGAAGATTGTCCATATTTCGTTGGTTAGATTTCATAATACTTCTCATTGCTTGATGCTCTTCCAGTGTAAATATTGCCGGATGGTGATTTTGAATCATAACCCATTCTTCTTCCGGGTTGATTGTTCTGCTTTCTACTCCCTTATATCGATTATATCGGTAGATTCCTGCATAAAAAGGGCTTGAGGCGATAATCCATACTGAATGAGGGGACCAGTTTACCCCAGCTCGTGTTTTATATCCTTTTTCGTTCAAAGCTCTGCTGACATAAGCAAGTGACCGATTAAGCAGATAAAGATCTTTTAATTCACGGCAAATGGAGGCTTCGTCTTCACGTATGGAAAAGACTTTTTCTTTAGGATCATAACTATATCCAAAAGGAATGCGTCCACCGTTCCATTGGCCACTGTTAGCTCTTGATATCATAGTAGCTGTTACACGCTCAGATGTCATGTTTCTTTCCAGCTCGGCAAAAACCAATATGATTTTCAACATGGCTTCTCCGATTGCAGTTGAGGTATCAAATTGTTCGTTCTTACTTACAAAGGTTACACGTAGCGAACGCAGCTCCTCATACATTTCCGCAAAGTCCAATAGATTTCTGGATACCCTGTCTATTTTCCAAACCAGAACATGAGTGAATTCGCCCTTTCGGATTCTCCCCATCATATTCTGAAATGCTGGTCTGTCTGTATTTTTTCCAGAATACCCTGCATCTTCAAAAATTTCATAATTATCGGTTCCGAGGATAAGCTGGCAGTATGCAATTAAATCCTTTTTCTGCATGGGGATAGAGTCTTTGTCTACCTGATGAATGGTAGAAACTCGAATATATATAGCGACTTTTGTTTCGCGTACAGACGGAGTGTTGCCGATTAGATTAGTTCTCTTTCGTGCCATATGGATGCTCCTTTGTTGGAATATATGTAATATCTGTTTGACAAAAAGTATATGAATAGATATAATGTACTTAACAAGAGAACCGTTGGTCAGTGCACACCTGACCGCCGGATAGAGTAGTAACTAAAAAATAGCGCCTTACTTTACCAGAGCAGGGGCGCTATTTTTTATGCATTAAATTGATAACAAGAGTTACAACTGCACAAAGCATAATTACAAAGGTAAAAAGATCTCCATATGTAACCATCAGCACCAGCCTCCTTTCACATAAGTGTCCGGCGGCTGACATAACACCCCAACGGTTCCCCAGTTAAATATACTATTCTGTTTTTTCTTCTTCCATCTTCTCCATCATTCCCAAAAAGATACGTTTTCCCTTCTTGGATAACTGACGGTACCGCAGGATGATATCCTGTTCGTCTTCTGAAGCAATGGCACAGCTGTATTCAGAATTTCCTACTAAATAATCTATGGAAGTATCAAGGGCTTTAGAGAGCCTGCCGGCAACATCTATCCCTGGGATAACTGTTCCTGTCATGATATCCTCAAAGGAATCTTCGGGAATTTCTGATTTAGTGATCAGATCGGACGGGTTCAGCTGCAACTGATCCATCCGGTCTTTTATTTTTGCAGAAAGAGCAGGAGCTTCTTTTTGCTCTGTTGTAGAATATTTTTCAGTGGTCCGGCCAAGAAGATAATCTGCCGGCACACCGAAATATTTTGCGCACCGATTAACCAGTTCGGTGGATGGCTTGGTATAGCCTCTCTCAATATTCGAGATTACCTGGGCAGAAACTCCTACAGCTTTTCCCAACTCAGACTGGCGTAGACCTGATTCAGTGCGGAGAGATTTGATTCGCTTTTGTATATTCATATAAAACCTTCAATTAGTTGATTGATTCATATTCATATCCATTTTCAGTTACTGAAATGTTACCAATAGTTTCAGTAACACTTCCTTCATTATTAATTTTTCCGTATGTTCCTAGTCCAGTAAAAGAACCGGCGAAACAAATCCCCGTACCATCATCACAGATGATAGAAAACCAATTGTAACCGCTATCCTTTACTTTGGCATTAAGAAAATTGACATAGCCTTTTTCCGAAATTTGTTTCAATACCTCCTTTGGAATGGTAATGAATGCGCGTTGACCAATTATTTGCGTATTAGAACCATTATATACATCGGCAGTCATTACGACAGCATTCATCAATCGTTGATCATTTTCATTATCAGAAGTTGCAGGAACCGTTTCTGATATTTCGGTAGATGTTTGATTTTCTGGTGTAACATTTTTATATTCTGATAATTGTTCTTTTAATTCTTGATTTTCGGTTTCAAGACTTTCAATTTTTTTGTTTAACTCATCAATTTTTTGCTGCAATTTAGAGGATGAAACGGAAACTGAATTTCCATTAGAATCTTTCATAAATACCTCTTTTTTTATACATAAAGGATATGCAGGTGCATTTTCAGATGCAAATACGCCAAAAACAGTATTTAAATAATCAAAATCCTCAATTCCGTAATCTGTAAATTCTTGTTCTTGAAAGCCAAATTTAACAACTCCCTTTTTACCAGAATTTATCGTATTGCAAGACATCCCCATAGAAATTTGAAAACCATCCACATCAGAATTATCCAAGGTGAATATTATAGAATCTGAAGATTTATTATCAATCATTATTTCTATGTTATAATAACCGTTTTCGTAAAAGGTACGTTGTATTTTGGCAGAATAGTCTTTGCCGTCATATATGTCAGGAGTTAAATTGTCTTCAGTTATATTTATGACGGAGCTACCTTCTGACGCAGAAGAAGATTCGTCTTTGGCAAATATATATATGGAAGAACTATTATTTGCAAACAATAAGGAACAGCAAGACAGAAATATAATAATACTTTTCTTTTTCATAGTTTATTTTCCTTTCCTGCTTCGGTACCACTCGAAGCTTATTATTTTGCTTGTTTATGAACCATTATAGTAGAAAGAGCTTCTTCGCGCCTCTGCTCTTTTAATAACTTTTTCATATCGCCGATGATAATGTCTCGATTATCCTCATTTAATTCGAGAAATACATCTAAAAATTTTTGAGCGACTTCATCAAGAGAATCATTATAAGTTTTCTTATCAATTTCTGAACCGCCCATGATATATTCGTCTGAAACACCATAAAAATCTGAAATAGTATAGATATCAGACAAGAAAAGATCTAAGTTAGTACAATATCCATACAATATTTCTGTTTGTAATAAAGGCTTTAATTCTTCTATGTTTTTAGAAGAGTTTTTATCAAGGTTTAAAATACGGTTAGTAATTTCGCTACAATACATAAGATTAGTATTGTCTGGAGCACCTAATATGTCATTTATAGAAATATTAAAAATACTTGCTAATTCCCTTAATATGTTAACATCGGGCATCCTTCTATTTTGTTCATACATACCGACTGTGCTTGGAGATAATCGCAATTTCTCTGCCAATTCTTTCTGGGTCATGTGACATTGACCACGGTAATACTTGATACTTTTTCCAATATCTTTCATAAGAACCTCCATGCTATCCATTTTACCACACATTTTGTGTGGTAAAAACAAAAAACACAAAATGTGTAGAAAAAGTATTGACACTACACAAAATGTGTAGTAATATTTAAACATGAAATCACACAAAACGTGTAGAAAGGAGAGCGAAATGAGAAACAGTAATTTAGCAAAATTCCGTGCCGAAAAAGAACTTTCAACAATGGATATAGCTAAAATAATTGGGGTATCAACCTCTTTCTATGAAAAAATAGAGTATGGTCAAAGAAAGCCCAGTTATAATTTTATTGTTAAATTTAAAAATGCGTTTCCAGAATCGGATATAAGTATTTTTTTTGCCAAATAGCAACACGTTTCGTGTAGCGATAGTCATAAGAAATATTTTATATAAGTAGTTTACAACTATTTGGAGGAAACAAAAATGTCAAAATATGCTACAAAAGCTGCTGGTAATATGTTTTGTCAGGCACGGTACGAGGCGGCAAAGTTCAACGAACGGTTAAGTAGCCGCGAAGGAGCTGCTGAGGAACTTGGTGTTGACCGGACAAGGCTTGCACGAATAGAACTTGGCAGCGTTATCCCTTATCCGGAGGAAGTGCTTCTGATGGCTGATATCTATAGAGCTCCTGAATTAAAAGGTAATTATTGCCGGGAAATGTGCCCTCTGGGAAAAGGAATGCCAAAGATCGAGAATCAGGATATTGATAGGATTGCACTCAGGGCGTTGTGCTCATTCCGAAAGATCAACGAAGCCAAAGAACTCCTGCTGGATATTACGGCAGATGGAGTTATTACAGAGGATGAAAAGCCAGATTTAGAGAAAATCATAAACACCTTGAATGAGGTTAATGAGGTAACTCAAAATTTGAAAAACTGGATTGAAAAATCTTTGAAATGAGGGGAGGAGGTTTAATGCAGAAGAAATTATCTCCCTGGTGCAAGAAAGCCAAGATAGCAATGATTCAGAATGATATCTCTGTTAATGATCTGGCCGAAGAACTTGGCTGTTCCAGATGCTACCTTTCATCGACTTTAAATGGAAAGAACACCAGCATAGAAATCAGAAGAAGAATCAGCGATTATCTTAATATTTCGGATTCGGATAATTAAAAGGAAGTGTTTTGATGAACCTTAAAGAAAAATTAAAAGAAATATTAAAAAAGAACTATGGAATTACATCAGATGCAGAACTTCTGAAAGAACTGAATGATATGGAAAGTGTTGATCTTGGGATTTTTGTAACCCAGATTAATACAGAGAAGACAGCATAGATGAAGGAGGTGCGAAATTGCTTACAACAGAAGATATGAAGAAATATCATACAACAGCTGAGAGAATTTTAAATGCGCTGGATAACAGCCCGGTACCGATCAGCTGGCATGAAATGGACAGATGCGCATTACAGAGCGTTATCGCCAAAGAATTGATCTTAATTGATAAGGAGGCAAGATAATGGATGTACGCAAAGTGCAAGATATGCGAAAGAATGTGGAACATCAGTACATTACAGAAGATTCCAAAACACGGATATATCTGTCCGTGGTGCGAGAATTTAATGAGAAGGAGTATGAGGAATATTCCAAAAAAAAGAAAAGAGCGAAAATAAAAAAGAGAATTCGCTTCTTGAAAAGGTCGATGGTTTACATCGTTCCTACAGCAGTCAGTCTTATCTTCTTCGGATATCTGAGCGATATGCTTTGCGCAATAAGGGGAAGCGCAGAACTCGGATCCGAATGGATAGCAATCCCGCTCATGTGGGTGTGGGTATACGCATTGACCAGATTCGCTGTAGGAGATGCATATTAAAAGCCCCAGATGCTTAAAGGAGATATGAAGTGTAGACGGCACTCATAAATCCGCATCCGAGGCTTTTGGGTCAGAACTTTAAAAAACAGGTTGGGCCTCATTTTTTAAAGAACACCGTCATTTTATCACAGATTTAGGAGGTAATCAAGTACATGCAGGAAATTTCAGGAAGCTTATCAGAGGTTATAAGAGCATACAGTGATCATAATTTGCTTGTCCCTGCGGCAACAGATGTGCAACTGAATCCTTTCTATAAATATCATGTAGAGGAAGTTGCAGTTGATCTGAGCGAAAATAGTGGCGACATTTTTAAAGTTGGTTCTGTTAAAACTGGAAAAACAGATAGCAAAGGAAATGATATCTGGCAGGATACATATTCATTATCCAAACCACTTCTTAACAAATTGGCTATGGCAGCTGGTATTCAGTTTAATCCACATCAGACATACGGTAGACGAATTGATAGTATCACATATCGAGCTCAGGCACAGGGAGCAATGAGAAAAGCGGATGGGACTTACAGATCGGAAGTCGACCAGAAAGAAATCTGTCTTGAGGATGAAGAAGATAAGTATCGTACAGAATTTTCTGATAAGGCGGTTAAGGGGATTACAGACAAGAAAGCGGCAAATGCAGCGGCAGAAATATTTAAAGGAAGCTGGGTTGATACGAAAGATAAATGGGGAAAGAAAGTTAAAGCTTATGTTATCGACGAAGCAGATAGAGAACGATATGTTGAACGTTCGGTAAAAGTAAATATGGCTTTATTAAAGAAGACATGGGCCGAAAAAGCAATGACAGGAGCAAAACTCAGAGTCATCAGAGCATTGCTTGGGACAAAAGGCTCTTACACAAAGGATGAATTAAAAAAGAATTTCGCGATTCCAACAGTAATATTCTCTCCGGATTATTCAGATCCACAGGTCCGGCAGGCAATGCTGATGCAGGGTATGAATTCTGTAAACAATATGTTCGGAATGCCTCAGATTGAGGTTAAGAATGTAGATTTTGCCACAGATAGCAATATTATCGATGAAGGTGACTTGGACAATCCGGCGTTTACTTCGGAACTTCCGGATGAAGATATGGGCGAAATTCAACAGGAAGCATTTGTCCAGCCCGAACAGGAAGAGCCGAATGAACCGGATCCGCAACCAGAGGAAGACAGAACTGCAGATTTTCAGTGCTCCAGATGCGGTACGATCATAAATGAAAAGGTTTATGAGTATTCAATCAATAAATTTGGTGAACCATTGTGTATCAAATGCCAGAGAGGAGGCGGACGCAGATGAAAATATTACATACAGCTGACTGGCATATTGGCCAGTTCAAAGGTCCTGTAGTGGACGGGGTAAATCTCCGTTCACAGGATACAGTAAATTGTCTTAATTATATGATTAAGGTTGCAGAAGAAGAGAAACCAGACATTGTTTGCGTTTCTGGTGATGTTTTCCATCAGGAGCAGATAGGTCCGGTAAGATATTCGGACGAAATGATTGTTGCAACAGACACGATCACAAAATTGGCAGGTGTTGCGAAAGCAGTAATCGTAATGAGAGGAACGCCGAATCATGATGGAGGTGGACAATTCAGAGTTTTGAGCAAGATGTTTGCAAATACTGGAAATGTACATATAGTAACATCGCCAACTGTACTCCGTACGCCATATGCTGATATAGCCTGCATTCCGGGATTTGATAAGCAGGAGTTCAGATCAAGATTCCCTGGTCTGTCTGCAGATGAAGAAAACGAAGCATGGACAAGCTATATATCCAGTATGGTAATGGGGCTTCGAGCTGAATGCCATAATACATCTATCCTGATGGCGCATTATACCGTACCTGGTTGCAACATGGAATCCGGTCAGACTTCATTCTTTACAAATTTTGAACCGGTTATTCCGAGAGAAGCATTGGAAGCTGCTGGCTATGAAGCAGTGCTTCTGGGACACATACATAGACCACAGCAGATCAACGGATTGCATAACGTGTATTACTCTGGCGCTATTAATGCCATGAATTTTAATGATGAGCATCAGAACAGAGGATTTTATATTCATGAGTTCATGGGTGGGGAGATGACATCATCTCAGTTCTGTGGAACACCTTATCGCAGATTCAAAACCATAGATTGGGACACGAATCAGGTAAGTGATTATATCGGAAACAGGGATGCATATGCATTGGTTACGAATATCAGCAGGGATATTTCAGACATGATTGTAAGAGTGAAATATAGTTGCACCAGTGAACAGAAAAAACTGTTGAATATCCCGTTACTGCAAAAGGATTTGTATGATTGGGGAGCCTTTTATGTGTCGGATATTGAGGCAGAAAATGCTATTGATGTTACGAACAGAGGATTACTATCAGAGGAAAGCGACCCGACTTTAAATCTCAAGAAGTATCTGGAAGAAAAATGCTTCAAGAATCCGGATAAGATCGTAGAACTGGCAGAACCGATTATTGCGGAAGCGATGAAACAGAGTACAACTGCAGAGATACACGGAGTATTCCGACCGATTTCAATAGCTGTCCGCAATTACAGAAATTATAAAGAAGAAAGATTTGATTTTGCTGATATATCTTTCTGTACGATCAACGGTGTAAATGGAGCAGGAAAGAGCAGCTTATTCATGGATGCGATTGTTGACTGTCTGTTTGAAGAAACTCGAGAGGGAGACAACAAGGCGTGGATCCGCGGTACAGAAGATGCAAGAAGCGGTTCTATAGAATTTGTATTTGACATTGGAGATAAGAGATTCAGGGTCGTACGTACCAGAACTAAGTCAGGAAAACCGACGTTGAACCTATCTCAGTATGAAGAAAATGAATGGCGAAACATTTCAAAGGAGCGAATTGCTGATACTCAGGCAGAGATAGAGAAGCTTCTCGGTATGGACAGTATGACATTCCGAAGTTGCGCTTTAATCATGCAGGATCAGTACGGATTATTCTTGCAGGCTAAAAAGGACGAACGTATGGCAATACTTGCGAAACTGCTTGGTCTTGGAATCTATGGAGTTATGGAACTGGATTCAAAAAAGAAACTCTCCGAACAGAGAAAAGAGCTGGCCTCGAAAAAAGAAGCTGTCCGAATTAAAATGGATTTTATCAAATCCAAAGGAGATCCGGAATCTGAATTGCAGAAAGCAGAGGAAGATATTCATCAGCTTAATAAAGAGATTGAGGATTTAAGCGATACTCAAGGACAGTTACTGAATAAACATGCTCAGATTGCAAAAGCAGAGCAGGAGTGCCGCAAAGCTTCGGAAGAATTGGATGATTGTCATAAGAGACGCAGCTCCATTTCAGATGAAATCTCAAGTAAGACACAGATTTTAAAAAACTGTAATGTCGCATTGGAATCAGCGAATGAGGTCAGAAAAAAAGCCGCCGAATATAAACAGTTGTCCGAACAGATTATAGAGCTGGAGAAAGACGTTCTTAATCATGACAATGCAAAAAGAAATCTTGCTGGGTATAATGCTGACATCCAGAATTGCCAGAATATCATAAACGATGCAAAGCGTCGAAATAACGACATTGCGAATCTTATTGAACAGCTTAAAGCAGAACTTCCGGATAATTTGGAAGAAAAACTGACGGAGCTGGCTCAGGTGAGGACACAATGCGAGGAATTACAGGAAAAAAGATATCTGGCTTCTGTTGCGGAGCAGGAACTGCAACAGATAAGAGCAACGTATTCTCAGCGTATATCAGAAGCAGAGAACAGGCGGAAATATCGTTTGGACAGAATTTCCGAGATAAGACAGCAGGAGGAATTTATGAAGAATTCCGGTTGCCCTGATATAGATGGAGCAAGCTGCAGGTTTCTCGCAAAAGCAATCGATGATGTAAAGAGTTTACCAGAAGAAGCAGACCATCTGGAAAAATGTGAGGAAGAAATAGCAGCATTGAGGATCAAACGAGACGAAGAAATATCCAAAAAACAGGATGAAATTTGTGTTATCGGATATGATGCTGAAAGATTAGATCTTTTGACAACAAAAGCAAGTACGCTTGTGAAATATGAAAACTTGAAAAAGGATGCCGAGAAAAAGAAACTTGAAATCGCCCGTTTAGAGACAGAAAAGGACACCAACAGTAAAACGATAGGGCAGTGTGAAGAAAGCCTCTTAGAGCTCAATATAAAGGCCCAGAAAGCAACTGATATTGTTGATGCGTTATCTGATTCCGTTATTAAGCATGATGATGCTGTATGTAAAAGAAATTCAGTAGCACATTTCGCGGAGCAGGAAAAGGAACTTCCGGTGTATGAAGAGAGAAAGCAGCATATTGATAAGAGACTTACTGAATTATATCAGGAGCGGAGCAAGGAAGATGCCAACGAACTTGTTTTATATAACAATCTTCGTGAAGCGGAAATAGAACTGAAAGAACTAAGAAAAGATATTGAAGGCAGTGAGGCTCTTGAAGAAGTTGAGAGAAGATTAAAATCTGCAAAAGAAACTCTGGAAAAAGCGCAGATCCAAAAAGGCGTACTGACACAGAGAGTTGAAGATGTTGAGGCAATGCGTTCTGAAATAGCTCTTTTGAATAAAGGTATTGCTGTTGCAGCTGAGAAAGCTGATTGCTACGAGGCTTTGAAACAGGCATTTTCACAGGATGGCGTTCCGCATCAGATCATCCGAAATATTATTCCTCACATTACTGATACTGCAAACAATATCCTTGGATCTATGACAGGCGGAACTATGGGAGTGGAATTTGTGATGGAACGTACCGTAAAAGGTAAAGACGGTGACAGAGCTACCCTGGACGTACTGATCAATGAGTACGGAAAGACAACTCTCCCATATGCTTCGAAATCCGGAGGGGAAAAGGTAAAGGCTTCACTTGCTATTATCCTTGCATTGTCTGAGATTAAAGCAACGTCCGCAGGTATCCAGCTCGGAATGCTGTTTATAGACGAACCTCCATTTCTCGACGATGATGGAACTCAGGCCTATGTAGATGCTCTGGAAACAATCAGACAGAGGTATCCAGATGTGAAAATTATGGCAATAACCCATGATGATGCTATGAAAGCTCGATTCAATCAGTCTGTAACCGTAATTAAAACAGAAGACGGCTCTAAGGTCATTTACTAAGGAGGCGTATATGGGAAAAAGATACTATTGGCTTAAGCTGCCGGATGATTTCTTCCGGCAGAAGCCGATCAAAAAACTCCGCAGAATTGCCGGAGGCGATACATACACAATTATCTATCTCAAGATGTTGCTGGTATCTCTGAAAAATGAGGGAAAACTCTTCTTCGATGGAGTAGAAGAGAATTTTACAGAAGAGATTGCACTTGAACTTGATGAAGAAGAGGAAAACGTAAAAGTCACAGTCCAGTTTCTTATGGCTCAGGGACTCCTGCAACTGATAGACGAAAGCGAATATGAGCTTACAGAGTGTTCCAGAATGGTGGGATCTGAAAGCGCAAGTGCTGAAAGAATGAGACGTCTTAGAGATAAAAAAACGTCACAATGTGACATTGGTGTGACGCAACAGTTACACCTCAGTGACGTAGAGAAAGAGAAAGAGATAGAGATAGATAAAGATAAAGAGATAGAGAATAAATACATTTGCCCGGAGGTGAACTCCGGACAGCCGCAACCGAAAGTGGAGATAGAGCCAGTTGCGGAGAACAGGACGAAGGTGGAGATAGAGCCATCCTGTTCAAAGGCTGAGTTGAAGGTAGAGACAGAGCCGGCTCAGGCAGATGTATTTATCAAACTGCCGTTGATCAATGGGGATGATTACCTGGTGACAAAAGAATATGTCAAAGAGCTTAAAGAATTATATCCGGCAGTTGATGTTGAACAGGCATTGCGTAATATGCGTGGATGGCTTGATTCTAACCCCAGAAACAAAAAGACTCCGAGGGGAATCAAACGATTTATTACAAGTTGGATATCCAGAGAGCAGGATAAGGCACCTCGCGTGCCGGATAAGTCAAAACCTGTTTCTCAAAACCGCTTTAATAATTTTCACCAGAGAGATTATGATTTTGCAGAGTATGAGAGACAACTGCTGAAACGATGAAAGGAGAACATAGATGTCAGAACAATTAAAACAGGATGCTGAGAAGAAGCTTGAAATCGCCCGTTTAGAGACGGAAACGGGCGTGGACAGTAAAACGATAGGGCAGGATGAAACAGAACTGCCAGAGAGCAAATTAGAGAACGAGAGCGGCAATGAAGTGAAAGCAGAGGATACTGTGTATTTGGGGAAAGCTTCACTTGCTGAGATTCTTACAGGAATGGCGGATCCAACAGAAGAGGAAATTAGAGCTGCAGAAATTGAGAATGCAAAGCCGGTAAAGCAGAAGGCTAAAGAAAAACTGGAAGCTGAAAAGAAAAAAGCAACCCAGAAGAATTTTGCTGAGTCGATCATTGCTTATCTGTTGAAAAGATGCGAAGAGGATCAGGGGCTTGCTGAAGATGTGATGCAGGAGGGAAAGACCTGGAACAAGTGCTTTAACTATATTGTCGAACAGGCTAGGAAGCAGTCGAATGGCAGAAGTACAGCAGTTGAAGACCGAGTTGTGTATGAATGGGCCGAGGATTATTACCACAAGTATGAAAAACCGGAAACCGCCAAAAAGGAAAAAGGCAAAAAGCCTGCGACAACAAAAAAGACAGAAGCACCAGCTAAAAAAGTCACAGAAATCAAGAAAGACATTCAGGAAACAAAGGATGATTCCAAGGTTTCTGAAAAGCCAGAGAAAAAAGATGCTGCTTCCAAGCAGCAGAAAACTGAAAAAACAAGTACAAAAAGCAGCGGCCTGAACGGTCAGATGTCACTGTTCGATCTTCTATAGGAGGCCGCCACATGGAAAAGAGAAAATTAGCACAGATTCCAAGAGAAGAAGCCACAGACGAAATGGTCAGGTTTGCCGAAAGAGCTGCGGGCACGCATATTGTTACAACAAGAGACATAGAAAAAGATCTTTTGATGATGACATTCTATCCCATTGATAAACTGAAGAAAGGAGAAAAGAGCGCTCAGTTAAGAACATTTTTTTCCAAGAATGATTACATATCACAGGATCTGACTGCTGAAAGGGTGAAATGGCTGACTGCAGCTTTTGATCGGATGGAATGTATTCACCTGTATGAATATCACTGGGATAGAGATAAGGGGAACAGATATACCCCGAACATGTTTTTCTGGACGGATGCAGACATTGATCGTATGCGTGGATTTTTCAAAGAATGGAGTACAGAAAAAGATGTTAAAGACTGGACAGCTGTGACACGTTTTCAGGACATGGTCAAACAGCGGCGACTGGATGAAAAACATGCCAAGGAGACAAATCCTATTGATACAGTCATGGGAACAGTCAAGGAAATTCCGGAAGACTTCAAGAAATGGGTATCGGAAAAAGTGATGTCATTCAGCAGATATCTGGTTTACTCAACAAGATCAAAGAATGAGGCTCTGGTGCATTGCACTCATTGCAATGGGGTGACACTGATAGACAGAACAAAAATTCGATTGAGAAATAATGAAAAAGGGACATGCCCCCTTTGCGGAAGCCAGGTCACTATCAAGGCCAGGGGACGGATGCCGGCACATATATGGGACAAAAGGATAGTTTCATTCATTGAACCAAGAGAAGAGGGGTTTCTGTGGCGATATTTCTCGGTCCATAGAGAGGTGAAACAGGATGGAAAAACGAATGACAGTCTGCTTGAAATCGTAAGGACGTTTTACAAATTTGCACCGAACGGAACGCCATGCACCAGCAGTTATGAATACAGAGAGTATAAACAGACTGGTATTGTGCGGTGGTGTACAGATGAAGGGTACAGAGAAAGGTCATACTGCGCCTTATATCCGGGAAACCTGCCGGAAGCATGGAAAGATACTCCAATGAAATATTCAGCACTGGAGATTTTGTCAGAGAATAGACCGAGCGAACAGATACATTATGCCAATGCTATTTACAGATATCAGGAGTTTCCACAGCTTGAATGGTTTATAAAAATGGGTCTGTATAAACTGGCCGCGCATCTGATCAATAAGATTCATGACGGGGCATTTGAATATAATAGCCGGAATGGAATCAGGGGACTCAGAAAAAACGGAAAAACAATATTTGAAATACTCGGGCTCACGAAGGAGAACACACGAATCCTGCAGTCTATTGATGGGAACATTGATGAATTGAGGCTATTGCAGGAAACGCAAAGCTCCGGATACAACCTGAAAGCGGAAGAATTGGAACGGTTCTATAAACTCTTTGGATGCAATACAACGCTGATACGGAAAGAAAACAGACATTCAACGATTCATAAGATCTGCAGATATATCGAGCGCGAAGGTTCCGATTATCGTGTAGGGAAGAATGGCCATTGCTGGCGATATTCCTATATGCAACACAAAGAAAGGCCGGATATCCGAGAAGAGCGCCTACAAAACTGCGCTAAAGATTGGCTTGATTATCTGAACTGGTGCAAAGAACTGAAATATGATCTCACCAATATGTTCTTCTATTTTCCGAAGAATTTCAAGAAAGTTCATGATCGGACAGCAGCTGAATACCAAGCATTACAGGATAAAAGAGCCGCAGAAGAGAAACGCCGTGAGGAAGAACGGATAAAACAGGAAGCAGAGGTCATGAAAAAAATTCTGAATGAAATGCTTAAAGAGAATGCTGGTACAGATAATGCTTTTCTGATAAGAGGAAAAGGATTGATATTGAGAGTGCCAAGAGATGCACAGGAAATCAAGAATGAAGGAGCTGCCCTTCACCATTGTGTTGGAACTTACGTTGACCGAGTGGCCAAAGGGCAGACACACATCTTCTTTGTGCGCAGAGTAGAAGAACCTGATACACCATATTTCACAATGGAATATAACAAAGGTCGAGTGATCCAGTGCAGGGGCAGTCACAACTGCGAGATGCCGTCATCAGTAAAAACTTTTGTAGCTGCATTCGAGAAACTGATGAAAGAACGAGAAGAAAAGATAGAAAGGAAGTGCGGGTAATGGCTAAGCAGATCATAAGGAGCATTCGTAAAGGCTCGGTACAGTGGAATGAAGAAGACAGACTGCAGATGGTTTCAATGCTGGCGAAAGCAGGATATGCGGTTCAGATCGTAAGAAAAGAGATTCCAAGCAGTGAAACTAGAAAGACAACGCAGTATGAATATGTGATCGAATATGGAGAGAAGGTGGAGTAATGAAAGCTATGAAGCCTATTTTCAGAACAAAACAGTATATCAAATACGGATTCGTAAAGATGGAACATGAGTATTGCTGTTGTCCTAAGTGCCGGAACATATTAAATGCAGGTCCGAATTATCAGCCAGAATTTTGCGACAGATGCGGACAGGCACTTGATTTCTCAAATACAGAATGGAAAGAAGATAGACAGATCGGGTTCGTAGAGCCAGAAGCCGTGTAAGAAAGGAGATAGAATGACTAAGAAAAGTTGTAGAAGAACAATGGATGAAAATAAAATCCACGAGAAAGCAGTAAAAATGAGAAAAAAGACAGATGAACAGCTGGTTCATTATGTGGAAGACAGAGTGGAGAAAGCCAGAAGTGAAGGGTTCAACGAAGGCAAGGCTTTAGCTAAAAATACAGCAAAGGAGTTTATTGTATTGCTTCAGCAGAATAAGATTCCGGGAATCGGAGCAGTAACGATCAATAAACTGGTGAAAGTGGCAGGTGAGCATGGATACTTATAATCGTTCAATCAGAGGGCTTAAAAGCAGATCAAACGGCGAATATTTTGAAAGAATGATTATTGCAGCTTCCCGGTTCTATGAGGACCGGGGGATAGCTGTTATAGATAAAACCCCTGAAGCTTTTAAAGTGATCAAGCCGTATAACAGAGACAGAGGCCAGTTCATATGTTGTTTTACACAACAGGCTCAACCGGATTTTAAAGGCGCCCTGATGGACTCTACAATGGTTCTGTTTGATGCGAAACATACAGATAAAGGCCAGATCAGTCGGAATGTTGTGACAGAAGAGCAGGAGGAATGCTTTGAACGTTACATGAAGATGGGGGCCATGTGCTTCTTGGTAATATCCCTCGAATTCGAGGAGTTTTACAGGGTTCCATGGATCGTATTCAGAGACATGAAAAAAATCTACGGACATAAGTATATGAATCGTGAGGAACTGGCGCCTTATAGAGTTAAATATAACAACGGAGTTGTGAAATATCTGGACGGGATAACACTCCGGGAAAGGAACGAAGATGAAAGTACAGAAGTATGAGATTTCCAGAACTATTGATAAATTGAAAAGCATTGTGCAGAAGAACGACCAGTTTCCGGCATTAGGAGGCGTTCTGGTAAAGGACGGGTATTTAATCGCATCCAATACAGAAATGACCATGCAGCTCAAATTAGAGGCCTCTAAAGGCAGTTGTTTCATCATTCCTATGAAAGCCTTTGATGTAATTAAAAATCTTCCGGATGGCGAAGTGATTATTGATGCAGACGGCAAAAACATTGTTACGATCAAGACAAAAGCTATAAAGAATAAATACCAGAGCTATCCTCCGGAAGAATTCAGTTTTGATATTACAGAAGATCTGGATGCCCCAGAAGTTGTGATCAATGGCAAGAGGATGATGGAGGCAATTGGATATGTTATCTATGCAGCTGCAGACAGCAGTTCTGCAACACAGATGATGGGTGTGTACTTTGAAGGTGGAGAAAACAAGATTAAGTTGGTCGCACTTGACGGACATGTCGTAGCAGTTGATTCGATACCGACTGACGGTACCGCAGATATGAAGCTGATAGTGCCTAAAACAGTGGCAAAGAAGCTTGTGTCAATGGGAATTATTGATGATGTTGCTGTTACATATACAAAAAATAGAGCGGTATTCAAATCAAAAGAATATACCATTTACACGAGGTTAATAGAGGGTAAGTATTTTGATTACAATAGATTTTTCATGGCGGGAAAGATGAAAACTTATGTTTCCAGACCGGAATTAGTTGCGGCAATGACCAGAGCAAAGATGTGTACGGAAGAAAAGAAACCTGCAGTCTTCGAAATGAACGAAGATCAGTTAAATATTCGCATTGCCGACAGACTTACGGATTATCAGGAAGAGGTGAAGCTTCAGGATCCGCTTCCTGAACCATTGAAAATTGGCTTCGATTCGAAGCTAGTTCTTGAAACACTGAAAGCATTCACTTGTGAAAATATAGCTATGAATTTTTCAGGGCCTAAGATGCCGGCAGTTGTTGAAGCGGAAGACAGTGACATGAAAGCTATCGTGCTTCCAGTAATGATAAGAGAGGAATAAAAACTATGATTGAGATCTTGGATATGAAAGATGTAAAAGATGCAACACCAGAAGAACTGGAAGAGCTTCGTCGGAAAGGATTCCTTCCGAAAACCAGCTCCAAAAGAATTTCCGGGAAACCACTTACTCCATATGAAAGAACCAGAGCACAGGTGACTGCTACCGGGAATAGATGGGCAATGGAGAACTTCTACGCCACACACAGCTGAAAGGAGATATTCATGGGAATGTATCATAAGAACCATCTTGTTGGCCCTGGTTTTAAAAGACGGGCAAAACGTCAGACTTCGAAAGGGATGAGAAGAGCTGCAAAGAAAAGTTGCAGAGAACATTTCGAGGATAGTATTACATTGACAAGGAAAAGCCATAATTTACATGGCATAGACTCATGGAAATTTAGTTGAGAGAAGAAAAAGATGGCGAATTTATATAATTTGTGCAGAAAGGATGGGACAGTGATGGAATACTCCATCACTGCATCCGACATAGCAAAGCGAATTGGATGCGATCGACAGGATATGATCAAACAAGAATAGGATTCTTGAGAATGTGTGGGAAATTATGAATGCAGAAGAAACAAAACGGTGGAAGGCGAAGCAGCTCCGCTATAAGAAGCCAATAGTCCGGGATTTGAACTTGGACAAGATACAAGAAGGCTTATGGAATATTATGGAAGAATGTGAAAACATTCGTTGGTACACAGATTCTGATGATGGAAACGACTCTCTTATTAATGCTTTGGATGGAGATGAAGACGAAGCATATGAGTTTAAAATGGCGTTTGCAGATCTGTGTGCTGAATGTGAAAGAATGCAAGAGGATTTGCAGGAAGAGTGGATTCCGAATTGCTTTGATACATTTTTTGTGGCAGCAGGTGCAGGGGAAAACTTCGGGGGACTACTTGGTTGGGACTCCTTTGAAGGAGATTATTTCGGAATTGACGGTACAGATGCTTGGGCTGAAGACGAAGCAAAGAAGAAATTGAAGACAATAACAAAGGACGAATTAATAGCAGCGGCCAGACAGTGCTTTAAGGTTTATCAGTCGTATATAGGGTTGCGGAGTCGCTACGATTCCTTGAAAGCGGCTATAGATATCCTGAGAGATCAGAACACTGGATTTTTGCAAACTATTAAGGAAATTGAGCGATTGTATGAAACGGCAAGCAAAGAACAAGGTATAACTGCCAAATATAGTACGGAGTGGAAAGAATTTGAAAGATATGCTGATGCGCTTCCACAAGAGGCTTGGATTCAGTAGAAAGGAGTAGCATGAAAGTATATAAAGCAGTTCATGGAAACGAAAACAAATGCAAGGAACTTCATAAAGAGATGAACCTGAATGTGGGGCCAACTCGTCTGGTTCAGCCGGATTTCTATTTACTGGTTGATGTTGATGATATCCAGAGACAGATGAATGCTTTGGAAAATGAGGTTCACCGTATAAAAAGAGCAGAAGTGAGAAGGAGATGGCGTTATGGAAGAAAAAAATATTAAGATAACAATTAATGTTGAATGCTCGGAAAAATCTAGTGTAAAAAAAGAACAGATTGCTGGATATCTGCTGAGAGCTATTGCGGGAGTAACTGCAAACAATAAATGCCTTATTACAAATTATGTATGTGAAATAAATGAGAAAAATGATGATAAGTTACAGGAGAAATATATTACAGGAAAACCTAAACTTACAAAAGACGAAAAGAGTTTCCTTGACGGACTGGATCCTTCGTGGAGTTACATGCTGAGAAATGGAAAAGGGCAACTATATCTTGCCAGAAAAGTTGAGTCTATGTACGGAAGTAACTTCAAATATTTGTATTTAGAGGGCATAACAAATGCAAAGTTTGATTTTGTTGAAGCAGAAGGCGAAAGCTGGTTTATTGACGATTTGAGAAAATTGGAGGTAAAAGATGAGGCTAATTGATATGGAATCGATTCCTATGATTCGCCACTATTGAAAATAACAGTCTAAAAAATATGTCCAAAAGCATATAAGGAGAAATGAAAAAATGTTGAAAATAATACGATGCGAAGGAAATGGGGAATGCAGTTGCAAAAAATGCGACGATAAAGGCATTCGGAACAGGTACGGGATGAGCTCTTTATACAAAATAGAGGGGCAGGAAGGTTACTACTGTGAGGAATGCATAAAAGAAATTATAAGAAAGGAGGAACGAGAATGGTTGTATATGCAGAAAATGATAAATAGGCATCTGCTGCGAGGGGCAGGATTCTTTCCAACGCAAATGTAGTGATATGGAACAGTTGGAAGATAGAAGCGTGTTGTCAAGACCAGTAGGGTGGTCTAAAGCATATGAAATTATAGTGCTGAAAGATGCAATCGAGATCGTGAAAGGCGGTAGGGTTGAATGAAATATCCGGAAGAAATGTATATTGATAGTCAGATATTTGCAGGTGATATGGATGGTTCGGAATCAAATCTGACAGAAAAAATCGTAAAGATAAGATATCCCCATTCGTGTTGCATATGCGAAAAACATATACCTAAAGGTGAAAAAATGTTAAATCAAAAAGCGATAGTAGAAGGACAAGGTTGGTGCAGTTGCTATATTTGCATCCCATGTGTTGAAAATTGGTTAGAAGAATCAGGACAAGTAGAGGATGGTGGAGTTGAATGAGAGAGATTCTTTTCAAGGGAAAGAAAAAAGATAACGGTGAATGGATAGAGGGATACCTGTTGGATGGTGGAATGCTGGGAGAAAAGCGAATATTCATAGGGAAATTGGTAATAGGCAAATGGACCGTTATGGCGGATGAATTTGACGAAGTTGATCCGGATACAATATGCGAGTACACAGGATTAACAGATAAGAACGGCAAGAAAATCTTGGAGAATGATATTTTGATGTGTCATGGAAATTCAGAAGACCTTGTAAAAACGGTATTTGGAGAATTTGGTGTAAGAAATATTGAAACCGGGTCCATGGTAGATAAAGTTGTCGGATGGCATTATGAGATTATTCCGACAGATGCAATCAGCAGATGTGAACCATTCTGCTATTCAATGCCACTGACCAAAGATTATATCGACAGGTGCGAAATGGAAGTAGTTGGAAGCATTTTTGACAATCCAGAATTAGTGCAAGGAAGCTTATGAGCCGAGATGATTATGCTTTTCACTGCGCAGGATGCCGTTGTAATCATTGTGCAAACAATGTGGAAACAGGAGATAACTGTGCAGGGGAAGCGATAAAAGCCTGCTTCGTCTGTGACGAATGTAATTGGTATGATGGGAACTTTAAAAATAGAGATATGACATGTAGGCAGTGCGAAGATTATATTGTAACAAATCAACATGCTGAGTATTTAAGAAAAAGGATAAAGGTGATAAAAAGATGAAAAAACAGTGGAATTATGTTGAAAAAGACGGAAACCCGAAAAAGGCAGGGCTGTACTGGGTGACGCTTATTTATCCAGAGAGAAAAGATGGTAAAAAGACAGGAAAATTTATGGCTGAGGTTGATACCAGATATTTCGCAGATTTGGACAAAGAGCCAGATTTAAGAGGCTTGACCATGGACGGAGAACCAGATAGCGGTTTCGCATGGACAGAAGAATGCGGAAGTATTTCAGGAGAAAGAGTGCATGCTTGGATGCCTATGGAAGATATTAGAATTGCTGAGTTGCCGGAGGGAGTTGAAAACCGAAATTTTGAATCTATGGAGGTATAAGCGTGACAAGAGCAGAAACAACCAAGTTCCTTGGACAGTTGCTTATAAGTACCCGGTTTAACGGCGCTGGGAAGCACTGGGCCAGCGAGGTAAGTATTGATCCGTGGGGAAGAGACGCGAAAAGAGTTGATTACATGCAGTTTTCACCAGCTAACCAGTGCTCTATATCCGGGATAGAAAAAGGCATATTTACATGTTATGAGGTAAAAAGCTGCAAAGAGGATGTTTATAGTGGGAACGGTCTCAACTTCCTGGGTGAGAAAAACTATATTGTAACCACTATGGAGTGTTACAAGGATATTTTACCGGACTTTCGGAGTGGGAAACTTGCTAAGCATATGCGTGATCAGTTTCCGGAATCCTCCAATTATTTTGGAGTGATGGTTGCAATACCATACTGGGCAGAAATTACAGATGAATTCGAGAATCCTACACCGATAGATGGAAACACAGAGAGGAGTTGGAAGCTGGCGGCTATTTTATCATGCAGGCAGGGACCAAGAAAGAGATCTATGTCGGAATTATTATTTTGTATGTTGCGGAGCGGTCATTAAGGAGGATGAAGAAATGAAAAAATTTAAAGAAAAACGCATGGCAAGTTATGTGCTCAGAAGCAATGAACTGATTCAGGAAGGCAAAACAAAAGAAGCTGCAGAGCTATTTGGAAAAGGCTTAGGTTATTATAGTTCAAACATTATTCATGCCATTACGCCTTATGCAACCGCGGATGCAGGACTTATATCTACTGTTTTACGTCATTTAGCATCAGAAATCGAAGAAAAGAATCCTGGGGCAAAAGAAATGCGAGAATGGGCAGAAACTCATGTCGAAAAGCCGGAACTCAAAGAGATAAAGAGAATTAAGAAACCTAATTGTAAATAAGAAAAATATTCGATTGGAGTGAAAAGATGTTTGATATCGAAAAGGCAAGAGAAAAAAAGGAGAGGAGTAAAATAAATGAAGGAAGTTATATTTTACTTATGTGGAATCTTTAGCTGTATGATCATATGGTTCTTGTGGGCTATTATAGCCTATAAAAAGGCCAAAGAAGCCCCTTTGAAAGAGTATGCAAGGATTCATATTGATATCGAAAAAGCTATCAGAGAGAACGAAGAACAGATAGTGATAGCTAAAAAATATCAGCTCATTGAAGACCAGGTGATTGACCAGATGATTCTCCAGTGGAAGATAGAGTATCTGCAGAGCCAGAGAGAATGGTTATTTACATTACTTGGCGGAAAGATGGAGGATTCTCATGTACAGCAAATGCCAGAAATGTGGGAGAAAATTGACGGATCCGGAAAGCATTGAAAGAGGATATGGTCCGGAATGCTGGGGAAGTATCTTGCCTCATTATTCTATTGAACAGGAGGGACCGGAAGAATCTATTCCGGGCCAAATGACTATAGAAGATTTCTTGGGAGGTTTAAAAAATGGAGGAGAAAAGGATATGTCCTGAATGTGGGAAAGAGTATAGTTCTCGCCCGGCATTATCAAGAAAAGACAACAAAACAATGATATGTCCTAAATGCGGGATGATGGAAGCACTTGATACAGTGCGAGATTTCTACGCTCCGGGAATGACAGATCAGCACTGGAAGCAATATAAAGAGGAGTACATGCTTAAATATATAAAGGAGAATTGATATGGATAAAAGTTTATATAATGCAAGCGGATGTAAGGACAGAACAGCACATGATGCGATCTGTGCAGCGGATAGAACCCGAACATTAGTGTACAGGGCAAGCAGGACAAAAAAGGATGAGGAAGCAGAACTGTTTGTGAAGATGGTAAAGAGACTTGCCAGAGGTTTTGGATTCAAACTCTGTGACAGAATCAAATTCGAGGATCCTGAGACTGGAAAGAAATATGTGTGAGGTGGAGCATGGATACAGAAAAACAATTCGTTGTTATGAGCAAAAAAGATGTTGAAGAAATGATTCAGCAGGCAGCAGTGGCAGGAGCACAGGTTGCGAGCGATACAATGCTGGTGGCTCAGCGCCGGGCTGAAAAAGAAAGAATAGACCGAAGACTTCACAATACAGAATTGCTCCTCAGAAACTACAGGACTCTCAAGGCATCCTGTGAAAATGCTGTATATGAATCGAGGGATTCAAAAAGAGAAGAGGTCACAGAAATACTGGAAGACATTATGGAGATGAAAGACGACAAGGTGATCGTGGAATCTATCAAGGCGTCGGCAAAGAGAACGGCTTTAATGGTACAGCATATTGATAAAATGCTGGACGTATACAGAATTTATTGTAGCAAGCTTTCAGAGAAAGACAAGAGAAGATACAAAGTAATCAAGTTATTGTACATATCAAAGCAGTCAATGAATATTACGGAAATTTCAAAAAAATTTTCCGTTAGTAAAGTCACTATTTACGAGGATCTCAAAATTGCGAAAGAGCGCTTATCTTCGCTGTTTTTCGGGATTGACGGACTGAGATTTTTTTGAAAAATAGAAAATATCGAAAAGCGTTAACTTAACATTGACTTAATAACGAAAATGGTGTATGATAATCGGGTAAAATTTTATCATGAGCCATGAGCCATCAGAGTGAAATCTGGTGGCTTTTTTAATGTAAACCTTTGGACGGGAGGGATATAAATGTAAAGGTAAAATGCTCCTTTAGAAAAATAAAGGAGATTATACATGAATGGAATAATCATGCTGTTTGTTTATGCAGCGATCATGATACTGGCGACAGTGACCATGACTAAAAAAGAGAAAAATGTAGTAAATTTTTGTGTTGGAAGCCGGTCTGAGAACTGGATCCTGTCCGCACTGAGTATTGCGGCGACGTGGATCTGGGCGCCGGCTTTGTTTGTTTCAACAGAAAAAGCATATTCGGCCGGATGGATTGGGCTTTTCTGGTTCTTAGTGCCAAATGCTTTATGCTTGGTGATATTTATTCCTTTTGCAAAGAGAATCCGGAAGGAAATGCCGGAAGGAATGACACTGTCTGGTTACATGAAAGAAAAATACAAATCCGATGGAGTGAAAAGAGTTTACCTCTTTCAGCTGATCGGGCTGTCTGTTCTGTCAACGGGAGTTCAGCTTCTTGCAGGAAGTCAGATCCTTAGTGCAGTAACAGGAATTTCGTTCAAAGCCATGACTATTCTGCTTGCTTGCATAGCAATTTCATATTCCCTGTTCTCCGGAATCAAAGCATCTATGCTTACAGATGCTATTCAAATGGTATTCATGCTTGTTGCATGTAGCCTATTTGTAATATTCGGAGTAAGAAATACAGGAACACAGGGCATTATACAGGGACTGAGCGGTATATCAGGAGACTACACAACACTATTCTCTGGAAAAGGAGTAGAGATTTTCTTAGCCTTTGGGCTTCCGACAACGATTGGACTTTTATCCGGGCCGTTTGGAGATCAGAGCTTCTGGCAGAGAGCGTTTGCAGTAAAAAAAGAGAAGCTGGGAAGAGCGTTTCTTCTTGGAGCAGTTCTTTTTGCGGTGGTTCCGCTGTCAATGGGAATTCTTGGATTTATGGGAGCCGGCGCAGGATATCAGGCACAGAACCTTGGAATCATCAATTTTGAATTGATCCGCCACTTTTTCCCGTCCTGGGCAGTATTGCCGTTCCTTTTCATGATTGTTTCCGGCTTGCTGTCTACAGTGGATAGCAACCTGTGCGCAGTATCTTCGCTTACGACAGATATTGCAGGAGGAAAAGACATCAGGAAGACCAGAGCTGCAATGGCAGTGCTTCTGATCGCTGGCATTCTGATTGCAAATATCCCGGGAATTACAGTGACACATCTGTTTTTGTTCTATGGCACACTGAGGGCGTCAACATTACTTCCAACAGTCATGACACTGAAAGGGGTAAGACTGAATGCAAAAGGGATTATCACAGGTGTGGTTGCTGCACTGACTGTAGGGCTTCCTGTATTTGCCTATGGCAGCGTTTTGAATAGTGGACCATATAAAACACTGGGAAGCTTGCTTACAGTCCTGTTGAGCGGAATTATTGCCTTGGCCGCTTCCGGAAAGGAGAGACGCTATGCTCGGTAGAAAACAATCCGTTCGAAATAATGAAGACTGGAAGAATGCGCTTGATCACATTGAAGAGACGGTGTCAAAGAAAGAACTGGATTCCCTTGTGAAAAAGACAGTGAAAGACATCAAAGAGAAATGCAAGGGGAAAAAGGCAGCCTATGCATGGAGTGCGGGAAAAGACTCCCTGGTACTTGGAGAGATATGCGAGAAAGCTGGCATCGATCAGAGCGTCCTTGTGAGATGCAATCTGGAATATCCGGCATTTATTGCATGGATAGAGCAGAATAAACCTTCTAACCTTGAGATTATCAATACCGGACAGGACATGGAATGGCTGAAAAAGCATCCGGATATGTTGTTTCCGGATAAAAGCAATAAGGCAGCACAGTGGTTCCATATCGTACAGCACAGGGGACAAGCACGATATTATAAAGAGCATCAGTTAGAAATACTCCTGCTCGGACGCAGAAAGGCAGACGGCAATTATGTTGGAAAAGATAATATCTACACTAATTCAGCCGGAATCACCAGATACAGCCCTCTCGCAGAGTGGAGACACGAAGATGTCCTTGCGTATATTCACTATTATGATGTGAAACTCCCGCCCATATATGACTGGGAGAAAGGATATTTATGCGGTACACATCCATGGCCTGCCAGACAGTACATGGAGACAGAACAGCAAGGTTGGAAAGAAGTTTACGACATTGATAAGACCATAGTTGAAAATGCAGCACAGCATTTCGATGGAGCCAGAGAATTTTTAAAAGCTATCAAATAGCCGGTTGCAGCCGGAAGCCATTGCCCTTCAGAAATGGAGGACAAGCAAGATGAAAGTAACAATCAAAAAATTGAGTGTTCTGAAGCATCCTGAGAAAAATGTCAGGATTCATTCAGAACAGCAGATCAGGGAACTGAAGAGATCACTTGAAAAGTTTGGTCAGACACGAGCGCTGGTCATTGATGAAAATAATATCATTCTGATTGGTAACGGTTTGTATGAAGCTATGGTGAGTCTTGGCTATCAGGAAGCAACTGTATATGTAAAAGCAGGGCTTTCTGAGAATGATAAAAAGAAACTCATGATAGCTGATAATAAGACCTATGCCCTTGGAATCGACAATCTGGAAACCCTGAATGAGTTCCTTGAGGAACTGCAGGGGGATCTGGATATCCCTGGATATGATGAAGAAATTTTACAGCAGATGGTTGCTGATGCGGACGAAGTAACTGACAAGCTCTCGGAGTATGGCACATTGGATGAATCTGAGATTCAGAAGATGAAAGAGGCAAATGAAAAGAGAGAACAGAAAGCAGTATCAGAAGAAACGCCGGACAATAATTCAGAGAACAGTTCGGAAAAGCCGAACACTTCGGATAATCCGACAGCAGGAGGACAGAGTACCACTGAAGCAGAACCGGAAATAACAGAAACCCGGAGGTTTGTTATCTGCCCGAACTGCGGTGAAAAGATATGGCTGTAAAACGATGTGAAGCCAATATCAATGTTGTAAAAGCTGCAGAGATCCGGATAAAAAATGTATTCGGAAATGGTCTGCCAGTGTTCTTTTCCTTCAGTGGTGGAAAGGACAGTTTATGTGTGGCACAGTTGATGGTAAATCTAGCCAACCGGGGCGAGATCGATATGAAGCAGCTTACAGTGCAGTTCATAGATGAAGAGGCAATATTTCCTTGCATGGAAGATATGACAAAGAAATGGCGGCGTATCTTTATGATGATGGGAGCAAAGTTTGAATGGTATTGCGTGGAGGTAAAGCATTTTAACTGCTTCAACGAATTGTCAAATGACGAAACATTTATCTGCTGGGATTCTACGAAGCAAGATGTCTGGGTAAGACAGCCACCTTCATTCGCAATAAGGAACCATAAACTGTTACGCCCAAGGATTGATGCTTATCAGGATTTCCTGCCGAGAACAACCGTATCCGGAATTACAATGGTTGGCATCAGGACAGCGGAATCCGTACAGAGACTTCAGAATATTGCGTCCATGACAAAAGCAGGAAATAAAATGACCGCAAAGAAACAGGTGTTCCCAATCTACGACTGGACAGACAATGATGTATGGCTGTTTCTTCTGAGAAACCATGTCGATATCCCGGAGATATATCTGTTTCTCTGGCAGTCTGGATCAAGCAAGAGACAGATGAGGGTATCTCAGTTCTTTTCTGTTGATACGGCCAGAAGCCTCGTGAAGATGAATGAATATTATCCAGATCTCATGGAGAGGATCATTCGGAGAGAACCAAATGCCTATCTTGCAGCCCTGTACTGGGACAGCGAGATGTTCGGCCGAAGCTCCAGAAAAAGGAAAGAAGCCGAAAAAGGGCAGGAACAGAAAGATTATCGGCAGGAGCTGATCTATTTATTTAACCACATGGACGTATTCTTTGATACTCCGCATAAAAGGCATGTGGCAGAACGATACCGTAACTTCTTTATGTCGGTATCAGCCATAGCAACCGATGCAGATTATAAGCATATATACGAAGGACTGATATCCGGTGATCCCAAAATGAGGGCATTCCGGGCATTGTACCAGAGAATATATGGACGTTACATCAGTGATGCGAAGAAAGGAGAACGACATGGATAATAAATTATCAACACCATTATCTACCCTGCAATGGGTAAACAGGGATTCATTAAAGCCGAATGACTACAACCCGAACAAAGTTTCGAAAGAGAACTTGAAACTGCTTATTCAGTCTATTCTTACGAACGGATGGACACTTCCGATAGTAGTCCGACCGGATATGACGATCATTGATGGCTTTCATAGATGGACAGTTGCAGGAATGGAGCCTTTGCTTTCAAAACTGGATGGCAAGGTTCCTATAGTTATTGTGGAGCATAAAGAGCATTCAGAAGATATTTACGGTACCGTTACTCATAACAGGGCAAGAGGTACGCATTTGTTGGAACCTATGAAGAAAATCGTAAAAGAACTCATGGATGAAGGCAAAACTGTAGAAGAAATCGGTAAACAGCTTGGAATGAGACCGGAAGAAATCTTCCGATTGTCTGATTTTTCAAAAGAAGACTTCTTGAAGATGATGACAAAAGGGGTGACGGGATATTCAAAAGCTGAATTTATCACAAAAATTTAATACTGTTCTATTGCACATAGAACAAAAAGCGGGGAGAGGGAGTACAACCTCTCCCTTTTGCATATGCCGAAATAAGATGATGGAAGGGAGGGGTGTCCATTGGCAAGGGCAAGAAGTCCCAACAGCATTGAAGCTGAGGAAATGTATAAGAGAGGGATGAAACTTGTTGATATTGCCAAGAAGTTGGACGTCCCGGCCAGTACAGTTCGGCGCTGGAAATCAACCCAAAATTGGGATGGAGATACAAAAAAGAAAAAAAACGAGCGCTCGCAAAAGAAAAAAACGAGCGCTCGCCATAAAGGTGGACAACTTGGAAACAAAAATGCTGTAGGAAACAAAGGCGGTCCATTGAAACCGGGAGATAAGATTGCAGAGAAACACGGAGCGTACTCTTCCGTATATTGGGATGTCCTTGATGAATCTGAAAAAGATATGATCGAAGATATTCCGATGGATGAAGAAATGCTCCTGATCGAACAGATTCAGCTCTTTGCCGTGAGGGAAAGACGAATCATGGCGGCAATCAATAAATACCGGAATATGAATGGAGAAGTATCTTTGTTCGGCTTCGCCAGAACTGAAGACAAGCGAGCTTTCAAATCAGATGAAGATAAACAGCTCTATGAAGAACGCATTGAAGAAAAGGTTGCTTCTGGAGATCGTCTTCCGGGTAACACATATAACATGATGACAAATATGGAAAACAAGGACAATATGATTGCTCGTTTGGAAAAAGAACTTTCTACTGTACAGTCAAAGAAGACTAAGGCTATTGAAGCACTTGCGAAGCTGAGACTTGAGAAGCAGAAGATTGCCGGAGAAAGCAAGGGCAATGAGGTTGTTCGTGCTTGGGCCGAAGCTGTAGTGAAAGCAAGGAGGGAAGAGAAACATGATGGATGATACGGCGTTCTCTGAGTTCCTTGACGAAAGCATTCCCTTGTGGCGTGATGATCCAGTCATGTTTTTTCGGGAAGTTCTGAATTTCGAACCAGATGAATGGCAGGCACAAGCAGCTAGAGACTTGGCTGCAAACCCAAAGGTAAGCATTAAATCCGGACAGGGTGTCGGAAAGACTGGTCTTGAGGCAGCGGTGTTCCTGTGGTTCGTTACCTGTTTTCCGCACCCAAGAATCGTTGCGACAGCACCAACTAAACAGCAGCTGCACGATGTCCTCTGGTCTGAGATTTCCAAGTGGATGAGCAAGTCCGAACTGCTCTCTATACTTCTAAAATGGACAAAGACATATGTTTATATGGTTGGAGAGGAAAAGCGCTGGTTTGGTGTTGCCAGGACTGCTACAAAGCCAGAGAATATGCAAGGTTTCCATGAAGATAACATGCTTTTTATCGTTGATGAAGCTTCCGGTGTTGCGGATCCAATCATGGAGGCTATCCTTGGTACCTTATCTGGAGCAAACAATAAACTTCTTCTGTGCGGAAACCCAACGAAGACATCTGGAACCTTTTATGATTCCCATACAAGAGACAGGGCATTGTACAAATGCCATACGGTTTCTTCTATGGACAGCACCAGAACAAATAAAGAGAACATAGATTCTCTTGTTCGAAAATACGGATGGGATTCTAACGTGGTCCGTGTTCGTGTCAGGGGCGAGTTCCCGAACCAGGAGGACGACGTATTTATTCCGCTGAGCATTATTGAACAATGTAGCAGCAGGCTTTTAGAACTGGATGATACAGATGGAATGCAGTTTGTATCATTGGGGGTGGATGTGGCCCGTTTTGGAGATGATGAAACGATCATATATCGTAATTATCATGGTCATTGCAAAATAGTCCGGAACAGGCGAGGACAGAACCTGATGGCCACTGTAGGGGATATCGTACAGGAATTCAAGAAGATATATAGAGAACATCCAACGTATGAAGGCAAGGTATATGTGCAGATTGATGATACAGGACTTGGAGGAGGCGTCACTGACCGATTAAAGGAAGTCCGGAAAGAACAAAAGCTGTACAAGATGCAAGTTATCCCGATAAATGCCGCTGAAAAGATTGAGACTGATACGGCAGCAGGTAAAGATGCAGCTGAAAGGTACAATAACCTGACTACCGCTATGTGGGCCAGTATGCGAGATCTCCTTGATAACAAACAGATTGTTATTGAAGACGATGAGCAGACGATTGGTCAGCTTTCTTCCAGAAAATACACTATGGCCAGTAATGGAAAGCTTGAGATTGAATCAAAAAAGGAAATGAAGAAAAGAGGACTTGATTCTCCTGACCGGGCAGATGCCCTTGCGTTAGCATTATATCTTCAAAAGATTAAGAAACATACCGGTAGTGCACCAAGCGTTGGAGCAATGAAGAAATTGTCAAAAGATAATTATTGGGGCTGATATAGCCAGAAAGAGAGGTGATGAAGATGAAAGAGTATGGACGGATTGGACAGAAACGCTGGGAAGGCGTGTTCAATGAAGAGTTTCTTCCTGAGCTATCCGGAATAAGAGGCGTGAAAACGTATCGTGAGATGCTCGACAATGACGATACGATTGGAGCGATAATGTTTGCTATCAAGATGCTGATTCGCCAGGTTAAATGGCACGTTGAGCCGGGTGGCGATAGCACAAAGGATCGAGAGGCAGCAGAATTTGTAGAATCGTGTATGGACGATATGCAGAGCACATGGACCGATACCATCTCGGAGGTATTATCATTTCTTGCGTATGGTTGGAGCTTCCATGAAATTGTCTACAAGCGCAGGATGGGAAAAACAAAAAACCGAAAAACATCAAGCAAATACTCAGATGGACTAATTGGATGGCAGAAGATTCCGCCCAGGGCGCAGGACACATTGTACAGATGGGAATATGACGATAAAGACAACTTAATCGGAATGACTCAGCAACCTCCGCCGGATTATGGACTGCTCACTATTCCGATTAACAAAGCAATGTTGTTCAGAACAGAGAGCATAAAAGATAATCCGGAAGGCAGGAGTATCCTGAGAAATGCCTATCGGTCTTGGTACTTCAAAAGAAGAATTCAGGAAATCGAAGCAATTGGAATTGAAAGAGACCTTGCTGGACTTCCGGTATTGCACGCACCAGATGGTGTAGACATATGGGACGATAAAGACCCTGAATTGGTATCTATTAATGCAGCACTTACATCCATGGTCAAGAACATCCGCAGAAACGAATATGAGGGACTTGTTCTTCCGTTTGGATATGAAGCTGAACTTCTGAGCACTGGCGGAACCAGACAGTTTGATACGAATGCCATTATAAATAGATATGATGCCAAGATTGCTCAAACTGTTATGGCGGATTTCATCATGTTGGGGCATGAGCAGACAGGAAGCTTTGCGCTGAGTGAAGATAAAACAGAACTATTCGCAGTTGCTCTTGGGGCGTTCCTGGACGTCATCTGCGAAACATTCAATAATCAGGGCATTCCGTCATTAATAGATATGAATGGCGCCCATTTTGATGCAATAACAGATTATCCACAGCTTGCACATGGCGATGTGGACAAGAGAGATATCACGAAGCTGTCTACATTCCTGAAAGACATGGTTGGAGTTGGAATCCTTATCCCGGATGAAGATCTTGAGGATTATGTAAGAGAAGTCGCCAACCTGCCGGAGAGAACGGAAGTTCCAGATTCCAGAGAGAAAGATGAACGGCGAGAAGCACAGCGCAGAGCACCAGAAAAGACAGCAAACGAACCTGATGGACCAGAGGTGGATCCGGAAGAGAATCAAGATGCTGAGGAAGCCAAGAAAAGGTTAGGCAGGTGATTTGATGATGCGAAAAATACGGCCACGATCAAGGACTGTTAAAAAAAGCGAAGAATCACAGAGAGTACTGGATGCACTTGATGCCTATCTCGAGGGAAATATTGATGAACCAGTAAGATGGCTTGTTCGATTCTGGCAGGATCAGGCAGCAGTCATGCTGTACAGAGAACTGCGAGAAATCGTAATAGGAGAAACAGATCCGGAAAGTCTTTTTGATATATGGTTCCAGGATTATTCGAAGATGCTGTCAGAAAGAATGACACCTGTATGGGAACAGGCGTTTCTTGAAGGGTGGAAAAACAATTCTCTCTTTTGTGGAGCAGAAGATGTAATAAGCTCTGAGAGCTGGGTTCGAAGCTGGATTGTTGATCATACGGGAGATTTGATAACAAATTGTTGCAATGAGCAGGTGAGCGCAATTCGGTATCTGATCGCTGAAGCTGAATCTCTTAATATGAGCAGTGCTGAAACGGCAAGATATATCCGGCCAACAATAGGACTGACAGAGAGACAGGCTGCGGCGAATCTCAAATATTACAACTCCATCAAGGAAAGACTGACAACGGATCATCCGAGAATGAAACCTGAGTCAATTGAGCGGAAAGCGAGGGAGGCTGCTTCAAAATATGCGGAAAGACAGCAGCAGTATAGGGCGGAGACTATAGCCAGATCGGAAATAGCACAAGCCTATAACCATGGCGCAGATGCTTTTGTGAGGGAAGCGGTAACTACAGGGAACCTTCCGGAAATGGAAAAAGAGTGGTCAACAGCTTTGGACGGCCATGTGTGTGCATCATGTGCAGCTCTTGAAGGCACTAAGATAGGAATGGATGATGAATTTAAAACGGTATCCGGAAGGAGAGAGATTGCAACGTCTATTCCACCATTACACCCGCGCTGTAAATGTGCGGTGAAGTATGTGAGGGTGAAAAATGAAAACATTCAATGAAATAATGAAAATAAGGGACGAACCGGACAATAAGCCGGAGGTAACAAAAAGAAAGTTCCAGGTAAAGAAGACAAATAATGAAAAAATGCAGGCATTCGGCTGGGCCAGTGTTGCCATTGCTGAGAATGGAGAAACTCTGGAAGACTGGCAGGGCGACATCATAGAGCCTGATGAACTTGAAAGTGCCGCTTACAAGTTCGTTGATCTCTACCGGGAAGGTGGAGAGATGCACGAAAGAGGCGGGGTTGCTTATCTGATCGAGAGTGTTGTATTTACGGAAGAGAAGATGGCGGCAATGGGAATCCCGGAAGGTACACTCCCTGTTGGCTGGTGGATAGGCTTTCAAGTAACAGATGCGGATGTTTGGGAGAAGGTAAAAGATGGAACTTACAGTATGTTCTCCATTGAAGGGAAAGCAGAAAGGGTAGAAGTAAACAATGAATAAGTATATTGGAACAAAGCTTATTGAGGCAGAAAAAGCAACTCTTGTGGAAGCACAGGCATTAAAAACAGGTGCCTGCGATACCATTGAAGAAGCAAGAGAAAGATTTGGAGGTTCAGATGATGGCAATCCGGGATATGTAGTTAAATATCCGGATGGATACATCAGTTGGTCTCCAAAAGATGTGTTCGAGAAGTCTTATATGCAGGTTCGGGAGAATCCGAACCTGATATCTGGCGTATCAATAGGAGAACACATGGTGAATGATTTTATCAGCTATATTGAAACCAGTACCGTAGGCTATAAGACAACAATGGTTCGTTGCGTGCTTCGAAATGGTTTTGAGATCATTGAAACATCTGCATGTGTAGATGCGCAGAATTATGACCAGAAGCTCGGAGAAGAAATCTGCATGAAGAAGATAAAGGATAAGATCTGGTATCTTTTAGGATTTCTGCTTCAGACAGCGTGGCATGGAATTAAATAAATGTGATCAATAGGCGTCCAAAAGGGCGCTTTTTTGATAAATAAAAGCGAAAGGAGGAAGCATTGTGGCAACAAAACTGAAAGGCCTGGAAGTGGGTAAAGTAGATTTCGTTGATGAAGGCGCAAATCAGAGAGCTGATATCAAACTGCTGAAAGGCAAGAATAAAGTAGAGGAAACATCAGACCCGGAAATCGGACTATTTAAACGATTCCTGAACTGGATCAGCGGAGAAGTGCAGAAATCAGCCACGACATTTGATGAACAGATCAACGCTGTGAGCATGGATGCAATCAGGGATGAAATCTGGTCTGTATGTTACGCCCTGCAGAATTCACTTAATTCAATCCTGTGCGACCCAGAACTGGACAGCAGCGGGAAGCAGAGTGCAATGGATACAAGCATTGAACAGTTCGCTACAGCTATGAAGGAATACATTCCCGGATGGGCTGGGGGAACATCTGCAAAAATCAAAAAGAATCTGGATGCACCTGACGAAACAGATCTTCCTATGGTGATGAAAGCGCATAGCAATCTGGAGGAAATCATTCAGAAATCCGTAGAAACGAAAGGAGAATTGGAAGACATGATTAAAATCGACAAGTCAAAAATGTCTGCTGAGGAAAGAGCGGCATATGATGAACTTATCAAAAAGTTTGCCGTAGAGACAAACGAGGAGCCGTCTATCGAGAAGAAAGCACCGCAGAAAAGCGAAAAAGAGGAAAACCCAGACGTTCTTGATGATGGTGGAGCTGAAAAGAAAACAGATACAAAGAAATCTCTTACACCGCCAGAACAGAATACAGACGATGATATTTACAAAGGACTGCATCCTCTTGTAAGAGAAAAACTGGAAGCTCTCGAGAAAAGAGCGGAGGAAGCGGAAGACAGAGAACTTTATGCAGTTGCTAAGAAGTACGAAGTTCTTGGAGAGAAGCCAGAAGAACTGGCTAAGTCCTTGAAAACACTGAAAAGTGCAGGTGGAACTGCCTACAATGATATGATCGGCATTCTCGACAGAAATGTGGCAATGATCAACAACTCTGGCGTATTTGGAGAAATCGGAAAATCATTCTCTGGCGGAACTGCAGCAGTCAAGAAGTCTGCAGCAGAAGGAAAAATCGATACGATTGCAAAGGGATTGATTGAAAAAGATCCTTCCCTGACATATAACATGGCGCTGGCAAAAGCCTGGGGAGCACATCCGGAGCTTATGGCTGAGTATGAAGACGAAGCCGGATACTAAGAAGGGGGCGAATGATAATGGGTAAAAATTTTAATGGAACACAGATCAACCAGTCACCAACTATTTCCGAAAAGGCAGGAGCAGATGTTGCTGACATCCGTAACCTTATTCTGAAATACGATACTGATGGTAATGTGGTTGTCGCTGCCGATGGCACAGCACCTCTGCTTGGCGTTTCTATTATCGAAGGTGGATATAATGACATTTCCGGTATAGAAGCTGGAAAAGTTAAGAAGGGTGAAGACGTTGATATCCTGATCAAGGACATCGGATTCGTCATTGCTTCCGCTGAGATCAAGAAAGGGCAGGAGGTTACTGCGACCACCGGAGGAAAAGCGGCAGTTGCGGCAGCTGGTGATTACGTAATCGGGGTAGCTCTTAACAATGTATCTGCCGGAGGCTACAGCAGACTGCAGCTTTCTAAATACCAGAAGGCAAAAGCATAATCTTGATAAAGGAGGATAATATTAATGAGAAACACAGCAGCAGGAATCCAGTCTGAAATCGCAAAAGGCGTATTCAGACCCCACACAGCACTTACAAACATGGCTCTGGCATATTACCAGAATGCAGCTAACTACTTTGCAAAGGCTCTTTTCCCAACCTGTCCGGTAACTCTTTCTTCTGACAACTACTATGAGTTCAGCAAGGAAGATCTTCTGAGAGATAACTGGCAGAGAAAACCGGCATATGGCAAGGTTGATCCTACAGTAGTAGGCGAGAGCATGAAACCTTATGTATGCCAGGTAGATCAGATGATCATGGGAATTGATCAGATTCGCCAGACCGATCTCAGCAGAAGACAGGGACCAACCACAATGCAGCCGAAACAGCAGAGAGTAAAAACCATTGCAGAACAGGCAAATATCCATCAGGATCGTCTGTTTGCGGAAAGCTACTTCAAAGCCGGTGCATGGAAGAATGAACTTTCCGGAGTTGACACTACAAGCCCTTCAACCAATGAGTTTATTAAATTCAGCAATGCAAACTCTGATCCGATTGCATTTATTGATAGTGAGAAGACAGGCATGAATCAGCAGACGGGACGTATGCCGAACCGCCTTGGCCTTGGTATCAATGTATTTAATGCCCTGAAGGTGCATCCGGCAATCCTTGAAAGAGTTAAATATGGCGGAAGCACTGCAAACCCAGCGTCTGTAACAGAAAATGTTCTGGCACAGCTCTTTGGAGTAGAAAAAATCGTGGTGCTTAAATCTATTATGAACAGCGCAAGCATGGGCGCAGATGAAGATATGCAGTATATCGGAGATCCGGACGCATTCCTTCTTGCCTATGCCACAAATGCACCGAGCATTGACGAGCCGTCTGCCGGCTACATCTTTACATGGGATATGCTTGGAAATGGACAGATGCTTCCGATTCTGAACTATCTTGGTGAGAATGGAACACATACAGAATACGTAGAAGGACTTATGGCAACAGATATGCATAAGACATCCGATGATCTGGCGAGATTCTACAAATCTGCAGTCTAAGGAGGTGCCTTATGAAGCTTGTTGCAAATAAACCATGCACTCTGAGCGGAAAACGATACTTCATCGGAGAGGAAATCCCGGCCGAAGCAGTCACTGATCCGGTAGCTCTTGAAAAAATGGGAGTGCTGACTGTGATTCGTGACGGTATTCCGGTTGAAACACTTGAGGAATGCGTGGCATCAGTCGGAGAAGTATTCTTCAAAATCGAAATTGTAAAAGGAGATAAGGGCTTCGATTTGGACGTTACAGAGCCTCAGCTTCAGGAAGCAGTAAAAACTATGCAGATGAACCAGAAGGATGCTGTAGCTCATATTAGAGGCTCTGTGAAAGATAATACAGTGCTTATCTTTCTGAATGCAGTAGATTCGAGAACTGCTGTAAAGAAAGAAGCTGAAACTAAGGCGAAGAGCCTTGAGGAACTGGAGGAAAGTGCAGGTGATGCCTGATGGCAGGAACTTATACATATGAACCTGCCATGATCACATCGTATGGGAAAGATCGAATGAGGTTTGAACTTGGAGATGTGATGGTAGATGGAAAAGAGAGAACTTGTGCATTGTCAGACGAGGAATACATCGTTTTGTGTGATGATGTTCAGTCTGCGAAAGATTGGAAACGGGCAAAATTAAAGTGCCTTGAAAGCATATTTCGCAGGCTTTCTTTTGAGCCTGATACAACGGTTGGCCCTACATCATTCAAATTTGGTGATAGGGCTAAATTGTGGCAGGAAGAATATGAGAAGCTGAAGAAGGACCTGAAACTTGCTTCTGTATCCCCATCGGCGATTCTGATGAATGCGGGAGATATGAGTAAACAGCCGACGCCATACTTCTACAACGGCATGATGAGCCATGAAGAGAGCGAAGGTGATGATATATGATAAGCCCATTTGGCCTGATGTATCTAAGACCGGGAAATTTATGGACGGATTTTGTGGTAAGACGAAAGAGCATTCGCAACATACTCGGACATCCTGTGTCAGATTTTGAAGCGAAAGGCGAGATATCAGGAATACTTGCTGAAGCATCTACACATGAATCTGAAAGGATGAAACACAGGTGGGATCAGGAACAACATTCTTTAACCCACACTCTTGTTATCCGGGATTCTGCAGATGTAAAGCAGGGAGACTATTTGACTACTGCAGGCAGAACCTTTCTCGTTCTTTTATCTGAGGATCCCGGAAACCTTGGAGCAACTGGCTTGATATATCTCGAAGAAAGGAATGATCTGAAATGACACCTGCCGAAGCAGCAGAAGCAGTAAAAGTTCAAGTTCAAATAGACAAGGAACGGATAGAGCAGCAGGTGATCGCAAGATATCCAAGGGCTTCAAATGCCCTTAGAAATGCTGCATTATCTGTACTGGCAAATCCAAGCCCGTCAGCTCCGGGCAGTCCACCGGGTGTTCGGAGCGGACATTTAAAAAATAACTGGCATATGAGTGGCGGTGCGGTATGCATTACGTCGGGTATGGGATATGCTGGTTATCTGGAACATGGAACAAGAAAAATGGCTGCTCGTCCTTATGTAGAAAAGATAAAACAGACGGCATTGCCAAATATAACAGCAATATTTGCAGAAATAGGAGGCTGATATGTTTATCAATCGTATTGAACGAGCTGAATTTAATCTGGATGAAATCCGCAGAGGAACGCTTATCTATGCAAAACATAGATCATGGAAAGAAGGAAAATCCGGCATTGTGTACCATGCGTCTGCCGAACGGATTACAGTATTGTATCCGAATGAGAAAACGAACACACAGAATCATTTTTTTATACCTGTTTCGGAAGATGGAGAATGGGAAATAAGATATTCGAACGATGGGCTTTTGACTATCAAGGAGGGTACAGATGAATCTTAGTGAATTAATATTCAGACGTTTATCTGCAGACGAAGATTTGACGAAAATGCTTGCTACATATGCCGGGGTTCCTGCCATATTCGATTCTGAATTTCCATCAGATCAGCAGGAAGGCTGGGAAGGAGCAACTCAGTATCCTCGAATCTGCTATCGAATTGATATGCAGGTTAATCAGGAACGTTCGTCATCAGGAACATTATATATTGCGATTTATACAGATAAGACCAGTACTGTTATTGACGAAATTGAGAATACTGTAAGACTCCGGCTTCAGGATGTACTTATGAAACCAGACGGAGAGGCTCCTTTCTGTGTAGCATGGGCACGTACAGAATCATATGCGATAGAGGGAAAGGAGGTCTGGTGCAAGGAGGTGGCATTTGACATACTTGAGTATCCGGACCAGCTGAGTACGGATCCAGATCCTGTTCTTGCAGTAGCGGCATATATTAAGCAGTTATTCCCTGAAACGGTAGTTCTTGGAATAGACAGTATAAGTGATTTTATTGAGACGTCAAAGACACCTGTATTTTATTGCAGATTAGCAAATATACAGAAAACAACGGGCCACTGCATGAATACAATTGCATGGTTCATAGGAAAGGTCGCAGTACACTTGATTTATCCGGGGGCTGGTACCAGATTGAAGACTCTGGCATCAATCAATCAAAGAATAGCAATAGACGAAGAAATCATTATGTTGGATGATTCCCCTATGATTATTTCACAGATGGAATTAAATAATAAGGCTGATTATCTTAGAGAAGGTCAGCTGACCATAACTGGTAAATATGGATGCCTTCGCGGAAATGAAAAGAAACACAATCTTTCCGGAATTGGCATGGATTTTACAGATTGAAAGGAGAAGCAATGGCAGAAACAAAGAAAACAAATGCTCCGGAAGAAACAAAAGAAGTTCTTCTGGCAGAGAAAGAAACGGAATATGGGGTAGATGAGCTGATTGCCGCACGCGATCAGCTTTTTTCTTGCCCTGATTGCGCGATGGTGGCACTGAAACTGTCAAAAAAGAAAAGCATGACTGTTTCAGAAGCTGAGAAGCTTGTCGAAGAATTTATGAAGAAGGAGGTCAAATAATGGCGGAATATTTCCAGATTCCTGAAGTAGGTACAAAAGTTCGACCAGGAAGTTACTTCAACGTAGATAAGAATGGTGACGATGATTCTTTCGGGGCAATTGACGGAGTTGTTGTAGCTGTGTTTAAAGCAACGTTTGGACCAGTAGATAAAGTAACAGTCTTAGAGAGAGGAGACGATTACACAACAATCTACGGAGATGGATTAACGACTGACCTGATTCGTGAAGTTCTGTATGGTGGTGCAAAGAAAGTTATTTGCTGTCGCCTTAATGGAACGGGCGGAGCTGTGGCGAGCGTAAGTCTTGCAGCTGCAACTGGAAAAATTAAGATCACAGCAAAACATCCAGGAGAGATGCCATTTTCTGTAACTATTAGAAACCGCTTAACTGACAAAGACAGGAAAGAATGCATTATCTATACAGGAACTACTGAATTTGAAAAAGTATATTTTTCAGCAGGCGATAATGAAGCTGCAAGTCTTGTAAGTGCTTTTGCAAATTCAAAGAATTTCACGGCTAATCTTGAAGAATCTGCAAAAGGAATCATGACTAATGTGAATCAGACAGCGTTTACAGAAGGAAAGAATCCTACAGTAGCAACTGCCAATTATTCAGCTGCTTTTTCACAGGCAGAAAAATATTTCTTCAATACAATTTGTGTTGATACAGAAGATACAGCAGTACATGCGCTGTTACAGGCATTTCTGGACAGAATTTATGAAACCAGTCAGTTTGGGATTGGAGTTGTTGCAGAGAAAGATAACAAAGATTTAGACGAAAGAATGAATGCGGCAGCAGGATTTGATGGTGAGAATATAGTTTATGTTCTCAATCCAAAAGTCTTTATCAATGAGGGAACTCTGGATGGATATCAGACTGCCGGCTTGATTGCTGGACTTATTGCAGCAACTCCTGCAAATCAGGCAGTGACTCATATGGTGATTACTCGATATGTAGATCTTGCAGAACCGCTTACAAATACTCAGATTATAAAAGCGGAACTGAAGGGATGCTTGGTTCTTAGTAAGTCTACAGAAGATGAGGTATGGATTGATGCTGGAATCAATACACTGATCAATCTTCCAGATAACAAAGATAAAGGTTGGAAGAAAATCCGCCGTGTAAGAACAAGATATGAGTTATTGTACAGAGCAAATGCCCAGTCCGACGCTTTAGTTGGAAAAGTCGATCCTGATAAAAATGGAAAAGCCACTATTATTGGAAAAATTCAGGGAATTATCAATGCCATGATCAAAGAAAAAAAATTAACAGCAGGAACAGTAACTGAGAGCACGACTTATATTGCAGACGCAGATAACTGTTATTTTGACCTTGATATCATTGATAAGGATTCTGCGGAACATATTTACTCATTCTATAAGTTTAGATTCAGTACCAATGCAGAGTAAAGGAGGAAAGGTGAATGTTAAATACAAGTGCTGCAACAGACGCGAGACATAGTCGTTCAGGTAAAGATGCCATGCTTTACAATGCAGATGGGGTTCCGTTTGCGCAGGTAAGCAGTTTTCAGTCGAAAACATCTTTTAATAATACCAAATATCAGCCATTAGGACAGAACAGAGAACTGGAAACAAACAATACTATTGGAGTCACGATTACAATTTCGGAGATCGTTGTTCTGGATGGCGAATTATTCAACAATGTTGTTAGTGCGGTAAATAAAGGAGAAAGCCCGGTTATGACTTTAGATGGAGTTATTGAAGGGCGTAATGGCTCCCAGGAACGCATTACATATCGTGAATGTATCTTTAGCGGTGACCAGGATCTGCAGAATGTAAGTACAGGAGATACATTATCAAGATCTTATAATCTGCACTGCAACGGGGAAGTAGAACCCCGTTCATCACTGACAATTTGATATCTGGTCAACACAAGGGTGGCTAAAACTGGCCACCCTTATTTTTATAAACGGAGGAAAATAATACATGGCAAGAACTGCAAATATCGAAAATGAAGAACCAAGAACAACTGAAATTGATATGACAGAGGCGGAAGCCGAGGAAGCATTAAAGGAAGATATGAGAGCTAATGAAATGGATTATCTGAATGGTATTTTAGAGGCAGCAGATGATGTGGATGAAGAAACGAAGGAAATTAAAATCATTCGTTCCGGAAAATTGTATTTTGCTTTTTCTGTCCATGCATTATCAGATGATGATATGTATGAGATCAGGAAAAAGTACACCAAATACGCAAAAAACAAGAGAACTGGAATGAAAGTAACGGATGGAATGGATAATGCAAAATTCCGCAGTTCCCTCATCTACAATGCAACTGTAGCAGAAGATCAGGAAAAATTATGGAACAATAAAAATATTCAGGAAGCACTTAGAAAGAAAGGAAAGAAGATTATCAACGCACTTGACGTGATCGAAGCAGCTCTTCTTCCGGGAGAGAAAGAGAAAGTTCTTACTACACTTGATGAACTCTGCGGATATAACACAGAAGAAGATAAAGTTAATACAGCAAAAAACTTATAAGGTCCGGTTATAAATCAGCCCTGTTGCACTGGATATTCCAGAGACAGGGGATTAGACCGGATGAAGTAATGGCTTTGCCCGAAGGGGTCAGAGCCTTTCTTTTTGCCTCCACGGAGGTATGGATTGAAGAAAATATTAAGAAAAATGAAAAGAGGTGAGATACTTGGCAGAAACGATAAGGATAGAGATTCCTGTTGATGTGGTCGATAATACCGGTTCCGGAACGTCGAGTGTGACCAGGAATCTCACTGCAATGGAAAGAGCGTTCGAGAGAGCGGATAGGGCGGCACAACGATTCCAGCGTAGATCAGGCGTAGCGGCTGAGATAGAAATAGGAGCAGACGACAATGCAACCCCGGTTCTTTCAGCTGTTGAAAATGCTACGGAGCAGATAGACGGAGAGACGGCACAAGTTGAAGTTGCGGCAGATGATTCTGCTACGCAGACGGTCAATGCTGCTTCGGATGCTGTAGAAAATTTTGACGGTACTTCCGGAGATGCAGAAATAGGAGCAGACGATAGCGCCACCCCGGTAGTATCCGCCGCTTCTGATGCGGTGGAGAATTTCGATGGAATGAGTGGGGATGCTGAGATTGGAGCATCTGATGAAGCTACGCCGGTTATCCGGGCCGCACAGGATGCAGCGGAATCATGGGGAGGAAGCGTGTTTAATGCTACTATTGGTGTCATAGATGCGGCAACCGCTCCTATTTCTGCGCTTGCAAGTGCAGCAAAAAATCCGGTTGTGCAAGGGGCATCGTTGATCGGTGCCAGTTTCGGTGTGGCAGAATCGGTTAATTCCTTCCAGGACTTCGAGTCTATGATGTCACAGGTAAAAGCTATATCCGGCGCAACAGGACAGGAGTTTGATGATCTGACCGCAAAAGCACAGGAGATGGGCGCAACGACCAAGTTTACGGCTACAGAATCAGCTGAGGCGTTTAATTACATGGCTATGGCAGGATGGAAGCCACAACAGATGATTGATGGTATATCCGGTATTATGAGTCTTGCAGCAGCATCTGGCGAAGACCTTGGTACGACTTCCGATATTGTGACAGATGCGCTGACAGCTTTCGGATTACAGGCGGGTGATGCAGGGCATTTTGCTGATGTTCTTGCTCAGGCGAGTGCCAATGCCAACACAAATGTGTCAATGCTTGGAGAATCGTTTAAATATGTCGCTCCTGTTGCTGGCGCTATGAATTACAGCGTTGAAGATACATCTCTTGCGCTTGGTTTAATGGCAAATGCAAGTATTAAAGGTAGCATGGCCGGTACCGCACTTAAAACATCTTTGGCAAATATGGCGGCACCTACAGACAGCATGGCAGCAGCTATGGATAAATACGGAATCAGCCTTACAGATTCTGAGGGAAACATGAAATCCCTTCGAGGAGTAATAGATAATCTTCGAGGAAGCTTGGGTGGACTTTCTGAGACTGAGCAGACAGCAGCAGCTTCAACCATTTTTGGAAAAGAGGCCATGGCCGGCATGTTAGCAATCATCAACGCCAGTGAAGAGGATTACAACAAGCTGAGCACAGCAATTGGCAATTCAAAAGATGCGGCAGAGGGAATGGCTGACACGATGCTGGACAACCTTAAAGGCTCCTTTACATTAATGCAGAGTGCTATCGAAGGTACGGAGAATGCCTTTGGAAAACGGTTGTCTCCGTATTTAAGAGGAATTGCAGGTGGAATTACCGATATGATGCCTGAGATAACGGATGGAATCAATGCGGTTATGGATGTGGCAGATGATAAGATTGCAGGCGTAAAACGCAAGATCACTGACATGACCGGTTCTGATGAATGGAAGAATGCGGATCTGTTTGGAAAGATAGACATAGCATGGGATTCAATAATCGCAAAGCCGTTCGGGAATTGGGTTTCTGGAGATGGCGCGCAATTAATATCAAGCGGGCTTGGCACATTATTTTCGAGTGCAGCGGCTATTCTTCCTGGCGGTGAAAAAGCGGGATTAACATCTTGGTTAAGTGCAGGGATTCTTGCAAAAGGAGCAGCTACGGTTGCTCAAAAAGGGAAAAACATAGTGGAAACCTTGTCTCCTATCGGAGATGCTATTGGCAGCATCACAGAGGCAGCTGGAAATGCAAACGATGTGATGGACTTTGCAGGCAATCTGAGTTCTATGATTCCTGTAGGAGCGAAAGTTGGACTTGCGGCAGCGGGAATTACAGCTGCGATCATCGGCATTAAGCTTGCGATCGACAAGTACAATGAGACACAGCTGGAAAATAGTCTTGAAGATCATTTCGGAAAGATTAAATTATCTGCAGACGAAGTCAAAGATGCGGCGGCAGGAATACTGAATCAGAAGTACCTTACCAATGTCGAATTGGCATTAAATGAAGTACAGAATGCCGACAATCTACGAGCTGAAGCGCAGAAAGCTTTGGAATCAAATGATGTTCTTGAATTCAAGAGCAGAGTTGGAATCACTTTGACAGCTGATGAACAGCAGGAATATACGGATAATATTAATACTTTTGTTGAAAGTAAGATATCTGAACTGGAGAGTCGTACATTTGCGGCTCACATTCATGTCCAGACATATCTCGGAGGGACAGAAGATGGACAGACATTAGCCCAGAACATCAAGGAATGGGCTAGAGCGGACAATTTAGAGCTATCCGATTTATCCAGTCAGTTGTCACAAAAGGTCTCAGAAGCCCTGAAAGACGGCATCATTGATGTGAATGAAGAAGAAGCTATTAGTGCATTGCAGGAGAAGATGAATAACATTACTGCCCGCTGGAAAGAAGCCGAAGCACAAGCGCAGTGGGACTGGATTAAACAGGAATACGGACATATGAGCGCTGCTGACCTGGAAAGCGGTTCGTTTACAGACTTGATGGATGAAATGCGAAGCCAGCGCGAGACTGCAATGGAAAGCATTAAAGCAGATACGACTCAGTGGTATTCGGAATTGGAGGCAATGAAGGACTATGGAAGAATTACTCCTGAACAGTATGAGAGCTACAAAGAACAGACTGGGTGGTATGTAAGAGGACAGCAAGGCTCCGAATTAGCCAAGAGTCTTGAACTTGGAAGTAATACCCTGAATGATACATATGGCGAGAAGATTACTGGAAACATCCAGACGCTTACAGAAACTGCACAGAATGCTTTGAAGAGTGCGGAAACCAGCTTACAAAGCGGAGCTTATGGTACGATTGCAAGCACCTTTGATAATATGTTTACGTCTATGGATAATGGAAAAGGCTTCCTGGGAATTGGTGCAAATGCCGATCAGAGAGCACTAAACGAATTGTATCAGTCGATGGCTCCGGATGTTAGTCAGATGGGAAGCCTGATTGACCAGTACAGAGAAGCAGGACAGGCAGTGCCACAAAGCCTTATGGATGGGTACAAGGAAGCAATCGAAGTTGGTGCGGCAGCAGGTGACGTTGATGCGGCTTGGCAGAATTACGCAAACCAGATTCTCGAATCTGGAAGCGAAGAAATGAAGAGTGTTTTGACGGATCCGAATAATCCGATGTACGAAAGCGTACGAGAGCAGTTGCCTGATGAGCTTAGAACTGCAATTGACAGGGCTACAGCAGAAACGACTGACAATGAAATTACACTTGAAGGTCTGAAAGCTTCTGTCGATGGTGACGTAGACATAGATAAGGATGCATGGGTATCAGCGCTGAATGAAAAACTGGGAGATCTTGCAACTACTGAAGAGGTTACTGCTGACAGCATAAAGATTAAAGTTGAGCAGGGGGATTGCCTTTGGGAAATTGGCAATGCTCTTGGAATTGACTGGCAGACTATTGCGGAACAGAATGGCATCGAAAGCCCATACGTTATTCATCCAGATCAGGAACTCACCATCTCCATGGACACAATAACTGCTGAAATGGACGGAGATAAGGCGCAGGCTGCTATCGAGCAGGCAATGTCGGCTCTGGATGCTGAAGGGGCTGAAATGTCCGTTACAGCAGAAGGAGTGAAAGTTGATCTGGCAAATGTTGAAGTGGATTCCGATGTAGCAGCAGCTCAAATTGAAGCGGCTCTTGGTATGGAATCCGGGACACTTGCAGCCAACGGCATTGAAGTACAGGCAGGAGCAACCGTAACAATTCCGCAGGAACTGGTACAGGTTGATACTTCTGGTATACAGAGCGCAACCGCAGAACAGACCGAAACGGAACCGGTTGAGACAGATACAACTGCAAACGTTAATATCACTGATGCGACCACAGATGCGTCCGGAGCAAAAGAGCAGGCACAGTCAGAGGTAGAATCTACATTCTCTGAATCTATGCCGACAGACGGACACACTGACGTAACACTCGATCAAACAAATAATGCCGCTGAAGTATATTCTGAAGTTGCAGGAGAAGTACAGTCTACATTTTCAAATCCGATTCCTGCGTCTTGTACAGTTAATGTAACTCTTGACTGGCATATCACGAACCCTAGCGCCGGAATAACAACATCTGGAAGCGGTTCTTCTGTAAAGGCATCTATTGCAGGCAATGCGGAGGGAAGCATCGTTACCGGACCGTTATTATCCTGGGTAGGCGAAGATGGTCCAGAAGCCATTATTCCTCTTGGCTCAAAACGCCGAGACAGAGGCATGGACTTGTGGTTACAGGCTGGACGGGCATTGGGTGTCAAAGAGTATGCAGACGGCGGCATGATTGGAGATGTCCCACTGTCAGGAGGTTCCTCAGACTCATCTTCCGGAAGTTCTGGTAACAATGGCGATAAAGGACAAATCGTTGTCAATATGAATCCTGTCTTCAACATTAACGGAGAGGGCGGCAATGACACAGTAAATTCAATCAAAGAGAAACTGAAAGAGTTAATTAACGAAATGTCCGGAGAACTGGCATCAAGATTACTCGAATCATACGCAAATATGCCGACGTAGAAAGGGGAGAGGGCATGGAGATATATTTAAAAGAGGCGGCAAATAAGCAATCTTGTCTTCGCTTTCCTTCTCTCCCAGACAAGGAGATTACTGTTAAGGGAAATTCAAAATACCAGAAGTACGATCTGATAAAAAAAGGAACCTTTGCATTTCCGGCTGGTCCGGATATCAGATCATATGAATGGGATGGATACCTCTGGGGAAGAGCCAGAAAAAAGATGTCCACCATACATACGAAGTGGCTGGATCCGAAATCTGTTATAAAGAAGCTGGAAAACTGGCGAGATAAGGGAACGGTTCTGAACCTTATCATTTCTGCCGGCGGCGGCATCAATGTTGATGTGACGATTAATAGCTTTGAATATAAGAAATTTGGCGGGAAAGGAGATTACTTTTATAGCATTTCCTTTTATCGTTATCGTCCGCTTAAAATCCAGACCACAAAGGACCTTGGCATTGATAAGAAGAAAAAGAAGACGACAGCCCGAACGAACCTGAAAAAGAGTTCAACAGATAAGAAAAAACAGACATACACCATTAAAACTGGTGACTGCCTGTGGAATATCGCAAAGAAATTTTACGGATCAGGAGCAGATTGGAAAAAGATTTATGATGCAAATAAGACAGCGATAGAAAAGGCTGCGAAAAAATACGGGCATAAGGATAGCAACCAAGGGGACTGGATATTCCCTGGCACTATCCTTACGATACCGTAAAGGAGGCATTATATGATTGATCCGCTGAAATATTCTTATTATTTAGTCCTCGTGACTGAAAAAAAGAAAAAATATGACATCACCAATTTTGTCGAAGATTTGGGATGGGAAGAGCTGGAAAACGAACTTGCAGCCAGATTGTCGTGCACTGTAAAGAATGATAAGACCACAAAAGGCAGGATTTCCAGTTTGTCTAAACCGGGATGTTATTTGTACTTGTATTATCGGTACAAGACTGGAACTGCACAGGAAGCTATGCGTGGCCGGATTGTAGAATGGAATCCATCTGCAAAGTCAAGCAGTCAACCATTAAAGCTGAAGGCCTATGATAACCTGTATGATTTGCAGGAGTCGGAAGACTGTGTATATTATTCTTCCGGAGCAAGAACCAAGCAGGTTATACAGGATTATTTCAAGAAATGGGGTATACCAATTGGTAAATATACCGGACCTGATGTGGTCCACGGAGTTATTAAGGAAGACAAGAAGAAACTCGGCACAATGGTCAAAGATATTCTGGATGAAGCGAAGAAAAAGGGTGGGGGCTATTCTGCAATCCGTTCTGTCAAGGGCAAAGCCCAGATTCTGGCAATTGGCAGCAACAAGAACATTTATCATTTTGCCGAAACAGAAAATCTGATAAGTGTTTCTCATAAGATCAGCACTTCGGGAATGGTTACGCGAGTAAAGATTCTCGGAGAAGCAGACGATGATAAGCGCAGACCTGTAGAAGCAACGGTCGATGGTCAGACAAAGTACGGCATTCGCCAGAAAATACTTACAAGAGGCAAGGATGATAGCTTAGATGAAGCAAAAAAAGAGGCAAAGGAAGTCCTTGATGATGATGGAAAGCCGAAAGAGGAAATCAAGGTAGTTACTATCGACATTCCTATCATCCGAAAAGGAGATATTATCCATCTTAAAATGTCAACTGGATCAGGGTATTACTGGGTAAAGGCAATTACTCATGATTGCGACAAGATGGAAATGACTATGACTTTAAAGAAAACTAAGCTGAAATCTTCGTCTTCGAAAAAGGATAACAAGAAAAAGGATGGAGATTACAGCATCGGAGATACAGTCAACTTCCATGGCGGCTATCATTATGTTTCTTCGGATGCAACGTCAGGATATAAGGTAAGCGCCGGAAAGGCGACAATAACACACAGTAATCCGGGCAGTGCTCATCCATGGTGCTTGGAAAATGTTAACTGGGCTGAGACCCATGTATGCGGCTGGGTAGACGAAGGCTCGTTTGATTAGGAGGGCATATGGCATATGACAGTAATGACGGTGTCGCACGATTAGCTGCGGTATTAGATGCAAGAATGAGAGATCATGCAGATAAGCCGCTCTGCCTTGATTTTGCAGAGATTCAGGCAGACGGCAGCCTGCTCTCGAATACATTTCCGATTCCAATTCCCAAGAGTGATTACAGAGTTTGTAGGCAATTAACTCTTGGAAAGACGGGAGATGCATTTTGCGATGTCCGGGCAGATGAACATTCTGGAAAAGCATATCTTCCGGAATCTATGCGGCAGTTGCAGGCCGGAGACAGAGTGTTGATTGCGTGGGTGCAAGACACTGCTGTTGTGATCGACATTATAACCAGACCGGTATAAGAGGACAGTATAGGAGGACATATGGCAGACAATAACTTATATCCGGTGGTGGATATACCGGAATATGAGGAAGAAAATGAAGAATATGATACAGAGTACAAGCCATCTGTGGCGTGGGACTTAGAGAAAGGAGATTTCGTTTGTAAATCTCCTTTTTGTATGCTCAAAAGCGAAGGACTTGAAGCGTACAAGATATGGTGCGTGAAGGCCGTATCAACAGAAAGATATAGTTGCCTCGGGTACGACGATGACATCGGTGCAGAGATGGAAGATGCCATGAAGGAAGAAGATGACACAGCTGTGGAACTGGCAATTGAACGTACCATAGAAGAGGCTCTGATGGTAAATCCAAGGACTGAATCCGTAGAGGACTTTGAGTTCTCATGGGAACCATCTGTGGTTTATGTGAAATTTACAGTGTACGCAATACACTGGGAGAAATTTGATTTAGAAGTAACATTGAAAAGGAGATGAGAATTTGACAGAAGAATTTGTAACTCCAGAATTTATAGATAATAGTGATCCTGATACGATCCAATCCAGGATGATGAACAATCTGCCTGTTGATATCTCTGATATGCCGGCAGATTTCCCATACGATTTCACAATGCCAACAGCGATTGAAATATCGAGGTTAATACAGTATAACCTTACCCGGACATTGATGTTGATGTTCCCGATGTGGGCTTGGGGTCAATGGCTTGATTTGCATGGTGTATCTGCAAAGGTTACACGAAAGCAGGCGAGCAGAGCATCCGGTCATGTGACCGTCGTAGGCACCGCTGGAACGATTATCGAGGAAGGGACGGTATTTTGTACAGAAGGTACGACAGATGTCGAATCTGTTGAATTTGCGACGACTGAGGAAGCAACTATACCAGAGCAGGGAACGGTTGACATACCTGTTGCGTCTGTTCTCACAGGAGCTTCTTATAATGTGACAAGAAATACTGTGACATTGCAGAAACAGCCAAACAAGAATGTTACTTCTGTGACGAATGAGAATCCTATCAGGGGTGGCACAGACGAAGAGGACGACGACACATACCGAGAAAGAATCCTTGAAAAGCTTCGCTCCGCAGAGGTTTCCTTTGTAGGATGTGACGCAGATTATGTCCGTTGGGCGAAAGAAGTATCTGGTGTTGGTTCTGCCGTGGTCGAAGCTGAATGGAAAGGACCTGGCACCGTTAAGGTTGTTGTTGCGGATCCGGATGGTTCTGCGGTTGGAGAAGATACTCTAAAAGCAGTTGAAGACTATATTGTATCCCCAAAGGACAGAATGAAGCGTTTGGCTCCGATTGGAGCATCCGTAACGATATCTACAGTGAAGGACATGACTGTATCCTACAGTGCAGTGCTTGAACTGGAAAGCAATTACAGTATCGACAATGTAAAGGAAGCATTCCTGACAGCATTAAAGACCTACTACAGGGAAGCTAAGGACAGTGAAGAAATTCGGTATACGGTTGCATCTGCATTGTTGTCTAATACAGCTGGAGTAATTGACTTTTCAGATTTTCGCATAAATGAAAATACGAACAACATATCGGTTGCAGCAGACTATTATCCAATCACAACTGCGACGGAGCTTAATTTTACGGAGGGATAGAGATGCATATAGATAATGTTGATCTGGAACATTTTCCTGCAAATGAGGTTGCTCAGAGGCTCCTGACGTATGTGACGAGAGGATGGTATGATAAGTCGTACGTCGGAAAATGGATTTTTGAGGTCATGGGTTTAGAACTGGATACGGCAATCAAAAGGATTGAAGAAGCGCAAAGTCAGTCATTTCCGGAAACGGCGGCATGGGGAATGTATTTTCATGAACTGACATATGGAATACCGATTGACAGGACAAAAGACATTGATGATCGCCGAAAAGCAGTCGTGAATCGGCGCGATAGGACGTCCAGATCGTCCATTACGCCTTATAGACTGGAAAACATTATACAGACCGTATTTGGGCTTTCTGCGAGCGTCTCGGAGCAGGTTGAGAAGTATATCTTCAATGTAGATTTGCTTATTGGTGCTGACTATCCGATATATTCCGTCGATATTCTGCTGGGATATATCCGCAAAATAAAGCCATCTCATCTGTCAATGCAGGCTCGATATGTTATTGAAGCCGCAATATGCAGTGAGAGGGAAAGAGTTCTATTCCCAGCGTTAGATATAGGAATGCAGCATACCTGGATGGAAGGATATTCTGTGCCGTTAATAGAAGTTAAATGCGAGATAACAGAAAAGCTTCCGGTCGGAATGACTGGGAATGTAATGATCTACAAGAACCTTAATCAGTGGAATGGTGAGTATAAATGGGATGGAACGATAAAATTTGATACAGAAGTAACAACGGAGGAATTGTGATGGAAGGAAAGGTAACAGTAGTAGGAAGGACGAAAATCCTGAGAGCCAGAGCCGGAGAGATCACTCTGCCTAAGATTGTAGGATTTGCGTTTGGAAGTGGCGGCTCGAATGGTTCAACAGTTCTTAGTCCGGGAGAAACATTGAAAAATGAATTTCTTCGAAAAGCGGTAGATGGACATACACTTAAAACCAATGAAAACAAGTGTGAATATTATTGCACATTAAATGGATCTGAAGCCAACGGAAAGAGCATAAGTGAGATCGGATTGTATGACTCTGAAGGAGACATCATCATGATTGCTAATTTTCTTCCAAAAGGTAAAGATTCGAATGTATCAATGAGATTTGAAATTGATGATGTTTTACAGTAAGGAGATGATTATATATGGCGAACGTGGTTATCCCGGAGAATCCGGAGTTCAATGAAGCTTTGAGAATCATCGAGACAAAGGATCTGGTTCATGCGGATGTAGTAAATCCTATGTTTAGGACATTACTGCTTAATACTATATATCTCGAACGACGGGTAGCAAAGATGATCGAACGGATTGACACACTTGCGATTGACAATACCTATGGAGGACCAGAGCTGTCGGCGGATGCAAATATCGTAGATGCAAGCGCGCAGTTCAGCGTTATCAGGAAAACGTCGTCGACAGCATCAGTACAGACACTGTTTCAAAAAGCAATCGATAGTCTCAGAAAAGGACTCTATAGCTTGTTGATTAGAGTGAAAGTGAACTCAAATTCAAATAACGGCGGGCTAATCGAATTAAATGTAACGTCTGGCGGAGCGATATTGGAAACCAGAACTATTACTGCAAATATGTTTGAAAGAGCAGGAGTTTATCAGACGTTTGGACTTAATGTTGAATTGAATGATACGGTTACTATTACTGCGAGATTGCTGAAAAATAGCGCAAATATAACGGTGTCCGTTGATTATGTCATGCTTCAGCCGGCTCAGACAGCAATCACGAGTTTGTAGGCGGTGGCTATATGATATCAGCAGAGAGACTTGTAGAATTGCGGGCAAAAGTAAAAAAAGAAATGGCAAGGAGAAGCTGTGTGGAGCATGGTTCAAGCGCTTCAATGAATAAATTTGCTGCAAATTATGATTATAATGCTGTTCCGGTCACTGGGGGAGACATTACAGATGAACATATACAAAAGGTTATTGATCCGCTGCTTAATGTAGCGGATTTTTTGCAGAATAACAGCCTGCAACAGAGTCATAGTGGAGCAGATGTGATCGTCGATCAGGCGGAGAAATTTGTTGATACCCTTGCAAAAATAGATAAGCAGGCAAGTGATAGTGGGTGCAGAGGACTCTGTACGGGGTTATGTGTAGGTTCTTGCACATCTGGCTGTCAGGGATGCACTGGGTGTACTGGTGGTTGCGATACCACTTGCGCAAAGAGTTGTTCAGATGGCTGTTCTACATCCTGCGGTGGTTGTTCAGATGGCTGTTTTTCTGGATGCACACATACCTGTGGTTCCGGATGTACAACCGGCGCGATGACTACATAATGAGAGGAGGTGATATCTATGGCGTGTTCAAAAGGATGTGGAACGAGTTGTGCAACGAGCTGTAAGTCCACAGCGTCTGGCAACTGCGGCGGATGCGGGACTTCTTGTTCACGAAATTGCAGTACGATATGCTCAGGTACCTGCTCTGGTACTTGTAACAAAACATGCACAAAGCAGTGCAATCATAATTGTTCGGATGAATGCACTGGATGTCAACGGACATGCGCAGATGATTGCGAGGCAGGATGCAAAACGGATTGCCTTCAGACCTGCACAGCGAATTGTTCAGACACTTGCGCAGACTGCACAGGTGGATGTGGAAACAGTTGCTTTGCGACATGCGCTGATGACTGCACAGGTGGATGCAAAGGCGGTTGCAACACGACATGCACAGCGAATTGTATGAACGACTGCAATACCTGGTGCGAAGGCGGATGTTATTCTTCATGCACATGGACTTGCGAAGGATGCAGTAATACTTGCACTGGTACCTGCTCCGGTACCTGTTCCGGTACCTGTTCTGGTACCTGTTCTGGTACTTGTCAGGGTTGTGATAATAAGTGCACAGCTTCCTGCGCTCAGTCTTGTACTGGCTGTAGCGGCTGTTCGGGTTGTGGAAATTCCTGTGGTTCCGGATGCACAGATAGCTGCATGGGAACCTGCAAAAGCAATTGTTCTGGAGGCTGCGGAACCAGCTGCGGAGGATGCTCTACATCCTGTGCATCAAGCTGTCAGAGTGATTGTGGCGGGACCTGCAGGAATCAGTGCTACGGACAGGCGACTACACCGATATATTCATTTAATTAGGAGGAAAAAATGAGAACAGTAATTATTAAAGTAGACAGCAAAGAGGCAGAGTACATCGAAAGACTGGACTACGAAAGGGGATTTACTAAAGATGTCCTGCAGAGAATCATCGAATCACATATGGAAGACCCAGATGTAATCAATAGCCCGGCATTTAAGGCTTATCAGAAACAGGGAGCGGAATTGGATGCACAGTTCAGCATGGCAGTAGCAGAGCTTGAGAAAAAATATATTCCGGAGATTCTTAAACATCACAAGACCAAATGGAATCTTGAGTACAAGACAGGAGAACTGAAAGTAGACATTCTGTGCAATTGTGAAATTGAGGGAATCAAATGAAAAGAACAGAACAATATTCCGAAAGGCTGAGCAGATTATATCCTGAGCTGCACGAACCGGTAGGGACAGAAAAGATTCTGACTCAGACCGTTACATTTCAGGTCACTGATGACTGCAATCTGGCATGCAAGTATTGTTACCAGACACATAAGGGCAAAAAGAAGATGTCGTTTGAAACAGCGAAGAAAATGGTTGATCTTTTACTGTCTGGAAATAAGGGTGTGGGCGATTACATAAATCCTCAAAAAAGCCCTGGGCTTATCATTGATTTTATTGGTGGGGAACCCCTGCTGGAGATTGAATTAATTGACCAGATCTGCAGCTACACGATTAACAGGATGATCGAATTAAACCATCCGTGGCTGACGAGAACGATGTTTTCCATATGTTCGAATGGAGTGTGCTACTTCGAACCGGAAGTACAGAGAGTTTTACAGAAATGGAATCAGCGCCTGTCTTTTTCTGTGACTGTTGACGGAAATAAAGAACTTCACGATTCCTGCCGGGTATTTCCGGATGGGCGGCCATCTTATGATCTGGCAATTTCAGCGGCGAAAGATTGGGTAAACAAAGGTGGATATATGGGTAGCAAGGTTACGATAGCTCCTGCAAATGTGATGCATGTGTACGATGCAATTACGCACATGATCGATCTTGGATATAACGAGATCAATGCAAACTGCGTCTACGAAGAAGGATGGCAGATGATCCATGCAACGGTTTTTTATGACCAGCTGAAGAAGCTTGCAGACTATATCTTGGAACACAATCTTGATATGGAGAATGATTATTACATTTCACTGTTCGAGGAAAATTTCTTTCACCCGAAGCAGCCTGACGACCTGGAAAACTGGTGCGGTGGCAATGGCGTAATGCTTGCTGTTGATCCAGATGGAATTATCTATCCATGTCTGAGATATATGGAAAGCTCTCTGGCGGGGCAGCAGGAACCATATAGTATAGGAGATGTGGATACAGGAATCTGCCAGACGGAATGCGACAGATGCCGCGTAGAATGCTTGAAGAAAATTGACAGGAGAACACAGAGCACAGACGAGTGCTTTAACTGTCCTGTCGCAGAAGGCTGTAGTTGGTGTACTGCATACAACTATCAGGTGTTCGGTACACCGGATGCAAGAGCAACTTATATTTGCGATATGCACAAAGCACGTGCGCTGGGAAATATTTATTTCTGGAATCACTATTATGAGAAAAATAATATCGACAAGCATATGGAGAATCATGTACCGGAAGAATGGGCACTTAACATTATCAGCAAACATGAATGGGATATGCTGTGCAGTTTATAACGATTTTCGATATTAAATAACAAAAAGCGATAATATCGGAAAAATGTGGTAAAAAAGAGAGGTGTTTTAAATGATAAAACAAGAAGTTATCTTTAATGTCAAAAACCTCAAGATTTCAAAAACGGAGAATATTTTCGCAACAGAAGGCATCAAAAATGTGTTTACGGCAGTATTTCAGTTTCATTCTACGGATTGGGATGGGCTGGCAAAAACAGCTGTGTTTGAAAACGCAGAAGGAACGAAAGAGCCAAAGCTGTTAGAAGAAGACAGATGTGATATCCCGGATAGCTTTTTTAAGACTTCCGGGGTTTGCTATGTTTCTGTAATGGCAGGAGACTTCATGGTGACAAATAAAGTTGCCATTATCGTAGTCAATGCCGGCTATACTTCTGGCGATACCGTAGCGGAAGCTAAGAACTACTTTGAACAGATTCTCAGATATTTTGACGCAACAAATATGAATGTCCAGAAATACGGAAAGCTGGCTGAGAGATTCGCTGTCGGATTGGCAGAAGATCCGGAGAGTCTTATGGATAACGCAAAATATTATGCACATCAGGCAGAACAGGCGGTAATGGGAATCCCTGGACAGGTGGAAGATGCGAAGAATGATATCGATGCTTATGTAAAAGAAAAGGAAGCTGATCTGAAAGGCGAGGATGGAAATGTGTGCTTTGTCGAGTTTCGCATTCAGCCTCCTTGTCTTCTTATGCGGAATAATCCAGAAGAAACGGATATAGAGTTTAGACTTAACGGCTCTAAGCTCGAATACAAATGGAGGGATAGAGGTTAATGGCAAATAAAACAACAGGAAGTGGCCAGTGGACTAACATGGGAAATGTTACGACAAACCCCGATGGAAGCTACTCTGACTCTAAAACATACAACTTCTTAGATATGGTTTCATACGAGGGCGGCTCATATGTATGCCTGGAAAACGGGACGATTGGTGTGCGCCCATCTCCTGGCGAAAGTACAGACAGATGGTTCTGTTCTTCAGTACCGGGAGAAGCAACTCCAGATTTCAAAAACTTAGTGACAGAAACTAAAGAAGCGGCCAGGACAGCAAAAGAAAAAGCATCTGAGGCGGAGACAAGTGCAAAGGCTTCAGAAATAAGTGCACAGGCGGCTTCGAACTCAGCCGGAGCAGCAGCAGCTTCGGCCAGAGATGCGGAGAATGCAAAAGATGTTGTTGCCGGATACAAAAATGCGGCTGAAAAGGCTGCATCATCCGCTGCGACATCTGAGAAAAATGTAAATGATAAAATTGCTGGACTGGACAATACGTTTTCTGAAAAGACAACGAGTGCAATAGAAACCATAAACAAAACCGTAGATACAAAAGCGGAGGAGATAAAAAATGAAATAACTGCAACAAAAAATTCTATGGTGGATGCGTCTCAGAAAGCTATAAACGACACAATCGATGCGAGAAAAACTGAGATCAATAATACAGGTGCATCTGAAATTAAAAATGTACAGGCTGAATCAGCAACACAGACGCAGGGGATTAAAAGCGTAGCAGCTGAGCAGCTGGCAGCTATTAATGCAGCTGGTGGCACTTTAGAGAGTGCAATTGAGCGCTACTATGCTATGCGCCGTACTAGAGAAATTTATACGGTAGAAGACCTTGATCCGGATGTTACACAGGCCTGCACGGTAAATCGTTTAGATGCTCTGTCTGGTCTTACCTGCACACCGTCCACAAATACGACAGCTGGAGAAGACCAAATTGGAACTCTCGAAGCATTCCGCCCGATTGAAGTGAACTGGATCCTCGATGATGATGGAAACCAGAAAATTACTGCAATTGAAGGAATGCCGGGATATAAGACGACAGGAAAAGTCAATCGTGGAATCATGAACATGGGACTTTATTACAAAAAAGAGCGAAATGCAGAAGACAATGGCTGGCTGCATCATTGGTCCATGCTTCCTCGAAAAGAAGAAGGATATGTTCCGATGAAAGAATGTGTTCGTTCAGACAATACGGTGCAGGGATGGATGCTCCATCCTAAAGGAGCGGCAGTGGATATTGATGGTGTTCCATATGTAACCAACGGAAAACCCGTCAGAAACAAACCTTCGTATGCAAATTTTGCATATGCACGAAAGCAGGGTCCGGCATACTGCTTTGAAACAGATGTTGATGCCGCATGGGTTCTGGCGTTGACAATGATTAAGTACGGAACAAAGGACCTGCAGGCATATATGAGAGGATGCACAGCTTACACTGCTCAGTACAATGTCGCAGTTGCTGAAGAAAATACAAAGAGAGTAATTCTCACAAAAGATCAGGCGAATTATTTTGTTGTTGGTTCGTCGGTCAGCATTGGAAATCCAGGTTCGAACACTAACTTCGATAGGGGCTATAATTATATGCACAATATCGTTGATAGTGCAAAAATTACAGCTATTGAAAAAGTAGACGATACATATAGCGCTTTAGTTTTGGATGTGTCTGCTTCATTTACAACTGCAACTACTTATAAAGTAAGTACAATGCATTGGGAGACAGGATCCACTGATTCCGTACAAGGCTATGATGGAAGTCCTGTATCCAACACAGATGGAAAGAATATCTGCAAGATTAATGGCATCGAGATTCTTCCAGGTGGATATTCTGTGTCCGGAAACTCTATGCATATTGTTTCAACAGATGCAGATGGCAATACAGTCGATAAGTATTATCGAACCAATAATGCTAAGTTACTGACGACCAATTTAGATACGATCATAAGTACCTATGAAGAAGTGGGTATCTTACCGGAGGCATACGATGCATGGAAGTATGTAAAAGGACAGCTTGTGGACTTTGGTAAAGGGACAATGATTCCGACTGAATGGGGAGGAGGCGATAAGGCTTGGTGGGCTGATGCTTGGTATTGCGGTGGAAAACCTGCGGCTGGAACAAGAACAGGTCGGGAGCTCCTCCGGCGCGGCTATCTGGGCGATGGCGGCCTGAACGGCCCGTCGTGCGTGCGTGGCCACGCTGGCCTGGCGGATGTCTGGTGGTACTTCCTCGCGACCCTTTCTCCTAACGCCGTACGGGGTGAATGGCAGGCGGTAGCCTGACAGAGGGGCTGTCCCCTCCAATGGCTACAAATGGTTTTGAAATGATGGATTTAACCGTATGGAAATACAGACGGTTATAAAGTAACAAGAAAATATAATATAAGGACTTATGAGGTCCGGGAGCTCCTCCGGCGCGGCAATCTGAACAATGGCGGCATGAACGGCCCGTCGTGCGTGAATGGCAACAATGGCCTGACGGATGTCTGGTGGAACTTCCTCGCGACAATTTCTGTGTATAAAAAATTTGATACTCGACCTCATAAGCCGGCTGAAGAAGCCTATACTTGGGAACACCCGAAATACGTGATAAAAGGCCATTCCTTTCTCATGAAGTAGATTGACATCTGTAGAGTGGGAAGGGGAGACTGGCAGGTGCGCTGTCAGCCGGGACTAGTAGACAACCGAAAGTCCCTGAATCACACAGAAAGGAAAATGCCTTTATGAAGAAATGCTGCAAGAATGTAAATATTTTAGCAGATGATTTTATTGAAGATTCAATTTATGAAGCGCTTGATGAAAAATGGAAACGGTCAGATGTGGCAAAGTATCTGCATGGTCGCACAAGCTCAATGAGTTTGCAGGCTATGAAACGATTGCTTCGGGACACAGACGAAAGAAATCTCATGGTATCTGGTCTGGTCCATACAGTTGCAGAAAGCCTGCGCTATGAAATCCAGAACCGGTGTTTGAAAGTAGAACCTATTCAATACAGTTGGAGACAAGATGGGGTCAATGGAAAAATCCGAGAAATCGGTGTAGAAAGCGTAAAACAGCTGATTTTGGATGAAATAGCCAGTGAAGGTTTGGATGAACTCTGGAGGCGAAAGCTGGGATACCATCAGTACGCAAGCATTAAGGGAAAAGGACAGCTCGGCGGAAAGAAAGCAATAGAGCACCAGATCCGGAAGAAATACAGCATGTCTCGGTACGCCTGGAAAGGTGACGTAAAGAAGTGCTATCCATCTGTAGATACCCGCAAGCTAAAAAGAATGCTGGAACATGATGTAAAAAATGAAGTCCTGCTATATCTTGTATATTTCTTAATAGGAACCTACAAGCAGGGACTCAACATCGGCTCAGGATTATCCCAGTTTCTCTGTAATTACTATCTTGCGAAAGCTTATGTATATGTTCTTGGCTTACACAAAGTCAGGAAACATCGTGATGGAACTACCGAAAGCAAAAGACTTGTATATTTCTGCATCATGTATATGGATGATATTTTACTTATAGGAGCCCGGGAAGCCGATGTTAAGAGGGCGGCCCGGGCATTAGAGAAGTATCTGCTTAAAGAATATGGTCTTACAATTAAGCCTGATGCAGATCTGTTTCCGATTGATTATCGTATTAAAACAGGAAAGAAATACGATAGTTACAGAGAAAAGGATAAGGCAGAAAGGCGAGGTAAGCCAATAGACATGATGGGCTATGTAATTTATAGGGAACACACAGAAATCCGTAGCAAGATCTTTCTACGGGCGAGGAAAGCATATTCTGTTGCTTGGTACTGTATGAAAAATAAAAGTGAAATCCCGTTACAGACCGCTTATAAATGTGCAAGTTATTATGGATGGTTCAAACATACCGATTCCAAATATGTCAAGGACAAATATAACATTGATGCTGTTTGCGCAGCTGCAAAAAGGAGGATCAGCAAGCATGCAAAAAGCGAAATACATGGAACGTCAGCCAGAAGTGCGCTGGCAGCCTGTCAATAATGGCATGGTAGATGTCACACTGTGCCTGAATGAGAAGAAAGTGACAATTGAACAGGGTCAGATGGAAGACTCAGCAAAGCAGATGATGTATGAATATGATTATCACCAGTTCAGAGAGTCTGCAGACAAGATCAACGAAGAAACAGTAAGGGCATCCCCTGCGAAGTATATGTCCTATGTTCCGGAAGTCGAAAAGAGCTTGGAAGAGCAATTTGAAGAATTGAAAGCATCGAACGAAATGCTTACAGGATGCGTTCTTGAGATGTCAGAACTGGTATATCAGTAATGATGAGACTGTTGAGTAACTTTATTATATTATTACAGAATGATGGAGGAAAAGAAATGATGGCAATGTTATGGGCACAGCAGATTATGCTTGGAAAGAAAACTTATGCAGAGGTACCGAGACTTCTGAAAGCAAAGGTAAAAGAAATCCTGGAAGATTCCGGAATGGGAGAATTGGCAAAGGAAGAATGACGAAACTGCAGATAATAAGTAAACAATGGTCATTGATTTATGATCTTCTGCTTCTTAATAAGGGTGAGAGCGAAAGAACCCTTGATGAGATTGAACAGGATATGGATACATTGGAATTTCATTGTAGAAAGTATGCCGATGCAGATGATGAAGAATTGATGGCATAAAAAGGGCCTGAGCAGGCTCTTTTTTAATGGAGGTAAAACTATGCATAGCCAAAGAAGTCCACCGTAGAGGTCAAAATAGAAGGTGTAGACAGGAATATAGGAGGAAATATATGGAGGCGGAATACATTAGCCGGTCCGAGCACGAGGAATTCTGCAAGAGAATCGACGCAGAAAACGGGAGACAGAATAAACGACTGGAACTGCTCGAAGGAAACACAAAGCAGATAAATTCGCTTACAACATCCGTTGAGAAGTTGGCACAGAGCATTCAGCTGATGTGCAAGGAGCAAGAACAGCAGGGGGCACGTCTGGAATCGCTCGAAAGCCGGGACGGAGAAATGTGGAAGCAGGTGACAGGATATGTACTTACAACCCTGATTGGTCTTGCAATCGGTTTTTTCTTTAAGCAGTTCGGTTTATAAGAAAGGCAGCATTGAGATGGCTATTATAAAAAAGAAAATAAAAAAGATAGTTTCGGCGATAAAGAAAGTCGGAACATTGAACATTGTGCTGATGCTCGTCGGCGCTTTTTTTATATGGTTCAATTGGCAGATGATCCTTGTGTTCCGGGAATGCGGAAGTATGCCGGAAACATATGCCTGCGCAGTTGTGGCGGCAACGATTGGAGAGTGCGGCATATGCGGTTGGATCCGAACAAACAAAGACAAACAGCAGGATCGGAAATGGCAGAAACAGGATGAAAAAGAAGGACGAGAACAAAATGATTCCGACATGAATGTCGGGAACATAGATGAGGAGGATAATTTATGACATTAGAATATTTTTTACTGTTACTTATGATTGTATCAATCTTTACCGGCTTAGTGACTGAAGGTATTAAGAAGTTGCTTGAAGAGTCAAAAAAAACCTACAAGGCAAATTTCCTTGCAGGAGGGGTGGCTGTAGTTTTGTCAGTGCTTGTAGGAAGTGGATATATTATTTTGATGGATGCACAGATAAACAGCAAGATGGCAGTATACCTTATTGCGCTGATCCTGCTTTCATGGCTGTCTGCAATGGTTGGATATGATAAGGTCATTCAGTCGCTTGGACAGATTAAACTCCCGAATAAAAATGAGTAGTTAGGAGCCTGTTTTAAGGCTCCTTTTTGCGAGGCGGACTTATGGATAAGCAAAATATAACTGTGTTGAGAAAAACACTGTACGCAGTGGAATCCGGAGATCAGGTATATGGTAAGCAGGATTATTCCTGCTTTGCCGGGGTCGGAGCGAACTGTAGCAATGAAAAAGCTATTACGATCGGTGCGGGCCAGTGGTACGCAGGAGAAGCAAAAGAACTGTTATACCGGATTCAGAGAGCAAACCCGAAGCTATTCAAAGACATGGATAATGCAGGTATGGAAAAAGACCTGCTGATGAAGAGCTGGGATACATACGCCGTAACAGCGGAATCTGCGAAAGGTCAGTGCATTATCAGCATTATTAGCACTAATCTGGGGAAGAAATGCCAGGACGAATATATGGAAGATCAGATACAGACATATGCGAAGAGCATCGAAAAAACATACGGATCCATGCCGGATTCCGCAATGATGGAATGTATTAATGTCCTGCACCAGGGTGGCTTTGACGCATTGAAAAGAATCTTGTCTAAAACTCCGGAACCGTACACTGCAGACAAGATTTATACAACGTTATGTAAGGATCCGGCAGACTCGACGCCGAACCAGGTAGGAGATTACACAGACAGACAGAAAGCGGTAATCAGCATGATTAGGAATTATGCTGTGACTGCGGAAAGAAAGGAAGATGTAGCAATGACAAAAACAGAAAAAGCAATAAGGCAGATGGAGACATGGGCGAAAGATGATTCTCACGGCTACGATCAGGACTACCGCTGGGGAGAAAAAGGAGATTACGACTGTTCCTCCGCTGTAATTCAGGCATGGCAGAACGCCGGAGTTCCAGTTAAGTCTGGTGGCGCTACATACACAGGAGATATGAAGAACGTATTCCTGAAAAATGGATTTGTAGACGTAACGAGCAAAGTTAACGTAGCAACCGGATCTGGTCTGCTCAGAGGAGATGTGCTGCTGAATGAAGCGCATCATGTAGCCATGTACTGTGGAAATGGTAAAGAGGTAGAAGCCAGCATCAACGAGAAAGGTACCGCTCATGGCGGCAAACCGGGAGACCAGACTGGTAAGGAGTTTCTGATCCGGAGCTATCGGAACTATCCTTGGAATTGCGTGCTCAGGTATAGAGGGAATATTTTCTCCGCTTCTGACACAGAAAAGAAGCAGAACGTAGTAGCCTATGTAGCGAGATTTACAAAGGACTGCAAATGCTACAGTGTAGCTGGTAAGACTCAGGCGAAAATGTTCCCAGTGATTAAAAAGAATGCGGTTGTAGATGTGATGAAATACACCGAAACCGTAAATGGTAAAAAGTGGTATTTTATCCGGATTCCACATCCGACAGAAGGATTCGTAAGGGAGTTCGTCCCAGCCGGATACTTCAAGAAGTTGATTTAACAGACGGTGCCTTCTAAAAACACATTAAAATATATCACATCAAAAGGAACTCTGTAAATGGAGTTCCTTCCATATATTACCGCTATTTTTTTATACATTGAATATGATAATATGAACAAGCTTCGCTTATCAAGATTTCGATAGGATATAGCCAAAAACGATATAATCTAACAAATTCCGTCGTGTATTACCATAAAGTGGTAATTTATAACGGAAGGAGCAATGGCATGATAAAAATTTTGCTATCGAAAAAGCTTGGGGAATTAAGACTTACTCAGGCGGACCTGGCAAGGGCGACAGGAATACGTCCTAACACTATCAATGAGTTGTACCACGAGCTCACGGAAAGGGTAAACCTTGAGCACCTTGATCTAATATGCGAAGCGCTAAACTGTGAACTAGACGAATTGATCATTAGGGTGCCGAACAAAGAAACGTCAGTTGTCCATACACGCCAGGGAACCCTGAAACCCAACAAAAAGATGTAGCCGCTGCAACGATTACATCTTATTAAAGAGGGGAATGTTACATCCCCCTCTTTAATTCATTTCTTTTAAATTATATTCTAACGAATCGTACAAATAATCTGTATCAAATCCCATATCTTTGTAACCTTGCAATACAGTTTCAACATAACGATTAGATGGTTTTCCCACAGTGGCTGAGTCAGGCAACAGATATATCATAGCCTTTTTCCTTGTGCCGTTTTTTAATTGCACAAATACATTTTTCTTTCTATAAAATCTCGGATAGCCCTCATACAGATCAAGAGCCTTCTCGTTTTTATTATCGATATTCCAAACAGCAACAGGAACCCTACTTCCTTTTTGCCTTTTGACGGTCGCATAAGATCCTGTGCGGCTTCCCCTGTAAAGCAATTTCCAATTTATCAGATATCCAGTAAATGCGACTGTTGCTCCAGGGCAACGGTATGACATTTGCTGTACATTGAGATTGCTACCGTATGCTACATATAACATGACATTCCCTTTCTCCCCGTCAAGCCGGTAGGACAGCTGATTTATAACTAAGCAACCTGTTCCACTTTTGCATTTTCGCGAAGCTGTTTCATCATGTGAAGTCTGCAGGTTTTGAACTCGTCTCCGTAAAGTCCAAGTCTGTTTGTAAGGATGTTGTACATCAGAGTGACTTTTTTCTTTGCTGTGTATCCGTTCATGGATCTAAATATGACTTTGTCATCAGATTCGATGGACCATGCAGAGAGTGCTAAACAAAACTGTACATACGCTTTAATTTTTCCTGCATGAAGAGTGCTGTTAAAAAGTCTAAATTCAACAGTGCCTTTCTGGAAGAAGCTATGAAGATTCAATGCGTGGTATCTTGTAGAGTTATAATGCTGATGATTGATCCCACCACAGTAGCCATCGTTTGCTGGGCTGTACCAAATTTTCTCAACGGAATCTGTTGTGATGTTTTTGTCTTTTTTCATTGTATCAAGTAAATTCTTGCAAACTGGCTGGCACCAACGATATTTTCTGTCACCTACTGCAAGCGCATCGTAAATGATTTCCTGTCGGCTATACATGAAATTTACCAGACGGCGAAGAGATGTTGCGGTATGGTTCGCTCCGTCTACATGAATATGGATTCCGCATGAACTGTGAGGAACTCCGCCGATTTCTTTGAATTTACGGATGATTGCCTGCAATGTATCAAGGTCTTCGTATTTAAGAATCGGTGTTACGAATTCAACTCTGTATTCGTCTATGCTCTCAGTTCCAACTTTGCGAATTGGATGGATTGAGCTGTCTCGCATTACCTTCCATTTTCTTCCCTGTGAATCCTGAACGGTTCTTGTCTGGTAACAAGTGTGATCTGGTCTGGAAGCTGTAGTTCCGATGATTTCTGCAACTGCATCAGCGGCCATCTTTCTTGAAATACCTGTAAATTCAACCTCAACACCGTAGTTCTGTTTCTTTAAAAGTTCTGACATATCATTTTCCTCCTATTATCTCTCAAACATTCGCACCGTCTATGCGAATGTTTGTTCTGCTGTTTATGTTTGTATATTACCATATGTACCGTATATGTCAATAGAAAATTAAAGAAAATCTATAAAATATTAGAGAATAACGTTGACAAAATAGAGAACAAGGGATATAATATAATTGTAGCAAGGAGATGGCAGGAAAGGAGATAAGAAATGGAAAATGACGAAATGACAACATTAGAGTTTAAATCAATTATGGAAATGGTCGTGATGATCATTGAAAGCAGTAAAGATAAAGAAGAGGCTCTTGAAAAAATCAAGAACCTCTCCATTTTAAAAGAAAAGAATTAATAACTAAGCGATTGGACACCGAGCAGACTCCTAAACTTCCTGCTTCTGCTCGGTATCTTAAAATAAATAATAGCAGGAAGAAAAAATAAAGTCAACAGTAAGGAGGGAAAAAAGTGATCTCATATAATCCACTTTGGCATACTCTGATAGATAAAGGAATGAATAAAGGTGACTTAATGAGAGAGACAGGCATTAGCTTTGGAACCATGGCAAGTATGGGGAAAAACGAGCCAGTCAACTTAAAGCAGATAGACAGGATCTGCAAAGTTCTTCATTGCAAGATAGAGGATGTTATAGAATATAAGGAAGATTAAATGCTTCCTTATATATATTTAACAAATGTTAGATTCTGGTTACCTGCCATTAACATGCGGGATGCTATGATTATCATATAATGTCACCCAAATAATTATATCAATCAATTATCTGGTTATGAGCAAGTAGCGAAGAGGATGCTTTTATCTGCTTGATAAAAGCATAGTAAAAATATAAAAAAGAGCTGAGAAGTCCTTAACTGGATTTTTCAGCTCTTTTGAAGTATGGATGTGATTTTGGATGAATGAAGGCTCTATTTATTCGGCGTCCGAATTATCAGTATCATAGGATTCGTCGTATGTCTCTGCGTCTGTGTCATCTGAAGCTGAACTGTTCATATCAACGATATCGCTATCTGAAGCAGCTGTATCTGCAGAACTGCTCTGGGAGTCATTATTACTGTTATATTTTGCAGTAAAAGTACTGCCTTCTGCAGTAGAAATCCAGGAACTCCGCTCATTGATTTTTCCAAGGATTCTTGTTGCCTCATCACCTTCTGCCGGAGTTGGCTGATAATTATTATATCCATCATAGGCAGCAGAAGAAATGGAGCAGGGAATGATATTGGTCACGTTGTCTTTTTTTACCCCATCGGCATCAATAGTAAAGGTCTGCTGGTAGATCATGGTGTCCATATCACTTGGAGAACTGTTGCCGCCGAAGCAGAAGTTTCCGAGGCTGTATACAATATTCCTGCCTTTATAAGTTTCAATGCCCTGAAGTACATGCGGATGATGTCCGCATACAAGATCAGCGCCTTCATCGATCGCGATGCGTCCAAGTGTTGTCTGGTTGCTGTCCGGAACGGTTTCCGTTTCATTACCCCAGTGGAAGATCGCTACGATCAGCTGTGCCCCGTCTGCCTTTACTTTTGCAATATTGTCTTTTAACTGCTGCTCGCGTTCAAGATGGTCGTACAGTTCATAGATACCGACTAATCCTACTTTGATTCCCTTTACATCCATAACAGCAGTTTCATCATATCCGAAATGAACGATTCCTGCATCATCCAGTGCTGCCAGAGTATCATCGAAACTCTGATCACCGTAATCATGACTGTGATTATTAGCGGTGTTTACAGCTTCTACAGACCCGCCTGTCAGAATAGAAGCATAGGATGCAGGTGCTTTAAACGCAAATGTTTTGTCCTCCCGTTCATCAGAATCGGTGAGTGTTCCCTCAAAATTCGCAATAGTCAGATCATCTGCGGAAAAAATATCTTTTACATTCTGCAGGAAATAATCTGCACCGTAATTTTCATAATAAGCATTTAAGCTGGTATCATAATCAAAAGTTTCATCTGTGCCAAGAGTGCAGTCACCGACAACGCTGAGTGTCAGAGAAACAGGAGAAGATACTGTAGCATTGGAGGAATCCGTGTTCTGAGAATCTGAGTATGCTTTCTGGCTGTTGTCCTTAGAAGCGTTCATGGAAACAGTTTTTTTGGCTGCTGCCTGTCTGGAGCTCATATAGTTGCTGCATCCGCGGATACCTGCCAGAATAAGTATAAAAACCAGAACAAAGATACCGATACCTGTTGCAATCAGCAATTTTTGCCTTTTTTCCTGATAGTATTTTGATTTTTTGTAGATGTCTTTTCTGCGTGCAGAAGAAGATTTCGTCTGGCTTCGCTTGTTGGATTGTAGGCTCATATGTATAGTTCTCGCTTTCGTTTATAATAGATTAGAGATATAGTATTAAAAAAATATTAAAGAGACCGGGCAGTTAAAATATCTGAACAGATGATCAGAATTAACAAAAAATAAATCGTAATTGCTATAGGACATATTCAAAGTATATAGAGGATTCACAGAATCGTCAAGAAATAAGTCTTTTCATAAAACCGTATTTTTGTTATAATACCATGACAAAAGGTTACATAAATATTACAGACAAAGAATGAGATGTGTTATCCTAGAGCGTGTCTGAAAAATCATTCCCGCAATCTGCACGCCCCACTTTGCGGGATATTTCACCCGAATTCAGTTGCCGTAGCCCGCTACGGCGCCCTCATCCGGGCAAAATATCCCACAAATTGTGACGCACATCTTGCAGAAAGCCTTTTTCAGACACGCTCTAAAGCGTATGAAACATGCTCTGAAAGCATTCAAAGATAATGAGAGATGGGTACGTGAGATAGCACTTCTCAGGAAAGAATATGAGGAAAAATAAAGATGAAAACATTGATATTCAACGGTTCACCGCGAAAGAACGGTGAAACTGCATATATGATCCGGACTCTGCAGGAAAATCTTGGAGGGGATTTTAAGGTGGTTAATGCCTACAGGGCAGATATCCGACCGTGTATGGACTGCAGATGGTGTTTTGACCATGCAGGATGCGCAGTCAAAGATGAATGGCAGGAGGTTCTTTCGTACATTGAAGAATGTGACCATATTATTATGGCATCTCCTGTATATTTTGAGGAGGTTACGGGAATGCTTCTTGCTGTGATGAGCAGACTGCAGACCTATTTCAGTGCAAGATATATCCGTAAAGAAGAACCTGTTCCTAAGAAGAAAACAGGAGCAGTTCTGCTGACAGCAGGAAGTATCGGACCCAGAGAAAAAGCGGAAAGTACGGCAGAGATGCTGCTTCGTCAGATGAGCTGTGACAGTCTGGGGACTGTATATGTGAACCGTACAGACAAAGTGCCGGTCAGAGACAGAGAAGATATCATACAGGAAATAAAAGATCTGGCAGGCAGATTGAGAACAGCAGAATAAATATTATCTGAAAATGAAACACCATTTGTGTTATGTGGAACAGACGAAAGGATGATTAAAATGAAAAAAATAAAATACTTTATGATTACAGGAATGCTTCTGGCATCCATCGGTCTTGCCGGATGTGGGAAGAAGTCAGAAGATGATATTACAAATAAGGAAATTTATCAGGATGATCTTGAACCGCTGACAGAAGAAGAGCTGAATGAAATGGATGCAGATACTTCTGACGAGGATATGAAACAGATTGATGAGCCTGAGGAAGAAACCGCTGACATTACAGATACTACAGATGCAACAGAAACTACAGATAAAACGGAAAATACAGATAAAGCAGAAACTTCAGATTCTTCTGCAAAAAAATCTGCGGATAAAACTGAAACATCAGATTCTGCAGATACAACGAAATCAGAAACTAAAACGAAAACTGAAAAATAATCACAAGGGGGCTGTCGCTGGAATTATTATTGCGACAGCCCCCTGATCATATTTCTGTAATTATCAGGAAAGAACCTCGTTCTTCAGTTCGTTCCCATCCATAAATGCTTTCGCATTTTCGAGAGTAGTCTCAGCAATGTTAGTCAGTGCTTCTTTTGTAAAGAATCCCTGATGAGAAGTCATCACTACATTCGGGAAGGAGAGCAGGCGCTGGGTAATGGAGCTCTGCAGAATACGCTCGGACATATCCTCGAATACGAAATCAGTTTCTTCTTCATAAACATCCAGTCCTACTGCAAAGAACTTATGATCACGGATTCCGGAGATCAGGTCCTCTGTCTTGATCAGGCCGCCGCGGGAAGTGTTTACAAGAATTACACCATCTTTCATTTTGGCGATAGTTTCTTCATTGATGATGTGTTTGGTTTCTTCTGTAAGCGGGCAGTGAAGACTGATGAGATCACTGGTTGCCAGAAGCTCATCCAGAGATACATATTCCAGATAATCCAGGCTCTTATTCGGGAAAAGATCGTAAGCGATAACTCTCATACCAAAACCTTTGCAGATTTTTGCCATTGCCTGGCCAATTTTTCCGGTACCAATGATTCCGGCAGTTTTCTGATAGAAATTAAGTCCCATCAGACCACTTAAAGAGAAGTTGTTTTCGCGGCATTTGATGTATGCTTTATGTGTATGGCGGTTTGCGGTCAGCGCAAGTGCCATTGCATGCTCAGCCACAGCTTCCGGAGAATATCCCGGAACACGCAGAACCTTCATTCCGAATTTGTGAGCAGTTTCCAGATCTACATTGTTATATCCTGCGCAGCGCATAAGGATCAGTTTTACACCCTGAGCATTCAGCTCTTCGATAACAGGAGTGCTCAGATCAGCGTTTACAAAAGCGCAGATTGCCTCATATCCTTTTGCAAGGGAAGCAGTTTCTTCGTGAATATTTGCTTCGGTAAATTTAATTGTAATTCCCGGATAGGAAGGAAGAAGCTTCTCGAAAAATTCTTCGTCGTAGTTTTTTGTGCCGTAAAATAAGATTTTCATAAATGTTAGCTCCTCTCTGGCTGTATACCTGTATGGTATACGCACCGTGAAAATTATAATATCAGTGTTTATAGCAATCCTCATAAATAATGCATCTTAATCCAGACCATCAGAGTGTGAAATCCTGCTATAGTAAAACAAATCGAATAATGTTAAAATAATAACAATCTTCTGACGATTCACATTATAACCGATTTATCGGAAAAAGAAAAGGCTATTTTGGATAAAATTTCTCAAGTATCTATAAAAATACAATCTGAGAGAGTATGAAGATACTTTAAACAGGAATTGCAAATTATGCTTTGTTATGAAAAGTATGTACAGAAAGACAAAAGATATGCAGGATAAAAAACATCTTGCGGGATATTACAGGTGAACAGTAAAAATTATGCTGCTGTCAACAAACATAAAAAAATGATATGTTGACAGCAGCATAATTATAAATGACAGTTGCTATTTTCCGAGAGAGTACAGATCTTCATAGAATTCCGGATAGGAAATTTTAACGCAGTCCCCATCTTTGATAGTAAGTGTACCGTCACAAATTGTACCTGCAACAGCAAAGGACATGGCAATACGGTGATCAAGATAAGAATTGATCTCGGCACCATGAAGTGGCTTTCCTCCATGGATGATCATTCCGTCATCAGTCGGCTGAATATCAGTTCCCATGCGTTTCAGCCCTTCTGTTACCACTGCGATACGGTCGGATTCTTTTACCTTCAGCTCCTGTGCGTCCCTGATAACAGTAGTCCCCTCTGCAAAAGCTGCCATTACAGCGATCATCGGGATTTCATCGATCAGTGTGGGGATGATCTCACCTTCAACAGTGGTTCCGTGAAGACTGCTTGTGCGGATCAGCAGGTCAGCGGTAGGCTCACCCTCTGTACTTGCATTCAGCAGAGTAATATCAGCCCCCATAGCCTTGCATACACGAAGCATTCCGTCTCTGGTTGGATTAATGCCTACATTTTTAAGAAGAATCTCACTTCCGGGAGTAAGAAGCCCTGCTGCGATAAAGTAAGCAGCAGAAGAAATATCTCCGGGAACTTTAATCTCGCGTCCGTTCAGTACAGGCTCCGGTTCAATAGAAGCAGTTGTTCCCTGGGAAGTCACATTTGCGCCGAAATAATTCAGCATGATTTCTGTATGATTTCTGGAAAGTACCGGCTCAGTAACGCTGGTGATCCCATCTGCATACATACCAGCCAGAAGCACGCAGGATTTTACCTGTGCGGAAGCAACCGGTGACTGATAATGAGCGGCATGTAAAGGCTTTCCTGTAATACGCAAAGGTGCGCATCCATTGCCTCTAAGACTCACGATATCAGCGCCCATAGACAGAAGAGGAGTCATAATCCTTTTCATTGGACGGGACTGAATGGAAGCGTCGCCGTTTAATTCGCTGGTAAAAGACTGTCCTGCCAGAATTCCGGAGATCAGTCTTGTGGTAGTCCCGCTGTTTCCCACATCCAGAGTTTCAGACGGAGCACTGAGTCCGTGAAGTCCCTTTCCATGAACGAGGATTTCGGAAGCATTTCTTTCAATATCGATTCCCATTTTCCGGAAACAGGAGATAGTAGAGAGACAGTCAGCTCCCTCAAGAAAATGTGTGATCTTTGTAGTACCCTGTGCAAGAGAACCGAACATGACTGCACGATGAGAAATGGATTTATCTCCGGGTACAGTGAGTTCTCCTCTGAGGTTTGTCTGTTTTTTTATTTCCATGTTTGATTCCTGCCTGTTTTTATAATATTTCTGTATTTCCCTGCAGCTATTTATAGCAATCTGCTTTTGACAAAATATTTTTGAAATGAATGTCAAAGGGTGATCTGTTTAGCGTTCGTAGACAATATAATTTCTTTTTTTAAGGAGTGCGGCACCCTTTTCCATAGAGATTCCGTCGTAGAATTCAATTTTAAGGACACCTTCCTCGAATTCACGGTTGTGAATGATACCGATATTTTTAATGCTGATCTTCTCCATCGCAAGGATAGTGGCAATCGTAGCAATACCGCCGGCCTCATCCGCAATATCAAGATACAGGACATAAGCTTTTTTCAGCAGACCATTGTCTACCACATCAATAGAATCACGGTAATCCCTGGAACTTGCAAACATCTGATACAGACTCCTGGAGTCCTTGTTATCCACAAAACATTTGATCTGAACCAGCAGGCGGATGTAGTCATCCAGAACATTGGAGATATTCTGATTATTTTCCACACAGATCTGCTCCCACATAATTGGAGAAGAAGAAGCAATACGTGTGATATCACGGAAACCTCCGGCTGCAATCGTTTTCATGTATTCCTGATCACTGTCCAGCATATTGACAAGATTTACCAGTGCAGAAGCGATAATATGAGGCAGATGGCTGACTCCGGCAGTGATGAAATCGTGTTCTTCACTTGTAAGGACCATCGGGATCGCACCAAGGGAAGAGATCATCTCTGTGAAATCTGTCAGGCGTTCCAGTGCAACTTCACCGCTCGGAGTGATAATATAGTAAGCATTCTCAATCAGACGGTCACTGGAAGCTTCGAATCCGGTCTTCTCAGAACCGGCCATTGGATGACCTCCGATAAAACGGGATTCCATTCCAAGACGTTCTACTTCTTTATGGATAATGCCCTTGACACTTCCAACATCTGTGAGGATCGTGTCAGGACCGATATTGTCTTTGAAATATTCAAGATATTTTACATTGAATTCTACAGGAGCACACAGGAAAATATAATCGCAGCTCCTGAAACGTTCATCATGTTCTTCGCATACAGCATCGATCATATTGCTGCTTACTGCTGCAGCAAGTGTTTCTCGATCCTGATCATAAGCAAGAAGTCGGTAGTCTTCATGGTATTTTCGGATGGCCTTGGCAATTGATCCGCCAATCAGTCCGAGACCGATAAAACCGATAGTTTTCATAGTGGTTTTTGCATCCTTTCAGGTAACATTATTCGTAACTGTGAAAATACGGAACAGTTACATGATTTCATAATTTACTATTTTAAAGGATATGATTTGAAAAGTCAATTCATACGGCACTTTTATACATAAATAATTTAAAGCGACAAAGCGAACGCCGTATCATATGCAGATATCTTCCATGTCTTTCGCACTCTAGGACTGCTATAGTCAACTGAAAAAACGATGCATTATAAATATTCGTACAATCAAAATCAGTCAGCCAGCTGCGCACTTGAGGTAAAATTCACAGTCGAGATCCGTGAAAATTACTGAAAATATATAAAATGCTCATCAATTTACAAGAAGCTCACAAAAAAAGATGTTAAAATTTCATAAAATACTTGAAAAATATAAAAAAATTTAGTAATATATAGCCATATCGTTGCTGCGGACGTTACAGGCGGCAATAACATAACAGACAAACAGGGAGGTACGCAACATGGATGTATTTAGAACTGACCGAATTAGAAATGTAGTCCTTTTAGGTCATGGGGGCGCTGGCAAAACTACACTGGCAGAAGCAATGGCTTACTTAGCAGGAATGACTAACCGTCTCGGAAGAGTAGAAGACGGAAATACTGTCAGCGATTATGACAAAGAAGAGATTAAGAGACATTTTTCCATTTCTACCACATTGATCCCGGTACCGTGGGATAAGGTAAAGATCAATGTGCTGGATACTCCCGGATATTTCGATTTCGTAGGCGAAGTAGAAGAAGCAGTAAGCGCAGCAGATGCAGCGATCATTGTAGTTTCCGGTAAAGCAGGCGTTCAGGTTGGAACACAGAAGGCATGGAACTTATGTGAGAAATATAAACTTCCGAGAATGATCTTTGTCACAGATATGGACGTAGATGATGTCAGCTACCGTAAAGTAGTAGAACAGCTCACTGAACTCTACGGCAAGAAGATCGCACCGCTTCACTTCCCGATTCGTGAAGACGGCAAATTTGTAGGATATGTAAATGTTGTAAAACAGGCAGGACGTAAGTACATAGATAAAGGTAAGAAAGAGGAATGCCCGATTCCTGAATACCTGGATGAATATCTGGAGAAATATCACGATATCCTTATGGAATCTGTTGCAGAGACCAGCGAGGAATTCATGGACCGTTATTTTGAAGGTGATACATTCTCGGTAACAGAGGTTTCCGCAGCACTTGCAATGAACGTACAGGAAGCATCTATCGTACCTGTATGCATGGGCTCACCAATCAATCTTCGTGGTGTATCCAACTTACTGGATGATATCTGCGGATATTTCCCAAGCCCGGACAAACGCTCCTGCAACGGAATCGCTCAGAAGACAAATGAGATCTTTGAAGCAAACTACGACTTCACGAAAGTGAAATCCGCATATGTGTGGAAAACAATTGCAGACCCGTTCCTTGGCAAATATTCTCTTATTAAAGTATGCTCCGGTGTTATCAAATCCGATGACACTTTATTAAACGTAGAGAAAGGCGAAGAAGAACGTCTGAATAAATTATATGTACTTGAAGGATCCAAACCAATCGAGGTTCCGGAACTTCATGCCGGTGATATTGGTGCAATTGCCAAATTAAACAGCGTACAGACTGGTGACAGCCTTGCGACAAAAGCAAATCCGATTCTTTATCCGAAGGCACTCCTTTCCACACCATATACCTGCAAGAGATTTAAAGCAGTGAAGAAGGGTGATGAGGATAAGATTTCCCAGGCACTTGCGAAGATGATGAGTGAAGACAAGACACTTCGTGTAGTAAATGACAGTGCAAACCGTCAGAGCCTTATCTATGGTATCGGTGATCAGCATCTCGATATCGTTATGAATAAATTAAAAGAACGCTACAAAGTAGATGTTGAGCTGAGCAAACCGAAGGTTCCGTTCCGCGAGACGATCCGTAAGAATGCAGATGTAGAGGGTAAACATAAGAAACAGTCCGGTGGACATGGACAGTATGGACATGTTAAGATGCGTTTCGAGCCATCAGGCGATCTGGAGACACCTTATGAATTTGAACAGGTTGTAGTTGGTGGTGCAGTTCCGAAGAACTACTTCCCGGCAGTTGAGAAAGGTCTTCAGGAATGCGTATTAAAAGGACCTCTGGCTGCATATCCTGTAGTTGGTGTGAAAGCTACCTTATATGATGGATCTTATCATCCGGTAGACTCCTCAGAAATGGCATTCAAGATGGCAACGATTCTTGCATTTAAGAAAGGCTTTATGGATGCATCACCTGTACTCTTAGAGCCAATTGTATCTATGAAAGTAACTGTTCCGGATAAATTTACCGGTGATGTTATGGGCGACCTGAACAAACGTCGTGGCCGTGTTCTTGGTATGACTCCTGATCATCAGGGCAATACCATTATTGAGGCAGATGTTCCACAGCTTGAGATTTATGGATATTCCACAGATCTTCGTTCTATGACAGGTGGAAGTGGAGAATTCTCCTATGAATTCGCACGCTACGAGCAGGCTCCGAACGATATCCAGGCAAAAGAAATCGAAGCAAGAGCAAGCAAAGTGGATAAATCTGAAGAATAATAAGAGGCTGGCGGTTACCGACAGAGAGGCAGCAGATAAATATATCAGCGCTATGAATTAGATGTAAGTATATAAGAAATAAAGAAGACAGGACATTTGACAGAAATGTGAGATGTCCTGTTTTTACTGTTCACTGGTAGTAACTATAAAATAGGTCCCATTTTTATCGTAAAAACAGCCAATACTGCGAAACGTTACATTGACAAACCGGCGCCATTGAATTAAAATGAATTTTTAGATATAGCAAAATGTTGGAGGAAGTATAGAGATGAAATACTTGTTTAAAAAGATCGAGCCTAAGTGGCAGGCAAAATGGGAAGAAGCCAAAGTCTTCGAAGCCAAAGATAACAGTGACAAACCTAAATTCTATGGTCTGGTAGAGTTCCCATATCCAAGCGGTGCCGGTATGCACGTAGGACATATCAAAGCATATTCCAGTCTGGAGGTTATTTCCAGAAAACGTCGTATGGAAGGCTATAATGTACTTTTCCCGATCGGATTTGATGCATTTGGTCTCCCGACAGAGAACTACGCAGTAAAGACCGGAACACATCCACGTATCATCACAGATGAGAACATCAAGAGATTCTCAAACCAGTTAAAGAAAGTTGGATTTTCCTTTGACTGGAACCGTGTGATCGATACAACAGATGAAGATTACTACAAATGGACACAGTGGATTTTCCTGAAAATGTTCGAAAAAGGTCTTGTATTCAGAGACAGAACACTGGTTAATTACTGCCCGCACTGTAAAGTAGTCCTTTCCAATGAAGACAGCCAGGGCGGTAAATGTGATATCTGCCACAGCGATGTTGTTCAGAAATCCAAAGATGTATGGTATTTAAGGATCACCCAGTATGCAGATAAGCTTCTGGAAGGTCTGAAAGATGTAGATTATCCGGATAATGTAAAACAGCAGCAGATCCACTGGATCGGCAAATCAAAAGGTGCTTTCGTTAACTTCGATGTTGACGGAATCGATGAGAAACTTGAAATCTATACAACCAGACCGGATACTCTGTTTGGTGTAACATTCATGGTAATCGCACCGGAACATCCGATCATTGACAAATATGCAGATAAAATCACAAACATGGATGAGATCACTGCATATCGTAATGAGTGTGCAAAGAAAACAGAGTTTGAGAGAACTCAGCTTGTAAAAGATAAAACAGGTGTGAGAATCCAGGGACTTGAGGGAATCAACCCGGTTAACGGTAAGAAAATCCCGATCTACATTGCTGACTATGTAATGATGGGATATGGTACAGGTGCTATCATGGCAGTACCTGCTCACGACCAGCGTGACTATGATTTCGCGAAGAAATTCGGCATCGACATTATCGAAGTTATCAAAGGCGGAGATATTTCCAAAGAAGCCTATACAGGCGACGGCGAAATGGTAAACTCCGATTTCCTGAACGGATATGCAAAGAAGAAAGATTCTATTGAGCGTATGTTGGAAGAACTGGAGAAAAAAGGAATCGGTAAAGCCGGTGTTCAGTATAAGATGAAAGACTGGGCATTCAACCGCCAGAGATACTGGGGTGAGCCAATCCCGCTTATCCACTGCCCGAACTGCGGTGTTGTGGCAGTTCCGGAGAACGAACTTCCGCTGCGTCTGCCGGATGTAAAGGACTTCGAGCCGGGTGAAGACGGACAGTCCCCACTTGCAAAGATTGATTCTTTCGTAAACTGCACATGCCCGAAATGTGGTGCTGCAGCGAAGCGTGAGACAGATACTATGCCTCAGTGGGCAGGATCTTCCTGGTATTTCTTAAGATATACAGATCCGCACAATGCAAATGCACTGGCAGATATGGACAAACTGAAATACTGGATGCCTGTTGACTGGTACAATGGTGGTATGGAACACGTTACCAGACATATGATCTACTCCAGATTCTGGCATCATTTCCTGTATGATCTTGGCGTAGTAAATACACCGGAACCATACGCAAAACGTTCCATCCAGGGATTGATCCTCGGACCGGACGGAGATAAAATGAGTAAATCCAAGGGTAATGTAGTTGACCCGCTGGATATTGTAGAAGAATACGGTGCAGATACTCTTCGTACCTATGTGCTGTTTATGGGTGACTATGGCGCAGCTACACCATGGAGCGAGAACTCTGTAAAGGGCTGTAAGAAGTTCCTGGACCGTGTTGCAGGGCTGACAGATATCCTTTCTGAAGAATCCGTATCTGATGAACTGGAGATGAAACTCCACCGTACCATCAAGAAAGTTTCTTCTGATATCGAGAACCTGAAATTCAATACTGCGATCGCCAGCCTGATGACACTCATTAATGAGATCACAGCAGAAGGACACTTAAGCAAAGATGACCTTACCATCTTTATCAAACTGCTTAGCCCGTTCGCACCGCATATCTGCGAAGAAATCTGGGAATTCATCGGAGGTGAAGGCTTACTGGCAGTTTCCGAATGGCCGAAATACGATGAAGGCAAAACAATTGCCAAGACTGTTGAGATCGGTGTACAGGTAAACGGTAAAGTAAGAGGAACAATCGTAATCCCTAACGGATGTGAAAAAGAAAAAGCATTCGAGATTGCCAAAGCAGACGAGAGAATTGCTTCCTTCCTGGAAGGCAAGAACCTTATCAAAGAGATTTATGTACCGAACAAGATCGTAAACTTTGTTGCGAAATAATAGAAACAGTAAAAAGAGGACTGACAGAAATTTTTCTGAACAGTCCTCTTTTGAGTTTGCCAGCTGTATTTTTAGACCTTTTCAGGCAACCGCCTGCTGATATGCCGGAATGTCAGTGTAAACACGATTCCCTTCACGATAGAAGAGATTGTAAGCGCCCACCATACACCATTTAATCCCATTCCCGCATGTGTCAGGATCAATGCCAGCGGGATTCGTGAGCCTGTCAGGATCACACTGATCGTACTGGATAATCTGGTGCGTCCAAGTCCTGATAATGCGCCCACTGTCATCAGCTCAATGGACATAAAGACTTCACTGAATCCGATAATGACCAGATAATTGACAGCAGTATCCAGCGCTTCTTTTTCGTGGAAAAATAACCTGGCAATTGGTTCCGGAAGAAAGACAAAAGCTGCAGTGACAAACAGGCCCCAAATTGTGAGAACGCGAAATGACAGACTGTAACCTTTACGGATACGGTCTTTTTTTCGTGCACCGTAATTTTGGGCAATAAAAGCATTCAGTGCTGAAGCAAAACCATCAGCAGTATTCCAGGATACGGATTCAATCTGTCCGCCAACACGCTGCGTTGCAATAGCGGCAGCACCATAACCGGAAACCATACGGGTCAGAACCATGGAGATGAAACAGTAAATGCTTCCCTGTATAGCTGTGGGAAACCCAATCCTGAAGATGTGCTTATAATATTCTTTTGGAAAAACAGACAGCAGATTCAGATGCTGTAAAACATTTGGCTCCAGTCTGGAATGCCGGATACGCAGAACCATCACTACAAAAACCAGAATCTGTGAACTTACTGTCGCAATAGCGGCTCCGGCAACCTCCAGCCTCGGGAAAGGTCCGATGCCAAGGATCAGCAGCGGATCCAGGATCATATTTCCTGCAAGCCCGATAAAGTTTGCAAGCAGGGGAGTGCGGGAATCTCCCTGCGCAGTAGAGAGTCCTGTCAGCGTCAGATTCAGATAAGAAAAAAGGATCAGTCCACAGGTGATCAATGTATAAGATCTGGCAGCAGTATAAGTTTCTGCGTCGGTCAGATTAAAAAATCCCAGCAGAGGCTGTATGAAAATAACACAGACAGCAGCAAACAAAATGCCGGACAGTGCAGTGAGCTGCAGAGAACCGGCAGCATAGGAACGTGCCTGGTCATAATCTTTGCGCCCGCATGCCTGAGCTGTATTTACCTGTCCGCCCATTCTTGACAGGGATGCAAGCCCCTGGGAGAGCCAGACATACATTCCGCCTACTCCCACGCCTGCAACCGCTTTTGCACCAAGCAGTCCGATCCATGCCATATCCATAATACTGTATGCTGTTCCCAGCATGGAAGAAATCATGATAGGCAGAGCCAGCTCTGCCAGAGTTTTCAGGATCGGACCGGAAGTCAGATCCACAGTTTTTGATTTACTCATTTGTAATAACCCTTCATGTACCAATTATTATAATACTTTTGTAGTCCATTTACTGCAGTCCCATACCTGAGAAACCACATCGCGGTAAAACTCCGGTTCATGGCAGATCAGGAGAATGCTTCCCTTATATTCGATCAATGCCTGCTTCAAAGCTTCTTTTGCATCCACATCCAGATGATTGGTAGGCTCGTCCAGAAGCAGAATGTTCGTTTCTTTATTCACCAGCTTACACAGACGCACTTTCGCCTGCTCCCCGCCACTCAGTACACGTACCTGACTTTCAATATGCTTGGTAGTCAGACCGCATTTGGCGAGAGCAGACCGCACCTCATACTGAGTATAAGACGGAAACTCCGCCCAGATCTCATCAATACAGGTAGTCTTGTTATCACCCTTTACTTCCTGCTCAAAATATCCAATCTGAAGATTCTCCCCAAGTTCGCAGGAACCCTTCAGAGACGGAATCAACCCCAGAATACTCTTCAGCAAAGTTGTCTTACCGATACCGTTTGCACCAACCAGCGCAATCTTATTTCCTCTTTCCATAGAGAGAGTAACAGGTCTGGAAAGGGGTTCATTATAACCAATAACCAGATCCTTCGTTTCGAAAATATATTTCCCTGGAGTGCGTCCGTATTTAAAATGAAACTCAGGCTTCGGCTTCTCGGCAGCAAGCTCGATCACATCCATCTTATCCAGCTTCTTCTGTCTGGACATTGCCATATTTCTTGTAGAAACCCTGGCCTTATTTCTTGCGACGAAATCCTTCAGTTCACTGATTTCCTGCTGCTGGCGTCTGTAAGCAGCCTCAAGCTGAGCCTTCTTCACCTCATACACTTCCTGGAAATGGTCATAATCCCCGACATAACGGTTCAGTTCCTGATTCTCCATATGATAAACCAGATTGATAACAGAATTCAGAAACGGAATATCGTGGGAGATAAGGATAAATGCATTCTCATAATCCTGCAGATAACGCTTCAGCCATTCGATATGTTCCTCATCCAGATAGTTGGTAGGCTCGTCCAGAAGCAGGATATCCGGCTTCTCCAGAAGCAGCTTGCCAAGCAGAACCTTGGTTCTCTGACCACCACTCAGGTCTGTAACATCACGTTCCAGTCCGATATCCAGAAGCCCCAGAGCTCTGGCAACTTCCTCCACCTTTGCATCGATCACATAGAAATCATGCATGGTAAGGGTATCCTGAATAGTTCCCAGCTCCTCCATCAGAGTATCCATCTCCTCAGGAGAAGCAGTGCCAAGAGAGTCACAGATCCCATTCATTCTTTCCTCCATCTCAAAGAGATAAGAGAACGCAGACTTCAGCACGTCACGGATGGACATACCCTGAGAAAGGACAGAATGCTGGTCCAGATAGCCGACACGTACATTCTTTGCCCATTCAATCTTACCCTCATCCGGCATCAGCTTTCCGGTTACAATATTAAAGAAAGTAGATTTACCTTCCCCGTTTGCACCAACCAGTCCAATATGCTCGCCCTTTAACAGGCGGAAAGACACATCATTAAAAATCGCCCTGTCTCCGAAACCATGTGTCAGATGTTCAACATTCAAAATACTCATAAAAAGAAATTCTCCTTAATTATTGTTATATAATGTCAGGGTCCAAAGGTATTTCACCCCTGACCTGACATCCACGAATTACTTACTCCGCTGCAAAGCAGCTCCCGCAATTCTTTTAATATTTGTAACTATACAACAGTGTGATCAGACTTCCCTGACTCCTTTTAATGACGGCTCAGCCATCAGCGAATAATTTGTATAATAAACTACAAATCCGGGCTTCGCTCCTGCAGGCTTTTTCACCTGTTTCTTCTGGATATAATCAATCTCCACCTTAGGAGCAGTACGTCCTTTGGAATAATAAGCAGCAAGCTGTCCCGCAATCTCAAAGATATGATCCGGCAGTTCTCCGTCCTTAGACTTCACGACCACATGCGAACCGGCCATCTTCTTGGCATGAAACCACCAGTCATTCCCTGTGGCAAACTTAAAGGTAAGCTCATCATTCTGGAAATTATTTTTTCCCACATAAATATCATACCCATCCTCAGTCACATAATGGAACGGCTTAGACTTACTCTGTGCCTTCTGTCCCTTCCTGCGGTCATAATGCTTCTTAATATATCCATACTCCATCAGCTCTTCCTTGATCTGTGCCAGATCACTCTCAGCCAAAGCGATATCCAGAGCATTGGAAACAGACTCCAGATGCTCAATCTCACTTCTCGTATCTGCAATCTGCTCAGTCAGAGCCTCCTCCGTACGCTTCAGCTTTCCATACTTGTCAAAATACTTCTTGGAATTCTCCGCCGGAGTCATAGTAGGATCAAGAGGAATGGTAATCTCCTCATTGGTATAATAATTCAGAGCCTTAAACGACTTACATCCATCCTCCAGCCCATACCCGTAAGTATTGATCAGCTCCCCGTAAACCTTATACTTCTCCTTCTTCGCAGTATCCTTCATCTGCTTCTCCTGCAGACTCAGCTTCTTACGGTTACGCTCCAGCGCAGTCTGCACGATCCTCCTCAGATCCGAAGACTTCTGATGGATACGCGTCAGAGTATTCTTTGTCGCATAATAAGTCTCCAGCATCTGTGAAACACTCTCAAACTCCACAGAATGATACTCCGGTCCATACTGCTGGAACGCAAACACACCATACTCCACAGGTTCTTCCCCCCGGTAAACAATATTCGGAGAAAAATCCCCCTCCACAACCTGATCCATCAGCCTGCGGAACGTATGATACAAATGCACCCTCGCCGCCTCATCCAGAGACTGTGCTGCATCACTCCCGTCAATCGAAGCCCTGAAACAGATTTCCTCAGCAACAACCGGACTGATCCCCGTAATAGAAGAGTAAACAGCTCTGGAAATATTACAAGGCTTCCTGCACACAACATCACAGAACTCCTCCTCACTCACAGTCAGCGGATCCAGCTTATCCTGCGTCTTCGGAATAAAATACTCCCTCCCCGGAAGCACCTCACGCACAGAACTCATATGAGAAGAAACATGCTTGATACTATCCAGGATCATCCCCTTATCATCACAGAAAATAATATTACTGTGCTTACCCATCAGCTCCATGATAAGAACCTTCTTACAGGGATCCCCCAGCTCATTCAGATGCTCCAGCTCAAACATCACCACACGCTCCATCCCAGGCTGCCTGATATCCGAAACCCTCGCACTTCCAATATGCTTACGCAGCAGCATACAGAAATTAGGCGCAGTCATAGGGCTGGGCTTATTCTTGGAAGTAAAATAAATCAGCGGAAGAGAAGCACTGGCCGAAAGCAGCAGCCTGCACTGCCCATTCGCCCCCTTCCCCGTAATCAAAAGCTCATCTGCCTCCGGCTGAGCAATCTTATTAAACCGTCCTCCATCCAAATTCAAATGCAGCTCCTTCACCATAGCCGCAATCGTAATCCCATCAAAAGCCATATAAAAACACTCCTTTAAAAAATAATCAGTAAAAATAATCAAAACTCAATCAATACGACAGTACGATCAAGAAAAGAAAAAACAAATCAGTTAGTCAGAATAATCAACGTTTTACGTCAGAAAGGCGAAGCCCTTTCTGACAAACAAACTATAATAAGCTTTTCTGAAAGCCGTTCAATTTAAAGGATATACCATATACCTCCAACAGCCAGCTACCAGCAGGAGAAAATAAATAGTTCCGGGCGCATTTGCAGGGGTTGTAGTAACTCTTAGGCTTCGGGAATCTGCGTTATGAAAAAAACAGCAACCTGTCTGAGCGAAGCGAGTTTTGCTGTTTTTTTCATGCCTTTAGCAGATTTCCGAAGCCTTAGAGTTGACTAAACCCCGAAACCGCGCCCGGAACTATTTATTTTCTCCTGCGTCCCACCTGCGTCCCACCTGCGGCGTCCCTTCTGCTAGTATACCACACATTTCCTACCGCCATCAACGAAAAAATGTTTGACTCCCATTCTATAATGAACTATAATAAATCTGTATGTAAACCAGAACAGGCACACATACCCCGACACTAATAGACAGACAAAGAGAGAAAAACTATGATAAAAAGCATGACAGGTTTCGGCCGGGCAGAAGTCGTGACCAAAGAAAGAAAAATAACAATCGAACTAAAATCTGTCAACCACAGATATCTGGACCTCAGCATCAAAATGCCCAGAAAACTCAATTTCCTGGAAGGCGCAGTCAGAAACCTGATGAAAACCTACATCCAGAGAGGCAAAGTTGATGTATACATCACATACGAAGACTACACCCTGGACAACGGAGCTCTCAAATACAACAGAGAACTCGCATCCGAATACATCACCTGTCTTAAACAGATGCAGCAGGACTTTGACCTTGACTACGATATCAAAGTCAGCACCCTGTCACGCTATCCGGAGGTACTTGTCATGGAAGAACAGTCTGTTGATGAGGAAGCACTCTGGGAATCTCTGGAACCGCCCCTTCGCGAGGCATGTGAGAAATTTGTCCAGACAAGGATACTGGAAGGCAGAAATCTTGAGAAAGACCTTATCGGAAAACTGGACAGCCTTGAAGAAAAAGTATTACGTGTAGAAGCCCGCTCTCCGGAAGTAGTCAATGCCTACAGGACCAAACTGGAAGCAAAAGTTTCCGAGCTGCTGGAAGACACACAGATCGACGACAACCGCATCGCAGCAGAAGTCATCCTGTTTTCAGACAAAATCTGCAATGATGAGGAAACCGTCCGCCTTCACAGCCACATCAGGAACATGAAAAAGATGCTCACAACAGAGAAAGAAGGCATCGGACGCAAACTGGACTTCATGGCACAGGAAATGAATAGAGAAGCAAACACGATTTTATCCAAATCAAGTGATCTGGAGATCTCCAACATTGCCATTGATCTGAAAACAGAGATCGAGAAAGTCAGAGAACAGATCCAGAACGTAGAATAGAGGAAGAAAACGTGGCAAGACTTATTAATATCGGTTTTGGAAATGTAGTCAATTCACAGAAAATCGTGGCAGTGGTAAGCCCGGATGCGGCACCTGTAAAAAGAATGGTGCAGAGCATAAAGGGAACCCGGTCACTGATTGATGCAACTCAGGGGCGAAAGACAAAAGCAGTGATCGTCACAAGCGACGATTATCTGGTGCTCAGCGCACTTCAGCCTGAGACCATTGCCCGGAGATTTGCAGAAATATATGAAAACGAGGATAAGGGAGAGACCCATGAATAAAGGAATTTTAGTAGTGGTTTCCGGATTTTCCGGTGCAGGAAAAGGCACAGTAATGAAACGCCTCATGGAGAAATATGATGGTTATGCATTATCTGTCTCCGCAACAACCAGAAAACCCCGTCCCGGTGAAGAGGACGGCAGAGAATATTTCTTCCGTACAAGGGATGAATTTGAGAAGCTGATCGAAGAGGATGCATTGCTTGAATATGCCCAGTATGTGGAAAATTATTACGGTACTCCACGCTCTTATGTCGAAGAGCAGCTTCAGGCAGGCAGAAATGTAATCCTTGAGATCGAAATCCAGGGCGCAATGAAGATCAAAGAGAAAATACCGGAAGCACTTCTGGTGTTTGTAACTCCGCCGACTGTGGAGGAACTGGAACGCCGTCTCACAGGCAGAGGAACAGAAACCGCACAGGTGATCGCAGACAGACTTGCAAGAGCCGGTGAAGAGGCAGAAGGTATGGGACAATATGACTATATTCTTGTCAACGATACTGTAGAGGAATGCGTAGACCATCTTCATCAGATTATTGTGAGTGAACATTCCAGAGTATCCAGAAATGCAGAATTTATCGCGGATATCCAGAAACAGACAAAAGCATTTCAGAAATGATAAACATGCGGCCCAGACCGCTTAAAAGAAAGGAGAAAATACATGATACATCCGTCTTATACAGAATTAATCGAAGCAATCAATACAAACAGTGAGGACGACGATACAACAATGTCCCTTAACAGCCGTTATTCCCTTGTACTTGCTGCAAGTAAACGTGCACGCCAGATCATTGCAGGTTCCAAACCAATGGTAGAGGGTGCGGCAGGCAAGAAACCTCTCTCAGTTGCGATCGACGAGCTCTACAAAGGAAAAGTAAAGATCCTTGCTCCGGAAGAAGAGGATGAAGAAGGAACAGAACAGACAGCTGAGGCACAGACAGAAGAATCAGCACAGACTTCTGAAATCACAGAGACTGCTGAAACAACTGCAGAAACAACTGAAGAGTAAGAACTGATGGTAACACAATAGATAAACAAAAGGATGTGTCTGAGAATTACAGAGGTATATTTTCAGGCACATTCTTATAGGAGAATTTATGAAATTATTATTCGTATCATTAGGCTGTGACAAGAACCTTGTAGATTCCGAAGAAATGCTCGGACTTCTTACAGGTAACGGGTTCGAGATCGTAGATGATGAAACTGAAGCAGAGGCCATTGTGGTGAACACCTGCTGCTTTATCAATGATGCAAAGGAAGAGAGCGTCAACACCATCCTTGAGATGGCAGAATACAAGAAAACCGGGAGCTGTAAAGTCCTGGTTGTCACAGGATGTATGGCACAGCGTTATAAGAATGAGATCATTGAGGAAGTACCGGAAGTAGATGCAGTACTTGGCACAACTTCCTACGGAGACATCCTTAAGGCAATCCGTGAAGCAATGGAAGGAAAACATTTCCAGGAATTTAAAGATATTGATTACCTTCCGGAAAAGCTTGGCAAACGTGTTCTCACAACAGGCGGACATTTCGGATACCTCAAGATAGCAGAAGGCTGTGATAAACACTGCACCTACTGTATCATCCCGAAACTTCGCGGTAAATTCCGAAGCGTTCCGATGGAACGTCTGATAACACAGGCAAAGGAGATGGCAGAGGAAGGCGTAAAAGAGCTGATCCTTGTCGCACAGGAGACAACCGTATATGGAACTGATATATATGGAAAAAAATCTCTTCATATCCTCCTGAAAGAGTTATGCAAGATCAAAGGAATCCGCTGGATCCGCGTGCTTTACTGCTATCCGGAGGAAATTTATGATGAACTGATCCAGACCATGAAAGAGGAGAAGAAGATCTGCCATTATCTGGATCTTCCGATCCAGCATGCAAGTGACCGTATCTTAAAGAGAATGGGAAGAAGGACAACACAGGCAGAGCTGGTGGAGATTGTAAATAAGCTTCGCCGGGAGATTCCTGACATCGTGCTCCGTACCACTCTGATCTCCGGATTCCCCGGGGAAACACAGGAAGACCACGAAGAGCTGATGGGCTTTGTGGATGAAATGGAATTTGACCGTCTGGGAGTATTTACTTACTCACCGGAAGAAGATACACCTGCAGCAACGATGCCTGATCAGGTTGCGGAAGAAGTCAAAGAGGCCAGACGTGACGAGATCATGGAGCTTCAGCAGGAGATTTCCTATGATAAGGGAACTGACCGTATCGGACAGGAACTTCTCGTGATGATCGAGGGAAAAGTTGCAGATGAGAGCGCATACATTGGCAGAACTTACGGAGATGCACCAAAGGTCGACGGTTATATTTTTGTGCAGACAGGAGAACTCCTGATGACAGGAGATTTTGCAAAGGTACGTGTGACCGGTGCACTGGAATATGATTTGATAGGAGAGTTGGCAGATGAATACACCGAATAAACTTACAGTAGCCAGAATGATCCTGGTTCCGTTTCTTGTACTGTTTATGCTTACAGACCTGGGCGGTGAGGCAAACCGCTATATAGCACTTGCTATTTTTGTTGTTGCAAGTGTGACCGACTGGTTTGACGGAAAGCTTGCCAGAAAATACAATCTGGTGACAAACTTTGGAAAATTCATGGATCCTCTTGCAGACAAGCTGCTTGTGTGTTCTGCAATGATCTGCTTTATTGAACTGGAAAAACTTCCGGCATGGTTTGTTATCATTATTATAGGAAGAGAATTTATTATCAGCGGATTCCGTCTGATCGCAGCCGAGAACGGTATTGTGATCGCGGCAAACTACTGGGGCAAATTCAAGACGGTTTCCCAGATGATCATGATCATTTTACTGCTGATCGATCTGGGCGGAGTGTTTGATATTCTGGAACAGATATTTATCTGGCTTTCTCTGGCACTTACCGTTATTTCCCTGATCACATATATCTGGCAGAACAGAAGTGTTCTGTCCATGCAGGATTAGAAAGAAGGCTTTAATATGGCTTCAGAAAAGGAAGCATCAGAAGAATCAGCATTAGAGGAAACAGCATTAGAAGAAACAGTTGTAGGACTCCTGAAAAAAAAG
>CAUEAK010000005.1:0-93024 GCA_958454115.1 Blautia wexlerae
CTTGAAAATAAAGGCTTTTTCTGTTTGTCGTTATTATACCGTAACGGCACTCTCACGCCAGCCTGCTCATTCACATGGGCTTTCCTATCCTGGCCGTGTCGGAGCGCCTGGGGCACGAAAAGGTACAAACCACCCTGGAGCTATATGGCCATCTGTACCCGGATGTGCATGGTAATGTGGCCCAGCAGCTTCAGGACAGCGCTGCCGCCGATCTGTCTCCGGCAGCATGGCAAAATGCACAAAAAAGCCTATAATTTTGGAATGTGGTACACTTCTGGTACACTTGAACAAAACAAAAGCCTGGAAACCCTTATTTTTCAATGGTTTCCAGGCTTTTTGCAATTATTCAAACTCAATCGTTCCAGGCGGCTTACTTGTAAGATCATAGAATACGCGGTTTACACCCTTAACCTCATTAATAATGCGGTTCATCACCTTATTAAGTACTGCATAAGGAATCTCAGCAGACTCCGCAGTCATGAAGTCAATAGTCTTAACGGCGCGGAGCGCCACTGCATAATCGTATGTTCTGAAGTCTCCCATTACACCTACGCTTCGCATATTTGTAAGGGCTGCAAAGTACTGGTTCGGCATCCAGGACGGATCTTCTCCGTGTTCTTTTTTGTAGTCGGCGGCTGCATTGTCGACTTCTTCACGGTAGATGTAGTCTGCATCCTGTACGATGCGTACTTTTTCCTCGGTAACTTCACCGATGATACGGATTCCAAGTCCCGGGCCCGGGAATGGCTGACGGAATACCAGTCTTTCCGGAATTCCAAGCTCAAGGCCGGCTTTACGGACCTCATCTTTGAACAGGTCACGAAGCGGCTCAATGATTTCTTTGAAATCAACGAAATCCGGAAGACCTCCTACGTTGTGATGGGATTTGATCACTGCGGATTCTCCGCCGAGACCGCTCTCTACAACGTCCGGATAAATGGTTCCCTGTGCAAGGAAATCTACAGCACCGATCTTCTTGGCTTCTTCCTCGAAGATACGGATAAATTCCTCACCGATGATCTTACGCTTCGCTTCAGGCTCTGTAACACCGGCAAGCTTGTCGTAATATCTCTGCTGTGCGTTCACGCGGATAAAGTTCAGGTCAAACTGACCATTCGGTCCGAATACACCTTCAACCTCATCACCTTCATCCTTACGAAGAAGGCCATGATCTACAAATACGCAGGTAAGCTGCTTGCCGATCGCTCTGGAAAGAAGTCCTGCTGCCACGGAGGAATCTACACCACCTGACAGGGCAAGGAGAACTTTTCCATCACCGACTTTCTCGCGGATCTCTTTGATCGTATGTTCAACAAAGGCATCCATCTTCCAGTCTCCGGCACATTCGCAGACACCAAGTACGAAGTTGGACAGCATTGTCTTTCCTTCTACTGTGTGCAGTACTTCCGGATGGAACTGGATCGCATACAGTTTCTTCTCTTCATTCTGTGCAGTTGCTACCGGACAGTCTGCAGTATGTGCAGCGATCTCAAATCCCGGTGCAGTCTGAGAAATATAGTCTGTATGGCTCATCCAGCAGATTGTTTTGTCGGATACATTTTTGAAGATCCTGGAATCTTTCTTATCGATGAGAAGCTCTGTCTTACCGTATTCGCTGACATCTGCCTTCTCAACTTTTCCGCCAAGGACATGCATCATAAGCTGTGCTCCATAGCAAAGTCCAAGTACCGGAATACCAAGCTCAAATAATTCCTTCTGGTAAGTCGGTGAATCTGCCTCATAGCAGCTGTTTGGTCCGCCGGTAAGGATGATTCCCTTAGGATTCATCGCTTTAATCTTCTCAAGATCTGTCTTGTAAGAATAAATTTCGCAATATACATTGCATTCTCTGACACGTCTTGCAACCAGCTGATTGTACTGACCGCCAAAATCAATGACAATAACTAATTCTCTTTTCAAGGCTTTCCTCCTGTTATTTATAACATCTTTAGAATCTGTTACTCATTATAAATGAGTACATGCACTTTTACAATGCTAATTTTATCTCCCGCCGGAATTTTTATTTTCCGGAAAAATTTTTTACTGCTTTTTTGCCTGCTCATCCCAGTAAGCGCAGTCATTTCTTCCAATTACCTCCGATGTAAACGGAGTACCGTCATTCTTCTTATAATGTCTGGTCGCCCGGAAAACATATTTCGCACCGACATAAACGATCGGTACGTTGAAAAATACGATCAGAATATTTCCAAGATCAGAAAATGCCCAGAGATTTCCAAGCTCCAGTCCTGCGATATTACAGAGGATACCAAATGCGGCAACAAAAAGACCGATACAGCGTACAAAATTAATACAGATCTTATCCTTGCGGATACGGTTGGCTGCGATTTCCGAAAAGCTAATCATTCCAAGCAGACAGGTAAATGCAAACAGGCAGAAACATAAGGTTACAAGAAATGTAACGACCCCGTTCATTGCAGTTCCAGGAGTCAGCACAGCAATGGACTCCGTATATTTGGGAAGTTTATCAAGAGCCTGCCAGCTTTCCGCATCTGCTCCCGTCCAGCAATGTGCCATAACTACCACAAATCCGGTAAGTGTGCAGATCACAATGGTATCAAGAAAAACTCCCAGAGAAGCGATCACACCCTGCTCACATGGATGCTTTGCATCAGCTGCTGCCGCTGACATGGTGATCGTTCCCTGACCAGCCTCATTGGACATCAGGCCTCGTTTTACGCCCTGTGCAAGAACTGTTCCAAAAACGCCTCCAAAAAATGCATCCGGCTTAAAGGCTCCTGCAAACACGCTTCCGAAGAAATACGGAATACGGGTAAAATTCAATATGATAAGAAGTAACACTACTACCATATAGAGCACTGCCATCACCGGCACCATCATATCTGTCCATTTGGATACTTTTTTGATTCCGCCAAATGCGATAGCTGCTGTGAGGATTACGATCAGCGTACCTACTATATAATAGAAGGCTGATCCGCTTGGGATGGTTTTTCCGGTTACGATCTCTGCCATGCGTCCTACTGATGAAACAACGTTAAAGCCCTGTGCCGGTAGACAGCAAAGCGCATACAGAATATACAATACCGAAAGAAAAACACCGATCCATACCTTATTTCCAAGAAGCTTTCTCCCATAAAAAGGAAGACCTCCTACGAACTCATCGTCCTTCTTCTCCTTGAAAATCTGAGCAAGGACACCCTCCATGTATGCAACTGCCATCCCGAAAAACGCAGATATCCACATCCAGAACAGGGCCCCCGGTCCACCCACTGCAATAGCACCTGTTACGCCCAGGATATTTCCCGGTCCTACACGCATAGCTGAACTCAGGAAAAACGATGCAAGCGGCGAAATTCCTGTTTCCACAACACGTTTCTCCGTCATGGTCCTGATTCCTTTTTTAAAGTAAGTCACCTGCATAAAACCGATCCTGAAACTGAAAAAAATCCCGGACCCAAGAAGTAGTATGATCGCAAAGGATATATTTCCCAGAATCGGGATACTGCTGTACCAGTCAAAATTCGTGGGGAACTCCCACAGAAAATCAGACAGTGGACCGATAAAGCTGAACACTCCATTGATCGCCTCAAACACTTTCTCCATAGCCATCTCCTCCCTTTTCATCTGAATACCTCAGAATTGAACCATCTTTCCGGATATTACATTTTCCGCTGAATATAAAATATAGATATATTCATTTATACCCCTCAGAAAAATTTCCGCACCTGTTCATATAACATGTGTACCACATCCATCCTCGTTCATTTCCCCTCCGGATTTTTATGCTATGGTTTATTATACCGTATCGGCTTAAAAAAGTCTTATTTATTTTCACTATTTTTGTACAAATTTCAGAATTTTCTATTCTTACAAGCCCCACCGACTGCTATTGCTTTTCGCCCCCCGCAGGGGACTTACTTGATTCGAGTCAAGCGGATATTCGCAATCCGCTTCGCTACGCGGCTCTACACCGAATAACTGCTTCACAGTTTATCAGACTTTATAAGATATTTAGACTTTCCTCACAAATTTTTAAAACGCTTCTCACAGTTCCATCACATTTTGACGGTATATTATTAATCAAATAAAGCACAAAGCTTTTTCATCTTATAGATCATTACTTATTTTTCTTTTCATACTCTGCCGGGTCCCTTCCAAGACCCGGCCCTCCTTTTTATCTTCTTACAAACTCCCATAGTATACCATCCTTTCTTTATTTAAAAGGATCTATACCTATAATCATGGTGTCTATATTAGACATTCTGATTCTATCTGATGATCGACATTTTCATCTCGGTCCATTTACTCCGCATCACTTCACGCCCAGATATCCTTATCCCCCCTGAAACCCGAATAAACACAACAAAAAAACACCGTCCCCGCAGCTCTATATCTGCAAAAACAGTGCCTTTAGTGCGTCTTCAGGGGTTCGAACCCTGGACACCCTGATTAAGAGTCAGGTGCTCTACCAACTGAGCTAAAGACGCTTATTTAATTATTTGTCTTTCGTTTTTTGTTTCGTTCGTTCCTCAAGACATGTTGTATTATACGTTATGATTTGAAGAAAGTCAACACCTTTTTTTAATTTTTTTTATTTTTTTCTTTTTTATTTTTTATATCTTCATTTGATGCAATTTTGTTCAGTGATTTTTCTATTTCTGACAGCGAATTTCTGATCTGAAATGCCTGGCTTTTGACGCCGCGTTTTACACTGTTGAGATTTCGACGGAATGAGTTGGATTTTCTTTTTTTCAAACCTTATCTTCCCCTCTTTCTTTATACAGATTAGGCAGCTTCTCCTGCAGATTCGTATATTCCTACCTGACGCTCCCTCTTATTTATTATATGAAAACAGGCCGATCTGTTTACAGATCAGCCCGATAAAACAACCTTCTATATTAATGCAGAATATCTATGCGTCAGATAAGCTTTGATATCAGATACCTTCTGAGAACCACTTAACCTTACCTCTTCTATTTTTGTCTGATCACCATCTTACAGATCGGATTGCCCATGGAAGAAAACTTCTCCTCATACTCCGTCATCACATTTCCCTTCACCAGCTCCTCATCATGATGAAGATCAAACGTACAAACCTCCAGGTTCCAGTCAGACTCCTTCACCTCTTCCAGGGAAAATTCAAACAATCCACGGTTATCTGTCTTAAATTCCACAGTACCCTCTTTTTTCAGGACCTGCTCATACCTCTTCAAAAACTCTCTGGAAGTCAGTCTTCTCTTGGCATGACGGGCCTTCGGCCACGGATCGGAAAAATTCAGATAAATCCCGTCAACCTCATCCTTCTCAAAAATCTCCGGCAAAAGCCTTGCATCCACACGGATGAACACCAGATTTGAAAACTTCTCCCCGGCCTCCTCAAGTTCCTCCCTCTTCTGAAGTGCCCGAAGCAGCACACTGTCATACATCTCGATTCCAACATAATTCCTCTCAGGATGCAGCCGCGCCATATCCATCAGAAAACGCCCTTTTCCCATACCAACCTCAAGAAAAAGCGGTCTCTTCTCCCCAAAAACACTCGCCCATTCCCCTTTAAACTTCTCCGGTTCATCAATCACCCAGTCACACTCCAAAATCGCATCCTTCGCCCCGGGAATATTACGTAATCTCATAAATAACCTCCAAATTAATCTTCCTATAATATACAAATCAAATAACTACCTCTCGCAGCCAGCAAAAGCAGTCTATAACAATTCCCCAAACCAATGAAACCACTATAATACATCCTCCACCAGCCACACAAACCAGAATACCTGCACAAATCCAAAAAATCATCATTCCTCTTCCAGAATATCCGATAAAACATCCTGTACAATGCATCCCAATATTCAACTATACATGTAACCCCCACCCCGCCGCAAGCAAAAAATAAAAAAAATCCTCAACCAGGCGACAGCAACGCGCTTCGCCATCCACCCCCAATACCATCCGCATCCATATACACATCCCCTCAACCAGGCGACAGCAACGCGCCTCGCCGTTCGCATCCATATACACATCCTCCCAACCAGGCGACAGCAACGCGCCTCGCCGTCCACATCCAACACCATCCGCATCCACACACATCGGCTCAACCTCACACATCCAACACAGCAGCATACATACACAAGTCAACAACCTCACACCACCACAACCAAGAACTCCTAAAAAAAGCCCGAGGGGTGTGCAGAGGGGCCGTGGCTTTACGGCCCCTTTGCGGTTTTCATTTTTTCCCAAAACTCAATCATCGTCTAATAAACAAATTTCTTTTTTTCGTCTCTTTTTGAACATATTTATTCAATAATTGCAAAAAATTTAACAATTTTTTAGTTGTTTTTACCATAAAAAAGGTGTATCATATAAAAATCAATTATAAACAATAAACAAACAAGGAGGGCGCTATGGAACAAATCCTAAATAAGCTTTCGGAAATCGAAGCTACAGCCAATGCCATCATGCAGGACGCTGCGCGACAGAAACAGGCTCTCTCGGAAGAAGCAGAAAAACAGACGAAGGAATTCGACGCTTCACTTGAAAAAGAAACCAGCGACGAGATCCGGAAGATCCGTGAAGATCTGGCCCGCGAGAAAGACGCCCGGATCAATGAGCTTCGTGCAGAAACCGAAGACCAGCTATCCAGGCTGGATGCCTATTACGAAGCCCATCACGAAAGTCTTTGCAGTGAGCTGTTTCAGAAAATAACAGGCATCACCGAAACCTGAAGGGAAAGGAAGTGATTCAATGGGCTCTGTCCTCTCATACAGCGGACTCTCCACCAAGATCCGCGCCATGCAGAGCAGGCTTGTGACAGATGAGCAGCTGGAAGAAATCGTTCAGCTTCCCAATGTCCCCCAGGTAACAGCCTACCTGAAACGGACTCCCGAATATCAGAATATCTGGTCCGGTCTCGATGAAAATGATCTTCACCGCGGACAGATAGAAAAACTCCTGAAGAAATCCATCTTCCTGAATTTTTCAAGGCTTTACCACTTTGCAAATCAGGAACAGCGAACGTTCCTGTCGCTTTACTCGAAGCGTTATGAGATCCGCGTCCTGAAAGAGATCATGACGAATCTCTTTGATCACCGGGACACCGATCCCGTGGATATTTCTCCCTACCGCGATTTTTTCAGACATCATTCCAAGCTGGACATTGACAGGCTTGCCGCCTGCACCAATATGGATGAATTCATTGCGGCACTGAGGGGAAATGATTTTTTTATTCCGCTGTCTCAGGTCAACGAACGTGGAAATGCCACGCTTTTTGACTTCGGCATGGCACTTGACCTTTCGTATTTTTCACAGATCTGGAATGTGCGGAAGAAGCTTTTCAAAGGTAACGATCTGAAACAGATCACCAAGGCTTACGGTGAAAAATTCGATATGCTGAACCTGCAGTTCATCCAGCGCTCCAAACGCTGCTTTCAGATGGAACCGGCTGCTATTTACGCATTGCTGGTCCCCATGAACTACAAGCTCCGCAAAGAGGAGATCACCACCCTTGTGGAAGCCCCTACACCAGAAGAGTTCCGTCGTATCTTCAATGGAACTTATTATGGTAAGAAATACGAACAGCTGACCGTCGCCAGTCTGGAAGAATTTTATAACTATATTCTTCGCAGCATACTGGAACAGGAAGCACGCAAGGATCCCTATTCCGTAGCAGTCATCTATTCCTATTTATATCACAAAGAACATGAAGTCAACCGTCTGACCATTGCCCTTGAATGCGTGCGCTATGGCGTGGACCCAGAACAATCCCTGCGTTATATACGCAACGGTTAATAACCAGGAGGTAGCAACGTGATTGAAAAAATGAATTTTCTGAGCATCACCGGTCCCAAGGCAGATATCGACCGGGTTGTAAACACCTACCTGTGCAAGTACGAGATCCATCTGGAAAACGCTCTCTCAGAGCTGACCACAGTAGAAAGTCTGACGCCTTTCCTGGATGTCAACCCCTACAGAGATGCCTTAAATTCCATCAATACCATTTATGAGGAGTTGAAAACTCCTCCGTCCACTTCCAACAGAAGCCCGGGTATTGAAACAGCACTTTCCACAGTAAAGGAGATCCGCTCCCAGGCGGATCAGCTCCAGAAGGAACAGTCCGAACTGGAAGAAAAATGTTCCTCTCTGGAAGAATCACTGCGGATCATACGTCCCTTCCGAAATATTGATTATGATATTTCATCCATACTTCATCTGAAGTATATCCATTTTCATTTCGGACGTATCGAGAAACAGTATTATGAGAAATTCAAGAAATATATTTACGACAATCTAAACACGATCTTCCTTAAATGCGATGAAGATGACCAATACGTCTGGGGCGTTTACTTCGTACCGAAGCATGATGCGCACAAAATTGATGCCGCCTACTCTTCTATGCACTTTGAAAAGATCTTTGTGCCGGATAATTATACCGGAACTGCCCAGCAGGCATTTTCAAGCGTAAGCAAACAATACGAGGATGCCCTGAAGCATCTGGAAGCACAGAAACAGAAATACCAGAGATTTCTTGCGGATCAGGCAGAAACCATCGTTACCGCCAGAAACACACTTCTTCAGTTTTCCAGAAATTTCGATGTCCGGAAAGCGGCAGCCTGCACCGGAAAGCATGAAAATTTCTATATTCTCTGCGGATGGATGACAGAAGCCGACACCAGAGCTTTTCAAGCCGATATCTCATCCGACGAAAAAATCTTCTGCCTGGTAGACGGAGAAGATACCAATACGCCGGAGCACGACCAGAACCATCAGCCGCCGACCAAGCTGAAAAACCCGAAGCTTTTCAAGCCCTTTGAAATGTATGTAAAAATGTACGGACTTCCCGCCTATGGCGAGATGGACCCCACCTGGTTTGTTGCCATCACCTACTCCTTTATTTTCGGAGCCATGTTCGGTGATGCAGGACAGGGACTCCTGCTCTTTATCGGAGGATTGCTCCTGTACAAGCTGAAGCATATCGATCTTGCCGGAATCATCAGCTGCGCCGGAGTCTTTTCCACATTTTTCGGTCTGATGTTCGGAAGTATCTTTGGATTTGAGGATGTCATACCTGCTCTGTGGCTGCGGCCTGTGGACAGTATGACGACCATACCTTTTATCGGAAAACTGAATACCGTATTTATCGTTGCCATCGGCTTCGGCATGGGAATCATCCTCCTGTGTATGGTTTTCAACATCATCAATTCCTTTAAGACGCATGATGTTGAAAAAACCTGGTTTGACACCAACGCTGTGGCAGGACTTGTATTTTATGGCTCCGCAGTTCTTTGCATCGGACTCTTTGTATCCGGGCATGCAGTTCCGGGTGGTGCAGTCCTTGCCATTATGTTTGGTTTACCACTGCTTCTTATTTTCTTCAAGGAGCCTCTTACAAACCTGGTAGAAAAAAAGGCCGAGGTTATGCCAAAAGAAAAAGGCATGTTTATCGTACAGGGTATCTTTGAACTGTTCGAGGTTATCCTGAGCTACTTTTCCAATACACTCTCCTTCGTGCGTATCGGTGCTTTTGCAGTCAGCCACGCAGCTATGATGGAGGTTGTACTTATGCTTGCAGGCGCAGAAAACGGCAGTCCGAACTGGATCGTCATCATTCTCGGAAACCTGTTCGTATGCGCTATGGAGGGCCTGATCGTAGGTATCCAGGTACTCCGTCTGGAATATTACGAAATGTTCAGCCGTTTTTACAAGGGCAGCGGACGGAAATTCGAGCCGTTCTGCTCAAAAAACAAATAAAATGCCAGAGTCGGAACGCATTCTGATCCGGGCATTCAATTAAACGAATATTAAGGAGGTCATCATCATGACAGTCATTACACAGATCACAATCGCAGTTGCACTTGTACTCAGCATCATTCTTCCATTTGGTTATTATCTTCTCGGCGAAAAAAGCCGCGGCCGCTACAAAACAGCTCTTGGTGTCAACGCCTTTTTCTTCTTCGGGATCATGCTTATTGCCATTGCAGTAACATTTGCAGGCGGAGCTTCCGTACAGGCTGCTACAGGCGCTGACGCAGGCCTTGCAACAGGTATGGGTTACATCGCAGCAGCACTTGTTACCGGACTTTCCTGTATCGGTGGTGGTATTGCCGTTGCCAGTGCGGCAAGCGCAGCACTTGGAGCGATCAGTGAGGATCAGAGCATCCTTGGTAAATCTCTTATCTTCGTAGGTCTTGCCGAAGGTGTTGCTCTTTATGGACTGATCATCTCCTTCATGATCCTGGGTAAACTTTGATATGAAAATGTATCTGATCAGTGACAATATTGATACTCTGACAGGAATGAGACTGGCCGGTGTAGAGGGTGTGATCGTTCATGAGCACGACGAGCTGAAGGAAGCTCTGGAGCGCACCATCGCAGACAAAGAGATCGGAATCATACTCCTGACCGAAAAATTCGGCCGGGAGTTTCCTGAGATCATTGATGATGTCAAGCTTCATCACAAAACACCTCTCATCATTGAAATTCCTGACAGACATGGTACCGGCCGCAGACCTGATTTCATTACATCTTATGTAAATGAGGCCATCGGATTAAAATTATAGGCAGGTGATATTATGACAATTGAAGAGAAGCTTAAACACTTCTATGACACCTCCGTGGACGAAGCACGCCGTCAGGCGGAAAAAGATGTCCGGGAACACAAGGAAGCCCTGGATGCCGCACTGGAGGAACATAAAAAAATGTCTCTGGGAAATGCTGCCAGTTCCCGCAAAGCCGAGATCGCAAACGCAAAGCGTGAGATCAACAAGGCACTTTCCGCAGAGCAGCTTCACATCCGGCGAAACTGGACTGCCAGACAGAGCCGCTTAAAAGAAAAACTTTTTGCAGATGTCCGGGTACAGATCCTGAAATTCATGGAATCTCCCCGCTATGAAGAATATCTTTGTACAAAGATCGAGGAAGCTGTCTGCTTCGCGGAACACGATGAGATCCAGATCTATCTTTCAAAAGAAGATGAACCCCGTCTGAAGTCTCTCACTGTAAAGACCGGTTTCCCGCTGAAGGTTTCCGATGAATCCTTTATCGGCGGGATCAAGGCGATAATCCCTGAAAAAAATATCCTCATCGACAATTCCTTTGAGGAAGGCTATCAGGCAGCTTACAGAGAATTCAAATTTGACGGAGGTCCAGCACATGAGTAAAACAGGTATTATCTACGGTGTTAACGGTCCTGTTATCTACCTCAAGGGCGACACCGGCTTCAAGATCTCCGAGATGGTCTATGTAGGCCCCGAAAAACTGGTTGGAGAAGTCATCGGTCTTAAGAAACATATGACGACCATACAGGTTTTTGAGGAAACTACAGGGCTGAAACCCGGAGAAACTGTTATCGGAACAGGAGACGCTATTTCCGTTCTCCTTGGTCCGGGAATCATCCACAATATTTTTGATGGTATCCAGAGACCTCTGGCAGAGATTGCCCAGGCCTCTGGAAAATATATTTCCCGTGGTGTCAGCGTTGACTCTCTTGACACAGAAAAAAAATGGGAAACCCACATTACCGTAAAGGAAGGTGACGTCATCGGTGCAGGCACGGTTATTGCCGAGACACAGGAAACCGCCTCCATCCTTCACAAATCCATGGTTCCGCCCACGATCACACACGGAACCGTTATCCATGCAGCTCCTGACGGTGCCTATACCGTTCTGGAGCCCATTGTTACCATCCGCCTTGATGACGGAACTGAAAAAGAACTGGCACTTGCCCAGAAATGGCCGATCCGTGTTCCACGACCGACCTACAAGCGTTTCCCGGCCAGCGTTCCACTCCTTACCGGTCAGCGAATCCTGGATACCCTTTTCCCTATTGCCAAGGGAGGCACTGCCGCAGTTCCCGGCGGATTCGGAACAGGAAAAACCATGACACAGCACCAGATCGCCAAGTGGTCTGACGCAGATATCATCATCTACATCGGCTGTGGCGAGCGTGGAAACGAGATGACACAGGTTCTTGAGGACTTCAGCAAGCTGATCGACCCGAAATCCGGAAACCTGATGATGGACCGTACCACACTGATCGCCAACACCTCCAACATGCCGGTTGCAGCCCGTGAGGCTTCCATCTACACAGGTGTTACACTTGCGGAATATTACCGTGATATGGGTTATGATGTAGCGATCATGGCAGACTCCACATCCCGATGGGCCGAGGCTCTCCGTGAGCTTTCCGGACGTCTGGAGGAGATGCCTGCAGAGGAAGGCTTCCCTGCATATCTGGCAAGTAAGCTTTCCGCCTTCTATGAGCGCGCGGGAATGATGCAGAACCTGAACGGAACAGAGGGTTCCGTATCCATTATCGGTGCAGTTTCCCCTCAGGGTGGTGACTTCTCCGAACCGGTTACACAGAATACGAAACGATTTGTCCGCTGCTTCTGGGGACTGGACAAGGCTCTTGCCTATGCCCGTCACTTCCCTGCCATCCAGTGGCTGACCAGCTACAGCGAATATCTGGAGGACCTGACTCCCTGGTACAGAGAGCATGTCTCCCCGAAATTCGTTTATGACAGAAACCAGATCATGGCTATCCTCAACCAGGAAAGCTCTCTTATGGAGATCGTCAAGCTGATCGGAAGCGATGTTCTTCCGGATGATCAGAAGCTGACGCTGGAGATCGCCAGGGTTATCCGTCTGGGCTTCCTGCAGCAGAACGCTTTTCACCAGGAGGACACCAGTGTTCCTATGGAAAAGCAGTTCCTGATGATGGAAACCATCCTCTATCTCTACGAAAAGTGCCGCGCCCTTGTAAACCGTGGCATGCCGGTTTCCGTGCTGAAGGAGGATAAGATCTTTGAACGTATCATCGCCATCAAATACGAGGTTCCAAATAAAGAGCCGGAGCGTTTTGATGAATATCATAAAGATATCGACCGCTTCTACGACAATGTACTGGAAAGAAACGGTTAAAGGAGGGATCAGTTTATGGCAATCGAATATCTTGGCCTGAGTGAAATAAACGGCCCTCTTGTTGTCCTTGAGGGTGTAAAAAACGCATCTTACGAGGAGATCGTGGAATTCCACATGGAGGACGGCACTCAAAAGATCGGCCGTATCGTGGAAATCTATGAGGACAAGGCCGTTATCCAGGTTTTTGAGGGAACTGACAATATGTCCCTCGGCAATACACACACACGTCTTACCGGACATCCAATGGAGATCGGGCTTTCCCCTGAAATCCTGGGACGTACCTTTAACGGTATCGGCCAGCCCATTGACGGGCTTGGCGAGATCACACCGGAGGTCAGCCTGAACATTAACGGGCTTCCGCTGAATCCGGTAACCCGTGAATATCCACGAAACTATATCAACACCGGTATCTCCGCTATTGACGGACTGACCACACTGATCCGCGGCCAGAAGCTGCCGATCTTTTCCGGTAACGGTCTTCCACATGATAAGCTGGCTGCACAGATCGTTCAGCAGGCTTCCCTGGGAGCAGACTCCGATGAAAAATTCGCCATTGTTTTTGCGGCAATGGGTGTGAAATACGACGTAGCGGAATTCTTCCGCAGGACCTTCGAAGAAAGCGGTGCGTCCGACCACGTTGTGATGTTTTTGAACCTTGCAAACGATCCGGTTGTAGAGCGTCTTCTGACACCGAAGATCGCCCTCACTGCCGCTGAGTATCTTGCTTTTGAAAAAGGCATGCATATCCTGGTAATCCTGACTGATATCACCTCCTTCTGTGAGGCCATGCGAGAGGTTTCCTCCTCCAAGGGTGAGATCCCTTCCCGAAAGGGTTATCCCGGATATCTGTACAGTGAGCTTGCAACCCTTTACGAGCGTGCGGGAATCGTCCGTGGCGGCACCGGTTCTGTAACCCAGATCCCAATCCTGACCATGCCAAACGACGACATCACACACCCGATCCCCGACCTTACCGGATATATCACAGAAGGCCAGATCGTACTGGACCGCCAGCTTCACGGTCAGGCGATCTATCCGCCGATCAATGTTCTGCCATCCCTGTCCCGTCTGATGAAGGACGGTATCGGTGAAGGCTTCACACGTGCCGATCATCAGGATGTTGCCAACCAGCTCTTCTCCTGCTACGCAAAGGTAGGCGATGCAAGAGCTCTGGCATCCGTTATCGGTGAGGATGAGCTTTCTCCGCTGGATAAGCAGTACCTTGTATTCGGAAAAGCCTTCGAGGCAGAGTTTGTAGGACAGTCAGAAACAGAGAATCGAAGCATCATCGAAACTCTGGATAAGGGCTGGGAGCTTCTTGGCCTTCTTCCAAGAGAAGAGCTCGACCGTATCGATACCAAAGTTCTGGATCAGTATTACAGAGAAACCGTCCGTTAGTGAGGTGATTTTATGGATCCGAATACCTTTCCCACCAAGGGAAATCTCATACTTGCAAAAAACTCTCTGGCTCTTTCCAAACAGGGCTATGAGCTTATGGACAAAAAGCGTAATATCCTGATCCGTGAAATGATGGAGCTGATCGATCAGGCAAAGGATATCCAGTCACAGATCGATGAGACCTTCCGTACCGCTTATGCGGCTCTTCAGAAGGCAAATATGGAAATTGGAATCGCTTTCGTAGACCAGATCTCTCATACCGTTCCTGTGGAAGATTCCATCCGGATCAAAACCAGGAGTGTCATGGGAACCGAGATCCCTCTTGTGGAATATGACAAAAAAGCAGGCAACACGCCGACTTATGCCTACTACAGCACCAAGCTGTCCCTGGACGAGGCCAAGGCAGCCTTCGAGCGTGTAAAGGAGCTGTCCATCCAGCTCTCCATGATTGAAAACGCCGCCATCCGTCTTGCCACCAACATCAAAAAAACCCAGAAGCGTGCCAATGCGCTGAAAAACATCACCATCCCCAGATACGAAACTCTCACCCGAGATATCACCAATGCTCTGGAAGAAAAAGAGCGTGAAGAGTTTACACGTCTGAAGGTGATCAAACGTATGAAACAAAATAGTTAAAAAATCCTCCGCAGATCTTTCCGGTTCTGCGGAGGATTTTTTGGTTATCCACATTTATCCACACCTGAAAATGACTTTTCAACACCTTGCAGTGATCGTTTTAACTGGGCACTGTTCTTTTTTATCCTCATTTCCATACATCCGATAGTCCCCTTTTTAAATAGATTAGTTTTTCAAGAATTCATTTACTATTATCTGATTATTTGTTTTTATTCTTTTATATTATGTCTTTTTTGCAATAAATTTTATGATATTTAGAATTTAAAAATGTCAATAGTTTTAAAAACTTTTTTCCCATTTTTTACAATTTTATCATTTTACACAAAACATATGTTTAAATTTATTTATGTAAATCAGGTCATCCACATGGTTATCCTTGTGGATAATGTGGATAAATTTGTGCATAACTTGATTATTGGCGGATTTGCGGATTTTTGTCATGTGGAAAACTTTTTGGAAAGTTTTTCACTTATCCACCATGGTTCGACAAGTTTTGTGCATATTGCCAGAACGACCTTTTCAGGGCTGATATTGCCCGTATCCGCACGCACCTGTCTAATGTTGCCAATCCTCTCCGATTTTATATCAAGCCTTTCTTTTTGCAGCAGCTTTTTATGGTGTTTCTCCTGCGTGCGGTCTTGACATCAGCACTGTTTTTTGTTAATGTGAAAACACTAAAACAACGTGTGGATTTTTCAGTTTTGAACTTTTTTCGCCACACAATCTGTCCGATTCGAGAAGACAGATTGTGTGGCTTTTATTATGCACAAAAAACACGCTCTGTTTTCCGCACCTGATATTCTTACGATTCTGATATAAAGGGGGATTTTTCATGAACAGCACATTTATGAAGGAAAAGCCTGTCGGCCCGCTGCTGGCATCCATGGCGCTGCCTATGGTCTTTTCCATGCTTGTAAACTCACTATACAACATTGTGGACAGCTTCTTCGTGGCACAGATCAGCGAGCAGGCCATGACCGCCCTGTCCCTTGTCTATCCGGTCCAGAACATGATCAACGCCGTTGCCATTGGCTTCGGAATCGGAATCAACGCCAGAGTTTCCTATCACCTTGGCGCAGGGGACAAAAAAATGGCAGACACTGCCGCAACCCACGGATTTTTTCTGTCTGTGATCCACGGGATCCTGATGACTGTGATCAGCATCGCTGTTATGCCCGTATTCCTTCAGATGTACACCCAGGATGAAACCGTGATCCGGATGGGGCTGGAGTATTCTACCATCGTTTTCCTGTTTTCCACAGTAATTGCCATCAGCCTTTTCTTCGAAAAACTTTTCCAGGCTGTAGGACGGATGAAAGTATCTATGATCGCCCTGCTGGTGGGATGTATCAGCAACATCATCCTGGATCCGTTCCTGATCTGGGGAATCGGCTTTTTCCCGAAGCTGGGTATCCGGGGCGCAGCTCTGGCTACTGGCATCGGCCAGGTGCTCACCATTGCGGTCTATATGTTCTTTTATATCCTGAAGCCTATTCCTGTACGTGTAACGCCCAAAGCCCTGAAAACAAGCAAAGTAACGGATCTGAGCCTGTATGCCATCGGTGTTCCCGCGATCCTGAACCTGGCACTGCCATCGTTTCTGATCTCTTTTCTGAACTCCGTGCTGGCCGCTTACTCGGACAGCTATGTGGTGATCCTTGGCATTTATTACAAACTGCAGACCTTCCTGTATCTCCCGGCCAACGGAATCATCCAGGGAATGCGCCCGCTGATCGGTTATAACTTCGGTGCCCGTGAGATGAAGCGTGTGAAAAAAATCTTCCGGCTCACCCTGGAATCCAGCTGTGTGATCATGCTCTTTGGAACCGTTATCTGCCTCCTGGCATCCGGACAGCTTATGGGACTTTTCACAACTACCCCGGAAACCATTGCCGCTGGCTCCAGAGCACTGAAGATCATCAGCGCCGGCTTTCTTGTTTCTGCTGTATCCGTTACCACTTCCGGTGCCATGGAAGGCCTTGGAAAAGGCACGCAATCCCTTGTAATTTCCCTTTTCCGCTATGTGGTCGTTATCATGCCCACCGCATATCTTCTGTCCCATTTTATGGGTCCTGATGGCGTGTGGAACGCATTCTGGATCACAGAGGTGTTTACAGCCATCGTTTCTGTCATGATTTATCACAAAACGTTGAAAAAAGCCTGAGACTGCAAATGTCCGGCCCACCGGCCTGTTTGCAGCCACCTGCAGGTTTACGTCCCGAAAGCACAAAAAGCTTCGATCCACTCTCTGAGCACATCGCTCATCGATGAGAGTTAGATCGAAGCTTTCTTTATTAACCAAATCAGGAAAATCCCAAGAGTGATCCCTGATATCCTCTTGACTCAAACGGATATCCGTGATCTGCGTTCATTTAATTCGCGGAAATTTCCTCTGTATTTCTTACAGCAGTCCCTTCTCACGGATCAGCTTTAAAGCGCCTTCATCGGCCACTACCGTCACATCCGGGTGAAGCTGCAGGATAGATGCCGGCACGTTGGGCGTGATCGGTCCGTAGAGAGATTTGTAAAGAGCATCTGCCTTTGCCTCTCCGGTAGCGACCAGAAGGATTTTCTTTGCAGTCATGATGTTTTTGATACCCATGGTATATGCCTGCTTCGGCACATCATCCATAGTCTCAAAGAATCTTGCATTTGCCTTGATGGTGCTCTCCGTAAGGTCTACGCAGTGAGTCTCCTTCTCAAATGCTGCACCCGGCTCGTTGAAGCCGATGTGACCGTTTCCGCCGATTCCAAGCAGCTGCATATCGATACCACCCACGCTGCGGATGATCTCATTGTAATCCGCACAGGCTTTCTCACTGTCCTCTTCCAGTCCATTTGGCACATAGGTTCTTGCCTTATCGATATTTACATGGTCAAACAGATTTGTGTTCATAAAATAACGATAACTCTGATCGTTGTCTCCGGAAAGTCCTTTGTATTCATCAAGATTTACGGATGTGATCTGCGAAAAGTCCAGATCTCCTTTTTTGTACCACTCGATCAGCTGCTTGTACATTCCCACCGGTGTGGAGCCTGTAGCAAGTCCAAGAACAGCATTTGGCTTCATGATGATCTGTGCAGACATGATGTTTGCCGCTTTTCTGCTTACGTCATAGTAATCTTTTCCTGTATAAATAATCATAATCTTTTTCCTTCTCCTTGTTTCGTATAGCTGATTTTCTTGTTGCGTAAAACGTTTCGTTTTTTTGCCAAGACTATCTTACCGCATCCGAAGCAGCTTTTCAAGTAAAATCATAGGGCAAAAATCATTTTTCCTATTTTTTACAATTATTCCGTCTTGTTTTTGTGTACTTTTTCGTATTAGGTTTTGTTAAACGTTTCATTTTTATCAATTTTCTGTACAATACGCTCGTTTTTTCTGATACTTTATGTGTAAAAAATGTCATGTGTATTGAGGCGTTTTCTTTTTCATGATATAATATGAAAATACTATATTATCTGTAAATGCATCAGAACCGGAGGCTTTACATGAACGTTACGATCAATGATATCGCCCGTGCGACAGGCCTGTCCACCGCAACGATCTCCAAATATATAAACCACAAAAAAATACGGGAAGAAAATCGTATCCTTATAGAAAGGGCAATTCAGGAGCTTGGATATACCCCAAACCGGAATGCCCAGCTTCTCCGTGCCAAAAACACACATACCATCGGTATCCTGATCTCAGATCTTGGTAATTATTTCTGGGGCGAGCTTGTCAACTCCATTATCAAGCATTTCACGGATCATGGCTATACAGTTATTGTCTGTTCTTTCTTTTTTGAACATCAGAAGGAGATCGATACGATACAGGATATTATCTCCCAGCACTTTGACGGAGTTATCATGCTCCCATCCTGCTGGCATGATGACCTGTACCAGCTTTTACAGAATGCCGGCATACCTGTTGTAATGCTCGATCAGATTCCTGCTTCCATGAGACATTTTCCTGTAGACTGTGTTATTTCTGATAATTACAGAGGCGGTGCACTGCTGGCAGAGCACCTTTTGGAAAAAGACCACACAAAGGTCTGGATCATGGAACAGTATCTGGACTCCTACACCATCGAGCAGCGGATCCAGGGCTTTGTGGATGTATATCAGAAAAATGGCATTGACCTTCTGAAACAGCAGGATTCTTTTCCCCCTGTTTCTTTTGGTTCCACTGCAGAAACGATCATCCAGAGCAACCTGCATTTCCAGAAGCTTATTGATTCTTCCGATCCCCCTACTGCTGTTTTTTTTGACTGCTATCTCTCCGCAATGGGCGGTTTAAGCGCTGCCAGCCAGGCACGGATTTCCGTTCCTCAGGATATTTCCTTTGTGTGCTTTGATGATGATCCGCTTTTCAAGACCATGAGCGCGACTATGACCTGCGTCTCACAGGATCTGACAAGCATGGGGAAACATGCTGTGGAATTACTTTTAAAAAGGATCCATGGAGACTATACGGATTTTCCCAAAATAGACATGCTGGATGTTGTATTCCACCCGCGGCGCTCCGTAAAAGACCTGTCCGAACACAACAGTACAGCATCCGGAAAGGATTGATTTATGAGTGCAACCATCAAGGACATTGCCAGAGAAACCGGTCTGGCATTGGCCACCATTTCAAAATATATCAACGGCGGAACTGTACGGCCGCAAAACAAAAAGCAGATCGACGAAGCGATCCGGAAACTGAATTACGTTCCACGAAACACGGCCCGGGGACTTCGTTCCTCCAAGACTTACCGTATCGGTCTGGTATCCGGTCCTCCCAATACTCCGCATAATGCTTTTCTTCTGAGCAAAATAGAAAACACCATGCGCGCTCACGGTTATTCTCTCACATTTATGAGCGGCGACAAGTATAAGGATCATGTCAATAAATTCGTCCCTCACATGCTCCGCTCTGGGATCGACGGCCTTATCATTACCTCTTTCAGTCTGAACCAGGACATCTGTTCTGCTGTGGAACACGCCAAAATCCCTGTTGTGGAGCTGGAAGAACACAGCCATTTCCACCGTACAGACTGTGTACAGACCAGCTGTACCTCCGGAGCCTACGAGATCGTGGAGCATCTGATAAAAATGGGGCATCAGAAGATCGCCCTTGTCACCGGTTCTCCTGCATCCTATACTGCATGTGAACGAAAAAAAGGCTATCTCCGGGCACTGGAAGACTACGATATTCCGGTTAATCCCGATTATATCATCGCTGAAAATTACACAAACGACTTTGGATATCAGGCAATGCAGAAATTATGGAATCTTCCGGAACGTCCGACTGCCGTATTTTCTGCGAACTATACACTATGCCTCGGTATTTATGAAGCGATCTACAGCCTTGGCATCCGGATCCCGGAAGACCTGTCTGTTGTCTCCTTTGATGATTTTGAACTGTCCATGCTGCTTTCTCCTCAGCTGACCGCTGTCCGTCAGCCGCTGACCGGTCTGGCAGAGCAGGCCTGTGATCTGCTGCTTCGCAGAATGAACGGAGACTACAGTGATTTTCCAAGGACGATACGCCTGAAGCCAGAATGTATCTACCGGGATTCCGTGCGTGATCTCTTTTCTGATGGTAAGTAATGCAAAGCAACTTTTATTACGGCAATTTCGGGAAGCACAACAGGCATTTTCATTCCGATCTGCCCGCATATTCTGAGCATCTGAACCACTGCAATAATTTCACAGCTTTTACAAAGGGCACAGACCGTCACCGACACAGTCGATGATACGGCCTGTGTTCCTTCTGTATATATCCGTTATATCTGTCACAGCAGTCTCAGCAGCATATCTCCGGTTCCCACATTGTATCCGCTGGTTGCATAGATCCCATTCAGGCTTTTGTTTGTCACAATGATCAGCGGAAGCTTATCCGGATCTACGTACATTCTTCTTCCCAGTGTATTGATGATCTCTGAAAAATCATCATATAAGATCTGAACATCTCCAAGCTTGCCCAGTGCTCTTGAAAGGGTAGGTGTCTCCAGCGCTTTTTTGCTTTTTACTACAAAAATGATCCTATTCGCATATCGGGAAAAAGCTTCTTCCTGCTCCATCATCTCATTTAAGATATGTTCCGTCGGTTCTTTCTCCTCTTCCAGAAACGCCAGGATATGCTTCCCATCTGCCGTCAGTTCTGACGCCTTCACGGTGCTTCCATCTTCTTTTCTGAGAGTAAATTCCGGTATGGAGATATTCTCCAGCATATCTTCCAGGTTTGCATTCCGAAATGCCAGCTCCACCCTCTTCATTTCTCCGATCTGAACCTCAAAATAATACTCCGCTGCAAATATATTTCCATTTGGCAATCTGTTTGAGGTAAGGATCCTGTAATTTCCCGCTTCCAGCGGCAGCTTCATCACCTGATCTCTGAAATTTTCGGCTTCCAGCTTCCGTGTGATATATTTTCCGGCTTCCAGTTTTGCGATGCTCCAGTTCTGGAAATATTTCCACTGTGTATCCGCACTTGCCTTCAGAATGATCGATGCCTTTTTCTCCGTTTCCGCAGATACCGGGATGAATTTTCCGTTTTTCATATACTCCATGGAACGGTCATGAGGGTTCAGGCGTGCCGGAATTCCCAGCGTTCTCGCCATTGCCACAAAAAGGATCTTCTTTGACAGAAGACTTCCTGTTCCCGTTTTCAGACATCCGGACGGCGTGGTGATCACACTGCTGCGTTCTTTCTCCGGGCTGGAAACGATCTTATCCTCAATCCACTTCCAGATCTTCGCCGGTTCCTTTTGCAGCATATTTTTTTCTTCTTCCGACAGTTGCTCAAGAATCGTTTTTCTGTATTTCTGCAAAACTTCATCGTCAACTCTCGGGTTCAGTACATATGGTACAAAAATATCTGCATCCATGTTTTTTTCATACGGTAATGCAGATTTCAGGTGCTCCTCCAGAACCTGGCTGATACAGTCTGTTCTGTCTTTCTCTGTGAGGACTTCAAGGAGTTTTTTTCTCATTGAAGAATCTCCAGTTTCTTTTTCCAGGAATTTCCGACACTCCAGATTGCTCAGGTTTCTTACCTTCTGTTCCCTGTAAGCGTTTGCCTCTGCCAGACGTCTGCTGCCTCTTTCCTTCTGCTCCGATGTTGGCATATCTTTATTTACAGGTGCATCATGAGGTGCGATCATATCGATCTCCGTCCACTCCTCATAAAAAATACCCTTTTCCTTTCCTACGGGCATCAGACAGATCTCACAACAATCCTCTGTTTTTGTATCCATGCTGTTTTCTGCATGCAGCCATTCTCCATCTGCATACATCCTTGCAGAAATATGGATACTTCCAAGCCCTGTTGTCAGGCTGACTTTTCCCAGACTGTCGGTTTTCAGTTCTGCGATCGGGGCATATTCCGAATAATTCAGCACCTCAAAAGAAACTTCTGCACCTTCTGCCGGTTTTCCATGTGAATCCTTTACGGACACAGTGATCTCTTTTGTCAGTGCATATCGTTTCAGCTCGTTGAGCATAGTCACCATACCATCTTTGCCGATCACTTCTCCCTCCGGGATCATGGTATCAAAAACTCTTGAATGGACCATCATGGCCCTTGAGGAAGCGTTGGTAAACCATCCCTTATTCAGGATCTCCTCCGGCTCACAGGCTCCCAGAAAATACCAGCTTCCATCGCACCAGATTTCCACCCACGCATGATTGTCATCACAATGAGACCACTTTGGTGCATATACCTGACGGGCAGGTACACCAACACTTCTCAGTGCATTAACGGTAAATACAGATTCCTCTCCGCATCTTCCGTTTCCTCTGCGGTATACGGCAAGTGCAGACAGGGTACGATCATCTGTACAATGATAGGTAGCCTCCTGTGCACACCAGTAGTTCACCTCCAGGGCAGCTTCCCGGAAGCTCATTCCCTCAGTTCTCTCTCCGATCTCCCTGCGGAAAAATGTACGGCAGGGTGCGATCTCCTCCTCATTTACTCTATGAAACAGCACATAATTCAAAAAGATTTCCTCCGGCAGCTCTGCCACCCCGGAGTTTTCCTTCCATAAATATACGCCATTCTCCGCATAATCCAGGAATACTTCAAACGCGTAATTTCCGATATCACTGTACGGCATGAACGCATATAAATATTTGCACGCCAGAGCCACTTCGTCTGTGCATTCCGCAAGCTTTTTATCAATCTCCGCAAAAACCTGCGGTAACCCCATCATCTGCTCCCGATATTTTTTTTCGATCCGATCACGGTTTTCTTTCAGAAAAATCTTCCCCTCAGCCATTATAATTCCTCCAGAACTTTCTTTGCAGCACGAACATTTTCAATATCTGTACGCCATATCTCATATTCACTGAATGTCGGAAGTCCCATATTGACACCTTCCTTGCGAAATTGCATCGCACTGTCCGTTACAACCTTGCCGCTCATATGATAAGCCTTGATCCCGGTAAGAGGATAAAGCTGGCGGATCACTTCCGCACCGACGCCACTCCCCGCCTGGATGGTGATACGTCCCTGACTCCTGGTTTCCAGTTCCTTCAAAAGCTCCGCACCCTGAAGGCAGGTATTCTTCTGTCCGGAGGTAAGGATTGTATCGATTCCCAGAGAGATTGCCTGTTCCATAGCCTCGATCGGATCTGCGCACACATCAAAAGCCCTGTGCAGCGTAACAGACATATCTCCCGCCGCATCCATCAGCTCTTTCATCTGTTCCATATTCAAGGTGCCATCCGGTTTCAGGATACCTACCACGACACCCTCCGCTCCCATTTTGCGGAAATCCTTTACGGCATTCCTTATCATGGAAAATTCCGCATCTGTATAACAGAAATCTCCAAACCGCGGACGGATCAGCGCATGGATCCGGATATCTGAACGCTTCCTTATTTCCTCAAAAAGCCATGGGCCGGGAGTTGTCCCCCCGATGATCAGATTGCTGCAAAGCTCCAATCTGTCCGCACCACCCTCGGCTGCTGCCATGGCGGATTCCACAGAATCCACACAGGTTTCCAGAATATAGTCTTTCATGTAAAAATCCCCCTTTGTTACTGTCTGCTCAGAGTAATTTCACTCCGGTATTCCTCAGTATGTTCACAATGGTATCATCCGGAAATTCATCGGTAATGATCCCGCTGATATCATCAAAATGTGTATATTTATAAGATTCGTTAAAATAAAACTTCTCTCTCTCCATAACCACATATTTATGTCTGCTGCTCTGCACTGCCGCCTTCTTGGTCAATCCATCCTCCACTCCGGATGTAGTAACTGCAAAATCTGTCATATCCACGCCACAGCTTCCCAAAAATGCCCGGTCAAAGCTGTACTGCTTGATCACCTCAATGGCCGCAGCTCCCATAAATCCATTCACTGAACGGTACATAGTTCCCCCTGTGCCTATGGCCGTGATGGACGGATTCGCAGCAAGGATCTGCAGGATATCGATCATATTGCTGACAACCACAACATGCATACCCGACGAAGCGATAAGCCTTGCCAGCTCTATATTTGTAGTGGAAACATCCAGAAAGATCGTTTCGTTATTTTTGATCAGCTTGAAGGCTTTCGCAGCAATCACTTTCTTCTTATCAAGATTGTACATACGCCTGTCTACTACGTTTCTCTCCAGAGGATACTCCTGTGACAGGATCGCTCCTCCGTAAGTCCTCTTTAATCTGCCTGCATTTTCAAGGATCTTGAGATCCTTGCGGATACAGTCCTCCGTAACCTGAAACATCTCGCTTAATTCTTTGACTCTGACTTTTCCTTTTTCGCGGAGACATTTCTCTATTGCATTCTGTCGTTCTTCTGTAAACATGGTCCTATCTCCTCATTCCTGATTTTTCTGTGATAAAAGTTCCAGAAATCAATACTCCGCAAAACAATATCCGGCGCATTGATCCCTGGAAAGCCTGTGATTTCAGTATAACAGTTCGATATCTTACTGTCAATTATTTTGTATTATTTTTTATTGTTTTATCGTATTTTGATCAAATCAAGTAATTCCACTGGTTCAATTGCGAACCTCCGCTTGCCCCCTGTTCCGGGAATCCCTTACAAAGCTGCAAATATCCCCCTGACTCAAAGCCACATGTTCCCTTGCGGAATTATAAAGGTCAATAAACATTGAAAATATTGAATAAATTATGAGGACTTGTCTGTACTCTTCCCGAAACAGACAAGTCCCCACAGTTCCATAACAAATATCCAGTTATGAGCAGATAAAATCAGATTTTTACTATCTGCACATATATTCATCCAGCTCTCCGATAAATTTCTCCGGCATCTTTCTCTCAAACGGGAAAACCTCCGCATTCCCAAGCGCATCCGCAATACATCCCAGAAGAATCGCACTTCTCTCCAGCGACCAGGCAGACAGCAGATCAATCGTATCATAACGAGTATGCATGCCAAAACCATCCCGGTTCAGAGTCATGGCCGGAATTCCCTTCCATGCAAAAGAATTGGAATCACTTCCCCAGATCTGATTCTTCACAGACGCTCCGATCCCTGCTCCGTCAGCGATCTCAAGAAGCTTATCACAAACAGAAGCCTCTCCCGTCACTCCCAGAACATTTCCTCCGATCAGCTGCCCGGCCAGATCTACATTCATATTAAAACGATGCGCTCCAAGCTCACTCTCATGAACTCTGATATAATCCCGGCTGCCCAGCAAACCCTTCTCCTCAGCACCAAACCACACAAATTCCATAGTCCTGCGCGGTCTATACTGCTGAAAATATCTGCAAAGCTCCATGATGATTGCTGCCCCAGCCATATTATCATAGGCCCCCGGTCCCTCCGGCACCGAATCATAATGCGCCGTAATCGTCAAGATCTCATCTTTCTTATCCGTACCTTCGATCCTCGCCACTACATTACGGGATCTGCACGCCATCACATCCTGTTCCACAACCAGGCACACCTCAGACGCACCCTCCGTCACCAGCTCCACTGCATCCTTATAATGAAGATTCGCCCCCGGAATCCTGCCACTATATTTTTCCTGCATCTTGTGAATATCCTCTGCAGACTCCGACAATCCTTCTGTCTCTTCTGCTGCATCCCCCGGAAAGATCATCGGCAGGCTGCGCTGACAGGGAACCCTGTCCACTCCTTCATCCAGCGGAGAACCCTCCACACTGATAAAACCAACAGCTCCGGCGCTCACCAGTCTCTGATACACATCACCACTCACCCGGCCATTCACCATAACGATCTTACCCTTCGCCCGTGAAAGACTGACAGCATCTCCATTCTCCACATACAAAAAATCCGCTTTCAGACCTTCTGCCCCAGTATTTCCACATCTTCCATACCCGGTCACCACATACTCCTTCTGATAAGGCTCCACAACCTTAAGCACCGCTCTGTTAATCCGAAAACCCCAAAAATCAAACTCCTCCATCCGATTCTTCACTCCGAAGCTGTCCAAAGTATCCCGGATCATCTTCGCCGCCTTCACTTCCCCCGCAGTACCCGCTTCTCTGACAAAATCAAACCCCGTCAAAAACTCCATCTGCCGCCTGCCACTGATTTCCTTCGTATTCATACCCCACAACCTTTCTAAATTTTTTCCAAGTCCCACCCACTGCTTATTGCTTTTCGCAACCCGCAGGAGACTTACTTGATTCGGTTAAATTATACACTATTTTTCTGCAAAAAAACTGCCTGCAGCTATTTTTCAGCCTACCCGGCCAAAAAATCTCCGCAGACAGTTTATATTTCATATCAGTAAATCATTTACATCCATATCCTAAGCCACAAACGAACCAACCGCAGCCGGAGCCCGGTAATCATAGTCAGAAACCTTGATCCCTGTAGCCGCTGTACTGGCGTGAACGATCTTACCATCACCAATATAAAGAGCCACATGATCAATACAACCCTCACCATAAAAAACCAGATCACCAGCCTCAATATCCGCAACACTCTTCTTCTTAGAAGCCGAACACTGAGCTGCAGCAACACGAGGAAGCTCATACCCAAACTCCGCAAACACAGACATCACAAACCCCGAACAATCCGCCCCGTTAGTCAGACTCGTACCACCATAAACATAAGGATTCCCCACAAACTGCAGCGCAAAATCCACAATCCCCTGCCGCATCTCCAGACGCGCAGCCTCAGCAGCCTTACGCTCCTCTTCCGCCTTACGCGCAGCCTCAGCAGCCGCTTCAGCCTCAAGCCTCTCCTGCGCAATCACCTCAGCCTCAGCCTTCGCCTCCTGATACCCCTGAACCTCAGAAACCGTCTTATCCGCCAGAGCACTGGCAAAAGCAGAAATAGAATCCGCTCCATCCGAAAAACCATCCTCAATGGAAAGCACCTCCACATCTCCATCAGACACAGCACTGACACCATCCACATCCGCAAAAACAACAGAAGGAACCACACCCACAAGAACAGCACTCAGAACAACAGCAGCAAATTTCTTATAAAACATAAACAATAAAACTCCTCTCAGAAAACCACGCAGCAGCACCCACCCATTCAGGCAGACATTCACAATCCACTTCGCCACGCTCCTCATTCGCCATTTTGTTACATTTTTATTAAATTTGTTACGCAAGTGTGTATCCTACCATAAAAACCCCCACCTGTCAAACCCCTTTCACAAAACCTTCACACACCAATCAGCCATCTAGCACAGCGACGATGCCCCAGCCCTCACCTTCACCACAGGAAACTCAACCTTTCTCCCAGCCATCCAGCACAGCGACGATGGCTTCCACAAGAAACTCAGCCCTTCCTCCCAGCCATCCAGCGCAGCGACGATGGCTCATCCCTCATCTTCAGACCACAGGAAACTCAGCCTTTCCTCCCAGCCATCCAGCGCAGCGCTGATGGCTCATCCAACTCCCGGGAATCCACTCAATCCTCCAGCCCTCATCAATCCCCACTTCCGCCAGTCGCCCCACACCCCCACCACTACCTCCCGCCCGGAACCGAACAGCCGGGGAGACGGGTGCCGGTTGGCTACGACTCTGCAGGAGGGGAGCTGATTCTTGGCTGGCGGAAATCTGCGTTGTTTTTAAAAAGTCCGCTGTCTGAGCGGCAGCAAGCCGCGAGTTCGGACTTTTTAAAAACGGTTTTAGCAGAATTCCGGCAGCCTAGAAGCCAGCCCCCGACGAAGCCCGGAGCCAACCGGCACCCGTCTCCCCGGCGTCCGTCATCCGCCATCCGCCCTCCACCCTCCACCACAAAAAAGAGCGCCCCGCAGCCCATCCAGCCCGCAAAGAACGCTCTCCTAATTTCCATCAGCTTACAATCATACACAATCACCTACGATCAGCATACAATCCCATACGATCGCATCAAATATAACTCATAAACCCCTTCCCAACAACCTCACTACTCTTAGTAACCATCAAAAACGCCTGCGGATCCACCTCATCAATAAACCTCTGCAGCAACACCGCCTGCCTCACATCAACAACCGTCAAAATAATCTTCTTATCCTTATGCGAATAAACCCCCTCCCCATGATAAACCGTAGCACTCCGCTCCAAACCATTCATAATAAACTCACAGATCTCATCCGGCTTACTGGAAATGATCGTAAAATACTTATTCAGCTTCATCCTCTCAATAGACTTATCGATCAGCAACGTCTTAGCCATAAGCCCCAGCACAGAACAAAGCCCCGTAGTAAGATCAAACACCATAAACGAAACAACAACGATCACACAATCCACCGCAAACAATGCACCCGAAATATTCATCGTAGAATACTTCTTAATGATCATCGCCACAATATCCGTGCCACCACCCGAAGCATTCTCAAAAAACAGCAGCGCCGCAGCCAGCGCCGGCAAAATGATCGCAAAGCAAAGCTCCAGCATAATATTCCCCGTCAGCGCCCTGTTCATAGGAAAAACCTTCTCAAACACATTCAGAAGCAAAGAAGAAACAACCGTAACATAAGCCGTCTTCACTCCAAAATCCCGGCCAAGAACAATAAACCCGATCACCAGCAAAATCAGATTGATCACCAGGTTGATCTGCGCAGACGTCATCGGAATAAAATGCGAAAACACAACCGCCATACCCGAAACACCACCAAAGGAAAAATTATTCGGAAACTTAAATACATAAATTCCCACATCCATCAGAACAACGGCAAATGTGATAATGATATACTCCATCACACGCTTTGGTATCAGATTTTTCATTAAAAAATATCCTCCTGATCTCCTCAAATAATTTTCACCGGTAACTACCGGTCAAAACCAGCAATCCCCGCATCCTCTTCGTTTATCATACCTTATATCACCAAAAATGCAAATAAAAAAAGACAGAGAAAAATACATTTCCCTGTCCCTTATATCAACGAGCACGATCAACCACAGCTTACAGCCCGAAAAACCTCTCCAGAAATTCCGCCACACCATCATGATCGTTATCTCCGGTCACCTCATTAGCTGCATCCTTTACATACTGTTTGGAATTGCCCATAGCAACACCGATACCTGCACCCTCCAGCATTTCCAGATCATTCTCATTATCTCCGAAAGCGATCACATGCATCCGGTCAATACCAAGCTTTGTGCGAAGCATAGCAAGACCCACACCCTTGTCCACGCCTGCTGCATTAAACTCGGCATTGCCGCTGATGGAAGTAGTCACTGCCACATCATCCAGATCCTTCCATTTCTCACGAAGTGCCCTGCTGGTCTCCATATCATCAAAATAAATATTGATCTTCTCTGCCTGATCCAGAATATCTTCCTGATGATAAAAATCCTTAACATATTCATGTCTGCTGAGGAAATAATCTACAAAAGTTTTTTCCAGCAGAGCTTTATCCGCTACAGATGCCACATAATCTCTGGCATCCGCATCAGAATAGGCAATTCCGTTTGCATAAGCCTCTGCGATCCAGCCTTTTGCGTCGCTGTTTTCCACATCCTTCAGGATTTTGCTTACCATTCCTTTGGGCATGGTTTTTCGCCAGATCATCTCATTTTTATCGTAATCCCAGACAACACAGCCGTTTTCCACGATTCCCCATTTCACACCCCGGAGCACAGAAAACTCCCGAGGGATCAGCTCTCTGGTCCTTCCGGTTGCCGGCACCACATAATGTCCGTCATCGATCAGACGCTGCAGAACATTTCTGTTCCTTTCAGAAATCTTATTCTCACTGTTCAGAAGAGTTCCATCCATATCCACTGCAATGATATATTTTTCCATAATTTCCTCCTGTTTGTCTTTTCCCACAGGCAAAAAGCGTATCTGCACTGCACCCGGATATCCTTTGGCAGTACAGATACGCACAAATACTCATACCTGCTCTCTGTAAAGCGGAGACTTTTCTTCCACTTTACTACTACATATACAACAGCTCAGGAATTACCGGATCCTCATCATAAACGCCTCGTACGGTCTTAAGTCCGCTTTGATTCCTGTTCTGTCCTTATAGTTTGCAATCTTAATATCCTCTTTATCGGACACATATTTCTCAAGACCTTCTGTACTTACCGTATCCTCAGAAAGGTTTGCCACCACGATCCACTGCTCTTTGTCGGAAGTTCTTAAATATGCAAAGATCTTCTCGTCTTCTGGAAGAAGGAGCTGATAGTCACCTTCTGTGAGAAGCTCTTCCTCATGACGAAGACAGATCAGATCCTTATAATAATAAAACACGGAATCATTTTTTTCCAGAGCTTTTTTTACATTGATCTCCTGGTAACGATCAGAAAGGCGGAACCATGGCTTACCGGTCGTAAATCCTGCATTTTCGCTGTCATCCCACTGCATCGGAACCCTGGCATTGTCACGACTCTTGTTCCATACTGCCTTGCGGAAATCATCCTCAGAAATGGTTTTATTCTTAACAACAAGATCCTGATATGCATTACGAACCTCGATATCCTCGTACTCCTCCAGCGGGAACTGCACGTTTGTCATACCGATCTCCTCTCCCTGATATACATAAGGAGTTCCCTGCATACCATGGAGAACGGTAGCATAAGCCTTTGCACATTCCTCGCGGTAAGTAGTGTCATTTCCCCATCTGGAGATCACACGTGGCTGGTCATGATTTTCAAAATACAGAGCATTCCAGCCCTTGTTATAAAGCTTGTTCTGCCACTCACTCATAACACGTTTCAGATCACGGAGATCAAAAGGCTTTAATTCCCACTTTCGGTTTACAGAGCCCGGAATACGGTCGATGTTCATATGCTCAAATGTGAAGATCATATTCAGCTCCTCACGCTCCGGATCTGTAAACAGTCTTGCAACCTCCGGTGTGGAGCCCGGCGCCTCACCTACCGTCATACAGTCATATTTTGAAAGCACCTCCCGGTTCATCTCATGGATAAACTCATGAAGTCTTGGTCCGTTGCTGTGATATTTTCCTGTATAATACTTGCGGCCATCCGTTTTCGGGTAATCCGGGAAGGACTGATCCTTGGAAATAGATGCGATCACATCCATGCGCCATCCGTCAGCACCTTTGTCCATCCAGAATTTCATCAGATCATAGATTTCCTTACGGACGGTTTCATTTTCCCAATTGAGATCCGGCTGTTTTCTGCTGTAAAAATGAAGGTAATACTGGCCGCGCTCTTCATCATATTCCCAGGCACTTCCACAGAAGCTGGAGCCCCAGTTGTTTGGCTCACTGCCGTCTGCTTTCGGATCCTTCCAGATATAATAATCACTGTATTTGCTGTCTTTTGATTTCCGGCTTTCCACAAACCATGCATGCTCATCGGAAGTATGGTTGACAACAAGATCCAGAATGATCTTGATACCATGCTCATGAGCTTTTCCGATCAGCTCATCCATGTCCTCGTTACTTCCGAAGCCCGCGTAGATCTTCCGGTAATCACTGATATCGTAACCGTTGTCGTCCTGTGGGGAGTCAAAAACAGGGCTGAGCCAGATCACATCGATCCCAAGGTTCTGAAGGTAGGGGAGCTTTTCAATAATACCCTTGAGATCGCCGAAGCCGTCTCCGTTGGAGTCCTTAAAGCTTCTTGGATAAATCTGATATACAACGGAATTCTTCCACCAATCTTTCATTTCTTATGTCTCCTTTATTTTGCATTGAGCAGATATTTATAATCCGTATTTGCTGCTTATTTATATCCGGTCAGGTGTTCTTCAACTGCCCTTTTTGCGGTCAGTTATTTCGATATAACTTTTTTCAGGCTTTTTTATAGGCGGACCCTATACGGCCCGCCTTTTCATAGTTCTGATCTTTATTCCTTATCCTTAAGGCTTATGCAATTCCAAGAAGAGAGAGAAGGATGCTCAGGATGATAACACCGATGATCAGAACTGTGATGCTGATATTTTTCTTTTTCAGCAGATAGTAGCACAGAAGAGTCAGTCCAAGAGGAACAATACCGATAAAAATCTGGTCCAACATGTTCTGGAGATTCAGAACAGATTCACCCTTCATGGTGAGCTCATAAGTGGAATTAAAGGTTACCATGCTGGCAGTCATGCCGCCGACCATGATCAGACCTACAATGCTGGCAGCTTTTGTCAGGATGTTCATAAGACCGCTTGCATAAACCTTCTGAATATATTCGGAACCAAGCTTGTAGCCCAGGAATGTTCCATAATATTTCACAAGAATAGACGGAATGTTGAAAAGAAGCAAGAACACGATCGGTGCCAGAACATTTCCGGATGCACCAAGACCTACTGCGATCCCGGCTGCGATCACACGAAGAACGCCCCAGAAAATGGAATCACCGATACCGGCCAGAGGTCCCATCAGAGAGGATTTAACCGCATTGATAGAGCTCGCGTCAAAATCCTTCTGCTCACTGTTTTTCTTCTCCATGGAAGCTACAAGACCCATGATGAAAGTGGAACAGGTGATAGTTGTATTGAAGTAGGACATACTTCTTGTGAGAGCAGCTTTTTTGCCTTTCTCATCGTTTTTGTAAAATTTGTTGATAAATGGCATCAGGGAATAGCAGAAACCGGAAGCTCCCTGTTTTGCCGGGCTTACTGCCGCATACAGAGTGAAGGAACGCCAGAACGCTTTTCTCAGCATTTTTCTTTCATCTGCAGGAATGGATTTCGTTAAATTACTCATGAGAAAAATTCCTCCTCTTCTTCATCAAGATATTGGTCAGAACCACCGGCCGGTGAAGCTGTCACTCTCTGCGCCGCAAGCTGGTTCAGTCTGTAATCATTCATACCAATGGAAATGGCAATGATCACACCGATCACGGCAAGGGCGATCAGCGGAAGGTTTAAGTATGCTGCAAGGACAAAGCCCAGGAAATAAAACATACAGATCTTGTTATCCCAGAGCATCTTCATCAACATTGCCATACCTACTGCCGGAAGAAGTCCGCCGCAAACTGTCAGACCATTCATAACAACATCCGGGATGGCATCCAGAAGTGCACTGACTGCATCAGATCCGAACAGGATCCCGAAAAATGCGAACAAGGAATATAAAAACCAGTTTACAGCCCAGAGTCCGTAATGAAGGGCGATAATCTGTTTCTCCTTGCCCTCTGCTGCCAGACGGTCGAAAGTTTTTGCAAACATACCTACAATAAAGATGTAGAGAACGGTCTTGATCTGAAGACCAAGGATACCAATTGGAAGTGCCAGTGTCAGGGCTACCTCAGAACCTTTGCCCAGCATGATGGCAAAAGCAGTTCCTACGGCTGTGGCGATTCCGGGTTCTGCCGCGGAAGCACCTCCGATGTTTACAACTCCCATAAATACAGCTTCCAATGAAGCTCCGATGATAACTCCTGTGTGAAGATCTCCAAGGAACAGACCTACCAGTGGCCCGATGACGATCGGACGGTTCAGCATAGTAAATCCGACCAGCTCTGCACCGCCGACACAGATAAATACAGCAAGTGCTACAAGAAATGCGTTTAACATTTTTTCTTTCCTCCCTTTTTTGTGCTACGTTTTATTTATTCAGTGGATGTCAGTCAAGCTTGTCCAGTATATCCTTCACAAGCTTCTGCTCATCATTGGGTACCTGCTGCATACAGGTCTTCGGATCAAGAGCCACCAGCTCTTTCAGTGCCTGCTGTTCTGCTTTTGTCAGCATGATAGTCGGGGTCAGGACAAGCTTCTCGGAAACATCGATCCCATCAAAACGTCCTGTATTTCCTACATTGAGGAATCCGATCTCACCAACACTTTGTCTTATCTTCAGAGCATCCTTTACCGTTCTTGTCAGAACCAGAATACGCATCCTGGATGCCTTCGGATTGTTTAAGATACGAATGACTTCATCCACCGGTTTGATCAGCGATTTGATTCCGCCCGGTACGGCCATTTTCAATGCCATCTTCTGGGTGTTATCGTTAGCTGCCTCGTCATTAGCTACCACGATTCCCTGTACAGCCAGCTGTTTGGTCCAGGTCATGGCAACCTGTCCGTGGATCAGACGGTCATCTACACGAAGTGCGGTGATCTTTGCTGTGGAATTGTCATAGGACTGGGGAGCCAGAGCTTTTTTCGGTGCGGATTTTTTTGCATACGATGCAGCACCTTCTGAAATCTGCGCAGTATTTTCGATACCCTGTGCAGTATCTTCTTCAGCGTTTTTTTCAGATGTGGATTTCTTTCCACCGCCAAGGTCTACCATCTGAAGCTCTTCTCTGGCATCATCGATGAACTCCTGGATCTCCTCCTCTGTCACATCGTCATCTGCCATCATGACCTGCATCAGGACCGGAAGGTTGGTTCCTGTGATCAGTGTGACATTTTCTTTCTGGCTGTATCTCAGAAGCTTCTGATTTACGCTTCCTCCCATCAGATCTGTGAAAACGAAAATCCTGTCGTTTTCATGCTGTGCGAAATATTCTTCAAACTTTTTCTCCACATTGTCTTCCGGTGTCACATAAGCGTCGATGGTTGTGATCTCATCCATTTTTCCAACGATCAGCTCTGCTGTATAACGAATGCCGGAGGCCATTTTTCCATGTGTGGCGATCAGAATCTGTTTCATCTGGTATTCACTCCTTCTGTACTCTTTCCCTTTGGTTATGTACCTAACCTTTATGTTCACACTATAGCATCAAAATTAGGCTGTGTAAATAGGTTATGTACATAACCTATCATTGTAACAAGTTCAAAATCATGGTTTTGTGCAGGTTTCACATAGAACAGCAAATGCTTATTATCCACATCTTCAGCACAAACCCACACATGATAACTCTTTTACGATTTCAGGTAAATTTACAAAAAGCCGAAAATACTCTGACTGTCAGACACTGACAGTTCCCGTATATTTCGGCTTTTGATATCTTTATATCTCAGATTCTCTGTACTCTTTCTCTGTACTCTTACTATATTGAAAGTCCCGATTTTCTGTTTTTCACAGTTCTGCAGTGACTTCTCGTATCTACCCCCCTGATCAGATCAGGTACATTCTCTGCAGACTTACTTTTCCTCATGCTGCGGCTGTACAGATCTCCTGGGGATCAGCGTGACCGGAAGCATGATCTCATTTTCACGCTCTTTTTCCACTCCATTGATCCGTTCCATCAGAATTTCCACTGCAAGAGACGCCTTCTGCTCCACATTCTGGCTGATAGTAGTCAGACGAGGCACGGAAAATTCCGCATAGCTGATGTTATCGTATCCTGCAATTCCAATCTCCTCCGGAATCTTTACTCCACGACTGCTGAAAAAGCTGATAGCCTCCAATGCATAGAGGTCCGACAGGAAAAACAGTGCGGCCTTTGGTTTTTTCCGCTGGAGCAGCCACGCATAGCTTTCTTTTCGTTTGGCGTAGTTCATTCCAAGAGCAGTAAACTGCACCTTCTGCTTTTTCTTTGCAAAATCCTTCGCCGCCCGCTGAGCGCCCATGTAACGAAGATGGTCCACACCATTATCACGGCCTGCACAAACCTGGATATGCTCATAGCCGCATTCCAGAAGATATTTTGTCATAAGATAGCCGCCGCTTTCGTCGTCCAGTCCGATATTCAGGACATGTTTTTCCTGGCCTGCATCAAGCTCACCGTATGCATCAATGGAAACGATCGGTTTGTTGATCAGCTGATAGATCTTTTCACAGTTGCTTTTGCTGAAGGAGATGGCAATAACGCCATCTACATCCCAGCCCATGACCATCTGGAATATCTTATCTGTATCCTTTGCGAAATACAGCATCAGATAATATCCCAGCTCCTGCACGTATTTCTCGATAAAACCGATGATCTTTCCATAAAAAGGATCTCCGATGATAGAATCCCTGAAGTCTTTATGATAATTGATCACAACTGCGATCAGCTGGGATTTTTCTTTATTCAGAACTCTCAGTCCCATTTTCTGGACATATCCCATTTCCCGGATAAGATTCTCGATCTTCTGAATATTGGCAGGAGATACTTTTTTTGTTTTTCCATGTATGACATTGGAAACAGTTGTTGTACTCACGCCTGCTCTTTGTGCGATTTCCTTAATCGTTGCCATTATCTTTCCTCCAGAGATATTTCTGTGCGGAAGCCACTGCATTGGCTCCATCTGAAACAGCAGTTACTATCTGGCGAAGTGCCTTGGTACGAATATCCCCCGCTGCAAAAACCCCAGGTGCGCTGGTAACCCCCTCTTCTCCTGCACAGATATATCCATTTTCATCCAGCTTGAGCTGATCCTTTACAAGTGTCGTATTAGGAACGATCCCCACAGCAATGAAAACACCATCTGCGGTCAGCTCCCTCTCTTCATTTGTTTTTATATTACGGATCTTAAGACCGGTCACTTCATCCTGTCCCAGGATCTCAAGGGGAACACTGTCCCACACCATTTCTATATTCTCACAGGCAAAGACTTTCTCCTGAAGTGCCTGATCTGCTCGAAGCGCATCACGGCGATGAACAAGATATACCCTTTCACAGAGGCCGGAAAGAAAAACTGCATCCTCTGCTGCCACGTTTCCTCCCCCCACTACCACTGCGGTCCGATCCTTATAAAAAGCTCCGTCACAGGTAGCGCAGTAGGAAACACCAAGGCCGCTCAGATCATCCTCTCCCGGGATATCCAGCTTCCGATGCTCTGCCCCAAATGCAAGGATCAGGGCTTTCGCCTGATATTCATGCTTTTTTGTACGAATCGTCTTGATCTCTCCGGAAATATTTTCCAGGGAAAGAATCTTCTCTCGCTGCGGTTCCAATCCCAGCTTCCGGGCATGTGCCCCAAAGGCTTCTCCGAGATCCATGCCCGATATCCCCGGCATTCCCGGATAATTATCCACCGCATAGGTAGCTGTGACCTGACCGCCCGGTGCAAAGTTTTTATCGATCCATATGGTATTTAACCTGGCCCTGGACGCATAGATCGCTGCCGTGATCCCTGCCGGACCTCCGCCTAAAATTGCAAGATCATAAATATCACTCATGTTATTTCTCCATTTTTGTATATTTCCGCTCACATAATATCATAGATTCCGTAATTTTCCAATATGATAGAACAAAGCGCCACTCTGAAAGGACGTTACTGTTTGCTTCGAGACCATCAGCACTCTCCACATGGTATATGTCTGTAAACAGTAATGAAAGACTGTCTTATGTCTCTTAAAATCAGGAAAAATAAATCTCCTATTATCATCACTCTGCTTCTTATCCTGGCACTTCTCACCGGCCTTACTGCCGGTTATTTTTCCACTCACGGGATCACAGAAAACGGAAAATTCGAAGCCTTTTCCGGAAAAGTTTTTCAAAATGAAGTTTCCGGCAGCACCCTTACCCTCCATTATACCCTGGCACATCCGGAAAAACAGGGTATCCGGCGAAAAAAAGCTTCTCTTGGCACTGTCCCCACAGATATGAAAAATACATACCAGATCTGCAGCCAGTACGAAAAAAAGCTGAAATCCTTCCGCTACAGCCGCCTTTCCACAGAAAATCAGCTGACGCTGGACTCCATGCTCCTCTATTACCACACGGAAAAATCACTGGGCGACAATTATCTGCTTCAGGAGCCTCTTGGCCCAAGTCTTGGTATTCAGGCTCAGCTTCCGGTTCTTCTGGCGGAATATGCCTTTTATGAAGATCGTGATATCACCGACTATCTCACTCTTCTCACCACCATCCGCCCATACTTTCGGAGCATCCTGGAATTTGAAAAAAAGAAATCCGAAGCTGGCTTCTTTATGAGCGATACTACCCTGGACCGGGTCCTTGCACAATGCAGTGCTTTTATCCAGAATCCCGACAACAATTATATGCTGGAAATTTTCCAGAAAAAGCTATCCGAATATGGAAAACTTCCTTCCTCAGAGCAGAACGCTCTGGTCCTGACCCACCAAAATCTTATGAAAACAGAAGTCATCCCAGCCTATCAGGAACTTATGACCGGTCTGGAAGCTTTGCGTGGCACAGGAAAAAACACTCGTGGCCTGACTTATTTCAAGGGAGGAAAAGCCTACTATCTCTACCTTCTTCAGAGTCAGACCGGCTCTTACGTTCCTGTAAAGCAAATGGAAAAACGACTCTCCGGACAGCTTTCCGACGAAATCGGCATCGCAGGAACCATACTTCGACAAAACCCGGAGCTTCTGACTACTCTCAGCCGGGGAATCACTTTCAGAGAAATAAAGCCTGCCCAGATGCTGAATGCCTTGCAGCAGAAGATCCAAACAGACTTCCCACCTCTCACAGATGTCACCTTTGAGCTCCGCACAGTCCACGATTCCATGAAAGAATATCTAAGCCCCGCCTTTTATCTCACCCCACCTATGGATACCGGAACCCCCAATGTGATCTACATAAATCCGGCTGCCAACTACCAGGGCCTGGAGCTTTTTACCACACTGGCACATGAAGGATTCCCGGGGCATCTTTACCAGACTGTCACCTTCCAACGCCAAAAATCCTCCAACATCCGAAATCTTCTCTGCACCTCCGGCTTTGCAGAAGGATGGGCCACCTACATCGAACCCTATGCCTACCAGTACGCCGCCGATTATATTCAGGATCCTTCTGCCACAGAGCTTGCCAGGATCTCCTGGCTGAACCGAAGCATCAATTTATGCATGTACTCCCTTCTGGACATTGAGATCCATTACAACGGCTGGACTCAGGCCGAAGCCGCCAGCTTTCTGAAAGCCTTTGGTATCAAAGACAGCGCCGTTGTCTCCGAGATCTACCAGTATATCCTGGAAACCCCGGGAAATTATCTGAAATACTACTGGGGCTACTTAAGTCTTCTGGACTTATGCACTTCCGAACAGAACCGCCTTGGCCAGGACTTTGATCTGAAAGCTTTCCACAGCCAGGTACTGAAGATTGGTGGTGTACAGTTCCCGGTGCTGGAGAAGTATATTGATGCGGAATTTTGAAACTGTTTTTTCACTCCAACCCAGCAAAAAACAGTTCATAAAAATCATCCTCACCCTCAAGCATCGGAGAATTCTCTCCGCCGCCATTGGTACTCCTCTTCATCGCTGCATAAAATTCCTCACCAGCTGCGATCAGATCCATCTCATAAACCGGAACCCCAAGCTCCCGGCACTTCTTACAGAAAGCAGCCAGCGGCGCTTTCTCCCTGCGGGTAGCAAGCAACATCTCCCGAAGCGCCGGGTCCCTGCGGGCCTTTTCCTTCAGATTATCAAGCATCTCCACAACTTCCATCAGACTCAATCCCCCTTCACACAGCTTCTGAACAGCACATCCAGTTCCGGAATCTCTTTTTTCAGAGAAACCAGCTCCCCATCCCTGGTAAAACAATGCTTCGAGGAAGCCTCTGTACAAACCTCACTTCTGGTCACATTAAAAAACTCATAAGCCAGCTCCAGAACCACACCACTGTACTTCTTCACCGAAACCGAAATCCCAACTACATCATCAAAAAGCACCGGCTTCTTATAAGAAACTGAAACCTCTGCAACCGGAGAAACAATCCCCCGCTTCTCCACCTCACCATAACCAAAGCCCAACTCCTTCATGAAATCGATCCGGGCCTCTTCCATCCATTTCACATAATTGGAATGATGGATGATCCCCATCTGATCCGTCTCATGATACTGTGCCTTACGCCTGTAAACACCCATGTTTATATCCTCTCTTCTGTAAAAATCTGACATTTGTCACCAGTAACAAAATATCCTCTTTATTTCTCACAAACCATACTCTTTATACAACTCCCTGCAAGCCTCCGCACTGTCTATGATTTTCCCAATCTCATCCATTCGACCATCTGCGATCAATTTCCCATCCTCCAGCTGATGCTCATTCCGAAGATGCACAATCTTTACATTCTCCGGATACGAAGTATGAAACACCTCATTGATAAGCGGGACGATCAGATAAGTCATCTTCTCCATCATCGTCCGAAAAACATCATCAAATATAGTATTATTGGTCATTAACACTCCTACTGGTATATACAAATTATACCACACAAACAAAACATGAAAACACCATAAACCAGCATTTCACAAAATACACAGTAACAAAAAATGGAAAACGCTTCAGAATCTAAAGCTCCAGAAATGTCCATACAGACAAAAAGATCTTATAAGATAAACCAACCATACCACACACTATAATAAAAAGCACTGAAATTTCATCCAAAAATTCCGACACACTCAAACCAACAACACAACACCTCCACACCACCAGGCCGACAGCAAAGCACCTCCACACTACCAGGCCGACAGCAAAGCGCCTCGGCCATCCCCTCCGTCAGACCACAAGGAAACTCAGCCTTTCGCCCCAAGCATCCAGCGCAGCGCTGATGCCCCATCCCCTACCGGGAAACCACTCAACCTACCACTCCAAACAAACCTACCACCCAGCCACCCTAGCCCTACCGCACTGAACCTCACAGCCCGAGCCGGGGATGCTGTCTGGTCTGCCTCTGCAGGAGGGGAGCTGATTCTTGGCTGGCGGAAATCTGCGTTGTTTTTCAAAAGTCCGCTGTCTGAGCGGCTGCAAGACGCGAGTTCGGACTTTTGGAAAACGCTTTTAGCAGATTCCCGGCAGCCTAGAAGCCAGCCCCCGACGAAGCCGCAGACCAGACAGCATCCCCGGCTCGGGCGTACGTTCACCCCCACCACCCTCTTCCCACCAAAATAAAAATCTGCTATAATACAACCACACAACAAAAATCAAAAATAACAAAGCGAACAATCACCAATCAATCGCATTCAAAATCCAAAGAAAGACAAGGTAAAACATAAATGAAATTTCCACCCAACATCAAAATCCCCGGCTCCCTCAAAGGAGTCTTCAAAAAAAGCTCCACCCCGGAGCCCCTCAGAGAAACCCGGCGCAACCCCAAGGACAACATCCCCCTGAACTTCCGCGAACGCAGCAATGCCCGTGTAAGTCTTATGGCATCCGTCATCGTCCTTGCGATCCTGGTCCTCTTCTTCAATCAACTGGACTACCGCCTCATCCGCAAACCAGCCATAGACGCCCAGAAAAAAGCCGCGGCAGTCAAAGCCAAGGCTGATCAGGAAGCAGCCGACACCACTGCCGAAACTACCACTGCCTCCGTCATCGCAGTAGGCGACAACCTCTATCACCAGAGTCTCATCGACGCAGGCGCATCCTCTGACGGAAACTGGAACTACGACAAGATCTACACCCACATCCAGGACGCCATCAAGGACGCAGACATCAAAATGATCGATCAGGAAACCGTCTTCACAACCGACCATGACAGCGTAAGCTCCTACCCATCCTTTGCAACACCCACAGAAGTAGGAGATGCCATTATAAAAGCAGGATTCAACGTAGTAGAATCCGCCAACAACCACATCGATGACTTCGGAGAAGGCTTCCTCACAGACACACTGAACTTCTGGAAAACCAAATATCCGGATGTCACACTTCTGGGGATCCACGACTCCCAGGAAGATGCCGACACCGTCAAGATCCGTGAAGTAAACGGTATCAAGATCGCATTTCTGGATTACACCTACGGCACAAACGTAGGCGGCATTGAAGGAAAAGACTACATGATCGACATGATCCGCAAAGACAAGATCACAGCCATGATCCAGAAAGCAAAACAGCAGGCCGACTGCATCATCTTTGTAGCACACTGGGGTACCGAAGACGAAACCATGCCAAACGAATACGAAAAACAGTGGGCAGCCTACCTTATGGAGCAGGGCGTAAATGTCATCATCGGCGGACATCCACATGTACTTCAGCCATATGGCCGCCTTACTGATGACAAAGGCAATGAAACTGTAGTCTTCTACTCTCTGGGAAATTTCGTATCCACCCAGCAGAAGCTGGAAGAACTTCTCGGCGGAATGGCAAAATTCACCATTCAGAAAACCGTACAGGACGGCAAGACCTCAATTGAGATCCTGACCCCTACAGTGGAACCTCTGGTCATGCATTACAACAGCGATGCCGGTGAATTCGGACCATATATGCTTTCCGATTACACAGAAGAACTTGCATCTCAGAACGGTGTACAGTCATACATTGGTTCCGGTGTATTCACTCTTGACAACCTGAAAAAGAAGTTCAACGAGATCATGTCCATGAATGTCACTCCATCCACAGGAACCAACCTCCTGGATGTGACCATTGACACAGACCTGAACATGATCGATGCATCCGGAAATGTCGTAGAAGATACCGACTCTATCACAGCAGAAAAATATTACGCAGATAAAGGCATTGACATCACTTCCGAAGACTTTAACTCTGCTGATAATAACTCAGGCAGCACAGACGACTCCTCGGATGACGGTTCCTACGACGACAGTTACTCTGACGATGGTTCCTACGACGACGGTTCCTACGATGATGGTTCCTACGACGACGGTTCCTACGATGATGGTTCCTACGATGATGGTTCCTACGATGATGGTTCCTACGATGATAGCGAAGAATAGCGATAACTCGTAACCAGTTTATACCCCGATCCATAAAATACCGGAGATCCGGCACCTCTGAAGCCAACACTTCAAAGGTACACAGATCTCCGGTATTTTTATTTTATCTTTTATATTTTCTTTCAAAGATTTCGCTATACAGAATATCAGTATGTAAATATACCAACTCCATAAGCTTCCAAAGGATATGCAAAAGAAAATTCCCGGTTGTCACAATTTTTCTTTTCGGCTTTAAATACCTTGCCCTTCGGAAGAAGCCCCTGCTCATCCATGATCAGCTTGTACTGTTTTTTCTTCGGAACGCCTACACGGTAATCCGGACGTGCTACCGGTGTAAAGTTGCATACTATCAGGATATTATTACGTCTTGTAGGAGATTTTCTCACAAAGCTGAAGATACTTCTGTCGCCATCGTTGGCATTGATCCACTCAAATGCAGATGGATCATTATCTGCACCGTAAAGTGCCGGATATTTGCGGTAGATATGCAGAAGATCACTGACATACTGCTGCAGCTTCTGATGATTTTCCTCGCCAAGAAGATACCAGTCAAGCTCTCTGGCCTCACTCCACTCACGCAGCTGTCCGAAATCCTGTCCCATAAACAGAAGCTTCTTACCCGGATGCCCGAACATAAAAGTATATCCGGCCTTCAGGTTCTTGAATTTATCATCCAGCTCTCCTGGCATCTTCTCCAGCATAGAACACTTCAGATGTACTACTTCATCATGAGACAGAACCAGAACATATTTCTCACTGTATGCATAAGTCATAGAAAATGTCATCTTATTATGATTAAATTTACGGAAATATGGATCCAACTTCATGTATTCCAGGAAGTCGTTCATCCAGCCCATATTCCACTTCAGAGAGAATCCAAGCCCGTCGTCTTCTGCCTTACCTGTTACCATCGGCCATGCGGTAGATTCCTCTGCGATCATGACAGTTCCATGATTTCTTCCGAGAACAACGGTATTCAGATGCTTAAAAAATTCAATAGCCTCCAGATTCTTGTTTCCGCCGTATTTATTGGCGATCCACTCACCGTCTTTCTTACCGTAATCCAGGTAGAGCATGGATGCAACCGCATCTACACGAAGACCATCAACGTGGCATTCCTCTACCCAGTAAAGAGCGTTTGCGATCAGGAAATTCTTCACCTCCGGACGTCCGTAATTGTAGATCTTGGTTCCCCAATCCGGATGCTCACCCTGTCTCGGATCTGCATGCTCATATACAGCAGTTCCGTCAAAGTTAACCAGTCCGTGTGCATCCTTCGGAAAATGTGCCGGTACCCAGTCAAGAATGATACCGATTTTCTGACGGTGAAGATAATCCACCAGATATTTGAAATCCTGCGGTGTTCCGTAGCGGGAAGTCGGTGCGTAATAGCCGGTTACCTGATAGCCCCAGGAACCGTCAAAAGGATGCTCTGCGATACCCATAAGCTCCACATGGGTGTATCCCATTTTTTTGACATACTGTGCAAGCTTCGGCGCCAGTTCTCTGTAGGAATAGAAACCATCCTCATCCTCTGCTGTCTGCGGATGCTTCATCCAGGAACCCGGATGCACCTCATAGATAGACATGGCACTTGTGTCCGGATCAAAGTTCTCGCGATTTTTCATCCAGGTATCATCTTTCCATTTATAGTTGGTGATATCTGTAATACGAGAGGCTGTTCCGGGACGCATTTCAGCGGCATTGGCATATGGATCTGCCTTGTAAAGCTCCTCACCATGTGCACCTGTAATGTAAAATTTATACAGCTGTCCGATCTTCGCTCCCGGTACAAATGTCTCATAAACGCCAATGGGTCCAACTTTTTTCATGGGATTCTTCTCCGTATCCCATTCGTTGAATTCACCTATAACAGAAACCGCCTGTGCATTAGGTGCCCACACTGCAAAATAAACCCCTTTTTTCCGGTTCTGCGTATCTGGATGTGCTCCCAGCTTCCTGTAAATATCATAATTCGTGCCCTGACCAAACAGATACTGGTCAAGCTCCGTAAATTGTAATTTTTTTCCCATTTTCAGGTACCTCCCTTTATAGTTCTGCCACCGTCCATTCCCCAATTTTAAGTGGAATTTTTTATTCTATAATTATACCAATCCCCATATTTTCAGTCAAGGAAAAACCCTCTCCGGCTAATATGTGTCTATTATCCGACAATGTCAGATAAAGTCAAAAAAGAGACCTGAATGACGCACATTTTGTCATTCAGGTCTCTCCTGTCATTTTTTAGTATTCTTCGCTTCCATCGTCATAAGATTCGTCGTAGGAACCATCATCATAGCTTCCATCATCGGAAGATCCATCCGAATAATCACTTTCGTCAGAGCCATCGGAATAGTCCCCTTCATCGGAAGATCCGTCACTGACATCCGATCCGTCAGAAGAATCGCTTCCATCGGAGCCATCCTCAGAGGAATCCTCTGAATCACTGGAATTTCCTGCATATCCTGCAACACGACCAGCCTGAAGAGAGCTGTCCCAGAAGTCAGAATAGGAAGCACTCTGTAACGTAACATCCTTCGCTTCTGCAAGCTCGCTGACTGTTACAAGCTTATATCCCTGGTCGATCAGTGCCGGGATCAGCTTCTCTGTGGCACACTTCACAGATGGTTCATGAATATCATGCATCAGGATGATAGAACCATCTCCCAAGGAAGAATCATTCATGATCTGATTATAATCTGCATCCGCATCCATCAGCTTCCAGTCCAGAGAATCTGTAGACCACATGAAGAAAGGCTTGCCAACTGCACTCATCTGCTCATCTGTGATCGCGCCATACGGTGCACGACATACCGTTGATGCCTGCCCACAGGCTTTTACCAGTGCATCATCCGTCTTCTGGAACTCCTGCATAACAGAATCCAGATCCATATTCGGCAGCGTCTGTTCCGGATGATCCCAAGTATGGTTACCGATCTCGCAGCCAAGCTTTACCATTCGCTGTATGGTAGATTCACGGCCCTCCACATTCTGTCCCAGCATAAAGAACGTAACATGGATATTATATTTCTCAACAGTATCAAGAAGTGTCTCTGTATACTCTCCAGGACCATCATCAAAAGTCAGAGCGATCATCGGGCGCTTCTTGGAAGGATCATAAGAGCCATCCTCATTAAAATAATAGTCCTTCACACCTTTCTCCACCCATCCGGTCTGCATGTATCCCTTTTTATCAAAGCTATATGTTGTTCCGTCAATATCCGCAAAACCATTTACATAATATGTACCATCCGGATTCTGATACCACTTTCCTGTAGAATCCTCATGCCATCCCGGAGTCATAACAGAAAGCCTTTCGCCTGCTGCACTGCCCTTTACCGGCATCACCGTTGCATCCGTACCGGAATCCGCGCTGTCTGTATCCGAAGCAGCCGTATCCGTCGATGCCGTACCGTCCTTCGTACTGCTGTCTGTGGAAGCTCCGGCGGTATTTGCCTGAACATTTACTGTCTCCGCATCCTTATTGCTTCCGCCGCCTGCATGGTTGACGATGGGAAGAATTACCCCTCGAACAACAAAAACCAGCAGAAGAATCGCCGCAACTACACAGGTTATCCGCTTCATCATCCGCCGCCGTCTTAACTGTTGCTGTTTTCTGCGCATCCTCTCACGCAAAACTCTTTTGTCCATTTTTTACATCCCCGTTTATATACTCATATCTTTCTTTGATATTTAATGTCTGTCTTTAATCATACCGCATTTAACGCTTAAATACAATGGAAATTCCCGAAAGAATCTCTTAATTTGTTACTGTTCACTCCGTTCTCAGTAACACACTTCGCGATGCACATGTAAAAAAAATGGCACCCGGAACACATTCCGGGCACCACACTTTTTTAGCTGCTGATACTGTCAGATCACTCCTGACCCGCTGCATCCGATGTGCTGCTGTCTGCATCCTGATCCGCCTCGCCGTCTTCCGGCACCATATCTGTAGCCTCTGCCGCTTCCAGCTCTTCATCCACGGTACCTTCCGCACTGCTTCCGTCCGAGGAAGGATCATCTCCGTTTACTCCCTGGGTATCACCGGCAGAAACCTTCTCCTCAACCGTTGCATTGTCCAGGATAAAATCTTCCACTCTGAGAAGTCCGATGGATTCATCCACGGCTGCCTGTCCGTATTTATCTACCAGCGCAGCCAGATCCTTCACACTGTATGCTTTGATCAGTTCATCCTGGATACTGAGAGATTTTTTATCTTCAAGTGTCATATTCTCCTTATCCATGATCCCCTGTACGATCAGGTTCTGCTTTACTTTAAACTCCGCATACTGACCGCTCTGCTCCTCAAAATCATCCATGGAGATTCCCTGAGCTTTTACAAAATCCTCCAGCGTCATATCACCCTGTTTTGCATAATTCTCATACAGACTGCGAAACTCTGTCTTGGCTGTATCCAGATCCTCCTGTGGATATTCCTTCACTTCAGATGCTGAAAGCACTGTGTTCCATGCAGTTTCACGCAATGTGTTCTGTGCACTTGTCTTCGCTTCATCCTCCAGTGTAGTACGGATTTCCTTCTTGTAATCATCCACACTCTTGCAGTCTGTATTCTTGGCTACCCAGGTATCGGTAAGCTCAGGTGCACGCTTAAAGCTCTGCAGAGTGACCTTAAATACCACTTCCTGTCCGGCCAGCTCTTCCGAAGAGTATTCCTTCGGGAAAGTCAGATCGAGATCCTTAGTCTCACCTTTTTTCATTCCGATGATCCCGTCCTCAAATCCGTCGATAAACGTTCCGGAGCCTATGGTCAGCTCATAATTATTTGCAGTACCGCCGTCAAAAGCCACTCCGTCCTTGGTTCCCACATAATTAATGGTAACCACATCTCCGTTCTGAACACTGCCTTCCGTTACTTCCTCAGCCTTGTTCTGAAGCTCTTCCTTGATCCTTCCGTCAACCATATCATCGGTTACGGCTTCTACTGTGTTATCAAGAGTCAGCCCCTTATATTCTCCGATGGTCACATATTTGCTCACATCATCCACGGAAACAAGCCTTGTGTCTCCGGAGGCTGCCTCTTCGCTGTCTTTATTGGAAGCCGTTTCTTCTGACTCTTTGGAATCTGCAGATCCGGAATCTTCTTTATCTGTTGTATCCTGCGCTTCTGCTGCAGGTTTTTTGTCATCTTTCTGGTCTGTTGATGTGCCACATGCAGTGATCGCCAGTGCCGCACACAGTGCAAGAACCATGAGATATGCTTTTTTCTTCATAACCTACTCCCTTCATCAAGTACTGTCGGTTCGATTATAATCTTTTTTTATACAGATTTGTAAAGTGTGTTTGCTGTCTTACATTTCCGGTACCGGTGTCGGTCTGGAAGAATCCCACACCTCCGATACATCAAACAGGTCACTGAGCATATCCGGATTGTAATACATTCTGTATCCATCCAGATTCCGTCTTCCCTGACGGAAATATTCACTTGTGATCTGCACAAAATACTGACTGGAATCTACATTGCAGAAATAGCGGTAGCCACGGCTTTTGTAATACTCATACTTCTCATTATCCGAGGTGTATCCTTCCCAATCGCCGATATCCGCACCAAAGGCAAAAATGATCATATCGGTTTTTCCGAGGATGGGTGCCACATATTTTTCCCATTTTTTATTATCGGTCTTCAACTCCGCTGCTGTGGAGCTTGTAGCGTTTCTGTGACCCCAGGTATGGCTTGCAAATTCCCACCCGTCCTTTTTCATGGCCTTCGCCACTTTTTTGGCTGCTTTTACTTCTTTATCATAGTCAAAATCCGGATTGGCCTTGAGAAAAGCCTTCTGGTCATCCTGAAGATTCTTCTTGGTCTTATATGCCCCATCTGTACGGTAGCCCAGAACACCATTATAACCGGTCATTGCCAGGATACCCTTTCTTCCATGATAGGAAAAATCCGGATGTTCTTTGATAAAGGAATCCAGGATCGGCACCACATCGTAATCTCCGGTCACAACTGTACCGTCTGCCTTCTTATACTCGCATTTGATATCTCCGTTGTCGTCGATCACCAGCTTTGTGGCAAATCCGTCTCCGTCCATATAATGATAGTAGCTGACGTCATCCTCTGAAAGAACAAAAGGAATCTTGCCTTCCGGCAGCATGATCTTTCCCCTGCTCATGGTTCCGTCATCATTGATCACAGCCATATCATGAGGACTCACCAGTACGTAACCCTTATCATACATGATCTGGAGCATTTTTTTGAACTCGCTGACTGTGGTCATCATCTGATTATATCCGGCCTCATCGGAATCTCCGTCAAAGGCCAGTGAGGTATTCACGATCAGGGAATGAAAAAATACATGGGTGATATTCTCAAGTGGATATTCCACACAGGCATCTCTTTTTTTCATGTAGGCTGCTGCTGCTTCCTGCATCTTGTCACTGGTGGCAAATTTCCAGTTGTTTTTCAACACGGAGATCGCGCCGGTGTAATCATACTGCTGTGCCAGTTTTTTGGCTTTTTTGAGAAGTGTTTTTTCGTCTGAGGAAGTACTGTCGGAGCTGTTCTCGGCAGCTTCCCTTTTCTGTGTTTCTTTTTCTGCCTTTTTTTCTTCCTTCGGTGTCTCGGTAGCTGCCGGCTGGTCCTCCGGGTCCGCTGCTACTTTGGCTTCTTCGGACTGTTCTTCTTCGGCTTCTGCAGCTTCTGCTTCCGCTTCATCAGACTGTGTATCCTCGTCATCCTGTGTCCCAGAGATCATATTGTCCACCTGAACAGTGACCGGATGGTTTCCGCCCACAAGAAGTGACGCCGCAAGCACTGTTGTCAGTACACCTGCAATTTTTTTCTTCATAATAATATATATGCCCCTTTCTAAAAGTCCCCTCGTATCTCCGGATATGACCGTTACATCGGCGGTACCGGTGTCGGTCTTGCCGGATCAAAAACATCTTTTACGTCAAAAAGATCGGATAACAGTTCCGGGTTATAATACATACGGTATCCATCCAGATTCCGTCTTCCCTGACGGAAGTACCGATCCCGGATCTGTACATAATACTGGCTGGAATCCACGTTGCAGTAATAATTATATCCCTGCCCCTTCAGATATTCGAATTTATCCCCGGAATACTCCTGGTCATTGGTAATGTCGGTTCCAAAAGCAAAAATGATAACATCCGTTCCCCCGATCAGCGGATCTACATTTTTCTTGAAACGTTCGGTATCTGCCTGAAGCTTCTCCAGTGTGACCTGTCCCACATTCTGATGTCCCCAGGTATGGCTCGCAAATTCCCAGCCTTCTGCCTTCATGGCATCGGCAACCTTTTTTGCGGCTGCCCGTTCTTTTTCCAGGCTGAAATCCGGATGTGCATCCAGCCACTGTACTTTATTTTCATCCAGATCTGCCGGACGGGTCTCATAGCTTTCGTCGGTCCGGTATCCCAGGATCCCGTTGTATCCGGTAAGTGCCAGGATTCCTTTTGCACCGCGGTATGAGAAATCCGGATGCTTTTCCACAAAACGGTCGATCAGCGGAACCATGTCGTAATCTCCCACGGATACGCTTCCGTCATCTTCCACATATTCATTGCGGATCTTTCCTTTATCATCCACGATCAGCTTCGTAGCATAGCCGTCACCGTCCATGTAATGATAATAGCATACATCATCCTGTGAGAGGACAAACGGCGTTTTCCCAGGCGGAAGAAGGATCTCTCCCTCTGTGATGTTCCCGTTGTCGTCTGCCTTTGCCATGTCCTTGATGCTTACCATCACATAGCCCTTGTCATACATGGTCTGCGTGATCTTGTTAAACTCATCAATGGTTGTCATGACCTGATTATAATCTGCTTCTTTGTAGTCTCCGTCAAACGCTTTGGATGGATCCTTGATCAGAATATGATAAAAGACATGTGTCACCTTTTCAAGGGGCCATGCCGTACAGGTTGCTTTTATGTCTTCGTATTTTTTTGCAGCTGCCTGCATCTTCTTATCCGAATCATAGGACGGAGCCTTTTTCAGAAGATCGATAGCTTTGTCATAGTTATACTGACTGGCCAGAAGCTCTGCCTCTGCGAGAGTATCTTTGGAAGCGGTCTCTGTATTTTTAGTACCTGCTTCTAAAGCTTTTTCTCCGGAAACAGTCTGTTCTTTCTGTTTGTCAGAAGAAACCATCTTCTCTTTTGAAGCCTTCTCACTTCTGCCCTTCAGCGCACCGACTCCTACTGATGCCCCGACTGCGACGATCATTGCCGCTGTTATGATGGCCAGACGTTTTCTGCGTTCCTTCAGCTGGCGCTTTCTGCGGCGTTTCAATACCTCTTTCCGCCATTCTTCGTACTCAGGAGTCCCCATTTCCGGTCGGGTTCCCCCGGGCTTTTTCTCTTTCATATAATATTTCCTCCATCTCTGGTTTATCCATTACATATGTTAGCTCAAAGATAGTTATGTCCTGTATTCTCTGCAGCATACACAGATGAACTGCATCGTAATCATTATAACTGGTAACTGCTGAAATTTCCACCGTTCCACCTGTCTTTTTCACTTTTTTAATTGCCTTTTTGACGAAACAATGCTAAAATGTTGTTTGCGTAATGTAACCGATTGCGAAACAAATATATATACAGGGGGATTCTCAAATGAGTACAGTTACCATCGTTCTTCTGGTCATCCTCGTTATTCTGATCGCAGCAGTGATCGCACTCTATTTCTTCGGAAAAAAAGCTCAGAAAAAACAGGACGAACAGCAGGCTCAGATCCAGGCTAACAAGCAGACAGTTTCCATGCTGGTCATCGATAAAAAACGGATGCCGCTGAAAGATTCCGGACTTCCACAGATGGTCATCGACCAGACACCTAAGCTTATGCGCCGGTCCAAGCTTCCGATCGTAAAAGCCAAAGTCGGTCCGAAGATCAACATCCTTATTGCAGATGAAAAAGTTTTTGATCTGATCCCGGTCAAAAAAGAGATCAAAGCTGAAGTCAGCGGCCTTTACATCGTTGGCGTAAAAGGAATCCGTGGTTCTCTCGAAGCACCACAGAAGAAGAAAAAAGGCTTCCTCGCAAGATTCCGTAAATGATCAGAATCCAAAACAGCCGCCATGCTTTCAGGAATTCCCCTGATGCATGGCGGCTGTTCTTATGTAGTGTAATTATATATCTTTTATTTTCTGCAGGATCTATAAAACAAAATCCTTGCAGTCTCTTGGCTGTACCTGGATCGCCAGATAGCAGTCTGCCACATGTTCTTCATTCATATCCAGCGCATAATCTGCTTTAATCTGAAGGTTCTCTTCGCTTTCCGTCAGCTCCAGATTCGTAGCTGAGATTCCCATCTGAAGTGTTCCGTAAGGGGTAGTATAATAGGTCATGTTTTTTTTGCCCTGTTCAAATACCATGTGTACATTGACCAGTCCCTTCTTGCTGACCTCCAGACCCTTTCCGGATACTTTTATGTAATTGATGGTGGGTTCTGCTGTTTCATCCAGCAGTTCCTCATATCTGAGATAATGAGAACCATTGCGGAAATAATACTGTCCCGGAACAATGATCTCTATAGGTTCCTGATCCCCCTGTGCATCCATCATCTGAAGCCCTCTTACATGGATCAAAACTTCTTTCTGCATTCTTTTCTCCTATCATTTATGTACAGATCTGTTTAATATTTTTCGATATCGATCTTCTGTGTTTTTTCTACGTTATACGGCAGGATGGAATTGGCAAAATCCTTAAACTTCTCTGCAAGATCACTTACATAAAAGCGATACGGGAATTCCTCCTGTGCTACCTCATTGCTGGCAAGATCCAGTCTGGAGAGCAGCTTTTTAAGCTCCAGCGCCGTCTCATATGCAGGATTCACAAGGCAGACCTCCTCACCCATGATCTTGCGGATGGTAGATCTTAAAAGAGGATAGTGCGTACATCCGAGGATCAGTGTATCGATCTCCTGCTCCTGCAACTCCTTCAGATATCTTCTGGCAACTTCCTCGGTGACCGGATCATGATACCAACCCTCTTCTACCAGCGGAACAAACAGCGGGCACGCTTTTCCGATCACGGTGATCTCCGGATCCAGTTCCTTCAGATAAGAGGCATGGATACCGCTTCCTACCGTGCCCACCGTTCCGATAATGCCCACCCGTTTATTTCTGGTTTCCTGGGCAGCAACTTTGGCACCAGCCTCGATCACTCCAAGGATCGGGATATCCAGTTCATCCTTCACCGCATCCAGAGCAAATGCACTGGCTGTATTACAGGCCACCACAATGGCCTTCACCTTCTGTTCCTGCAGAAAATGAATGATCTGGCGGGAATAACGGATCACCGTTTCTCTGGATTTGCTTCCATAAGGAACTCTGGCTGTGTCTCCGAAATATACGATTTTTTCCGATGGGAGATTGCGCATGATCTCCCGGGCTACTGTCAGTCCTCCGATACCGGAATCAAACACACCCACCGGTGCGTTTCTGTCTATATTCATTGATCTTATCTCCTGAAATAATTAATTGAACGTGATTGGTCCGTTGAAATATTGTATCACCAATCCAGGGCTTGCGCAAGCCAGAAGGATATCTTCACCGGCTTATTTTCCCCGTTATCCTCTGCTTTTTCAAAACAGAATTCCGGGTAGATCGTTCCCCACCAGGCATAAAACTGTGGCTGCCGATCACCGGCAGTTCTTCTCTCCCAGGTACTCCCTGCAAGGATCACTGCCGTGAGCAAAAGGAACCCTCCTGCTTTTTTTAATACATGCTTCTTCGTTTTTATATGCTCCATGAGCAAGCCCTCCTGTCAAAAATCTTCTGATGATCTTATCCAGAGATATACTGTACGATTTATCGTACTGATCATCATCTATATTATTAACAGTCCGGCTCCCATCTATTCATTACTGCCGTAATCCACTTCCAGAAGCTCACCTTCCACCCATATCTCCGGAAGCCAGGGCAGCGTTCCATCCTGACAGAACTGATGATATACCTCCCGCAGAGTCACACCCTTCTTCTGCTGCCCGGATGTGCGGTTCTCCTGGATTCCCTGAAGGTATTCCCCTATGGAGCTTTCCCGGGCTCCCTTCCAGTGAAAAACATCTCCCAGCATATCCGTCCGGAACACGTAGACATCCTCTCCGATATGCTCTTCCTGCTTCAGATATCCGATCAGTGCTTCCCGGGATCCCTCTTCCAGGATCTGTTCATCCAGGATCAGCACTTCAAGATGACCCAGATCCAGAAATTTTTCCTGAGACCGGTTGTAAACTGCCTCGATCTCCTGAAAGTCCCGGCCGGAAAGAGTCAGCACAGAAATCGGATCTTCGTCCGGTTTTTCCTGTCCGGTAGCTGTACTCATATCCGGCATTGCATATTTCAGCACAAAGCCATTCTCTGAAACACCGGCCCCCAGTGCCAGCGGATAAGCTCTTTTTTCCGGTTCTACTGCCGCACAGCCTGATCCCGTCAAAGTGATGACCAGGACAAGTCCTGCCACAGTTACTTTTTTCTTCCGTCTTCCCCGGTTTTCCGTACTGAGAAAAAGCTGTATCACAAGCAGAAACGGTACAAAGATGTACCCCAGATACCAGCCATAATACTCCCGGATCCCCATCCCGTTTCTCTCATACAGGGAAAGCAGCCAGCCTGCTGCCGGGATCCAGTACCGACCGGTCCCGAATCCGGTTTTTTCCGCGATCTGATTTCCGTAATGAAACAAACTTCCCAGAGAAAACAAAAGTCCGAATACCAGAAACCCCATCCATATCACATCAAATCTCGCCAGTACGTTTCCCGGAAGATCTGCACCCTCCAAAAGAGGCAGTACCGGACAGATCTCGTTTTTAAGGCGTGCACCTCCAAAGACTGCCGGAAGAAGGAGCTGCATTCCAAAAATGATCCCGCAAACTGTAAGAAAAGCCAGGATCACAGGTTTTCTGGCACTTCCCTGTTTTTTTGCATACTCCAGCCCGAAAGGAAGAAGTCCTGCTCCTGAAAAAGCACACAAAAGTGTATACAGATCACGGAGCCATCGCTCTCCTGTAAATCCTGTTTCCGGATCTTTCATCACTTCCATAAAGTACTCTGTTTTTCCCTGCCCTGCACATAAAAGCATCAGAAGAAGAATCCCTGCCAGAAAAATCCTTCCGGACACCTCAGCGATCCGCCCTCTTCTCTGCATTCCGCGATGCGTTCCCAGACTACAGGCTGCAACTGCAAGAAGAGACAGCCATTTTCCGGAAATCCCGCTGATCAGACTTTCCGGGATCACCTCCCCCAGAAGGCCCGAAAGAAATGCCGAACTTACGATCACATATACCAAAAAGAACAGGCCAATAAATCGTACAGTAAAACTTCCTATCCTTTTGGAAAGCTCCCCATATGCAGGTGTCAGACGTATCAGCCAGATTACATAAAAAGAGAGCACTACGGCCGCAGCAGCTGTCCCTGCCATGGCACTGATGCCCAACATCGCTCCATTCTTAAACAGGCACAGCAGAAACGGCGCCGGAAACACCAGTATGATCTGCCGAAAAAGCTGTCTGTGGGAAATCCTGTTATTCTCCGCAAATCTCATAACCTTTATCCTTTCCGGCTCCATGGCCTTGTCCGAAGCCTGCGTTTCTGGGCATTTCTGGCATACAGCGGCCGGAATTTCCGCTTCCGGAAGGGCTGTCGCAAAATCCTTCCACCGGTTTCCGCCTCACTGTTCTTCTCTACAAAAGGTACCAGATATGGGACACCGAAGCTTAAAAGTCCTGCCAGATGCGCCATGGTGAGATACAGTCCCAACACGATTCCGAATATACCTAGAAATCCTCCCAGAAACAGAAAAGCGTACTTCAGAAGCCGGAATGCAGAAGCAAATTCCTCATTAGGTATAGCCAGTGATCCCAGTGCTGTCAGTGCCACGATGATCACTACCACCGGGCTGACAAGATTGGCCTCCACCGCAGCCTGTCCGATGATCAGTCCTCCTACGATCCCAATGGCATTTCCAAGAGCTCCCGGGATCCGCACACCAGCCTCCCGTATCAGCTCAAAAGACAGTTCCAGGAACACCAGCTCCACTACACTGGAAAATGGAACGCCCTCTCTTGCCTGTGCAAAGGAAAGGATCAGATTCGCCGGAAGGATCTGTGTATGAAACCGGATCACAGCCAGATAAAGTCCGGGGAGCAGCGTTGCCACAGCCATGGCCAGATACCGGAGCACCCGCAGGAAGGATGCCATCTCAAAACGGTTGTACCAGTCTTCACTGCTTTCCATAAAACTGTTGAATGCTCCGGGAACCACCAGTGCCACCGGCGAATTGTCGCAGAGCAGAACTGCTTTTCCATTCAGCAGCTCCTGGGCAGCCCGGTCCGGCCGCTCCGTTGTCTGAAACTGAGGAAAGGGAGAATACCATGCTTCTTCTGTCAGCTGTTCCAGCATCCCGCTGTCCAGGATCCCGTCCACTGCAAAAGATTCCAGGCGCTCTTTCACAGCAGTCAGAAGCTCCTCATGGACCAGATCCTCCACATAAAGAAGCTGTACCACCGTATTAGAGCGTACACCGATGCTGCTCTGCTCCACCTTCAGCCTGGTATCCCGGATCCGCTTTCTCACAAGGGCCGCATTGGTTTTTACACTGTCACAGAACCCCTCCTTGGAGCCTCTGAGGACCTTTTCCGTTTTCACCTCTGATACAGCCAGCCCCGGATATCCTTTACTGGAAATTTTCATTGCTTTGTCGTATCCATCCAGAAAGAAAACTGCATTTCCCGAAAGAATGGCACCAAATACCTCCTCCATAGAAGACAGCTCCTTCACATCTGCAATTCCAAGACTGTTTCGGCGGATAAATTCCCGGATCTTTTCCTCCGGAATCTCCCAGAAATGATTGATCATTTTTCCGATAGCAGAATCATCCAGCATCATGTTTGAAACCGCAACCTCAATATAGACCATCAGACAGTCCGCCTTATGTCCCTCACCAAGGCGCATGGGTCTGATCAGGATATCATCGCAGTTTTCACACCGTTTCCGGATATACGATTCATTTTCATGAAGAGATATCGATATCTTCCTTGTTTCCATAAAGTCACCATCCTTTATGCAGTCAGACGGATAAAAGCATCCGCATTCGGTTAAAAAAAGAGATGCCCCAATGACATCTCTCTTAATATTCCCGCATATCCGGTTCTTATTCTTTTTTCTCGGCCTCTTTGGCCTCATTCTCCGCGCGGATAGTACGGATGATCGCTTTTCGTTGATTCTCCAGATGATGGAAAGAAATATCCTGCGCCTTTTGCACATCTCCTTCACGGATGGCTTTTACCAGTTCTTCATGCTCACTGACCAGAAGATTTCTTGTCTGCTCCTCCTTCAGATACTCTACACGATAACGGTACATCTGCTCACGGAGATTATTCAGGACCTGATTCAGACGCTTATTATCAGAAGCCTGATATATGATCTCGTGGAAAGCCACATCGGTTTCCGCCAGACGGACCAGATTTCCCTCTGCTTTTGTTTTTTCAAATTCCTTGGCTGCCACCCAGAGCCTTCCCAGCTCATCCTCTGTGATCAGCTTGCACGCTTTTTCTATGGCAACATTTTCGAGGGCGATACGCACCTCCAGAACATCGTTCAGATCCTTCTCTGTGATGCTGGCTACCTGTGCACCTCTGCGTGGGATCATCACTACAAGACCTTCCTGCTCCAGCTTGCGCATAGCCTCACGCACCGGTGTTCTGCTCACGCCAAGACGCTCTGCAAGGGCGATCTCCAGAAGTCTTTCGCCCGGCTTCAGCTCTCCCTTCAGGATTGCCTGCCGCAAGGTGTTAAAAACAACATCCCGAAGCGGCAGATATTCATTCATATCCACAGAAAAATCACTTGTCATTTGTAACTCCTCCATCTCTATTGTAAATATCCGTGGCAAATACAGTCTTTGCAAGCCCGCTCTTTCTGAGGCTTCTGGCTGCCGCGGCCATCTTATCCCTGTTATCAAAGATTCCAAACACAGTAGGACCGCTTCCGCTCATCACGGCTTTCAGCGCACCTTTTTCTTCCATAAGGTTCTTGATATTGCCGATCACAGGATACTGTCGGATGATCCCCGGTTCAAATACATTCTCCATTCTGGATGCCATGGCATACAGATCATTATTTCTGATAGCTCCGATGAGTCCATCGATGTCCGGATGTTTTCCGATCCCTTCCAGATTCAGATTCTCATAGGCTGTTTTTGTGGAAACATTGATTCCCGGTTTTCCTATCAGAACATAACATTTCGGAACTTCCGGAAGTCTGGTCAGCTTCTCTCCGATTCCCTCCGCAAGAGCTGTTCCCCGCATGATACAATACGGAACATCTGCTCCGACCTTTACTGCACGTTCCATCAGCTGTTCTTCAGTAAGCCCTAAATGGAACATCCGGTTCACACCCACAAATGCGGCCGCTGCATCGGAGCTGCCTCCTGCCATGCCTGCTGCCACCGGGATAAATTTACGAAGCTTGATGGAAAGTCCCTCTTCAACATCGAACTCCTCCATCAGCATCTGTGCTGCCTTATATACAAGATTTCTCTGATCTGTAGGAATAAACGGAAGATTGGTCGTCAGTACGATCCCCGGCCGTCTGGTCTTTCTGATATCCAGGATATCATACATACGGATGGTCTGCATGATCATGCGTACCTCATGATAACCGTCCTCTCTCTTTCCCAGAACATCAAGTCCGAGATTGATCTTTGCCATTGCTTTTAAACGCATAAGCCCCTCCATTTGTACTTTGTATACAGTATTTATACATGTATTTTATATGATTTTTACATTCTTTTCAACAGCAAAATATTCCACTTTTTATTTGATCTGACCTTCCACTTTTTTCACAACAAGAAGCGGAGTTCCCGGAGAGGGTTCCTGATTTTCCTTGAGAGCATTGATCGTCCGGATCTCTTGGATAGATGTGTGATATTTCCTTGCGATATCCCACAATTCATCTCCCGGTTTTACCATATAAACCAGGATTCCCGGCATAGCCTGGAGTTTTTTCATATCCAGTGGTTTTTCCTCTACTTTCTCAATGATAAATACCGGTTCTCTGGCAACTGCCAGAAGCTCCAGTCCTACAGTTGCCCGGATCTCGATCTCATTTCCATCTGCCATGGCTGCGGAAAGCTGCTCCAGCTTTGCTTTTAACTGATAACAGCTGTCCTGTCGGATCCCTCTTGCTTCCACCATATGGGAAAACGGTATCATTGCCTCCATGGAATAAAACGGCATATCATCATTTCCAATAATGTACAGGATCTTCAGCATGACCACGCCATCTGCCTGCACACCGTTCTCTACGATCCTGGTCTTATCGATCTTCACTTTTCCCTGACTGTGACACAGCTGGAGGACTTTTCCCTGAGTCTCCTTTACCTGGATCCTGTCACTGATCCTGCATCTGGAAAAATTACGTACCAGAAGCCGTTCCAGTACCTCATTCTTTCCTTCCGGAACACATTCACGAATCGGTGTATACACATCGGTAATGAGATCATATTCCTCTTCCCTGAAAAATTTCATATCCAGCTCCAGCACAACATCCGAAACAAGGATCCGTTCTTCCCCATCGACATCCGGTTTGGCCTCCAGACTCTGATGCATCACCGAAGCTTCAATCAGCGGGATCAGTTCCTCCGTGCAGTCCGGACATTCCACTTCTCCGGAAAAAGGCAGCGAATATTCCAGCCACTGCACCGGGGCTTCTGTATCTTCAGCTCCATACAGCACAAAAACGGACAGCTCTCCTCTTGCCTTTACCACATTTTCCTCCGGCTTCAGATCCAGCCCCCGTACATCCATAGTATACCAGATCAGACTGGCGATATCCGGACGATTGGAGGCAATGGTATACTCATCCTTGATCCGGAGTGTATCTTTTTTATGTACGGTAAGTCCCAGAAAACGGACTGTTTTTTTTCTGACGGATACCTCTTCTGCATCCAGCGCCACCGGCAGGCGGATCTGTTCTGTTTCATCCACAGTCGCACAAAAAGTTACCAAAGCTTTGATATTGAGCTTTCTGGAATGGATCAGGCGGATCGTAAGATCTTCAATTTCCCACTTCAGACACATTTTATCCCCGTTTATGATATTCTTCAGGTTCAAGGTTTCCTCAAATGGAAGTTTTGCAGTAAGACTGCTGACGATCCCTCTTTCTTCCCCCACATAAAGGATATCTACCTGCAGATTTCCCGTAAGAATACCTTTCCCGTCAGTAAGACGGACATCATCCATAATGATCCTGCCCTTATTCTGGATCAGTCTTCCTGCATCCGGTTTTGCATCCGGTACATTAAAATCCTCATCAAAAGTGATCTGACTTTTTGCCCTGCTTTTTTCCTTTAATATCTGCATGCTTTCTTTTTTTAATTCCACAGTCTATTCCCCTTTCTCCGACTCTTTTTTCACCGGACTGCTGCTTTCCCGGAACGTTACCGGCTTTTCCTGTTTCCGGGTTTTTATCACAATGCAGGGATAGGACGGAACTCCTGCCTCCTTAAGATCCTCCGGTCCAAGAAGTTTTGTAACAAAAAATATCCCATTCGAGGATTCTCCAAGCTCCTCTACCTGGATGCTGTATCCGCCACTCATCTGCCGCCCGTACCCTTTGGCCAGGTAAAGATCCTCTCCGGTTTCATAACTCAGCTGAAATTCCTTTTCCTTTTTTTCTTCCATAAGCCTGGAAAGCTCCGCCGGGATATCCCGGCGTTCCACAACGATGTAATCTACCGGTTTTCGTTCTTCTTCCTCCACCCGGACAAATCGACACCCGGAAAGCAGCAGTGCCAGCACGGCAGCTGTCAGCACGATCCGCAGAAATACTGCTTTTTTCATAATATAAGCCACCTGCATGATTCGTTACTGTTCACTCCGTTCTCAGTAACACGCTTTGCGGAAGATCACCAGTAAACAGTAACCATTATTCAGTATTTATTCTATGTGAGCAGGGAAAGATTTATTGCAACTATCGGATTTTCTTCGTATAATATAAAAATACCATCTTACTGCGGAACTCTCCGCAAGTATCTATAACAGAAAGGACAAAAGACATGATTCGATTCATACTTGTCTGTATCGTGGTGATCGCCTATCTGGTGCTGACCATTCCGGTTCTCCTTGTAGAATGGATCATCGGGAAATTTTCTCCCATGACTAAGGATATCAGCTCTCTGCGCATGGTACAGGCCATATTCAAATTCATCCTGTGGATCACAGGCGCCAAAGTCACCGTCATCGGCGAAGAAAACGTTCCAAAGGATCAGGCTGTTCTCTATGTAGCAAACCACCGAAGCTATTTCGACATCCTGCTCACCTACAGCCGCTGTCCGATCCGCACCGGCTATGTTGCCAAGAAGGAAATGGAGCATTATCCGCTGCTCTCCAACTGGATGCGCAATCTCTACTGTCTCTTTCTCGACAGAGAGGATATCAAGCAGGGTCTGAAAACGATCCTTCAGGCTGCAGACTATGTGAAATCCGGCATTTCCGTATGTATCTTCCCGGAAGGAACCCGAAATAAAAATGCTGATGAAACAGAAATGCTGCCTTTCCATGACGGCAGCTTCAAGATCGCGACCAGAGCCAAAAGCCCGATCATTCCTATTGCGATCAGCAACTCTGCCAATATCTGGGAGGCCAATTTCCCGAAGATGACACCTACACACGTAGTGATCGAATATGGCAAGCCTATCATTCCTTCAGAGCTTGACCGGGATACTCAGCGCCGCTTAGGTTCCTATACACAGGATATCATCAAAGAAATGCTGATCAAAAACAAAGAACTGGTGTGAACATCAAAAAAACCATATCTATGTCTGTTTTTCGACATAAGATATGGTTTTTTTATTACTGTGTACCTGCTCCCAGGATTTTTTCCGCATTTTCGATCCGTTCTTTTGTTGGCGGATCAATTCCCTTCAGCGGATAATCAATATGCAGATTTTCCCATTTAAAGGTTCCGAGTGTGTGATATGGAAGAACCTCCACTCTCTCAACTGTCTTCAGTGTTGCGATAAAGTCAGCCAGCCGGTGGAGATAGTCATCCCGGTCATTGCGTTCCGGAACCAGTACGTGACGGATCCACATGGATACGCCCATATCGGAAAGCTTCCGGGCCATGGCAAGGATATTTTTATTGGTACATCCTGTGAGGATCTTATGCTGTTCCTCATCAATGTGCTTGATATCCAGCATGACAAGATCTGTGTACTTCATCAGCTCTTCCCATTTTTCATACCACGGACCCTCTTCTGTGTAAGGGTTGCCGCTGGTATCAAGTGTTGTGTGGATCCCAAGTTTTTTTGCTTTTCTGAACAGCTCAGTAAGGAAATCGATCTGTAACAGTGGCTCGCCTCCACTCACAGTAATACCGCCCTTACTTCCCCAGTAAGAGCGGTATCGACAGGCTTTTTCAAGCAGCTCATCTGCTGTGTACTCCGTCCCTGTTTTCATTTGCCAGGTGTCCGGATTGTGGCAGAACTGACAGCGCATGGCGCAGCCGCTCAAAAAGATCACATACCGGACTCCTGGTCCGTCAACAGAGCCGAAGCTCTCCAGTGAGTGGACGTAGCCAGTGATTTTTTTCTGGTCGTCCATATTTTTTATTACATCCTTTCGTGGCAGGTTCTTGCGATAACGTCAAGCTGCTGCTCTCTTGTAAGGTCGATGAACTTAACAGCGTATCCGGAAACACGGATCGTGAAGTTTGCATACTCCTCTTTTTCCGGATGCTCCATAGCATCGATAAGTTTCTCTTTACCGAATACGTTTACATTGAGGTGATGTGCACCACGATCAAAGTATCCGTCAAGTACATTTACAAGATTCTCTGTACGCTCTTCCTCAGAATGGCCAAGTGCATCCGGGTTGATCGTCTGAGTATTGGAGATTCCGTCAAGGGCATCCTCATAGTCAAGCTTTGCAACAGAGTTCAGGGAAGCAAGAAGTCCGTTCTGCTCTGCGCCGTAAGACGGGTTTGCTCCCGGTGCCAGAGGCTCGCCGGCTTTTCTTCCGTCCGGAAGAGATCCTGTAGCTTTACCATAAACAACGTTGGATGTGATGGTAAGGATGGATGTGGTTGGCTTGGAATCACGATAGGTATGGATGTGTTTCAGTTTCTCAAGGAATGTGGAAAGCAGAGTTGTTGCGATCTCGTCTGCTCTGTCATCATCGTTACCATAACGTGGGAAGTCACCCTCAACCTGGAAGTCTGTTGTGATTCCGTCCTCGTCACGGATTGCTTTTACTTTTGCATATTTGATAGCGGAAAGGGAATCTACTACGTGTGAGAATCCGGCGATACCTGTTGCGAAGGAACGGTCAACCTTTGTATCGATAAGTGCCATCTCAGCTGCCTCATAGTAGTATTTATCATGCATGTAGTGGATCATGTTCAGTGTTCCAACATACAGATGTGCAAGCCAGTCCATCATCTGATCATATTTTGCGATTACTTCGTCATAGTCAAGGTACTCGGAAGTGATCGCCTGGTACTGAGGTCCTACCTGCTGTTTTGTCTTCTCATCAACACCACCGTTGATCGCGTAAAGAAGACATTTTGCAAGGTTAGCACGAGCACCGAAGAACTGCATCTCTTTACCGGTCTCTGTAGCAGATACACAGCAGCAGATGCTGTAGTCATCGCCCCATACCGGACGCATAACATCATCGTTCTCATACTGGATGGAACTTGTTGTAACAGAGATGTCTGCTGCATATTTCTTGAAGTTCTCAGGCAGTCTTGAAGAGTAGAGAACTGTAAGGTTCGGCTCCGGAGCCGGTCCCATATCCTCAAGTGTATGAAGGAAACGATAGTCGTTCTTTGTTACCATGGAACGTCCGTCCTGTCCCATACCTGCTACTTCCAGAGTTGCCCATACCGGGTCACCGGAGAAGAGCTGGTTGTAAGACGGGATACGAGCGAATTTAACCATACGGAATTTCATTACGATATGGTCAACAAGCTCCTGTGCCTCTTTCTCTGTAAGAGTTCCGTTCTCAAGGTCTCTCTCAATATAGATATCAAGGAATGTGGAGATACGTCCAACACTCATTGCAGCTCCGTTCTGAGTTTTGATCGCTGCAAGATATCCAAAGTACAGCCACTGGAATGCTTCCTTTGCATTCTTAGCCGGCTGGGAAATATCAAAGCCATAGATCTGAGCCATTTCTTTCATCTTCTTCAGAGCACGGATCTGATCTGCGATCTCCTCACGAAGCTGGAAGTCATAACGTCTCATACCCTGACGGTCGCATGCTGCGAAGTCTTTCTCTTTACCTGCGATCAGATGATCAATTCCGTAAAGAGCAACTCGTCTGTAATCACCTACGATACGTCCACGTCCGTAAGTATCCGGAAGTCCTGTAAGGATCTTGTTGTGACGTGCTCTCTTCATCTCCGGTGTGTAGATATCGAATACACCCTGGTTGTGTGTTTTGAACTCATAGTTGTTGAAAACATCTTTGATCTTGTCGCTTACATGGTATCCGTAAGTCTCACATGCCTGCTCTGCCATTTTGATTCCGCCGTATGGCATGAAAGCACGTTTCAGAGGTTTGTCTGTCTGAAGACCTACAACCTGCTCAAGATCTTTCAGCTCCTCATCGATATATCCAGGACCATATGCTGTGATTCCTGTTACTACCTCTGTCTCCATATCAAGAACGCCGCCTTTTGCACGCTCTTCTTTCTGAAGCTCCTGAAGCTTGCCCCAGAGTTTATCTGTTGCCTCTGTTGGTGCTTCCAGGAAGGAAGCATCTCCATCATATGGTGTATAGTTCATACTGATGAAATTACGAACATCGATCTTCTCTTTCCAACGATCACCCTTAAAACCATTCCACTGTTCAAAATCAACTTTTGCCAATTTGTTACACATCCTTTCCTGTTGTCTCAATATTTCGTTCACTGTCCGCGCAGTTAGTAATATATAACATTTCTCATGACGACCATAAGATAACAGATTCCGAATTTAAAGTCAACAGCTTGGAAGTATGTTCTTTATAATATACATGTAATTGTATTATTGATAAAAATAATGAGAAAATTGTACCAGATATTGTACAATGTCGGGCGTCTGACGGAGGGCTTTTCCTTTCCAGGGGGGACACTTTGGCAGTGGGGTTTCCCTTTCTGGGGGACACTTTGGCGTGGGCAGGTTTCCCTTTCTGGGGGACACTTTGGCGTGGGCAGGTTTGCGAGGGGGAAAGGCGCTCAGAGTTACGAAGCCCGCTTTTCCCCCTCGCGCTCCCCCTTTCCGGGCACGTCGCTGTTCTGCGCTGTGGTATAGGGTAGTGTATTGGCAAATACCTGTATGCTGCTGTATTGGTGGCGTCAGGCTGAGCCGATTTTTTTTCCGCCGGACGGAAGGCGGTCTGCGCAGCAGACCTGTTCCTAGTGGTTGTTGTATTGCTGGTGCTGACCTGCTCCTGCCTGTTGCGTATTGCCGGTGCTCACTTGCTCCCGTCTGTTGTCGCATCACTGGCATAGACCTACTTCTGTCTGTTGTTGTATTGCCGACGCTCACCTGCTTCCATCTATTGTCGCATCACTGGCATAAACCCGCTCCCATTAACAACAGGGAACAGGCCCGCTGCGCGGGCCGCTTTCCCGTCCGACGAAACAAAAATCGGCTCAGCCTGACACTGCCAATACAGCAGCATACAGGACTAAGCCGATAAATTAACACACTCCAAGGCGTAGCACAGCGGCGTGCCCGGAGGGGTGGGGTGTGGGGAGGGGAAACGGGCTTCGCAACTCCGAGTGCCTCCCCTCCCCACGAATTTCCCCGCTTTTTCAAAGCAAAACTTTTCCAAGAAAAACCCTACAATACTTTGGAAAGAAACTCCTTCGTCCTTTCCTCTCGAGGATCCCCAAACAGTTCTTTCGGATTTCTATCCTCAAGAATCACCCCATCATCCATAAAGAGCACTCTGTCGCTGACCTCCCTTGCAAATCCCATCTCATGGGTAACCACCAGCATGGTCATGCCTTCTTTTGCAAGCTCCTTCATAACCTCAAGAACCTCTCCGACCATCTCCGGATCAAGAGCTGATGTCGGCTCGTCGAACAGAAGCACCTGGGGATTCATTGCAAGGGCTCTGGCAATGGCAACCCTCTGCTTCTGTCCGCCTGAAAGCTTTCCTGGATAGACATCGGCTTTTTCTTCAAGTCCGACTCTTTTCAAAAGAGCCCTCGCCTTCTGATCAGCTTCCGCTACATTCCATTTGCCAAGGCGCACCGGCGCAAGGGTGATATTTTTCAATACTGTCATATTTGGAAACAGATTAAAATGCTGAAAAACCATTCCCACATTTTCCCTGAATTTATCTACATCCAGCTTCGGATCCAGAAGTTGCTGTCCGTTTACGGTGATCTCGCCTTCCTCCGGTTTTTCCAGAAGGTTCAGACAGCGCAGAAATGTAGATTTTCCGGAGCCGGACGGACCGATGATACAGATACACTCACCCTTGTTTACGTGAGTTGTGATTCCCTTTAATACGTGTACGTCCCCGAAGGACTTTTTCAGATTTTTAACATCAATCACTTTCTCTCAGTCTCCTTTCAAATCTCTTCAGCAGAAGGCTCAGGCACTTCACGATCAGATAGTACATGATACCTGCAACGATCAGCGGTATGAACATCTGATAAGTACGGGAAGAAACATAGCTTGCCGCTTTTGTCAGATCCATGATACCTACATAACCTAAAATAGATGTTTCTTTGATCAGCTGGATAAACTCATTACCCATTGCCGGAAGGATGGTTTTTACAGCCTGCGGAATGATAATGAAACGCATGGTATCTTTATACCCAAGACCCAGAGAACGACCAGCCTCGCTCTGGCCCTTGTCTACAGATAAAATACCTCCGCGGATAACCTCGGAAACATATGCACCGCTGTTGATACCGAAGCTGACCACTGCTGCCACATATCCCAGCCTGCTGTGGAACACTGCAAAATAGATGATCATCAGCTGAAGGACTGACGGTGTTCCACGGATCACATCAACATAAATATCCGCGATCGTGGAAAGAATGGTTCTTCTGCCTTTTTTCGCAGCTCCAAGCCGTACCAAAGCCACTACAAGACCGATCAGGATACCTACGATCACTGACAAAAGGGAAACGATCAGCGTAATCCCAAGACCGTTAATATAAAACTTCCAACGATTATCCTGAAGGAAAATAAAGCTTAAAAGTCCCAGAAAACCATCGGTTGCTGCTACATCTGTCACATCCTCGCTGTTTTCAAGTGTGTCCACAAAATACTTCTGATAAAGATCATCATATTCCCCGGATTTTTTTACTTTTGCAAGCCCGTCATTGATGATCTGGACAAGCTCTGTGTTTCCTTTTTCAATACAGAAAACCGTATCCTCTGCTGTACTTGGCACGGACTCATACTGCAGGTCTGAGTTCTGTTTGCAGTAGATCTCAGCCATGATATTGTCGATCAGAACTGCATCTGCTCCACCGTTTTTCAGCTCCATGACTGCACTGGAAGCGTTTTTAAATCTTTTTACTTTGGCATCCTTAACTTCACCGTAATCGGTAGTCTCGCCGGATGCGATCATATCACTCTGTGCACCCTCCAGAACTGCAACGGTTTTTCCGGACATCTCCTCAAAATCCTTGATCGGATTATCCTTACGGCTGATGATGCACTGTGTACCGGTGTAATAAACATCGGAAAAATCAACGCTTTTTTTACGGTCCTCCGTAGGTCCGATCCCGGCTGCGATCACCTGTACATCACCAGCCTCCATGGAACCCATCAGGGAATCAAAGGGCATATCCTTCCATACCAGCTTTACGTTTTCTTCCTTGGCGATCGCCTCCAGAAGATCGTAATCAAAACCTGTAATATTTCCATTATCATCTAGGTATTCAAATGGTGAATACTCTGCGTTCGTTCCTATGATGATGGTCTGCTGTTCTGCCGCTTTTACTGCCACTGCACTGCTGAAATATACCGGCAGAGCCATGATCATACACAGTACAAAACAGATAAGCGCTCTGCTTTTTCCATTGCGTCCCATTATTTTCCCCTCCTGCTATTCATATTTTTTTCCGTAGCCAAAAGCACCTTCCATGCCACAGATGCACGCTGCAAAAGCAGCTGCCTCTTCAAGACTTTCACAGATCGCGGTTTCCTCCGCCATGCCGTTTTTCCTTCTTCCGATATACCCGGTAAGGAAAGATGCGATCAGTGAATCCCCGGCGCCAAGAGTATCTTTTACTTCCGTAAGCGGCGCTGCCGGCTGTCGGTAAAAATTCCTTCCGTCATAAAGAATGCAGCCCCTGGCTCCTCTGGAGGCCATGGCAAGCTTCGGCCCCATGGAGATGATCTTTTTCAGATGCTCTTCTGCCTCCTGGTCGGTTCCGTCAAAGGAGCAAAATGCGTAAGTAACCTCCGGTGCTGTTTTTTCATAATATTCCTCTGTGGAATCATCAGAAAAGTCAAAAGAAACCGGAATTCCCGCCTCTTTGATCTTATGCAGCTCTTCCTCCGTAAAAGAGTAATTTCCGCTATGTACCACATCAAAGCCTTTCATATATTCCAGATCAAAACGATCAAGGATATACGGTGTTTTTCCACGGATACCACCATCATTAAAATCCAGGAACTCACGGTCTCCGTCTTTTAATGTGATCCTGGAATAACCGTTCTCGCCATGCAGCTGTCTGCACTTTACGGTTTCCACGCCGATTTTTTCCAGTGTATCCATGATCAGTTCTGCTCTGTCGTCATCTCCGAAATATCCCATATACGCTGTTTTTTCACATCCGGCCATCTTTCCGTAAACACTGACGTTTACGCAGTTTCCGCCTGGATACATGGTTTTCAGATGATCATAGATATCCACTACATTGTCTCCGAAGCCAAGAAGCTTTGTACTGTATTTACTCATATTTTCCCTTTCTCTGTGCACAGGCACAGCAGCACCTTTAGTACTCTACAACGCCCATATATCTTCTCATATCCAGCGGATGACGGCGTTTATCCTGGAGAGCGGTACGGTAAACGGTCGTCATGGTGTAGAACAGCATCGGAGTAAAATATTCCACACAGCTGTCATCAATTGCTTCCATACCAAGCTTATCTGCATCAATCACTTCGTATTTCTTTCCGTATTTTTCAAGGAAAGTCAGCACACGCGCATCCATCATACGGTTTCTGCCCCGGCTCATCATAAGGATATAAAGATGATCCTCATCCGTTACCTCAAACGGTCCATGAAAATATTCCGCACTGTTCAGATAACCGCAGTCCATCCACTGCATTTCCTGAAGTGAGCAGATCGCAAAGCCATATGCCTGAGAATAGGAAGCTCCCGATGCCATGATATAAAGGTTCGGTTCCTCTGAATATTTTTCTGCAAAAAGCCATGCTGCATTCTGCTGATCCTTCACTGCAGTTGCAATAACATCATCGATCTTTTCAAAGCCTTCCACGATCTTATCGTAAAGCTTATATCCCGGCTCCTGTACCTTCATCAGCTCATTAAGAATACGAAGTACGATTCCCTGAGGCTTCTCTGCTTCTTTTACCCCCGGTGCCCAGTCGTATACAACGGAGATCCATTTATCGGTATCACATGGGGAACCTGGCGCATGTGTCATTGTAACAACAGCCGCACCTGCATCCATTCCTGTTTTTGCTGCCTCCAAACACTCCTTTGTCTTGCCGCTGTGAGAGCAGATGATCAGAAGACTGTCTTTTCCCAGCTTCTTCGGCGGTGTCAGTGCAAACTCTCTTGCAGGGATCCACTGTGCATCCATCACTGCGGATTCCGCACGGACAAAATAATATCCCGGATACAGATCCACAAGAGATCCTCCGCATGCAAGAAAATACACATTTTTGATTGTTCCATGCTCTTTGTTGATCTTATTTACGATTTTTACTACGTCCATTTTCATCCTCCGGTTTTCGTGGAAATTCGTCTGAGAATCCTCTGAATCCATTGAAAATACAGGTTTTTTCGGATTTTCAGATGAATTTCTCCTTCTTGTACTTTTGCATTTTACCTTTTTGAAGAATATAACATATTATAACGTTATAGTAAAGAGTATATTCATGATTTATGATTAATTATTCATCCAATGTCCCTTCTGACGCACTGCAGAGGTTTGTCCCTTACTGGACAAATACATCCGCACTATAGTAAAATATCTTTTATGAACAACCTCAGAAAGGATATTTTCATGTTAAATAAAAATTCGATCCAGCCGCTTTACAAGCAGCTTATGGATATCATCACCCAGCAGATCAAAAACGGTACTTATAAGCCCGGAGAAAAAATCCCTCCTGAGCCGGAGCTTGCCGATCTTTACCATGTCAGCCGGATCACTGTCCGACGTACCGTGGAGGAGCTTTGCACACAGGGCTATCTTATCAAGCATCAGGGAAAAGGAACCTTTGTAAAATCCCCCATGATCTTCCGGAAATTTGAATCCCAGAAAAATATGAGCTTTTCCGAATCCTGCCGTCAGAATGACCGGATTCCGGAATCTCACGTACTGTCCTTCTGCAAAAAACCTGCGAACAGCGTAACCTCTGATTTTCTGCAGCTTACTTCGGATGAGGAAGTTTTTTTCCTGGAACGTCTTCTTCTGGCTGACAGTATTCCGGTTATTGATGTTCACACCTGGCTCCCCACACGGCTTTTCCCGGATTTTGATCCGAACGCTGTAGAAAACGGTTCTTTTTTTGAATATATCAAAAACACCTACCGCTGTACGATCGCAGAATCCAGCCGCAGCACCATTTCTGTTACTGCAGCCTCCCCGGATATGGCAAAAACTTTGCGTCTGTCTTCCGGCGATCCCGTGCTGATCCTGGATTCCTATATGGAAGCTCCTGATGGAAATCCGCTTTACATCAGCCGTGAATACATTGCAGGTTCCCGCTATACGATTTCATTTTGAAGAATCAAAAAACGGCACAGAAGCGTTATGCTGCCAATACAGCAGCATACACCTCTGTGCCAGTGTTTATTTATCCAAAAATATTACTGTTCACTCCGTTCTCTGCAACACGCTTCGCGATACACAAAATTTGTCCTTTATCTTTTCAAGACTCCGATCCATCACTGCCTGTCATCTGTGCCTCAATGGCCTTTCCAAGGCGGTTATAGATCGTCACCGCATCCTCCACATGGAGTGGGCTTCCGGTATTTCCCGATGCGCCTGCCGTTACCAGTATGTATTCCCTGTCGTAAATCTCTGCAAAGCTTGCAAGACACAGACCCGCCTCGCTGGTATATCCTGTCTTGCCGCCCAGGATCTTGCCGCCGGTAACGGAAGGGTCAGAAAGATTTTTGAACATGGTACTGTAATATGTGATCCCGCTGGGATGGATATTCGTCACTCCTGTGGAATGCCGCGGACTCTCAATGATCTCTCTGAACGTATCGTTCCGAAGCGCATACCTGAGCAGCACCGCAATATCTCTCACTGTACTGTAATGATCCGGATCATGAAGCCCTGTCGTATCACAGAAATGTGTATCATTCATTCCAATCCTCTGTGCCTTCTTATTCATCAGCTCCACAAATCCATCCCTGGAACCGCCTACGGTATCCGCCAGTGCGATACAACACTCCGCACCGGATGGCAGCATGGCACCATAAAGAAGGTCGATGGCCCGCACGGTCTCACCGGGCTGAAAGCCTGCCTGGGTGGCATCCTGCTCATAAAGCCCCTGGAACATTTCCTGGGTCAGAGTGATCTCCTGATCCAGATCATCCAGGTTCTCAATAGCCACGATCACCGTCATGATCTTCGTCATGGAAGCCGGATAGATCTTCTCATCGCCCTTCATATTTCCGATGATCTTTCCGCCTTTTACCTGCATCAGCACTGCGTAGGGACTGTTGATACCGCTCATCTCAAGCTTACGGACAACCGGTCTCTGCAGAGACTCCATCCAGTCACCTACCCCTTTATTCCAGCCGATGATCACTACAAGTGTCAGGATCACGATAGCCTCTACCACCAGGCAGAGTATCATTTTTATTTTGTTTACCTGTTTTTTTATTTTCTTCGCTTTACGCTTTTTTGATCTCAATTTATACTCCCTGTTCCGACAAATTCATCTGTAAGTTTTACTTACAGAAACGTTTTCCCCATCTTTTTTATATTAACATGATTATTATTTTCTTCTGTAAAATCTATATGAAAAAGCTCTGATGAGCTTTCGGTCTGTTACAACTCTGTTTGTGCCTTATTGTAGGATTTTTGCCCCCAAAAATCAAGGTGTATAAATGTATAAAAAAATACCCCATACAAAGTTTCCTCTGTACAGGGTATTTAAAATTTATTACTGAGCTAATTTAATCGGGTTAAGCTTAACACCAGGTCCCATTGTCGGAGCGATTGTAACGCTCTTCAGATACTGACCTTTCAGTGTGCTAGGTCTAGCCTTTGTGATAGCTCCCATAAGCGTCTGGAAGTTGTCGCTTAACTGCTCCTCGGTAAAGGAAGCCTTTCCGATCGGAACATGGATGATGTTGGATTTGTCAAGACGATACTCGATCTTACCTGCTTTAATGTCGTTAACAGCTTTTGTTACGTCCATTGTTACAGTACCAGCTTTCGGGTTTGGCATTAAACCTTTCGGTCCAAGTACACGACCAAGACGACCTACAACGCCCATCATATCCGGTGTTGCAACTACAACGTCAAAGTCAAGCCATCCCTCGTTCTGGATCTTCGGAATGAGGTCCTCAGCTCCTACGAAGTCTGCTCCTGCTGCCTTTGCCTCTTCTGCCTTAGCATCTTTAGCAAATACAAGTACACGAACTTTTTTACCTGTTCCGTGTGGCAGAACAACTGCTCCACGGATCTGCTGATCTGCGTGACGTCCATCGCAGCCTGTACGGATGTGAACTTCGATGGTCTCGTCGAACTTAGCTACAGCTGCTTTTTTAACAAGGCTGATAGCCTCTGGTGCATCATATAATGTTGCGCGGTCTACTGCTTTCGCAGCTTCCACATATTTCTTTCCTCGTTTCATTTCTATAACCTCCTGTGGTATTTGCGGGGAAAAGCCCTCCCACTTGAAAATTTCACTTTTTCTACGGGAACCCCGAACTTAAGCTTCGGTATTTATTAGTCTACGACTTCGATTCCCATACTTCTTGCTGTACCGGCGATCATGCTCATAGCAGCCTCGATGGATGCTGCGTTGAGGTCTTTCATCTTCAGCTCAGCGATCTCCTGAACCTGTGCCTTAGTAACTTTAGCTACTTTGGTCTTGTTCGGTGTACCGGAACCAGATTTGATGTTTGCAGCTTTCTTAAGAAGAACTGCTGCCGGCGGAGTCTTGGTTATGAAGCTGAAACTTCTGTCAGCGTAAACAGTGATGACAACCGGGATGATAAGATCTCCCTGATCAGCTGTTCTTGCGTTGAACTCCTTAGTAAACTGTACGATGTTTACACCATGCTGTCCAAGAGCCGGACCTACAGGTGGTGCTGGAGTTGCTTTACCAGCCGGAATCTGTAATTTGATATATCCTGTTACTTTCTTTGCCATTTTCGGCACCTCCTATGTGGTATTGGCGGGGGTGTGTCCCTCCCACTTGCTGTTACCTTGTTTTTGAATTACTCAGCTTTTTTGATTTCTGTGAAACTTATTTCTACCGGTGTTTCACGACCGAAAAGCTCAACATTGATCGTTACCGTCTGTTTCTGCATGTTGATACCTGTGATCACACCTGCGGTATCTTTCCATGCACCACCGGTAACGACTACCATGTCGCCCTCTGCGAAGTCCACTTCGATATCCGGTTTCTGGATACCAAGCGGCATCATTTCCTCTTCTGTAAGAGGCACAGGCTTTGATCCCGGTCCTACGAATCCTGTAACACCGCGGGTATTACGGACAACGTACCAGGTATCGTCATTCATCACCATATTGAGAAGCACATAGCCTGGAAACATCTTTTTCTGAACCTGTCTTGAGGTTCCGTTCTTCATCTCCACTACATCCTGCAGCGGAACACGTACCTCCAGGATCTGGTCTTCCAGGTGTCTGTTCTCGATCGTCTTTTCAATGTTGGCTTTTACCTTGTTCTCATACCCGGAATAGGTATGGACAACGTACCATTTTGCTGCTTCTGACATATAATCACCTTGTCCTTACTTCATTAAGAAATTAATGCATTCCAGAATTCCGGAATCCATTACACTGATAACCACTGCCAGGATGATCGTGATGATCACGACCACAACAGTCTGCTTTGCCAGTGTGGGACGGTCTGTCCAGACAATCTTCTCAAATTCTGACTGAAGTCCCTGAAACCAACTTTTCTTCTGCGGCTTATCCTCAGATTTCTGTTTTTCCATAGCATAACCTCACAAATCTCTGTGATTACTTTGTTTCCTTGTGCAGAGTGTGTGTATGACAGAACTTACAATATTTCTTGGTCTCCATTCTCTCAGGATGGTTCTTTTTCTCCTTCGTCATATTGTAGTTACGCTGCTTGCACTCGGTGCATGCTAATGTAATCTTAACGCGCACAACTTCCACCTCCAGTGTTTTCATTTGCATGGTCTTCTATGCCGCCCGGAACGTATATCCGTCGTCATTTTCGGGCATAAAAAAAAGACCTAACTTCCATGTCGCTCGTCAATTTTATCACAGAGCAGGTGTGCAAGTCAAGCCTTTTTCGCTTAAATATAAAGAATTTCACAGATTCCGTACGGACGTCTCAAGTGCGCAAACCCGATTCTGCTTCGCTGCATTTCGTTTTCGGGACGTCGCCCCTGTACAGGAAGACAGAAGAAGACCCTTATGTGCAGGCACAACATGTCTTCTTCTGTCTTCCTGCGCACTTTCAACTGATAGGCAAGCGGTTAAAAGTAGTCATAACCACCGTGAATATCCACCACACTGCCGTTCATATATCCGTTAGACAGTACTGCATAAGCCATATCCGCCACTTCCTCCACAGTTCCAAACCTGTGGAGTGCGATCTTCCGGTTGATACGGTCATAGCTCTCCTGGGTGCGGGCGCTGTGCCACGGAGTTTCGATGAAGCCAGGTGCAATAGCGTTGACTGTGATGCCCTTTGGCTCAAATTCCTTTACCAGGGATCTTGTCAGGAAATGGATGGCTGCCTTGGTGACTCCATATACAAGGGAGGAAGAATACGCCTGCTGTCCTGCATAGGAACCGGTAAAGAGCACACTGCCGCCCTCTACCATCATGGATCTCAGCTCTTTGACCATAAATACAGGTACGGAAAGATTGGTGTTTACGATCCGTGTCCACTCCTCAAAGCTGTAGTCTTCATATTTTGCGTAGGTACTGATGCCGGCATTGCTTACAAGCCAGTCAATATGGTCTGTCTGCTTTTTCAGCTTCTCCACAAAAACCATCATCTCTTCATAGGAAGACATATCTGCCTTTATCAAAGTCACCTGAGATCTTTTTTCCTCAGGAAGGCTCTCCTGAAACGACAGTGCCTTCTTCTCATCATGTCCATATGTTACGAAGATCCTGTCAGTTTTTGCCGACTCTGCCAGGATCTTTTCGGCGATTCCTCTTCCGATTCCGGAGGTACCGCCTGTGATCACAGTTATTTTTCCCATTTTACAGCTCCATCAGTTCATCAAATATCGGTTTCGGTATATAAGGCTGCTGATTGTGGATCGGCTCACCCAGACAGGTCTTCGGGTATGCGTAGGTTCCATGCTCCAGCATGATCTCCAGAAGCTCCGGCCCGTTCTGCTCCAGGAATCCACCGGCATATTTTTCTACGTCTTCTCCCTGGATGCGCTTTGCAGGAATTCCGTAGGCCTGCGCCACATCTGTAAAATCGCAGGATGAGAATCCGCTGCCATCGGAGGTATCCGCATATACACAGTCAAAATAATCTCTCTGAAGATGACGGATCATTCCCAGCGCCTCATTATTCATTACGATCATCTTCACCGGGATATTCTCGCGCTTCACCCACTGCAGCTCCTGGATATTCATCTGGAAGGCTCCGTCTCCACAGATACATGCCACCGGCTTGCCGGTAGCATAATAAGCTCCGATAGCCGCCGGAAGTGCATATCCCATAGCACCATGTCCGCCGGAAAAAAGTGTCTTCTGCCCCTGCTGATTGTGGAAGGACTGATAGCTCCATACCATATGCTGTCCCACATCCACAGCAACCGCTCCGGTATCGGAAAGCTGATCACTCAAGTATGCGATCATGCGGTTCGGATAACGCTGCGGTGTCTCATCGTCCACTTTCCAGAGTTCCTTACGGATCTTCTGGCAGACAGCAAGCCATTCCTCATAGGAACCGATCTGTGCCTGCTGCTCTGTCAGCTTACGCACCACAGTCTCTGCGCTGACGCAAAAGCATTTCTCACCTTCTCTTCCCGCATGGATCTCTCTTTGAAGATTATAAGGATCAATATCCACACGGATGATTTCGGCATTCTTCGCAAACTCATGAACCTTAGTACCAATCTGACGGGTACACAGGGAAATTCCAAAGCAGAGCAGAAGGTCGCTTTTTGCATTGGCGATCATATTTGCATACCGGTGTCCGTAGGCACCTCCGATGCACCCGAAGTTCAGAGGATCATCAAAGCTCAGTGCGGAACGTGCAAGTACACTTGTGATCACCGGAATGTGATGGGCACGCGCCAGATCTGTGAGCATTTTTTCTGCTTCTCCGGAAGCTCCGTGACCGATCATAAATACCGGCCGTTTTGCAGTCCTGATCTTATTCAGAATATATTCTGCCGCCTCTGCTCCATCAGAAGAATCCGCCTTTGCAACTGCATCCCTGTAAAAGGCTGCCCCGTTTTCCGGATCATTTTTTCCATATACAGCTGTCTCGATCTCTTCCTCGGAAAATTCCATATCATAAGCCGGATCTTCCACCTCGCCTCTCTGCACATTCATAGGAAGATCGATAAGAACCGGCCCCTTCCGTCCTGTATTGGCGATCTGCCATGCAAGATTCAGTTCACGAACGATATTTTTCGGATCACGGACCTGCACCGCGTACTTGGTTACCGGCTTTGCCATGGAAACCATATCGATCTCCTGAAAGCCCTGCTGACGAAGGCCTGTAATACCGGAATATTCATAGGTATTCAGCTGTCCGGTGATAAAAATCACCGGAAGAGAATCGAAATACGCATCTGCCACACCGGAAAGCAGATTGGCAGCTCCCGGACCACTGGTGGCATAGGCACAGCCGCAGGCATTCTTTGCCTGAGCATAACCACAGGCGGCAAAAGCAGCTCCCTGCTCATGATAGCTGGAATGACTTCTTGCATGGGGATTCTTTTCAATGGAATCTACCAGATGTGCGATCATGGTTCCCTGGTATCCAAAAAAATCATGGATCCCTTTTTTCTGCAAAAATTCCACAACATAATCTGTAAGCTTGACCTTAGACATATTTTTTTACCTTCTCCATATACGAGATCCTTCCTGTTTTTTCCAGATACTTAAGATACAGGTCAAAAACCTCCGGATCTGTTTCAAATGCTTCTTCATATTTCAGACAGCGATCATTCATCCTGGTATATCCTGCAAATGCTTTTTCCAGTTCCACATAATCTTCATTTTTGAAGAGATTCCGGATATAGCTGAGCTTTTTGCGATAAGCCAGTGCACAGGTATATTTTTCCCCGCAGAATTTTGCATAATCCCAGCACTGTGCAAGATATTCCCGGTAATTCATTCCAAACTGCCTGCGCTTTTCCCTTTTCTTCCTGACAAAAGCAAATTTCTTCAGTTCCTTTGACTGCTGCAGAAATTCCTCGCATGGAATCAGTGTGCTGCACACCACCAGCGAGCCGGGAACATAGTTTTCCATTGACTTATTTCGATAATTTTTGCCGTAGGCCCGGGTGAGATAGCTGTCTGTGTTTCCCGGGACCATAAAGGATTCTCCTCCAAGCATTGCCTCCCCGGGATTTTCAAAAATATGCGCAGGAAAATAAAGATTCTGGTCAAAATATCGGAGTACATAGGTTTTTGCGCCATCCTGCGGCTGCCGGAGCAGATCCCGGAATATGCTCTTTGCCAGCCAGCCTCGTCCGCAAAGGGAAAGGACTCGCACCATCCAGATACATCCCAGCTCACGCCGGTTCCGCCACTTGCCTTTTTTTCCGTAGATCCTCTTCCATCCCTCTTCGCGCATACGGTTCCAGAGATATTTTCCCTTTGGACCATATTCACACTGCAGCGGAAGGATATTGATCCCCAGTCCCGGATGTTTGTATTTTCCGTACTCGTCCAGCTTATAAAACAACGTATCTTTATCTGTATAACGCAGAAAAAATCCGGGGAAACGGCTGTTATTCTCCATAGATTCCAGAGTTCTGCGCAGCTCTGGTTCTTCATCAAAGATATTTTTAAACCGGGCCATATCACCGGTCTTCATATAAATATCATTGCTTGCCGGATTCATGGGAAAAGGGCGCTCCGTTACCGCACAGAGGGTAAGATACGGAGAAAGATAATATGTGATCTTATTTTTTCTGCATATGGTATCTATTTCTTTTAGAAGTTCCAGTACTTTCTGCTGTTCTCTGTTCAATACACTCTGCCTCGTTTCTGTTGATCTGTCATTACAGGATCCGCTTCAGAAGCTCCTGAAGCTCCTCCTGACTTTTATACTTATCCAGCCAGCTGTTCAGAAATTCTGTCACGTCTGCCTTCTTTGCGAAAAATCCGGTACGCCGGCTTCCATCGTAAAGATCCTCCAGGAAGATCCTGGAAAGCTCATTTTTTATATAGGGATGCGGCTCATGATCCAATGCCAGGAAATAATTTTCGAAGGCTTCCCGGGTACGCCCCTGTTTCTTCCGGATATCTCCCAGAAGCTTGTATACCTCTCCCTGCCATTCCTTATGGACCAGAAAGCTGCGGATCTCCTCTGCCAGATATTCCATCTCGCCCTCTTCCTCACTGCACAGGATCCTGGTACGGCCCTCTGCCAGTGCTTTGGGATAGCCGAATCTCTGCCATGCACAGGTAAGTGCCTCTTTGTACACCGGCTCCTCAAGAGTTCCCTCCCTTGGAGAATTACCGATGATCCCCAGTTCTTTGCAAAGCTCTCTCACCAGCTCTTCCAGCTCCCCTTTTGTACGGACGGAAGATACCTTCGCAAGATAAAGAGCGCCTCTGATCTCCTCATCCTCCGGCATCAGTCTGCTCCAGAACTCCATCAGAGAGAGTGCTTCTGATCTTCTCTGGCTTCCAAGCAGATCCCGACAGTCCCGGATCGCCTGGGACTTCTGTTTTTTCAGGAATTTATCCAGTTCCAGCTGCACAATGCCGTTATTGGTGCATTCTCTGGCTTTCAGATACTCTGCCATTGCTTCGTTCCGGAGGCCCTTTTTCCAGAGAAGATCCCCCTTATATTTCATAAAATATCCATCCTGGGGAAATACTCTCAGGCAGTAAGACAGAAATTTCTCCGCTTCTGAAGCATTCTGCGGTCCTTCCAGGCGCTCCATCACAAACCGGCATTTAAATTTCAGGAATCCCGGAGCATCCGGATATTTTCTGAGAAGATCATCCACAATCGCCTCTGCTTCCTGCATTTCTTTAAATTCATAGTGGCTGGCTGCTTTTCGGAAACGTCGGATATCCTCCACTGTCTGCTCCATTTCCGGAGTAAGATGATCCATTTTCTTGCGTACCTCGTACATACGGTATGCCTTGGAAACACGCTCCTGATAGATCAGTGTCAGCATGGCCGCCTGAAAAGCCTCATCCTCCAGCGGGATCAGGACCGGATGATAGAACGGACGGATCCCCTTAAAATCCTCACGTCCGATAAACTCCATGCTGAGCTGTACACGGTAATACTCCTCAAAGATCTCACCAAGCACATCATATCTTCTCTCTTTCAGCAGGGTCTCCGCTGTTTTTTCGGATCTCATCAGTCGGGCAGACACATCCCGGGCTACAACACCGGCTTTGATCCTTCTTCGTCTGTCATCCTGTTTATGGTCTCCCTTTGCCATAAGAAGGCAGTAGAATTTGCGGAAAAGCATCTGTCTGCGGATACGTTTTTTGTCGATCCTTGGCATATATTCATCCCGCACCTCCTGATAGCTGGCGCCCGGAACATCAACAGACTCATGAGATTCTCTTTCCCCATGAGGCGGTATATAGGACCATTCGTCCCCGTAATGCCAGATCAGATAATCGCTGGTCCTGTGAGGAATCATAACCTTTTCGCCCTCGAAGTCCATATATTTTACAGGGAACATCATATCCTTGTCAAAAAGAAACGGGCAGCCTCCCCATCGCATGGCATAGCGGCTGCACTCCTCTTCTTTATAAGAAAACATGATCTTCTCCAATTTCTTTAAGGTTCTGTCCTTTCCGCAGAAGGTATAGCGGAAAAGCCAGTACAGATACCGCCAGGGAGAAATTTCCCATCTGACTCCCACGACCATGCTGATATTCAGAAGTTCCGTATAGATCATCATATGGTCCCGGTATTTCTCATACTCACGGTCATCATCCGGAATGGGATCCAGAGTCAGTACGTCAATGATCTCACCAGCCTTGTCGTCTCCTATGATCTGATGCTTGTGGATCGCACAGGTATCCGTACTTCCGTAGCGCGGAAAACCGTTGGTATAATTACGGTCCACTTCTGCACAATAAACCGCCCGGTTCGGCGGCATCTCGTTCTGACATATTTCTACAAATTTATCCCAGTCACTTTTGGGCATGTAAATGTCCACATCATCGTCCCATGGGATAAAGCCTTCATTTCGAAGAACACCGATCAGAGTACCTCCGGCCATTACATATCTAAGATCATGCTTTTTGCAGATCGCGTCAACCTCTCGGAAGAGCTGCAAAAGAAGCTTCTGTTTTTCTGTCATCTGTCAACCTCTTTGATTAATTATTTTCAAAAGCTCAGCCAGAGTTTCTGATTCTTCATAAAAAAATCTCGTACATTCTGTCCGTCTGTCACGGATCATGATGACCAGCTCCTGAAGCAGATAGCGAAGACCATTTCCCTCAAAATTAAAGCTGTAGCGTTTCAGGAATTCCTGACCTTCTATTTTGGCTTCAAAATATCCGGTATTCCACCAGTCACCGGGTACGGTGATACGCCCCCTGGTTCCGATGATCGCAAGCTCGTTTTCCACATCCACCGTTGTTCCGATCTCAATGGTCGCCAGTGCCCGGAGATACTTCATCGTGATCATATCATAAATAAAGCAGCCGTCACTGCTTTTCACTGCATTGCTCTTCACCTCCAGGTAATCCTTACCGAGAAGCTTGATGCATGCACACAGCGCCTGGCTGACTGTTTCGCTGAAATTTTTTCCGCCCTCAAAATCATCCTGAGAAATCGCGCATTTTACAGCTACCACATCTCCCACAAGCGCTCCATGTGTCAGCCAGACAAGCTGCGTAAACGCGCGCAGATAGACCATGGTAAGCTTCTCTACCAGAACAACCTGATGTGCCTTTGCCAGTGCAAACAGCTCTCTTATCTCTTCCGGCTCCAGAGCCATAGGCGTGTCACTGATCACATATTTATCACATTCCAGTGCCTTTCGGATATAATCTGCCCTGTTTTTCAGACCGGATCGGATATAAATGATATCCAGTCCTTCCAGAAACTGCCCGTAATCTGTACCATAAGAGTCAAGTTCGTATCTGTCACAGAATTCTCTCGCAACAAAAACGTCCTCGGAATACACACTTTCTACATGCAGTCCGCTGACATACTTGGACTCCATCACCATTTCGTTGTCCTCTGTATCATCCGTAACAATGCCCATGCTGTAGATCATACCCTCACTTCTGAGCTTGGTACTGGAAATATTTTTGGTACGTTCCAGATAAACGACCTCACAGTAATTCTTCAGATAATCAAATTTGCCACGCCAGTCCGAACCGACTACCAGAAGGTCGATATTGTATTTTGTAATGTCATTTAGCTTCTGCCCCTGATATTCCTCTACAATGATCTCATCCGCAAAACCAGTCTTGCGGACATTTTCGATACGCTTCAGAAGGCTGTCCTGTACATTCAGCTTGCCGCGTTCGATATCATAGCTTTCACTGGTGACACCCACAACAAGATAATCCCCCAGCTCCCTGGCTCTTTTCAGAATATTGTAATGTCCCTGGTGGAACAGATCAAAGGTACCGTAAGTAATGACTTTTTTCATTATTAATTTAATCCTGCGCTTTCTCTTCTTTATTTTTCAAAAGCACTTCCATTTCCCCCTGCGGTTCTGTGATCTTTAATATATCATCCAGGTCCTGGAGCTGCTCAAATTCCTGTGGAGCTCCGGCATCATCCATGCCTTCCTCCATCTCAAGATCCTCATCTACAAAGAAATCCTCGCCACGGATTTCTTCCGTCTCTTCTGTCTCATGTTCCAGTACAGCCGCCACATCGTCCTTCACCTTACGTGCATCCTCCTCGTCCAGAGTTGCCGCAAGCTCCTCAATGGCTTTCTTTCTTTTCAGTATGATCTCATAACGGTCATCTTCATCATATTCATCCTCAAGTCCTTCATCCTGCACCTGCCTCTCACGTTTGAACAGAATAAATGTAAGCAGGTTTAGTACCCCTCCGTAGAGGAAAGATACCGGCTTGCTTCCAAGGATCAGCACAAGCATCCAGGATACTCCGAAAAGCACCCAGACATTCAGCATCTGCGGGATGCTGAGAAGAAGCAGGCCGTTGAGTACGATCATGATCGGATAATGGAAAAAATAAATCCCCATGGTATTTCTTCCAACAAAGGTAACCGGCAGCTTCACATCCGGGATCAATGCCAGAAACGTCAGCACCAGCACAAAAGATACCAGATACATCAGAAGGCGGATCAGCATTCCTGTGATATCATCCATTCCCGATAACTGATACGTATGATTCCCACGGAAAATATCTACCGGGATCTCATTGGCGATCATAAAATTCGGAACTGCATACAAAAGCAGGGCTGAAACCAGGAGCAGGATCCATTTACCCTTGAATTTACGGACCACGTCTGTGTAATCACTCTTCCACAGATAGCCTGCCACAAAAAACGGAAAAAATACAACAATCCTGGAGCTTGAAAGATAAGTCGTAAATTCCGGTCTTGTTCCTGCCCACAATGCAAAAATAATGCTCAGAGGCACGATAAAACGTATCTTGCCAAGTGCTTCGATAGTCAGCCTGTAGATAAACAGTGCCAACACATACCACATAACTGTTCCGGACGGACGGAGCAGCTCATAATCCATGCTTCTGCCGGTCCAGATATAAGCATACCAGGTCAGACTGTATCCAAGAATATAAGGGATCAGCAGATTCTTCACATTCTTCAGTACATCCTGTGGCTTCTTGGAAAGATATCCAGATATAAAAATAAAAGCAGGCATGTGAAAAATGGTGATCCCATACCATACATAACGCACCACCATGTCCACCTTGACCAGCTGAAATGCGATCAGATGATTAAATACGACAAGAAAGATCAGTACTACTTTAATGTTATCGACCAGGTAAGAATACGGAACTCCCTGGCTATCCGTTCTCTGTTTCATTTGTTTCCACCTTGTAATATTTGATAAAAGTATGAATAAATAATAACATATATTTATGAATTTGGAAATAAAGAATTAATATATGTCAGAATTATTCACCTCTTCCAGAATTTTTCAACGGTATTTCCATATCCCGTGGAGCGCATAGGAAACAAAGAAAAACAGACTCTTCAGCGGACCATATCCCACATACCGATACACCTGATAAGTCATTGCCGCAGACTTCAGCTTATTTCTGGATTTTCCCCCTTCACTGAGCCGGTATTTCAGGTAAGGTCTGTTGATCCCTGCTGCAAATCCTCCCTTTCTCAGGATCCGGAGCCAGGTAATGTAATCTTCATGGCTGTCATCATGTTCCATTGGAAACGCAAGTGCATCTTCTCTGCGCAGCAATACGGAAGAACAGTTGATGCTGTTATGCTTCAGAAGCTCCCTGTATGTGATCCGTTCCTTTACCGGAATATATTTGCTGGTAGTGCGCCCATCCGGCGTCATCAGCTCTCTTCCGGTGGAGCAGATCGCACAGCCGGTCTGTTCCATAACCTCTGTCTGGGCTTTCAGCTTGCCCTTTTCCCACCAGTCATCCGCATCCAGAAATGCGATATATTTTCCCCGGGCTTCCTTTACGCCCCGGTTTCTGGAACGGGCAGCCCCCATATTCTGTTCATTTTGGATATAACGGATCTTTCCGCTGTCCATATATTTCATTACAGCAAGTTCTGTGCCGTCTGCAGAACAGTCATCAATGACCAGCACTTCTACCGGAACCTCCTGTCCCAGTGCTGATTCGATCGCTTTTCCAATATATCTTTCCCCGTTATATACGGGCATCACTACGGAAACCAACGGCTTTTCCATAAAAACAACCTCCGTCCTCTCTATCCACAAAATGCGCGTCAGGATGATCTGCCGCAGCCTGACACGCATTTCGTTTCGTTACTTATTTTTTGTCTTCGGAATCCTTAAGAGCGTTCTTCTGATTATCATCCACGCCCTCGGAAACTTCTTTCTGGAAAAAGATCTTTACAGTCATAAACAGAAGCTTGATATCCAGAAGGAATGAATAATTTTCAATATAAAACAGATCCAGCTTTAGCTTATCATACGGTGTGGTGTTATATTTGCCATATACCTGAGCATAACCGGTCAGTCCGGCTTTTACCTTAAGACGATAGTGGAATTCCGGGATTTCCTGCTCATATTCCTGCATGATCACATCTCGTTCCGGACGTGGACCTACCAGAGACATATCACCCATAAACACGTTAAACAGCTGGGGAAGCTCATCCAGATGCAGGTTACGCAGAACATGTCCTACCGGTGTGATACGGGAATCGTGCTTGGATGCAAGACGCGCCCCGTTCTTCTCGGAATCCACACACATGCTTCGGAATTTCCGGATGCGGAATTCCTTTCCCTGATAGGTAAGACGATCCTGGAGATAAAATACCGGACCGCCGTCATAAGCCTTCACCGCAATGGCAATGATCAGCATGATGGGTAAGGATACGATGATCCCAAGTCCGGAAACAATGATATCCAGAACTCTCTTGGCTGCACGCTGCTCCATGGAAAGTCCCTGATTCCTGCACATCAGAAGCGGCGTATCAAACAGATGGATCCTGTCTGTTCCAAGCAGGATGATATCGGAAATCTTCGGGCTCATATAGCAACGGATGGAATGAGAAAAACAGTATTTCAGATACCTGTTTCGGATCTGGGACGGAAGATCCCAGATGATCACGCCTTCATAATCTTCCATCATGGCATGGATCTTCTCTTCGCCCTCACGGATATGAACCTTACCGCTGATATCGTATTTATCCTTTCGGGTGTTCATCTTGTGGATCACATCACCGGGATCACGGTCTCCGTAGATCACCAGCAGCCTTCTGGCTCCGTACAGTCTGGAGTAAATATACCTGGAGCCCCAGATCCACAGTACCGTCACAACAAGCTGGACTCCGGTCATTTCGATCACCGGTCTGGCCGACATAAACCATCTGTTGATCAGTGTGATCTGAAAATACGTCACAACATTGGTACAGATCGTTGCCAGCGTCAATGAATAAAATACATCGATACGCTTCAGATAGCCTACCTTCAGACCTCCGTAAAGCTTGGCAAACATCAGATAGATCAGCGCATAGATCAGGATCATTACCCAGTTACCTTTTCTCCAGAATGGCTTCAGGATCAGGTCACTGTAAAAATCATACCATACATAAGCAAAGATCGCTGCCTGTGCGATTACGATCAGACTTGCCAGACAAAATACCACAAATCTCTTATAATCTTCTCTTTTACTTCTATTCACAGATTTTTCTTCCTTCCTGAGGAGTAGATATTAACTTCATCATTATAGCCAATATATACTCTTACGTCCAGAGATTCCTCTGATTTTTCTCCTGATATTTTCCTGTCAGGATGTTTTTTTCCGTGACTATAGCAAAAATCCCCAGGAGCTTACCCGGGGATTTTTGGCTGTATATATTTATTTTTCTTTTTCAGTTTCCACGCCTTTTCGAATTATTCATTCACCAGGTTATACTCTTCGATGGATTTGTTGATGGAATCTGCCATGTTTTTCACAGCCGTATCCACATCCTCTTTTCCGTTGAGCATGCTCTCAATCTCGGATTCCACGGTAGCTCTTGCCTCCGGGAATACACTTAACAGAGCGCCTACATAGTCGGCGGAAGAATCATGAAGCTGGTCGATCGCTGTCTGGAACTGCGGATATTTTGCAACATTATCCTTAAATACCTGCTCTTCCTGAGACTTTACAGTTACAGGGAAATATCCGGTCTGTGCGTTCCAGTAAGCCTGAGACTCCGGAGAGATCAGGAATTTTACGAACTCCCATGTTGCACGAAGCTTTTTCGGATCATTGTTGTTCAGTGCCCAAAGAGATGCACCACCGATGGAAACACCGCCCTCGTCACTGGATTTGATCTTCGGGAAGTATGCAGTACCAACCTCAAATTTTCCGTTTACATCCTGAAGGATCTGTTTCAGGGAAGCTGTGGAGCCAAGAGTGATCGCAGATTTTCCTGCTGAGAAATCTGCCAGACCAGCATCGCCGCCTTTTCCTACGACCGGTGCGAAGCCCTTGTCGTTAAGATCCTTCCATGCTGTAAGGATATTCTTTGCAGCATCATTCTCGTCAAAAGCAACAGCTGTAGCAGCCTCTTTACGTCCGTTTCCGTTGTTTGCATACTCAAGGCCCTGCTTTCCGATAAACTGCTCGAAGAACCATCCGTAGATTCCAAGAGACATTACCTCGCCTGCGCCGCCTTTGTCCAGAAGATCCTGTCCGATCTCACCGATGCCCTCCAGGCTGTCCGGAATTTCTGTGATGCCTGCTTTATCAAACATGTCCTTGTTGTAATACATGATCGGTGTGGAAGAGTTGAACGGCATGGAGTACAGCTCATTGTCGATGGTGTAGTATGCAGCCAGGTTCGGCTCGATCTCAGATACATCGTAGCTGTCTGCGTCGATCATCTGCTGCATAGGCACGATCCATCCGGAATCGATCATGAATCTTGTTCCGATCTCATATACCTGTACAAGATCCGCACCCATGTTTCCGATCTGTGCACTTTTCAGCTTGTTCAGGGAATCATCATATTCCCCCTGATACTGAGCATCTACCGTAATTCCGTATTCATTCTCATCGTTAAATTTTTTTACCAGTGTATCGATCGCCTCACCATTGACACCACCCATGGAATGCCAGAAGGTAATGGTAGTTCCGTCTACATCGGAAGCATCTGCCATTTCCACTTTTTCATCTGTGCCGGCATCTGCGGCGAATACAGTTACTCCGGAAAGAGAACCGATAGTCATTGCTGTGGTAAGGAAAGCTGCGATGATTTTTTTCTTCATAACTTTTTTCTCCTCTTGAAAAATTTTCTCTTTTTTCATTTTTTATATAAGATGAACTGCCCGTCTTACGACTTTGCAGTATCTTTTTGCAATATTTTCCCCTTACAGCAGGATGCTGCAGGGTTGCTGCCTGCTCCGATATCAGCCCTTGACTGCACCCGAGAACATTCCTCTGATCAGCTGCTTCTGTCCAACGATAAAAATGGAAATGGACGGAATAATGATCATAACAACGCCTGCGATCATCAGGGTGATGGACTGTGAATCCACACTATCCAGCATACTGATACCGATCTGAACGGTTCGCATATTGTTGGAGCCCGTTACAAGCAGCGGCCACATGTACATATTCCATGCGTTGATAAAGGTATACACTGCCATAGCGCCAATAGCGGATTTTGTCAGCGGAAGCAGGATCCTTACGATAAATTTCAGATTGCTGCAGCCGTCAAGCTTTGCCGATTCATACAGTGAGATCGGGAAAGTCATGTAAAACTGACGGAACAGGAAAATTCCCATTGCGGATGTAAGGTAAGGCACGATCAGTACCTGATAAGTATCCAGCATTCCCCAGCTTGATACCGTCAGGTAGTTGGAAATGATCGTTGCCTCTCCTGGAACCATCATGGTTGCCATCACAACCATGAAGAGAATACCTTTTCCTTTGAATTCCAGGAAAGAAAACGCAAAAGCAGCAAGAGAACAGGTAATGATCTGTCCGATGGTAATGCATCCCGCCATGATAAAGGAATTCAATATGAATCGGAGAAGTGGAACGGTGCGGAATGCATTGATAAAGTTGGAAAAGGTCGGATTCTTGGGAAAGAGATTCAACTCTGTAGTAAACAGTTCACTGGAAGGCATCAGTGCACTACTGATGGCATAAAGCAATGGAAGCAGGATCAGAACTGCAAACACCACATTTGCCGTAACACGGAGTGCTGTTCTTGTCCTTCTCTTTGCAAGAGCTTTTGCATTCATAGCTTTTTTCAGCTCCAGAAGCTCCTCTTTTGACATATTTCCCACTGCCGGGACTGCCATATTTTCCATCTGGCTCATCAGTAATTCACTCCCTTCTTCTCAATACGGAACATGATCAGTGTGATGATCATGATGATCACAAACAGGATAACAGACTGGGCTGCCGCACTTCCGAAGCGGTAGTTAAAAAACGCATCCCTGTAAATGGAATAAACAATAACATTGGTAGACTCATTAGGACCGCCCTCTGTCAGGATCTTAATCTGTCCAAAGGACTGAAATGCCTGTATGATATTTACCACCAGTGTATAAAACATGATCGGGGAAAGTCCCGGAAGCGTCAGGCTGAAAAACTGCTGCACACTGCTGGCTCCATCCACAGAAGCTCTCTCATAAATGGTCTCATCAATATTTCCGAGTCCTGCGGAAAAATACAGAAAATTGATCCCGCTGTTCAGCCACGCAGTAAGAATGGCTACGCAGATCAGAGCCGTGTTCGGATCGTTCAGCCAGTTGATATCCAGGCCGGTAAGCTTATTCACAATACCTACTGCCGGGTGGAGCATGATCTGGAAGATCATCGCCGCAGAACTGGATGCAATAGCCATTGGCAGAGCATAGGATGTGCTGAACACCCGGATTCCCGGAAACGCCTTGTTACAAAGCACTGCTGCGATCAGACCAAGAAGCATGCCGCCGACCACAACGATCAGCACAAAGATCAGCGTCACCTTCAGACTGTTGATAAAGGATGCTGACTGAAGCAGCTCTTTATAATTGCCCAGACCAACGTACAGCTTTGCCTGTCCCATCTTGTTGGTCTTGTAAAGACTTAAATAAATTGTTTTCACAAACGGATAAAACAGAAAAATTCCAAAAATAAGCATACAAGGCACCAGATATAAGTACGGTGTGATCTTGCTTTTGCTGTTATTTTCCATAACTATTTCTCCTCCTTGCATAATCAGATTCTATCTACAGGCTGATCTGCCTGTACTCAAGCTCTTCCGTGACATAAATTCATGACACAAAAATATTTTCTTCTGTCTCCGGATCAAACACATGGGCCTTCTCCATATCAAAATACAGAGAAACCTTCTCCCCTACCTGTGTCTGATTTTCCGGACTTAAGCGGACTGCCAGGGTTTTGCCCTGCTCATCAAAATAGAGGATCACTTCCGCTCCCAGCATCTCCCGGTTTACTACAGGCTCATCTACATCTACGCTTTCATTTTCAATACCAAGCTTTTTCGCCTCGTCCAGCTCGTAGATATCCTCCGGACGGATTCCGAGGATCACGTGTCTGCCGTTATATCTGTCTGCGATCTGTTTTCCTCTGGTTCCGTCCAGATAAACCTTTTTCACAGTTTTGGCATCATCCAGAAGAAGAGCCGTGCGATTATTTTCTTCTGCTTTTACCGTACACCGGAAAAAGTTCATGGACGGAGAACCAAGGAAGCCTGCCACGAAAAGATTTACCGGATTGTCATAAATACTCTGCGGCGCTCCCACCTGCTGGATCAGACCATCCTTCATGACCACGATCTTAGTCCCAAGAGTCATGGCCTCTGTCTGGTCGTGCGTTACATAAATAATGGTGGTGTCCAGCTGTTTATGTAATTTCACAAGCTCCACACGCATCTGAGCACGGAGCTTTGCATCCAGGTTGGAAAGGGGCTCATCCATGAGAAAGGCTTTCGGCTTCCGAATAATTGCACTTCCAATGGCAACTCGCTGTTTCTGACCGCCGGAAAGAGCCGCCGGCCTCCGGTCAAGAAGCTGGTCGATCTCCAGGATCTTTGCCACCTCATGGACCTTTCTGTCGATCTCATCCTTCGGAAGCTTACGGATCTTCAGGGCGTATGCCATATTTCCATAAACTGTCATGTTCGGATATAAGGCATAGTTCTGGAACACCATGGACATTCCCCTCTCCTTCGGTTCCAGATAATTGGAAAGCTCACCGTCGATCCACAGCTCACCGTCTGTGATCTCCTCCAAGCCTGCGATGATACGCAAAGTGGTGGATTTTCCACATCCGGACGGACCTACAAAGATCACAAACTCTTTATCATGTATATCAAGATTAAAATCCTTCACACCGTAATGCTCCGAATCAAATTGCTTACATACATTTCTAAGTGCAATTTCTGACATTATTTATCTCCTTTCTCTTCTCTCGCTCACATAGTTTGTAGTATAGGATTTTTCCGGCTGTTCAGATATCGTGATTGAGATAAAGATTTGTGAATTGTATGTTAAATTGTTTCAGAAATTATATGCAATTCCGTTAAATTCTTTCTCCAGAGTAAAATACCCATCGTGTTATGTTGCCACCTTCTTTCGCCGTCATCTCTGTCCTGCATCATATCTTCCAATTTTTATTACATTGATCACAACAGCTCTCTCCAATATGTCAGCAATATGGATATTTCCCGTCTCCTCGCATATCTGAATCAAATAAAAATAGAATATTCATATTTAATACTTGCCTCTCTTCCAGATAAATGCCAACTTTCAGGCTTTTATGATCACTTGATTTGTGCAATTTTTTATGTTGTTTTAATTTTTTCTGTAAAATCTCAAATATATGCTTTGTTTTTGTCTAATTTTACCCTTGAAGTTTTGTACATAAGTTAAACAATACAAAATATTGTTCTTAAATTTTCTAACTTTTTGTTAGCCACCTCGTCCGAGAAGTGCTATAATGATCCCAGTCAGAAAAGAAATGCAGAATTCGTGTTACTGCGAACAGCGCGAACAGCAACATTACCGGAATCCATGCATCAGGAGGAGGAATTTGACATGATCACATTGAAAGCAGAGAAAAGAAACCCGAATGTAAAAGCTAAAAAATTAAGACGTGAGGGTTACGTCACAGGAATTCTTAGTGGAAAAGAAATGAAAGAGCCTGTAGCACTTCAGTTTGACGGTGCCGAGGCAGCCAAATTCATTAAAGCAAATAAAGAAGGTACACAGATTTACCTGGACATCGAAGGCGAAAAAGTTGATGCCCTGGTAAAAAATATTGACTATAATCCAATTGAAAAACAGCTGATGGCTCTGGATTTCCAGGCACTGGTAGCCGGTGAGAAGGTTTCCACAACAGTCGCTGTCAAACTGGAGCACACCGACATGGTTCAGGGTATCGTTGAGCAGGAGATGGAAGAGATCCACTACAAAGCAGATCCGGCCAACCTTCTTGACACCATCGTCATCGACTTCAACGGCTATCCTGCAGACGTCCATGATATCCATGTAAAAGACCTCCCGATCCCGGAAGGCAAGCAGGTTCACTTCATTACACCTGAGGATGCAGTTGTTGTTCATATCGGTGAGTATGAGGCAGCTCCGGAAGAGGATGAGGACGCTGAAGGCGCTGAAGCTGAAGCGAAATAATTTTATAATTTCGTATGAAATATTTCAGGGGATTGCTTGGTGGCAATCCCCTGGTTTTGTTTACATAATTCTAAGAATGTTATTTCATTTGTAATTTCTTTATCTCATCCAGCGGCAACCCGAAAAAATTAGAGATATCTTCCAGTGTAAATCTGCTGTCTTTGAGCATTTTCTATGCTGTAAGCAGCGCCTGTTTCTGAAGCCCAATACTTTCACCCTCTGTACCCCCCTGTGTTCTGCCTTCTGCTCTTGCATCATCACACATTTCCTGTACAGCCTGACACATATCAACACTCCTTAATAAATTTTGGTTAGCGATCTATAAACGCTCCGTCAAAAACTTCCCTACGGCGTATCGGCTTCGCCTTGTTTCTTAACCTCACTCTACTACTAAACGATTATATACAGATTTTATTATCACATTACTATATGTATCGGAAGCAAGGTTCTCTTTAATGTTCCTTATTTCCTTATGATAATCTCCTTTATCAATCCGATCTCTATAAATGACCTTCTTACAATTTGCAAATTGAATAGTCACTTTCGAAAATATTTCTTCACCATCTATATCAGTAATGATACCTTCTCCCAGCTCTTTGTGGATAAGATGTTGTCCCACCATAATTTCTTTTTGATTTATATTTCCAGAATAATTGTCCACTATAAATTGAATAAATGAATTTAATATGTAAATATAATCTTCAAAATTGTTTTCTATTTCTTTAAAACATCTATTTCTCCATTCTACAGAACTTCCATTTTGATCATACAATAAATTTATTTCTGAACAAATATAAGAAACACCAGGAACAATGAAATAAGAAAATTGCTTAGGTGCAATTAACTTTTGATGTTTAGACCAAAAAGCGTTTTTTCCAATCAATATATGAAGTAATAAATGCTCAATATAATTGCAATAAACTAGACGTTCTGCTTTTTGGTACTCAAACGGTTGTTCTAATGCACATCCTGTACGCGAAAGCATATAGCCTTTATCTTCATCTATATGATGACAAAATAACCCTTCTTTAGTTCTTGAAATTCGCTTACTTTTAGTTTTACAAGTAGCATTTGTAAAATAATCATATTTAGCTGGTCCATATTTCTTTAATAAATATGACACAAATTCATCGTAATTCATTTCCATCTCTTGCTCAAAATGTTCTAATTTGCAATCATACCGGGGGAAGAAATCTTTGACGTGCAACCTCCTTTTTGTCTGGATTTTGGCAGGGCCCCAAAGTTGGTACCCTGCCCTTTTTGGACAAAACAAAAGAGCCTGAATGCCTTGATTTTAAAGGCTTTCAGGCTCCTAAGGAGCAGGGGATGAGAGAATCGAACTCCCACCAAAGGTTTTGGAGACCCCTATCATACCATTTGACCAATCCCCTATATACAAGAAAAAGTGGCTGTTGGCCACAAATTCTTTTACATTGTACTCTCAAAACTACATACATGCTTGTTGATCGTTAATCAAACTCTTTGAATCAATTCTTAA
>CAUEAK010000006.1:0-77078 GCA_958454115.1 Blautia wexlerae
GGTTGTGAGCGTCGGCGCGTTGCTGGACGCCTGTAGTTTGGAAGCTTGAGATTCTATGTGTTTGCCGGGAGGTTGTGAGCGTCGGCGCGTTGCTGGACGCCTGTAGTTTGGAAGCTTGAGATTCTTTGTGGTTTGGAGGGAGGTTGTGAATGTCGGTGCGTTGCTGGACGCTGGAAGGTGGTGTCGAAATTTGGAGATGGGTTTTTGTGGTGTTGTGGTGGGATGTGTGGTATGATTTGTATATCTTATAAGATCTATCCATTTATTTGGTTTCTTTTTGCTTCAATGTCTGAAGCGTTTTTTCAAAAATATTTATAAAAACTGTATACAGGGTTTCTGAAGTGTTTGGTTGATGGTATAATTGTATATACCAGAAGGAGTATTGTTTGAGAGATAATACGATTTTTGATGATGTTTTTCGTACTATGATGGAGAAAATGACGTTTCTGGTCGTGCCTTTGATCAATGATGTTTTTCATACATCATACCCGGCTGATATGGAGATTGTGCAGCTGCGTAACGAGTATCAGCGGGTGGATGGTGAGATTATTACGGATTCGCGGCTGTTGATCGGAAACAGGATTTATCATATAGAATGCCAGAGTACGGATGACACGACAATGGCTGTACGGATGATAGAGTATGATTTTGCAACTGCTGTTGAGTTTGCCAGAAAGCAGGGACGGAGGTATCGGATGGAGTTTCCACGTTCTTGTGTGTTGTATCTGAGAAATAGTAGGAATACGCCGGATTTTCTGGAAGTGGATGTGGTTTTTCCGGATGGGGGATGTCATTTGTACAGAGTGCCTGCCATTAAAGTAGAGAATTATACAAAAGATAAGATATTTGAAAAGAGTCTTCTTATGCTGCTTCCTTTTTATATCATGCGATATGAAAAAAGAGGGCATGAGATGAGTGAGAATCCACAACTTTTTCAGGAATTACTGAATGAATATGAAGTGATCCGGAGTAAACTGGAGGTAGAGATCACTGAATCTGGAAGGTCTGAACTGTTCAGTGATCTGATTGGACTGATAACTCGGATATCTGATCATATTTTCAGAAATGAGGAGAAAGTCCGGAAAGGAATAGGTGAGATTATGGGTGGACATGTTCTGGAACTGGAATCTGAGAAAAGGGCAAGACTGATGGCGGAAGCTAAGGAACAGGCTGAAGCACTGGGGCGAGAACAGGGAATGGCTCAGGGAATGGCTCAGGGAATGGCCCAGGGAATGGCTCAGGGAATAGCTCAGGGAATGGCCCAGGGGGAAGAACGACTTAGTGTTCTGATCAACAGGCTTATACTTGATGAGCGTGGTAATGAGATTCAGAAGGTTGTTACAGATAAAGAAATGCGTGAAGCTATGTACAGAGAATATCAATTATAATAAGAAAAGATAAAGAGAATCCCCCACTGGTTTTGCTATCCATGGGGGATTCGTTGATTGATCTGAATCTTATAATACAGAATATCCGTAACTGCTGACAATAGCATCGATCTTCTGGCGGTTTTTGCACAGTGGGCAGTTGTCAGAGCGGTAGGAGTGATAGTCCGGGATGTCTCTGGCCTGAAAGATAGAGTGGACAGGGAGTGTGGCTACACTGTCTACACTGCTGTAGATGGCTGCCACGCCGCGGATCTTACCGCCATAGTACAGAACGCTTTCGATAGCTCGGTTCAATGTGGATCCGGTGGTGATGGAACCATTTAGGACGAGGATGTTTTTTCCATTGATCATTGGTTCATAGTTGTCGCGGAAGATCATCTGCCCGGTGCTGTTGAACTCAGGGGTGATGACGTAGATGGTCTGGTGTGCGTTCATGGAAAGGACGCCGGCTTTGGTCAGTTCTTCGGCGAGATAAGCACCGATCACTTCAAGTCCGTCCATGCAGACGATGGTGTCTACCGGAATGGATGCTTCGTAATTTGCTGCGAGAGCGGATGCAATACGCTGTGCTTCAGCGCATCTGGATTTCATAGTAGTGAGATCCAGGTAGTGTGTGATATGGGACTGGGATGTTACGAAGTGTCCCGGAATCATTTTAAGCTGTATGCGGTTGTCAGTGCGTGCATAAATTTTTATGATGTTGTCCTGATCCATAATAAAAACCTCCTGTCGTGATCGTGTTTTACGTGGTTGTTCAGGAGAATTATCCTGAAGGATTACGAAACAGATTTATTTAACCGAATGCGGATTGCAAATATCCGATTAGCTGTGCATATTATACCATTAATTTCAAAAAAATGAAATAATATAATGCAAAATATATAAAAAATATTCAAAAAATCAAGCGTATTTGTTAAAAAATATCCAATATCATGAAAACTTTGACAATAGGATCATTACTATAGAGTGAAAGTACTTGTGAGTACGTAGTAAATTGGAAAGAGAGTGTCATATGTATTATTGCGTATAAAAAAGAGGAGGAGAATCCCTAAGGATCCTCCCCCTGTGAGAGTGAGTCAATATCAGCCTTCAATAGATACATATTTATCAGCTTCAATCTCTTCAGCTGCTTTTTTCGGAATAGAAAGTCTCAGAACACCGTTCTCAAATTTTGCATGGACATCTTCGTTTTTTACACCATTACCAACATAGAAGCTTCTGCTTGTGCTGCCGGCATAACGTTCACGGCGGATATAATTGCCTTTCTTGTCTTCCTCGTCTTTGTCAAGACCCTTGGCAGCGGAGATGGTAAGATAACCATCCTTCAGCTGTACCTGTACTTCATCTTTCTTAAATCCTGGAAGATCTACATCCAGCTCATAGCCTTTATCTGTTTCACGTACATCAGTTTTCATGATATTTTTTGCATGTTTGCCATAAAGAGGGTTCTTTCCGCTAAAGAAATTATCTCTGAATCCAAAATCATCCATCCACTCATCAAATAAGTTTTCTCCAAATACACTCGGGAACATCATAAGTCATTTCTCCTTTCAAATTGAAAAGCCGTTCCGGTGGATCAAGAAATCCAACTGTTGCCGGTATATAGTTACCACTTCGGGTTATTCCGCAGTGGTGATCGTTTGGTTTTATTCTGAACATCTGGAAGTTCTTTTTTATCTTCTCCTTTGTTCTATATGTAATATAACACATGTTGTTAGCAAAGTCAATAGGTGAGTGCTAAAAAATTGTGAAGAATTTGTGTTCCGTAAAATGAAAAAACTAATTTCCACCTTTAGCCCTTTATGCTCTCATATTAAAAAGCGAATCGGACAAGGACTGAAAATCTTATGCAGATTGAACATTCTGCAATGTTATAATAACTTTAAAGCATAGAAAAAACCAAAAAAATCAATATAATAAGGCATATAGACAAAATGTATTAAAAAAATTTTTCGTACATTCTTCTGAGTTGAACAGACGATAGAAAGACAGTATTCATGAGTATGCAGGTAAAGCAAAATGTAAATGAAAAAGTACAGGAGGAGAGAATAATGCAGAAAAAATATGCAGATTTTAAGCTTGGGGTACCGGATTATGTAACAGTGGAAACAGAAGCGGAGAGACTTGTGTGCCAGGGAGGGCAGACGACAGTAGCTGCCGGTGCAACTACTGTGGAATTTCAGGACGCAGGTGAACATGAGGATATATTTGTCACATCCGAGGATGCAGTGAGATGTGTGAAGCTGAGATGGAACTATAAGATCCCGAAATCAGCCAGATTTCTGGGAGATGCCTGGGAACGTACCTATGGTGATGCGGAATGGCATGGAATGAGCGGAAACCGTTATCTGCCATGGTATTTTCTGGCGAAGCTTTCTGAGAAGGTTCTCTGCTTTGGCGTAAAGGTCCGTCCTTCTGCTATGTGCTGTTGGCAGGTGGATACCAAAGGAATTACTTTGTTTCTGGATGTTCGCTGCGGAAATACAGGAGTACAGCTGAAAGGAAGAAAGCTGTGTGCCGCACAGATCGTCTGCATGGAAGCAGAAGGAGCAGATACTTTTGAAACTGCACAGAAATTCTGTGAAAAAATGTGTGCAGATCCGATCTTCCCAGAGTTTCCGGTATATGGAAGCAATAACTGGTACTATGCTTACGGTGACAGCTCCGAAGAGGAGATCTTAAGTGATACCGATTATATCCTGAAACTGACCGAAGGTGTAAAAAATCCTCCGTTCATGGTCATTGATGACTGTTGGCAGGAACATCACCGCTTGGATGAATACAACGGTGGACCATGGACAAAAGGCAATGACAGATTTCCGGATATGAAAGGTCTTGCAGACAAGCTGGAGAAAAAAGGTGTCCGCCCGGGTATCTGGGTCCGTCTGCTTCTTAATGAAGATGAGAATATCCCGAATGAGTGGAGAATTTCCTATAATGACTGTCTCGATCCGTCCCACCCGGATGCACTGGAATATATCCGTAAAGATATCGAGAGGATCTGTGATTGGGGATACACGCTGATCAAGCATGATTTTTCTACCTTTGATCTCTTTGGGAAATGGGGATTTGAGGCGAATTTAAGAGACAATTCCATGGAGAAATGGCATTTTTATGATCAGACCAAAACCAGCGCAGAAATCGTAAAAATGCTTTATCAGGAGATTTATGATGCTTCCCGGAGCAACAACGCAGTGATCATCGGCTGCAATACCATCGGACATCTCGGCGCAGGCCTGATGCATCTGAACCGGACCGGTGACGATACCAGCGGACGTATCTGGGAGCGTACCAGACGAATGGGCGTAAATACGCTGGCATTCCGTCTTCCGCAGCACAATACGTTTTACCATATTGATGCAGACTGTGTCGGTATTTTCGGAATGATCCCATGGGAGAAAAATCGTCAGTGGGCAGACGTTCTTGCAAAGAGCGGTACACCACTGTTTGTATCCGCAAAACCTGGAGTTTTGAATCCGGAGGAATTTGAGGAGCTGCATCAGATCATGCTGCGTGCATCAGAACAGAAAGAGCATTTTGTTCCGATGGACTGGGAAGAAATCGACTGCCCGGAGGTATGGGGAGAAAACGGCGAAACTATCACTTATGACTGGTTTGACAACGAAGGTCCGACCATGGATGCTGCGGTGGAATACTATAATGCCAAGGTAGTTGTTCCGTAAATCAGGAAAAGTGGTTCAGCAATCCAGAAGATCCTCGGCATGATGATATTTTTCCCGGTATTCCCGTGGCGTCATGCCGGTTTCTTTTTTGAAGGCACGGGAAAAGGCAAATGGATTTTGATATCCGCAGGAGAACGCCACGCTGGAGACAGGGATATCCGTGATGGTCAGAAGCTCCCGGGCGTTGATGATCTTGGCTGAAGTCAGGAATGCTTGGGGTGTGGTTCCAAGATGTTTTTTAAAAAGTCCGTAAAGGTGGCTGCGGCTGATATGGAGATAGTCAGCAACATCTGTCACAGTGATATTCTGTAGCGGACTTTTTTTGATGTAATCAACAGCCTGTGTGATGTAAAAATTCTCATTGGATTCCATGGTCGTGTAGGAAGCATGAAATTCTTCCTCCAGCATGGCGATGATCCGGTAAAGACCACTCTGGATATAGGCTTCACTGGAGGGCGTCAGCTGCGGGTGAGTCATCATTTCAAGAATGGTTTCCTGATAGGGAAGAACCGAATTTAGCTGCTGGACCGGAGTTTCTTCAGTAAGATGACAGTGTTCACAAAGTATGGGAGCATTTTCTCCATTGAAGCAGATCCAGATGTAAGTCCAGGGATCAGAAGGTTCCGCTTTGTAGAGAGAACTGGTCATAGGAGGAATGAAAAAGCACTGTCCGGCTTTCAAGGTATATTTCCGGTTGTTCATATAGAAATATCCCTGCCCGCTCAGCACAAAGTGAATGGTGTAATACCGCCGTACACCTGGACCATAGGACTGTTCCGGTGTACATTTTTCCCAGCCGCAGGAAATAAGATGAAGTTCTTTTGACGAAGTCTGGCGGTTCATGACCTGCTTGTTTTTCATGAGAGTTTTCTGCCTTTCGATATATGGTTATTATAAGTAATATCAGTTTAAAATATTTGATCTGAGGTGTAAAGAACAAAGATGAACTGATAGGACAAAAGACAGTTGCCGTGCAATAAACGTGCGGCAGCTGTTTTTTATATCCTGGCGTTGTCTTGACACTTGTAAAAGAAAAAGGTTTACCGCCAGGAAAAATATCGTTATAATAGGAGAAACGCAGTTTTTCTGCGGCAAAAATATAACGGTCCGGGAGATATCTGTGTCAGAAATATTGCTTATCCGGTGATATATCAGATGATATGAGGAATTTTCCGGTATGTAATAAGAAGGGAGAAAGATATGGCATATTTAGGTGAAGAGATCAAAAAACTTGGTTTTGGCCTTATGAGACTTCCGCAGAAATCAGAAGGTGTGATCGATGTGGAGCAGACCAAAGTCATGGTGGACAAATTTATGGAAGCCGGATTTACATATTTTGATACAGCATGGGCTTATGCAGGAAGCGAAGATGCTATCCGCGAAGCGCTGGTAGAGCGTTATCCGAGAGAAAAATATCAGTTAGCCACCAAGATGGCAGCCTGGATCAACTGCAAGACAAGAGATGAAGCTCTTGCACAGTTTAAAACATCTCTGGAGAGAACAAAGGCAGGATATTTCGACTTTTATCTTCTCCACAATCTTGGAGAGCACAGAACAAAATATTTTGATAAGTACGGTTTATGGGACTGGATCCATGAACAGAAGGAAGCCGGTCTGATCAGACATGCAGGATTTTCGTTCCACTCCACACCGGAGGAGCTGGATGCACTTCTCACTGCACATCCGGAAATGGAATTTGTACAGCTGCAGATCAATTACGCAGACTGGGAAAATCCGGTGATCCAGTCAAGAGCCTGCTACGAGGTAGCCAGAAAACATGGAAAACCGGTCATTATCATGGAACCTGTAAAAGGCGGCATGCTTGCAACTCCGCCGGAAGCAGTGGAAAAGCTTCTGAAGGAAGCAGAGCCGGAAGCATCCACAGCATCCTGGGCAATCCGTTTTGCGGCAAATCTGGAAGGCGTGATCACCGTACTTTCCGGAATGAGCAATGTTGCACAGATGGAGGATAACCTTTCCTTTATGAAGGATTTCAATGGCCTTACTGACAGTGAGAAGGAGACTCTTGATAAGGCAAGAGAGGCTATGAGCAAAATTCCTCTGATCCCATGTACAACCTGTAACTACTGTGCAAAGGTCTGTCCGATGGAAATTGGAATTTCCGGTTCTTTTACAGCAATGAATTATCTGACATTGTACGGAAATAAAGCCGCCGCAGCGCATCAGGAAGACTGGCTGGTAGTCAGTCATGGCAGAAAGCGTGCAGATGAATGTATAAAATGCGGACAGTGTGAGGAAGTATGTCCGCAGCATATTTCCATCCGCGAGGAACTTGAGAAAGTAAGCGAGGCTTTTTGCAAATAAAGGAACTGATCCGGCAGGAAGCGGATCAGGGTAAGGAGAGAGTTTAAAAATGGAAAAATTCAAAGCATTTCTAAAACGGAAGGATATCGAGATCTCTCTGAAGAGATATGGTATCGATGCACTGGGAGCTATGGCACAGGGACTTTTCTGTTCCCTGCTGATCGGTACGATCATCAACACCATTGGCACACAGTTTCACATTCCGTTTCTGACTATGGCAGTTGCCACAGTCAATGATACCCAGTATACAGTAGGTTCTCTGGCATCTGCCATGAGCGGCCCTGCCATGGCAGTAGCCATCGGTTACGCCTTGCATTGCCCGCCGCTGGTATTGTTTTCGCTGATCACCGTTGGATTTGCCTCCAACGCACTTGGCGGAGCAGGCGGTCCTCTGGCTGTACTGTTTGTTGCCATTGTTGCAGCTGAGATCGGTAAGGCAGTTTCAAAGGAAACAAAGATCGATATCCTTGTAACGCCTCTTGTAACCATCGGTGTGGGCGTAGGTCTTTCCGCATGGTGGGCACCGGCTCTTGGAAAAGCTGCCATGAAGGTAGGAAGCGTGATCATGTGGGCAACAGATCTGCAGCCATTCTTTATGGGAATCTTGGTTTCTGTATTTGTTGGAATCGCACTAACGCTGCCGATCTCTTCTGCTGCGATCTGCGCGGCTCTGGGACTTACCGGACTGGCAGGCGGCGCTGCAGTAGCGGGCTGCTGTGCGCAGATGGTAGGTTTTGCGGTCATGTCCTTCAGGGAAAACAAATGGGGTGGTCTTGTCTCTCAGGGAATCGGAACTTCCATGCTCCAGATGGGAAATATCGTCAGAAATCCAAGAATCTGGATCGCTCCGATCGTAACATCTGCTATCACAGGACCTATTGCAACCTGCTTGTTCAGGCTTCAGATGAACGGAACTGCTGTATCCTCAGGAATGGGTACCTGCGGTTTTGTAGGTCAGATCGGTGTGTATACAGGATGGATGAATGATATTGCAGAAGGAACCAAGACAGCTGTTACAGCTATGGACTGGGCAGGACTTTTTCTGATCTCTTTTATTCTCCCGGCAGTTCTCTGCCCGTTGATCAATATGTTTGTACGTAAGCTCGGATGGGTGAAAGATGGAGATATGACGCTGTCATAAGCTATATCAGATCTTACTTTAAAATCAAAAAAGAGTATCACAGGAACTCATTGATAGTGATGAGCTTTGTGATACTCTTTTATTTTAACTTTTATGCTACATGTGATCCGGTGGCATTACTCCGTTCCAGTCCACAGGCCTTTGCATATTCATGGAGTTTCTCTTTTGCGGAATAATTCAGATTCTGAGGAACTTGGATCTGAATGGTTACATACTGATCACCGCGGACGGAAGGGTTCTTCATGGAAACAATGCCTTTTCCTCTCAGGCGGATCTTGGAACCGGACTGCATACCTTCCCTGATCTTACAGATAACATTTCCGTAAAGGGTGGGAACGGTGGCTTCACCGCCGAAAACAGCGGTTGTGTAAGGAATAGAAATGGTGGTATAAACATCCGATCCCTTTCGTTCATAGCCAGGACGTGTTCCTACGGTAACCTTCAGAAGAAGGTCACCAGGCTCACCGCCGCCGGTTCCGGGCATGCCTTTTCCTTTCAGACGGATACTCTTGCCGGTATCAATACCTGCTGGAATATGAATCTGAAGTGTCTGCGGTGCACCGGAGCTTCCGTCCGGACCGGACAGAGAGATCCTTTTATCTGCACCAAAAGCTGCCTCATCAAAGGTAACGTTGATGCTGGCCTTCACATCAGAGCCTTTTTGCGGAAAATCCTGTTGATGGAATCCGCCGAAGCCGTTGCCACTGTGAAAGCCACTTCCGCCAAATCCACTGTGAAAGCCGCCACCGTTACCGGTGAAATGCTCATATGTGCCATTGCTGCCGAAACCGCGGCTTTCGCCGTGACTGCCGTGGAACATATTTCCGAAGATATCACCAAAAATATCGTCCATATTTTCACCGTTAAAATGAAATTCTTGATAGCTGCCATTGCCGCCACCCTGGAATCCGCCGAATCCACCGGCACCTGCGCCGGCTCCAGGATCAGCTCCTGCTTCAAATGCGGCATGACCAAACTGATCATACATTTTTTTCTTCTTTGGATCACTTAAGACATCGTAGGCTTCGTTTACTTCTTTAAATTTATCTGCGGCATCTGCATTACCGGCGTTTGTATCCGGATGATATTTTTTGGCCAGTTTACGATAGGCTTTTTTTATTGTTTTTTCATCTGCGTTCCGGTCAATGCCCAGAACATCGTAATAATCTCTTTTTACTGCCATGGTATTCACCTTCCCTTATATTATAGTCTGCAGCGTCCCGGATGATCGATCTGTCCTCTCAGAGGACAGATCTCCCGGACTGTCATATATTGAACGTATGCGTATAAAATTCCCCGGGAAAAATCCCGGGGGCATTACTTTTATCTTGTTCTACATGTAATATAACACTACTAATTAAAAGTGTCAATACCTGCATTGTGGGAAAGAACATTTTGGACTGCAATAAGAGATGTGATTCTTACAGCTATCAGCTGAAAATATGATATAATACTACCATAAATTCCGGTGCGGTCTGCTCAGTAAATAAAAAACAGAGAGAGCCGCAGATCAGAGAAAGATCCAAAAAAGAAAAGGAGGCGTATAATATGAGAAAAAGAACTCTTCTGTCCCATATAAAGGCAGTAAAAAGGCTGGTACTTCTGACACTTATACTGGCAGCAGCTTTTCCGGCGACGATCCGGGAGGCAAAGGCAGCAGCAGGAACCACTTTTAAAGTCAAAGTCACAGATGGATACCTGGCTCTCCGGAGTGAGAAGGCTTTTGACAAAGGCAATGAGATCGGACAGCTGAATACAGGAGATCTTGTGGAAGTTACAAATCGGAAGGACGCTACCTACTGGTATGCATACGTGCCAAGACTGGATAAATCCGGATATCTGGACAAAAACTATATCCAGATAGCAGAGAACGCCACAGCTTCCAACGATTCCTGGACAGTAAAGGTAAAAAAAGGCTATCTGGCTCTTCGAAGTACCGCAGCTTACAATGACAGTAACGAGATCGGACGTCTGAATACCGGAGATGTCGTTCTTGTAAAGGACAGCAGTGATTCTACTTACTGGTACGTATATGCTCCGGGGCTTGATAAATCCGGATATGTGGATAACCGGTATATTTACAACAGTGGTCTGTGGACAGTTAAAGTAGAAACTGGTTATCTTGCCCTTCGCAACAAGGCAGCCTATAATGAAAGCAATGAGATCGGACAGCTGAATACCGGTGACACGGTTCAGGTGAAGGACACCAGCAACGATCAGTACTGGTATGTATATGTTCCGCAGCTGGATAAGACCGGTTATGTTGACAGGAACTATCTTACCGGAGGCTCAGGTACGACAACTCCATCCATGACTGTTAAAGTGGAAAGCGGCTATCTGGCTCTGCGCAGTACAAAGGCGTATGACAAGGACAATGAGATCGCCCAGCTGAATAACGGAGATACGGTAGAAGTCATTGAGAAGAAAGACAGTACTTACTGGTATGTATATGTTCCGAAGCTTGGAAAAGAAGGATATGTAGATAAGAACTACCTTAAATAAAAAGATAAAGGATGCTTGTTGCCGGATCTGCCTGAAGAGGAACAGAAAGCCGGAACAAGAAACGGGGAGGCAGAAAGATGACTCTGGCACAGCTCAGATATACCATAGCAATTGCAAAAGCCGGATCTATGAACGAGGCAGCAAAAAGCCTTTATATTTCTCAGCCCAGTCTTTCCACGGCAATCCGGGAGCTGGAAGCAGAAACCGGTGTTGAGATCTTCCGAAGAACGAACCGAGGAATCGCCGTAACGCCTGCAGGCGAAGAATTTCTGGGGTATGCAAGGCAGGTGGTGGAACAGTACGAATTGATGGAAGCCAAATATATTTCCAAGGAACAGTCACGCAAAAAATTCAGTGTTTCCATGCAGCATTATACCTTTGCAGTTAATGCCTTTGTGGAGCTGGTAAAGCAATTCGGCATGGATGAGTACGAATTTGCGGTCCACGAGACCAAGACGCATCAGGTCATCGAGGATGTCCGTAATTTCAAGAGTGAGATCGGGATCCTCTACGTAAATGATTTTAACCGTAAGGTACTTACAAAAATGTTTCACGAGTATGGTCTGGAGTTTCACGAACTTCTCAACTGTCGGATCTACGTTTATATGTGGAAGGGGCATCCTCTGGCGAAGCGTGAGAAGATCACGCTGGAAGAACTGAAGGAATATCCGTGTCTGTCCTTTGAACAGGGAGGAAATAACTCTTTTTATTTTGCTGAGGAGGTTTTGAGCACCTATGAATACAAACGGCTGATCAAAGCCGATGACAGGGCTACTATGCTGAACCTGATGGTAGGACTGAATGGATATACCTTATGCTCCGGTATTATCTGTGAGGATCTTAATGGTTCCGATTACTGTGCTGTGAAGCTGGATTCCGATGAGATCATGACAATCGGTTATGTTGCCAGAAAGGGTGTTAACATCAGTGCCCTTGGGAAAAAATATCTGGAGGAGATTTCCAGATATAAGGATAAAGCACTGAAATAAGAGAAAATAAAATCTGACAGATCACTGCCGGAGAAGACGGGAAAAGCTTCTGGTATTTATGATACCGGAGGGGTGTTTCCCTGTGTATTCTCAGATACGTAGCGATGCGTATCATGCAGGAATCTGTCAGATTTTTATTTACATTAAAAGTTTTTGGCAGTGGAAATTTTATTCTGCAAGCCGATCACACACGGATCACAAAACCATCCTTACGCGGTTTGGCTGTTGGATACTCACAGTCACGGTATCCAAGAACACAGTGGCCTACGCCGATATATTCCTCTGGAACACCCCACTGCTTCTTCAGCTCTTTTCCTTCCTCGGAGTCAAAAACTTCTTTTGCACGGTGAATCCAGCAGGAGTCCACGCCGAGAGCATGTGCGGCATTCATGAGATTTCCCATCACAAGACTTCCGTTTTCCACACAGGTGCCCATTTTGCTGTCGGAAAAGACAATGATCACAGTTGGGGCGCCGTAGAACGGATCTGAGGTGCTGCCCATAACAGCTGCGTTCATTTTGGAAAGCCTTGCAACCAGCTCCGGATCCTGTGTCACTACCATAAGAGTGCTCTGCTGTCCCATGCCGCTGGGGGAATATTCTCCCGCTTCCAGGATCGTATCCAGAGTTTCTTTCGGAACAAGCTCTTTTTTGTAGGCGCGGATGCTTCTGCGCTCTAACAGATTTTTGATGCTTTCATTCATGATCATTACCTCCTGATGTTAAATTTTGTTGAAAATATTTTCTGCAAAAGAAAGTAAATTTCTTTTTATTCTGATAAAAACCATTATAACGCAGATGATTATAGTTTCCAATAGATAGAAGGATATAACTTTACAATTTATAAAGAAATATTATATAATCTGGTTATGATATTCCTGCGGCGGATGCGGGAGAATTTCGGGTGGAGATACAGAGACAGAATAGTTAAGACAGAAAATATGAGGTGCCAGATGGAAAAGATTCGGAAACATTTTTATTTTTCAGGAAGAGTACAGGGAGTAGGCTTTCGTTACCGCTCCTATTATATTGCACAGTCCATGGGACTGACCGGCTGGGTACGGAATCTCTGGGATGATCGTGTGGAAATGGAAGTACAGGGAACCAGAGAAGAAATCCGGGAGATGGTAGAGCGCCTTTCTCAGCAGAGCTTTGTGGAGATCGAGGGGATTGAAGCAAGGGAAATCCCACTGGAGGAGGAGTTTGGCTTTCATGTGAGAGAATAGTGAAATAGCCGGTTCATTCCAGCTCCAGTGCCAGATACAACAGAACAGCGTCCCGGAATTTTCGGGGATTGAGACCACATTTTTTATAAATGTGGTTTAATTTATATTGAAGAGTATTTTTGTGGAGAAAAAGCTTCTCTGCGGCATCAGCCAGAGACATTTCCAGGGAAAAATAAGTTCACAGAAGGTTCTTTTCATCCGGGGACAGCTGATAACCAAACAGCAGAACAGTTATTTGGCTGCAGAGCTGCGCAGAAAATATCCGCCTGACACGTAAATGAACATTTCACGTTTCCGGTACACGGAATGATAGAACGGAGAGTACGGATATCAGCTTTACATAAAAATCATACAGGAGGAAAATAAAATGAAGGTAGTAACAGCGATCGATTCTTTTAAGGGCAGTATGACATCCATGGAGGCAGGCTTTGCAGCTGCTGAAGGTATCCATCGTGTGGATGCGGACGCAGAAGTTCAGGTAAGACCACTGGCAGACGGTGGAGAGGGAACCGTGGAAGCCCTTGTCGCAGGAATGAACGGAAAAACAGAGCACGTAAAGGTTACGGGGCCTCTTGGCGAGCCGGTGATCTGTGAGTATGGCATCATCGAAAGCACAAAGACTGCAGTGATCGAAATGGCTGGTGCAGCAGGGATCACGCAGGTGCCGGACGAAAAAAGAAATCCTCTTTATACCACAACCTACGGTGTCGGTGAGGTGATCAAGGACGCCATCGAAAAAAGCTGCCGCAGATTTATTGTGGGTATCGGCGGAAGCGCCACCAATGACGGTGGTGTGGGAATGCTTCAGGCACTTGGCTATGCATTTCTGGATAAAAACGGAAAGCAGGTCCTTCCGGGAGCAAGAGGCCTGAAAGACATCACAGAGATCACAGATGCCTATGTGATCCCGGAGCTTGCAGAATGTAAATTTCGTGTTGCCTGCGATGTCACAAATCCTCTTTGCGGAGAGCTTGGATGCAGTTCCATCTACGGACCGCAGAAGGGTGCTACGCCGGAGATGATCCAGGACATGGATCAGTGGCTGGGTGCTTACGCAGAGCTTGCAAAGGAGCGTTTTCCGAAAGCAGATGCAAAGTATCCGGGAACAGGTGCTGCCGGCGGAATGGGATTTGCATTCCTGACCTTTACCGATGCAGTCCTGGAATCCGGGATCAACATCGTGCTGGATGAGACAAAACTTGAGGACTACATCAAAGACGCGGATCTTGTGATCACAGGTGAGGGACGTATGGATGGACAGACAGCCATGGGAAAAGCGCCGGTAGGTGTTGCAAAGCTTGCAAAGAAATATGGCAAAAAAGTGATCGCCTTTGCAGGTGCCGTACAGCGTGACGCAAGAGCCTGCAACGATGCAGGGATCGATGCCTTTTTCCCGATCCTCCGCGGAGTGGTAACTCTGGAGGAGGCCATGAAAAATGAGAATGCAAAGCAGAATCTGGCAGATACTGCAGAGCAGGTTATCAGACTGATGAAATAAATGAAAGACATATAATCCGTAAATTTCAGGATTCCTGCAGAAATACAGAGCGTGAGTGTCTGATCTGCTGTAAGAATAAATTTGGTGAAAGACGCTGAGAAGACATTGGATGATAATACAAAAAAGACAGGCAACCTCAGAAGCCTGTCTTTTTTGTGGTTTATAATTTGTAAAAATAAGGGAGCTGTAACCGGATTAAATCAATTTATGGGGATTTCAGTCTTATCCTTCGATCGGCTCAAAATCCACAGCGCCATGCTTGCACAGCGGGCAGATGATATCTTCCGGAAGTTCATCGCCTTCATAGATGTATCCGCAGACTTTGCATACCCAGCCTTTTTTGCCTTCGGTCTGTGGCTTTGGCTTTACATGTTTCTGGTAGTAGGTGTAAGTCATGGTATCCTGATCGCTCATGACACGGGCCTCTGTGACGCTGCAGATGAACATTCCGTGAGTGCCGAGATCCACATAGTTTTCTACCTTCAGGGACATGAAAGCATTGATATATTTGTCCAGGAATACCAGGCCGTTGTCGGAGTGGTTTACTTTCTGTCCGGCAAATTTATCGGTGCTTCTGCCGGACTGGAAGCCGAACTGCTCAAAAACAGAGAACGGAGCATCTGTGGACAGGCAGTTTACGTTCATGATACCGGTCTGCTGGATCACGTGGTGAGAGTAGTTTGCCTTGTTGATGTTGACAGCCACGCGATATGGGTTGTCGGTAAGCTGTGTAACGGTATTGACGATCAGACCGTTGTCCTTTTTGCCATCGTTGGAGGTTACCACATAGAGGCCGTAACCGATGCGGAACAGAGCAGTCATATCATTCTTGTTGGCAAGATCATCGCTTTTTGCAATGTATTCCTGGCAGAGCTCATCAGCCATAGCTTCCATCTGCCTGCGGTTTTCTTCGTTTACTGCAGACATGATCTTAACTGTGGTATTCAGCCAGCTGATCTTTTTGCATTTGGAAAGCATTTCTTTCATAACCTTCGCTGCCAGCGGTGCCCAGGTTCCGTTTTCAATCAGTCCTACCGTGCGGTTCTGGAAGTTGTGCTCTGTCAGTCGGGTAATAAAGTCGTTCATAAACGGATAGATGCCTGCATTATATGTGGTGGTTGCGAGAACCAGCTTGGAGTAACGGAAAGCATCGCTCAGTGCCTGGGACATATCGTCTCTTGCAAGATCATAGACAACAACGTTTGGACATCCTTTGCTGCGGAATTTATCGGCCAGCTGCTGAACGGCCATTTTTGTATGACCGTATACAGAAGTGTAGGCGATCACGATTCCGTCATCCTCCGGTGTGTAGGAAGACCAGGTATCATAGAGGCTAATATAATGTCCAAGATCTTCAGTAAGAACCGGTCCGTGGAGCGGGCAGATGGTCTGGATATCCAGAGCTGCGGCTGCTTTCAGAAGGTTCTGCACCTGCACACCATATTTTCCAACGATGCCGATATAGTATCTTCTTGCCTCATCGTCCCATGGTTCCTCTGCATCCAGGGCACCGAATTTTCCGAAGCCGTCTGCGGAAAAAAGAACCTTTTCTGTGCTGTCATAAGTGACCATAACCTCCGGCCAGTGAACCATCGGTGCAAATACAAAAGTCAGATCGTGTTTTCCAAGGGAAAGGGTTCCGCCGTTATCTACGATGATCTGATGACCTTCCAGATCCAGGTCAAAGAAGTTCTGCATCATGGCGAAGGCTTTTTTGTTGGAAACAACGATGGTGTCCGGATAAGCCTTCAGGAAGTTTGCGATGTTGGCTGCGTGATCCGGTTCCATATGCTGTACGATCAGATAATCCGGTTTCCGGTCACCCAGAACTTTCTGGATATTATCAAGCCATTCGTGAGTAAAATTTGCATCTACCGTATCCATAACCGCAATTTTTTCGTCCAGGATCACATAGGAGTTGTAGGACATGCCGTTCGGCACTTTGTACTGGCCCTCAAAAAGGTCAACCTGATGATCATTAACGCCTACATATTTGATGGTATCTGTGATTTTCATGAGCGATTCCTCTTTTCTTTCTATGGTGGATTTATTTATATGCTTCAGTGATTTGTTTGTTTCTTAACTTTGATAAAAATATAACAGAAATTGATGGCAAAAACTGTTGCAAATACAACAAAACAGGAAAAATTTCCAGACTTTACATTTTTTTCGTGCTGGTATAAAATCAGAAACATGCAGCAAAATAAAATGCGGATAGTTGCTTTGAGAGTCCTCTTACATAGTCTTGTATACAAAGAGGAAAGTACAGATATGCGGAAGAGTATTTTGCCGGTGGGAGGAAAATTTATGGAGCATATCACTTTATTTACGGATATTTTGCCCGAAGAACAGGAAAGAATGCGTGTCTGCTTTAAAGTCCGGGAGAAAGTTTTTCAGAATGGAGAAACCATCATGGAATATTCCAGCTCCATGAAAAAGATCGGTCTGATCCAGGAGGGAAGAGCAGTTCTCTACTGCTGTGACGAGGATGGAAATGAGTATGTCATCGATGAACTGAATAGGGACAGTGTATTTGGCGAACCGTTTCTGCTTCCGTCAGATTCCCAGCATTATTATGTATGTGCTACTACCGTGACGAAGGTGCTGTTTATTGATTATGAGCATGTGATCAAGCGCTGTGAAAATGCCTGTCATCATCACAGCCAGATGGTCAGTAATCTTCTGCAGATGACAGCCCTCCGTTCCAGGCAGCAGACGGATCGGATATACATGCTTTCACGATCCTCCACCAGAAAGAAGCTGATAGCCTATCTGCATTCTCTGGCTGCGGAAAAAAATGCCGGGAAATTCAAGCTGCCCATGTCCTATACTGCACTGGCCCAGTACTTAAGTGTGGACCGTAGTGCCATGATGCGGGAGATCAAAAATCTTTCGGATGAGGGTGTGATCCAAAGAAATGGACGGAATGTGGAGCTGCTTAAATAGAGGAGAAGATCATCATGAATGTTACAGTAAGAAAATACGAAGAAAAAGATCTTCCGGATCTGATCCGGATATGGAATGAGGTTGTAGAAGACGGTGTGGCTTTTCCACAGGAAGAATGCCTTAACGAAGAGACAGGAAAAGCTTTTTTTTCAGAACAGACCTATACAGCTGCAGCAGTAGATGCGGAAAGCGGAAAAGTTTACGGACTTTACATTCTTCATCCGAATAATATCGGAAGATGCGGTCATATCTGTAACGCCAGCTATGCGGTAAGCAGAGATTCCAGAGGACTTCACATTGGAGAAAAGCTGGTATCCGACTGTCTGACCCGGGGAAAAGAGCATGGTTTTGGTGTCCTGCAGTTTAATGCGGTTGTGTCCTGCAATGTTCCTGCAAGACATCTTTATGAGAGACTTGGATTTACTCAGCTTGGCGTGATCCCGAAGGGGTTCCGTATGAAGGATGGACATTATGAGGATATCTGTCCGTATTATCATGAACTGTAAGAGAATTTTGAAAGGATTTTTAAATGAAAAATCTTCAGATCACTGCATACATGCAGCATTTTATACGGCAGCAGGTCATGCCGGGAGACATCTGTATCGATGCAACAATGGGAAATGGCAATGACACGGCTCTGTTAAGCCAGCTTGCAGGAAAAAGAGGACGGGTTCTGGCTTTTGACATTCAGAAGCAGGCACTGGAACATACGAAGGAGCGACTGAAAAGAGATAACTGTCCGGAAAATTATCAGCTTCTTCTGGAGTCTCATGAGAATATGGATGTTTATGCAGAAGAAGAAACCGTGTCCTGCATCACCTTTAATCTGGGATATCTTCCCGGCGGAGACCATTCGGTGGCGACCAGAGCAGACAGCAGCATAAGAGCGGTGGAAAGCGGACTTAAGCTTCTGAAAAAGGGCGGACTTATGACACTTTGTATTTACAGTGGCGGGGATACAGGATATCAGGAACGGGATGAGATGCTTGCGTTTATCCGTCAGCTGGATCCTCATAAATATCTGGTGATCCTGTCGGAATATGCAAACCGGCCTAATGATCCGCCCATACCGGTGCTGATCATCAAACTGCAATGAATACATAAATCGGTTACTGTCCGAAATACAGGACACAGAGCCTGGAGGGAGCTATCATGAATGATTACATATATTATTATCTGCTTGCAGTCAATATCCTGGCCTTTGTGCTTTTCGGAGTTGACAAGCAGAAAGCCCGTCGTAATAAATGGCGGATCCCGGAGAAGACCTTGATCTTAAGTGCTGTCATCGGTGGCAGCGTCGGGGCGATCCTTGGCATGAGATTTTTTCACCACAAAACCCGAAAAGCCAGATTTGCAATTGGTGTACCGGTGATACTGCTGGTGCAGATTGGTGTGGTGTGCCTGGTACAGTGGGTGATGAAGTAAAACTATGAAGGCAATAACTATAAATGCAATAACCATAAATACAATACCTGTCTGAAAAAAATAAGACAGCTGTCACAGGACAGAGGAGAGACCAATACTCCACGCCTGGGGCAGCTGTTATTTTTTTCATAAAAGGATGCTCAAAAATTCCTTCTTGACAAATACTTTTATGATGATATAATTTGATAATCAAAATATTTTAAGATAAAAGATAATTCAGAGAACAGCAGTACAGATTTATACAGACTGATTTAAGACAGATATCATGGAGAAAAATATGACAGGTAAAATATGTGGAACCGGTTCGTGGGCACCGGACAGAGTGTGGGATAACAACGATCTGGCAAAGATGGTGGAAACCAGTGATCAGTGGATTCGGGAAAGAACCGGTGTGGTACAGAGACATATTGCAAAAGAGGACGAAGATACTGTGACGATGGCAGCGGGGGCAGCATTAAAAGCTCTGGAAGACGCAGAAATGAAGGCAGAAGAAATCGATCTGATCCTTGTGGCAACCATTTCTCCAACAGAGATCATGCCCTGTGTGGCATGTGGGGTGCAGGAGCGGCTCGGAGCGGAAAAGGCTACCTGCTTTGATCTGAACGGCGCCTGCACAGGATCTCTTCTGGCACTGAACACTGCGCAGGCATACCTGGCCCAGGGAATATATAGGAATGCCCTTGTGATCGGAGCGGAAAAACTGTCCGGTTTAACGGACTGGACAGATCGTGGCACCTGCATTCTTTTCGGGGATGGTGCGGGAGCAGTCGTGCTGAGAGCAGAAGAGGGTGGAAGCTATGCACAGGTAACCCATTCCATTGGAAAAAAAGGCGGTGCACTTACCTTACAGAGCAGAAATCAGATCCGTTATGAAAATGATCCGAAGGCAAAGGAAACCTACATACAGATGAACGGAAAGGAAGTGTTCAGCTTTGCCGTGAGCAAGGTACCGGAGGCTGTGAAGGAGCTTCTTTCCCGAGAGCAGGTTTCCTGTGAAGATATCAGTTATTATCTTCTCCACCAGGCAAATGAGCGCATCATCCGTTCTGCAGCAAGGCGGCTGGGCGAAGACATTTCCAAGTTCCCTATGAATATGGACAGATACGGCAATACTTCTTCCGCAAGTATTCTTATCCTCCTGGATGAGATGAAAAAAAGTGGAAAACTGCAGCGGGGTGACAGAATGGTCCTTGCAGGCTTCGGCGGCGGACTGACGTACGGAGCAAGCCTGATCGAGTATTAAAGCCCCTGTTAATGAATTGTTAAAATAAGGCTACGTAGTGAATGCGGATGTTTTTATCCGCTTGATCCAAATAAACCGCGGATGCTTTTATCCGCTTGATTTAATTTTCCGGAGGTAAAAGATGAAAACAAAAGTTACAGAATTACTTGGTATTGAATATCCCATCATCCAGGGCGGTATGGCCTGGGTGGCAGATCATCACATTGCGGCAGCAGTATCCGAGGCAGGCGGCTTGGGACTGATCGCAGCGGCAAACGCACCGGCAGAGTGGGTGCGTGAGCAGATCCGTGAGGCGAAAAAACTGACAGATAAGACTTTTGGTGTAAACATCATGCTGATGAGTCCAAGTGCCGATGAGGTTGCGAAGATCGTAGTAGAAGAAGGGATCAAGGTAGTAACAACCGGTGCCGGAAGCCCGGAAAAATACATGGAAGCATGGAAAGCTGCCGGAGTAAAGGTGATCCCGGTTGTTGCATCTGTAGCTCTTGCAAGAAGAATGGAGCGCTGTGGCGCAGATGCAGTGGTAGCAGAGGGAACCGAGTCCGGCGGACATATCGGTGAGACAACCACTATGGCGCTGGTACCGCAGGTCGTGGATGCAGTAAAGATCCCGGTAATTGCAGCAGGTGGAATTGCAGACGGTCGTGGGATCGCGGCAGCCTTTATGCTGGGTGCAGAAGCCGTACAGATGGGAACCCGATTTGTGGCAACAGAGGAATGTCACGTACATGAGAATTACAAACAATTCCTTCTGAAAGCTAGGGATATCGACACAAGAGTAACCGGCCGTACCACAGGTCATCCGGTCCGTACCTTAAGAAACCCTATGACAAAGGAATATCTGGAGAAAGAAGCTGCAGGTGCATCCTTTGAAGAACTGGAAATGCTGACACTTGGTGGCCTCAGGAAGGCTGTTGTTGACGGCGATGTAAAAACCGGAAGCGTTATGTCCGGACAGATCGCAGGTATGGTAAAGGATGTACCGACCTGTAAGGAGCTGATGGCAAGACTGATCAGAGAGACAAAAGAGACTGTAAAGAAAAACAGTTTTCTTGTGGAGGAATAATAAATGGGAAAAACAGCATTCATCTTTCCGGGCCAGGGTGCACAGAAGGCCGGAATGGGAAAAGATTTTTATGAGAAATACGATACAGCAAAGGATGTTTTCGACTCTGCCGGTGAGTGGCTGGATCTGGATATGAAAGCACTTTGCTTTGAAGAAAATGACAGGCTTGACCTGACTGAATATACACAGGCTGCACTGGTCACTACCTGTCTTGCCATGGAGAAGGTGGTAGAGGAGATGGGACTTCATCCAGATGTAACTGCAGGATTAAGCCTTGGCGAATACTGCGCTATTGAAGCTGCCGGCGGCATGGAGCTGAAGGATGCTGTTACTACCGTGAGAAAAAGGGGAATCCTTATGGAGCAGGCAGTTCCGGCAGGTAAGGGAAGCATGGCAGCAGTTATGGGAATGGAGACAGAGAAGATCGAGGAAGTGCTTGCAGACATTGCAGATGTAAGCATTGCAAACTACAACTGTCCCGGCCAGATCGTGATCACAGGCCTTGCGGAGGCAGTTGCGGAAGCCTCTGAAAAGCTGAAGGCAGCCGGAGGAAGAAGAGTGATCCCGTTAAATGTCAGCGGACCGTTCCACTCCGCAATGCTTGCCACTGCAGGAAAAGAACTGGGAAAGGTTCTGGAGGGTGTCACACTTCATGAACTTAAAATCCCGTATGTGACAAACGTGACCGCAGAGTATGTGGAAGATCCGGCGGAAACAAAAGCACTTCTGGAAAAACAGATTTCTTCTTCCGTGCGCTGGCAGCAGAGTGTGGAAAATATGATCCGTCAGGGAGTAGATACATTTATTGAGATCGGACCGGGAAGAACCCTTGCCGGATTTATGAGAAAGATCGACAGAAATGTAAAAGTATATAACATCCAGACCGTAGAAGATGCAGAGAAGGTCTGCCAGGAACTGGTATAAATATTGGAAAAAAAGATAAAGAATCAAAAATAAAGCAGGCATAGTGCAGCAGACAGAAATGCCAGGTAACAAATGCGGATCACGGATGACCGCATAACATCAGAAAGGAATTCATATGTCAGAGAAAAAAATCGCAGTTGTAACAGGCGGTGCACGTGGGATCGGGAAAGCCATCGCCCTGGAGCTTGCAAAAGCAGGAAACCTTGTAGTGATCAATTATAACGGCTCAGAAGAAAAAGCACGGGAAACAAAAGCAGAGATCGAGGCAGTCGGCGGCCAGGCAGATATCCTGCAGTGCAATGTGGCAGATTTTGATGCATGTGAAGCTTTTTTCAAAGCTGTTGCAGAGAAATACGGACGTGTTGATATCCTGGTAAATAATGCCGGAGTTACGAAGGACGGACTTCTCATGAAAATGAGTGAGGAAGATTTTTCCAGAGTTGTTGACATCAATCTGAAAGGAACCTTCAACTGCATCCGTCATGTGTCCAGAATGATGCTGAAGCAGAGAAGCGGCCGGATCATCAGCCTTTCATCGGTGGTAGGCCTTCGTGGAAATGCAGGACAGGCCAATTATGCGGCATCCAAAGCCGGGATCATCGGTCTTACAAAATCCGCTGCAAAGGAGCTGGCATCCAGAGGGATCACGGTCAACGCCATTGCACCGGGATTTATCAAAACAGATATGACGGACGTGCTTTCTGACAAAGTAAAAGAAAATATTGCGGCATCTATCCCCATGGGAAGCATGGGAACAACAGAAGACGTGGCAAAGGCAGCCGCATTTCTGGCATCAGACGGTGCACGTTACATCACAGGACAGGTACTTCGCGTAGACGGCGGAATGGCAATGTAAAGAAGGCTCCCCGGAGTCAGGAGGATAGATTGATGAAAAGACGAGTAGTAGTAACAGGACTTGGAGCAGTAACACCGATCGGAAATGATGTGGAAAGCTTCTGGAACGGAGTAAAAGAAGGAAAGGTGGGGATCGGACCGATCACCCGTTTTGATACGACCGGATACAAGGCAACACTGGCAGCAGAGCTTAAAGATTTTGTGGCAAAGGATCGCATGGATCCGAGAACTGCAAGAAGAATGGAGCCTTTTTCCCAGTATGCGGTAGCAGCTGCACTGGAAGCAGTGGAAAATTCCGGGCTTAAGATGGAAGAGGAAGATCCGTACATGGTAGGCGTTATCATCGGCTCCGGTGTGGGAAGTCTTCAGGCTACCGAGACCAATGAGAAGAAGCTTATGGAAAAAGGTCCTTCAAGAGTGGATCCGCTTCTTGTTCCGAAGATGATCACAAATATGGCAGCCGGAAATGTTTCTATCGCTACCGGCGCAAAAGGAAAATGCACCAACGTGGTAACGGCATGTGCGACAGGAACACATTGTATCGGAGATGCTTTCCGTGCCATTCAGTATGGTGATGCAGATGTAATGCTTGCCGGTGGTACAGAGGGAGCTGTCTGCCCTATCGGTATCGCAGGCTTTGCAAGCCTTACTGCACTGAGCACAAGTGAGGATCCGCTGCGTGCATCCATTCCGTTTGATAAAGACAGAGGCGGTTTTGTTATGGGCGAGGGTGCAGGTGTGGTTGTTCTGGAAGAGCTTGAGCATGCCAAAAAGAGAAATGCCAATATCCTGGCAGAAGTTGTGGGATACGGTGCAACTGCAGATGCTTTCCATATCACATCTCCGGCCGAGGACGGAAGCGGCGCCGCACGTGCTATGGAAAATGCCATGAAGGAAGCAGGTGTTGCACCGGCGCAGGTAGATTATATCAATGCACACGGAACCGGAACACATCACAATGACCTGTTTGAAACAAGAGCTATCAAGCTTGCGTTTAAGGACGCTGCCAAGGATGTAAAGATCAATTCCACAAAATCCATGGTGGGCCATCTTCTTGGCGCAGCAGGAGCTGTTGAGTTTATCGTATGCGTAAAATCCATTCTGGACGGATTTATCCATCAGACAGTGGGAACAACAGAAACAGAGGAGGAGCTTGATCTGAACTATATGATCGGCGCTCCGGCAAAACAGGAAGTTCGTTATGCAATGAGCAATTCCCTTGGATTTGGAGGACACAACGGAACATTGCTTGTAAAGAAGTATGAGGAGGACTGAAGCTATGGAATTTAACCAGATCCTTGAACTGATCGATCACGTATCTGCATCAGAGCTTACTGCCTTTACATATGAGACAGCAGATCTGACCTTAAGTATGGAGCATGGAAAGCCACAGATCATCCAGGGGGTTATAGGAGAAACTGTGGAAAACATTCCGGCAGTAGGAATGACCGGTGGAAAAGTCCGCAGGGCAGTGAATACAGCACCGGTGGCAGGCAAAGATCCTGTGGTACCGGCTTCAACAGATGAAATGGCAGTGACAGTGACAGGAAAAACTGTGGCAGAAGCACAGGGAGTGAAAGGTACTGAGCAGTCGGAAAACGTACCACAGAGCGGGGAAGATCAGACAGGCAGCCTGGTAACATCTCCGCTGGTAGGAACCTTCTATGCTGCACCGTCACAGGATCTTCCGCCTTACGTTCAGGTGGGAGACAAGGTAAAAAAAGGACAGGTTCTTGCAATCGTGGAAGCTATGAAGCTGATGAATGAGATCGAAAGTGATTTTGACGGCGAGATCGCAGAGATCTATGTGGAGAACGGACAGCCGGTAGAATACGGTCAGAAGCTTTTCCGTATCCGATAAGTACCTTCAGATCAGAATCAGAGAATAAGAAAAATTATTGTTTCAGGAGGATAGAGAATGAAGCATCTTGATGTAAAACAGATCGAGGAGATCATTCCACACAGACATCCGTTTCTGCTTGTGGACTATATTGAAGATTATGAGCCGGGTGAATTTGCTGTCGGATATAAATGTGTGACCTTCCGCGAGGATTTTTTTCGGGGACATTTTCCCCAGGAGCCGGTAATGCCGGGTGTTCTGATGGTAGAAGCGCTGGCACAGGTGGGTGCGGTAGCCATTCTTTCCCTGGAGGACATGAAGGGAAAAACCGCTTATTTCGGAGGTATCAACAAGTGTAAATTCCGCAGAAAGGTAGCTCCGGGAGACAAGCTCCGTCTTGAAACAAAGATCATCCGCAGAAAGGGTCCTGTAGGCATTGGTTCTGCAGTGGCATCTGTGGATGGCGAGGTTGCCGTAGAGGCTGAGCTTACATTTATGATCGGGTAAGGTGATTGTATGATTCGAAAGTTACTGATCGCCAACAGAGGCGAGATCGCGGTGCGTATTATCCGTGCCTGCAGAGAAATGGGAATTGCCACAGTGGCGGTTTATTCTGAGGCAGATGAGGAAAGCCTTCACACACAGCTGGCGGACGAAGCAATTTGTATCGGACCGGGGCCATCTGCACAGAGTTATCTGAATATGGAACAGATCATCAGCGCAACCATGGTTTCCGGTGCGGATGCCATTCATCCGGGATTTGGCTTTCTTTCTGAAAATGCCAGATTTGCGGAGCTCTGTGAAAAATGCGGGATCACATTTGTGGGTCCGCCATCAAAGGTCATCCGCATGCTTGGCAACAAAAAAATTGCAAGAAGCACTATGATCGCAGCTGGTGTTCCGGTAGTTCCGGGCAGCGAAGGGGATGTGGAGGATATTGAAACCGGTCTTAAGGAAGCCGAGAGGATCGGTTATCCGGTGATCATCAAGGCAGCTCTTGGCGGCGGCGGAAAGGGCATGCGTGTGGCAAATACACCGGAGGAATTTCCGGAAGCCTATGCAACTGCCAGAAAAGAGTCTGAGATCGCTTTTGGCGACGGTACTATGTATATTGAACATTTTGTGGTAAATCCGAGACATATTGAGTTTCAGATCCTTGCAGACAGCTTCGGAAATGTGATCCATCTGGGAGAGCGTGACTGCTCCATCCAGAGGAATCATCAGAAGATGATCGAGGAATCTCCAAGTGCTGCAGTTTCTCCGGAATTAAGAGAAAAAATGGGCCATGCGGCGGTGACGGCGGCGAAAGCAGCCGGTTATGTAAATGCGGGAACGATCGAATTCCTTCTGGAACCTGATGGAAAATTCTGGTTTATGGAAATGAATACAAGGATCCAGGTGGAGCATCCGGTGACAGAGTGGGTGACAGGGATAGACCTTGTAAAGGAGCAGCTGAAGATCGCTTCCGGAATGCCTCTTGAGATCGCTCAGGAGGATGTCCGGATCCAGGGACACGCCATTGAGTGCAGGATCAATGCTGAAAATCCTCAAAAAAATTTCCGTCCTTCGCCGGGAACTATCCAGGGAGCGCATTTTCCGGGAGGAAACGGGATCCGTGTGGATACCTGTGTGTATAACGGCTGTAAGATCCCGCCATATTATGATTCCATGCTTGCGAAGCTGATCGTTCATGCAGGTAACCGGAAAGAAGCCATTGCAAAAATGCAGAGTGCTCTTGGTGAGGTGATCATTGACGGAATCGATACAAATATTGACTATCAGTACGAAATCCTGAAAGATGAGGATTATCAGTCCGGAAATTTTGACACTGGCTTTCTTGCCAGCCATATCATTGCGGGAGTGAAGATCAATGAGAATTAAGCACATGTTCAAAAAAACAGTCAGGGATATCCGGGGTGAGGAACAGGAAAACACTCCGGAGGTGCCGGATAACCTGATGCGTAAATGCAACGCCTGCAAAGCGGCGGTTTTTGTAGACGAGGTAAAGCAGAATCAATACATCTGTCCCCACTGCGGAAATTATTTCCATGTACCCGCTTACCGTCGGATCAAACTGATCGCAGATAGAAAGAGTTTTGTGGAGTGGGATGCTCACATGGAAGAACAGAATCCCCTTCAGTACAGAGGCTACGAAGAAAAGCTTCAGGGGCTTCGTGAAAAGACAGGGCTTGATGAGGCTGTAGTTACCGGGAAGTGTACTATAAAAGGGACACCTGTGGCACTTGGTGTCTGTGACTGTCGTTTCATGATGTCCAGTATGGGAGAAGTCGTGGGGGAAAAGATTACGCGGGCTTTTGAACGTGCCACAGAGGAGAAGCTGCCGGTAATCCTCTATATCTGTTCCGGCGGTGCCAGAATGCAGGAGGGCCTGGTTTCCCTGATGCAGATGGCAAAGACCAGTATGGCCATCCGGAAGCACAGCGATGCTGGACTTCTTTATGTGCCGGTCCTCACAGACCCGACAACAGGTGGCGTGACGGCAAGCTTTGCTATGCTGGGAGATATTATCCTAGCAGAGCCGAAAGCGCTGATCGGTTTTGCAGGTCCCAGAGTGATCGAACAGACCATCGGGCAAAAGCTTCCCAAAGGCTTCCAGAGAGCGGAATTTCTTCTGGAACACGGCTTTGTGGACAAGATTGTAAAGCGTGAGGAGCAGAGGATCGTATTGGCGGATATTCTGAGATTACATCAGGATAAAATCCTGAATAATGTACAGTCCGATAATACGGACATTAAAAATGGGTTCAAGTCTGACAATCAGGAATCGATGAAAACTGTTGAGGAAGATAATAGGATCTGGCCGGACTTCGTTCCATCCGGAGATTTCACTCCCTGGGAACATGTTCAGCTTGCCAGAGCCAAAACACGCCCTACAGGAAAGGATTACATCGAAGCGCTATTTGACGATTTCATGGAATTTCACGGAGACCGTCACTGCGGGGATGATCCGGCAGTGATCGGTGGTGTGGCATTTTTCCACGGACAGCCGGTAACTGTCCTTATACAGGAAAAAGGAGAGGGTACAAAGGAAAACATTACCCGGAATTTCGGAATGGTATCTCCGGAGGGGTACTGGAAATCCCTGCGTCTGATGCAGCAGGCAGAGAAATTTCACCGTCCGGTGATCTGCCTTGTAGATACGCCAGGCGCATTCTGCGGGCTGGAAGCTGAGGAACGTGGACAGGGTGAAGCCATTGCAAAAAATCTCTATACACTGGCAGGTCTCACAGTGCCGGTGCTTTCCGTTGTGATCGGTGAAGGCGGAAGCGGAGGGGCCCTTGCCTTGGCGGTGGCAGATGAGGTATGGATGCTGGAGCATTCCGTTTATTCCATCCTGTCCCCGGAGGGCTTTGCCTCCATTCTCTGGAAAGACAGCAAAAAGGCAAAGGAAGCAGCAGCAGTGATGAAGCTCACAGCTGCAGACCTTTACCAGATGGGGATGATCGAGCATGTGATCCCGGAAGCAGAGCCTGTAAGCCGTGAGAACATAAATGATATTGCGGGTTATCTGGAAAACGGAATTGCGGATTTTCTTGAGAAATATGGAGAAGAAGAGCCGGAGAAGCTTCTGGAACATCGCTATGAACGTTTCCGGAAAATGTAGAAGCAATAAGTGCAGTGATTTTGTATCCCGCAAAGTAAAAATCCAGTGGAAAAAATGCCATATTTATGTTACGATGGCTTCATAAACAGAGAACCGGAGAAGCTTTTTTGCTCCGGAGAAACAGGAGCGGGTAGAGTGGACAATCGGGAAGTTATAAATGACGTGCTGGTGAATCTGTTCAATGAGATCCTCCGACTGGAGGAGGAAGCCATCATCACAGATAAATATAAAGATATTTCCAACAATGATATGCACATTATCGAGGCTGTAGGTCTTGGAGGGGGGAACATGTCCTCCATTGCAGCCAAGCTTAAGATCACCGTAGGCTCCCTCACAACATCTATGAACAGTCTTGTAAAAAAAGGCTATGTGAAAAGAGAGCGAAGTGAGAAGGACCGGCGTGTGGTATTTATCCAGCTTACAAATAAGGGACGTATGGCATATCATCATCATGCGGAGTTTCACAGGCAGATGACAGAAGCGGTGATCGCAGAGCTGAATGAGAATGAGACAGAAGTGCTGGTAAAAGCACTGGACGGACTGCGTAAATTTTTCAGACAGTATCACGAACAATGAAGAAATGTATAATAAAAGCATCCGGATCGGTAATAAAGGACAATTACCGATCCGGATGCTTTTTGCATAACAGGCATTTTCGACACGGACATTTATTGAAAATGATATTAAATGTCGCCTTTGTTTTTGTGATACGAGAGTTTATTCGTCCCAGCCATCCTGGAAGCGGATATTTACAGAGATATTGCGGACAACGTCTCCTTCCTGAAGCTCCAGATCGCTCTCATCGGAAACCGGAGGAAGCTTTCCCTCAAATTCCATAAGCTCTGTGTAGATCCAGTCGTATGCAGCTGCATTGGCATTTTCGATGGCATCATCCAGCGTGTCACCGTTGGCTTCACAGCAGGCAAGATCCGGGAAAAAAGCATTGTATTTTTTATCCTCTGTGGGACGGAAAACTGCGGGATATATAAATTTCATAGGTAAGATTCCTTTCTTTTTTAAAATGAAGTGATCCGTGTAATACTACAAATATGGATAGTTTTACCTGACCTAGTACAGCGAATATTAAGTAACCGCCATATTGACTTGTCTGATTTTTCATCTGCTGCGTTGTCGTCAATCGTCGTAGCCACCGCTACGCCTCATTCCTCCGCCTTGCAGATGAAGAAATCATCCTGCGTCAATATGGCAGAAACTTAATTTTCGCTGTACTAGTAAGTATATACTAATTTCAGAATGAGGGCAAGCGAGTTCATGATCCAATGAAAGATCTAAATAAGAACAGCAGAGTTTTGGGGATGCTATAATCAGAAAATTGTCGTATATAAGTAAAAATGATAGATATATAAAACTTTTTATCCTTGTATGTAGGAAATATAGATGCTATACTGTGTAATACAGAGTATGAACGGGGGTTCGAAAGACCTGACGGGAGGCACAGCTATGATTTATACAGCTTTGACGAAAAAAGCTATGAAGGTGGCGTACGAGGCACATCATGGACAGACAGATCGAAGCGGGACACCTTATATCTTTCATCCATTTCACGTAGCGGAGCAGATGGATGATGAACTCAGTGTATGTACGGCACTTCTGCACGATGTGATAGAAGATACAGAGATCACATTTGAGGATCTTACCGGAGAATTTCCGGAAGAGGTTGTGGAGGCCTTACGTTGTCTTACAAGAGATAAGAATATGAATTATTTCGATTATATCCGGAAGCTCCGGAAGAATGCAATCGCAAAAAAAGTGAAGCAGGCTGATCTGCTCCACAATTCTGATGTAACACGTCTTTCTGACTGCGAAAATATGTCTGCTGAACAGATATCACGGCTGCATGGAAGATATAAACGGGCTTTGGAGATACTTCATGATGCCAGGTGATATTATTTTCGCACAAGTCATTTATTGACTTTTATTCAGTTTTTTCATGCGCATGATCCACACAAAATATCCGTGACCTCAGATATTATTGTGGATCTTCTTAGTGGAAGTATGGATTTCTTGCATTGATCTCTATGTAGCATTTGATCGCATATTTGATAAATTCTATGATTTTTTTCATTTTATTTTCCTCCTCTTTTCTTTAACTTACAAATGCATTATAATAAACTCTCGGAAATATTACGTGCCAAAAACACAGAAAAAGTAGTCAAATATTGCGGAGAGAAAAATCCATGTTTCCAGTATACGAAGAAAAAAAGAAGAATCTCCATATTCATCTGCGGACCTCAGCCCATGCTTCACCCCATCTTCATAACTCCATAGAGTTTATCTATATCACAGAGGGAACTCTGGAGCTTGGTATGGGACAGGAGCTTTATCATATGGAAGAGGGAGATCTTGCAGTGATCTTTCCGGATGTGATTCATCACTATCAGGTGTTCTCTACGGGAGAAAACAAAGCAGTCTATCTCTGGGCAAAGCCGGTATTGACTGGTCAGTTTGCGGATATCATCCAGAACAGCTGTCCGGAAGACCCGGTTATAAAAAAGGAGCAGGTGCATCCGGATATTGTAAATGCGGTACGGTGTCTCAGGGCAAACCGTAAGGAGAAGGATGATAATCTTGCAGTGGAACAGGCGTATGTGCAGATCCCGAGATTTGAAAGTCAGAGGACTTTTAACCGGGTATTCCGGGAACGGTACCGGATGACACCAAGAGAATACAGAACATTATATAAGGAAAAATATTTACGAGAGGAACAGACATGATCACAGTAGAGCTGGAACATTTCAGCCTTGATAAAATATGCGATTCCGGACAGTGCTTCCGGATGAGAAAGCTTGGAGACGGACATTTTTCCATGGTGGCGGGAGACCAGTATCTGGAAATGTATCAGAAAGACGGAGTGGTGGATTTCTGCTGCTCTCAGGAGGAATTTATCTGTTACTGGGTGCTTTATTTTGATCTGGATACGGATTATGAAGCTTACATGAATGCTGCTAATCCACGGGATAAATATCTGGGTGCCGCAATAAAGGCAGGAGACGGGATACGGATATTAAGACAGGATCTCTGGGAAATGATCGTTACGTTTCTGATATCTCAGCAGAACAATATCAAGCGTATCCGCAAATGTATCGAAACCATCTGCCGGAAGTACGGAGAGCGAAAAAATTCATCTGCAGGTGTGGAATACTACGCTTTTCCGACTGTAGAGGCGCTGAGTCAGGCAACGGAAGAGGAGTTAAGAGGATGCGGCCTGGGATACCGGGCAAAATATATCGCAGTAACGGCCAGGACCATTGCATCCGGCCAGATCTCTCTGGAAAAAATCTATGATATGCGTTACCATCAGGCAAAGAAGGAGCTGATGAAGCTTTGTGGTGTGGGAGAAAAGGTAGCTGAGTGTATCTGCCTGTTTGCACTGCATCATATGGATGCTTTTCCCATAGATACCCACATCCGTCAGGTCATGGACGTGCATTACAAAAGAGGATTTCCCAACCGCAGATACAGAGGAATGCGTGGGATCATGCAGCAGTATATTTTTTACTATGACTTGTACTCATAGACTGCGGATGCTATCATAGGTGAAAATAAAGGAAAAATCCACGGAGGAAAAAGTAATCAGAAAATATTTACTGCGATTGAGACAACCACGTATAAAAAAGAAAGAAAACAGATATTATATCCGGGGCTATAAGGGAACGGAAGTGATCATCCGTACAGATCATGAGATCCTGAAGAGGATTGCCTACAGGCGTACCTGCGTGAAACAAGTCTGCATTCCTGGAAGATACGAAACAGAAACAAAATATATCTATACAAGAAAAGAAAACAGAAGAAGCCGCCCAGTCATAGTTCCGGGCATTCCGACCGGGAGAGAAACTGCTATGCCACGTGCCGTGCGGACAGTGCTCCATGCTCTTTCCTATGGCGGGATCGAAGTGGAGGCTTCCAGAAAGCTGGCAGATCTTAAGAAGATGGATCCTATGAGAATCTTTTACAGGACACTGGATGCGGAAGTTTATAACGGAGACTATAAAGTGCCGATCCGTCTGTTTTTTCCAACAGAAGAGGACATGGAAAACGGTGCCGCCTCCGGAAAAAAACCACCGGTGATCCTGTTTTTCCATGGCGGTGGCTGGGTTACGGAAAGTGTAGAGAATTATCAGCGGGTTTGTGCCAGAATGGCACAGTCTACCGGTCAGATCGTGGCGTCTGTTGAATACAGGCTGGCACCGGAATACCGTTTCCCGGTGGGACTGATGGATTGTTATGCAGCTGCGAAGACTTTTTACACCAATCGTTTTCTTCTGAATACGGATCCGGATCGTATCACCATTATGGGAGATAGTGCAGGCGGAAATCTGGCAGCGGCTGTATGTATGATGGCCAGAGATCGCGGAGATTTTTTTCCAAAAAAACAGATCCTTATTTATCCGGCACTGAACAACTGTTATACGGAAGACTCTCCCTTTGAATCCGTAAAAACAAACGGAACCGGTTATCTTCTCACAGCGGAGAAGATGGAAGATTATCTGAAATTCTATGAGAGTTGTCCGGAAGACAGGAGGAATCCCTATTTTGCGCCGATCCTGGAGAAGAATCTTCGAAATATGCCGGATACCCTGATACTTACCGCTGAGTTCGATCCTCTTCGGGATGAAGGTGAGGCATTTGGTGAAAAACTGAGGGAAGCGGGAAATCGTGTGGAAGTGCACAGGATCGCAGGTGCGTTTCACGGGTATTTTGCACTGGGGATCAAATTTCTGCATGTGCAGGAGAGCTTTGCATATGTAAATCGTTTTCTGGAAACAGAGGAACAGGAAGAAGGAAAGCATCATGAAGAACGAATATGCACAGTGGAGAAAACTTGACAATGCGGCGCTGGCGTTCCCGGCGGTGACAGGAAAGAATGACACCAGGGTATTTCGTTTTTACTGTGAACTGAAAGAAGAGATAAAAGAAGAAAACCTGCAGGAAGCCCTGGAGAGGACACTGGAAAAATATCCTCTTTTCCGTGCAGTTTTAAGAAAGGGACTGTTCTGGTTTTATCTGGAGAGACGTGATATTCCGGCAGTGGTAAAGAAAGAAGCAGGTGCACCCTGCAGCGGACTTTATATTCCGGATAAAAAAACGCTTCTTTTTCGGGTGAGCTATTATAAGAACAGGATCAATTTCGAGGTATTTCATGCGCTGACGGATGGAACGGGAGCCATGCATTTTCTGATGGAGCTGGTGAAAAATTATCTTCAGGAGACGCACCCATCCGCAGAGCTTCCGGAGCTTTTTTCGGATGAAAACATTACGGGCAGGGATATGGAGGAGGACAGCTTTTCCCAGTATTATTCCTCCGACGCGCCAAGAAAGAGAGAGTCCAAGAAGCCTGCCTTCCAGTTAAAAGGCGAGAAGCTCAGGCAGGAGGATATGAGTATCACGGAAGTCTGTATTCCGGTAAAAGAGATTCACGCCCGTGCAAAATCGGCCGGTGTGTCGATCACGGTTTTTCTTACGGCAGCACTTATCTGGGCGATCCATGAAGAAGTACCTCAGAACCAGGCGAAAAAGCCCATTGGTCTGATGATCCCGGTAAATTTGAGAAATTATTTTCCGTCCCGGTCTATGGCAAATTTTTTCGGATGGATCGAGATCAGCTGTTATTTTCAGCCTGATACAGCCTTTGAGGATATTCTGAGATCCGTAAAGGAGCAGTTTGCAAAGGAACTGAGTAAGGACGTGATCGAAGCAAAGCTGAATGATCTGGTAAGCCTGGAGAAAAATCCGATCCTGCGTCTGGTACCACTGGAGATCAAAACCCCGTTCCTTCTTGCCGGGACGACTCTCGGGGGGAGGTCTATCACGGCGATCTATTCCAATGTGGGGATCATCCGGATGCCGGAGGAATATCGGAAATATATTCAGAGATTCGGACTTTTTGCAAGCACGGACAGTCTGCAGCTGTGTTCCTGTTCTTTTGGAGATGAGATGGTTTTAAGCTTTACGTCCAAGATCCCCAATGGAAATATTGAGCGGAATTTTGTGGAGAGACTGAAAAATGAGCAGGTATCCTGTACAATTCGGGAGAATGATCTTCCGGGACAAAAAGAGGAGCAGAAACAGCAGATGAAGCTTTTTGAGAGCTTTACATTTCTGTGTATTGTGCTGGCTGTGGTATGTAATCTGATCGATTATCTGCTGGATAGTCATATAGGCTGGGCCTGGTTTGTGACTGCAGGGGCGTTCTGCACCTGGCTGATGGTTTCAGTGGCTTATGTGAAGCGGCGGAATCTTCTGAAGAATGAGATGTGGCAGCTGGTGATCGCAGCTGTTGCAGGAGTGCTTTGGGATGTGTTTACCGGCTGGCGTGGCTGGTCTGTGGATTATCTGCTTCCTCTGGCTTCGCTTGCTGTGATCTGTTCCATGTGGGTGATCACTGCGGTACAGAAGCTGGAGGTGGCGGAATATATGATCTATCTTCTGGAGGCAGGAGCTTTCGGAGGAGTGATCCCTGTGATCCTGTTGGCTGCCGGTGTGGTAACGGTGCTGTATCCGTCGCTGATCTGCATATGCGTCAGTTTCCTGATGCTGATATGGCTGTTCCTGTTTAAGAGGAAAGATATGGTGCGGGAGATGCAGAAGAAATTCCGTGCATAGAAAATAAAAACAACCGTCGATCTGCAGAGGACTTTTTGAAGAGCTGTCTGCAGACCGGCGGTTTTTTGATCAAATCAAGGGAGTCTCCTGCAGGGTTGCGAAAAGCAATAAGCAGTGGGGGAAACTTGCCCGATGTTCGGAGATCAAAATCCGAAGTCCTCATAGTCCTCCGGTGTGAACTTATGATAGATCATATGCTCACCCTCCAGGGACAGACAATACCGGTAGTCATCCGGGATCCCGTCTTCGAAATATACAAGATAATCAAATCCGGTTCCGGTTGTTTTTTCCACGTGTACATGTTCGGAATAAGCATGAAAAACGTCCATCACTTCATCCAGAGTACAGCCATGACGTGCAACCGTGCCTATAAAGTGTACCAGAAATTCACTCGGCTTCCGGTTTTCGTGAACGTAGTCCGAGGCCTGAGGCGGCAGGGTGATGCAGAAACGCCCGTTTTTGGAAGAAGCCGTTACTTTTCCAAGACGGTCACAGGCATGATCTGAGAATTTTTCCATTGCATGCTGCATTTCTTCTTCCGTAAGCTCTGTGCCAAGAAGGCGGTTCAGAGACTGCAGCGGATAATAAAAACGGGTAACTCCGCTCATGTATCCGATCTTTACCTGTTGTTCCTGGATCATATCCAGGAGATTATTTTCCAGTTTTTTGAAATTCATTATGTTTTTCCTTTCCGAGGTCTGAAGGTTTATTGAACTGCATACATTCAGATCCCATTTTTTTCGCAGATATCATTGAGACAGCAGCGGTCACAGTAAGGCTTTGTCCGCGCTGTACAGACTTCTCTTCCATGATTGACAAGACGGTGGCAGAGATCATTGCCTTCTTCCGGAGGGATGATCTTCCAGAGAGCCATTTCCACCTTTTTCGGATCCTTCATGTCATGGACAAGGCCGATGCGGTTGGAAAGGCGGATACAGTGAGTATCTGTTACAATGGCGGGCTTGCCGAATACGTCCCCCATGATCAGGTTTGCGCTTTTTCGGCCCACACCGGGAAGCTTCAGAAGTGCGTTAAAGTCTTCCGGCACCTTGTCGTGATACTGTTCGTGGAGAATGCGCATACAGGCGCTGATGTCCCGGGCTTTGCTTTTTCCAAGGCCGCAGGGACGTACAATGGCTTCGATCGCTTCCGGCTCTGCTGCTGCCAGGGCTGCCACATCCGGGTATTTTGCATAGAGATCCTGAACAACTACATTGACCCGGGCATCGGTGCACTGAGCTGCCAGACGGACACTTACAAGAAGCTTCCAGGCATCATCATAATCCAGTGTACAGTCTGCATCCGGATATTCCTTTTTTAAACGGCTGATAACTTCATAGGCCAGTTCCTGTGTTGTCATTTGTATATGAACCATCCTTTCAATTTCGGTTATATTACTGAATTACTACAGCCAGGATGATACCACAGCATTCGGAGAATTACAAGGTGGACAGGAGTACAGAAGCAGTGTGTGGCATTTGGAATTTTATCAGCAGAGCAATTTTGGGAATCCCCCCCAGGGGCTTGTTAATACCCTGACAATTTGGTACATTAAACGTGACCTGTGAGGGACCTGATCTCCCTCACGTGAATAGAAAAGTGCGGAGGAATCAACGTGGAAAAACTTCTCGATGAAATCGAATCTTACTGGAGCACCCGTACAGAAGGGTACTCCGAAGTGAATCATAAAGAGCTTGCAGGAACGCAGAAAAACGCATGGCTTAAGGTGCTGACTAGTCAGTTTCCGGACAAACCCAAGGAAGAGATCCGTATCCTGGATATCGGAACAGGCCCCGGATTTTTTTCTGTGATCCTGGCAGAAGCCGGATATCATGTAGATGCAGTGGATTATACGGAAGGAATGCTGGAAAAGGCAAGGGAAAATGCAGGAGATCTTTGCCGGAATATCCGCTTTTTGCGGATGGATGCACAGAAGCTGGATTTTGAGGATAATACCTTTGACGTGGTCATTTCCCGAAATCTTACCTGGAATCTGGAGCATCCTGATGTTGCTTACAGAGAGTGGGTCCGTGTACTGAAGGTAGGAGGAAGACTTCTGAATTTTGATGCCAACTGGTACGGTTATCTTTATGAGGAAGAGCAGCGTAAGGCCTACGAAAACGACCGGAAAAATGTGGAAAACAATAGCCTGGATGATCACTATCTCTGTACGGATATTGAGCGCATGGAGCGGATCGCCCTCCAGGTACCGCTGTCAAAGATCAATCGTCCCCAGTGGGATGTAAAAACTCTCCGAGAAGCAGGACTTCTTGGGATCCGCACAGACACAGAAATATGGAAAACGGTCTGGAGTGAGGAGGAGAGATTAAATTATCAGTCCACACCAATGTTTATGGTAACTGGTGTAAAGCCGGATCATTTCCTGAATCTTCCGGTTGCGGCAGGAGAAAAAACAGAAGGCTTTCTCGAGCTCGGAGATGGAGAATTTGTCCTTCCTGCAACCATCATCCGTGGAAAAGATCCTGGAAAAACCGTTCTCGTCACAGCAGGTCTTCATGCAGGAGAGTATGTGGGGATCCAGACTCTGATCGAGCTGTCGAAGCGGCTGAAGCCGGAAAAGGTAAAGGGCCAGCTGGTTCTGGTAAAGGTGCTGAACCGGGAAGATTTTGAGAAGCGTGCAGGCAGCATCAGCTGGGAAGACGGAAAAAATCTGAACCGTGTTTTCCCTGGCAGAAAAGATGGCACAAAAATGGAACGACTGGCAGCGGCCATCACAGAATCCCTGATCCGGAAGGCAGATTATTATATCGATCTTCACGGCGGTGATGATTATGAGGAGCTGACTCCGTATGTATATTTTGCAGGCGTGGCAAAGCCGGAGATCGTGGAAGCTTCCCGAAAAATGGCAGAGCAGGTTGATGTCCCATATATGGTACAGTCAAATGTGAGTACAGGCGGCGCCTACAATTATGCGGCAAGTACCTTCCATATTCCGGCGGTCCTTCTGGAACGCGGCTGTATGGGAACCTGGGAACGGGAGGAAGTGGATTCCATGCGAAGAGATGTAAGAAATATCCTCTGCAGCATCGGAGCCTATAACGGAATCCGTTCCCACAGTACGTACTATCCGCTGAAAATGGATGATGTGCGTTATCAGTGCGCCAGTGTCAACGGTCTCTGGTACCCGGTGAAGAAACCAGGCGATATCGTTCATCAGGATGAGTATCTTGGAGAGATCCGTGATTATGAGGGAAATGTACAGGAAATCTGTCGTGCAGACATGGATGGTGTGATCCTTTATCAGGTATCAAGCCTTCAGGTTGTGGAAGGCGGCCCTGTGATCACCTACGGAAATATCGTAAGAGAAAAAGACGAGCGGAAAACAAGGATCGCCCAGTACTGGACCAGGCGCAGCGACAGCTTTCTGGAACAGAGAAGAGCAGAGCTTCACAGTGCACTTGCAGGCCGCTGGATGGCTGAGCTTAAGAAGTATCTGCCTGAGAAAAAGAATCTCCGGATCCTGGATGTAGGCTGCGGAACCGGATTTTTTACCATTCTTCTTGCAAAGGAAGGCCATCAGGTAACCGGGATCGATCTGACGCCGGATATGATCACTCATGCAAAGGAGCTGGCGGAGGAAGAAAAAGCAGACTGCCGGTTTATGGTGATGGATGCAGAAGCTCCGGATTTTCCGGATGAGGAATTTGATGTGATCGTATCACGAAACCTTACCTGGACACTTCCGGACGCGGAGCATGCTTATCAGGAATGGTTCCGTGTACTGAAACCGGGCGGAGTGATGATAAATCTGGATGCAAACTACGGAGCAGCAGACTTTGCGGACACTGCGGATCTTCCGGAGAATCATGCCCATCATCAGATCCAGGATGAGCTGATGCAGGAATGCGAGGATATCAAGCGGCAGCTGCCCATCAGTTCTTTTCTGCGTCCGGCATGGGATCTGGAAACGCTGAGCCGTATAGGTGTGGAAGAATTTTCCTTTGACCTTGGTATCAGCAAACGTATTTATACAGAAAAAGACGAGTTTTACAATCCGACCCCGATGTTTTTGATCTTTGCAAAGAAACAGAGGTAGGATCATGCTCAATATAAAACAGATACAGTATTTTGCAGCCTGTGCCAAAACAGGCTCCTTCAGCCAGGCTGCAGAACTGCTTTTTACCACGCAGTCAAATGTAAGCAAGGTGATCCGTTCCATGGAAGACGATATGCGTGCCCAGCTGTTTGTCCGTCATGCAAAGGGCATAGAGCTGACACTGGAAGGAGAGCGTGCATATATCCATGTGCAGAGGATCCTGGAAAATATAGATGAACTGGAAATGCAGGCACAGCCACTTGCAAAAAGCAGCCTGTGTGTATGCTTTCATCCCAGCTCCTGGTTTGCGGATATCTTCGTAACGTATTATGAAGCACATAAGTGCGATGATCTTCATTATCAGGTTTACGCAGCAGATACCCATGAGATCATAAAACGTGTGAAAGGCAGACAGGATGATATGGGATTCGCCTATGTGATGCAGAATCAGCTGGCGGCGTTCCAGTATTTTCTTTCCCGGAATTACCTGGAATTTGAGCTGCTGACGGAAACCGAGGTAAATATTTATACCGGGAAAGGGAAAGCAGATACAGCAGATGAGGGAGATTTTAATATGTCCCAGCTCAGGCTGATCCAGAGATTTCCCGATGAATTTTCCCCGGATAATTACCGGAACCTTGTAGAGGAAAACGGTCATTCCGCAGTGGAGGCAGAGACCGTAGTCGTAACAAACAGTGACTATATCGTGGAACGTCTTCTTGGGTCCGGAGAGTTGTGTAATATCAGTGGTGCGGATCTTTCCGGCCGTGATCCGGGATATTCCTCCGTGAAATATACATTTCCGGGAGAAGGCCAGAAACTTGTTTACGGGTGCATTTGCCGGAGAGGTGAAGAGCTCAGTGAACAGGGAAAGGATTTTCTGGGATTCGTGAAGGAAAGACTTCAGATTTCCGGGAAGTGATAAAAGAATAAAGCAAAAGACCAGACGGGATTTTTCTGCACGGGACACAGGTTCCTGATACAGAAAAGTCCCGTTTTTTATATGGAATACACATCCATGCCAAACCCGACTGTCCAATATCCCCATACCGGGGTTGTCCGAAAGCTGTTAAATGATAAAATAATATCAGCAGCACACTCCGCGTGCTGAATATAAAAACACTGTGATGCACATAACCTCCGCGCACTCCTATTTGTGCATACAAATGTTTTGTCGAATAATAACACGACCCTTTCAAAAGCAGTTATGGTTTTGGATGCCATAACTGCTTTTGAAATATGAACACTAATCGCTCCACGATTTGTGTTCATGAGCATGCAGCAGAGCGGAATGCGAATGTCTGTCTGAACTGTAAAGGGCAGTGGGAAAGGAAAATTATGAACAAAGAAAATAAACTCGTCATTCGGATCCTGAAGCGGATCCTTCTGCTTGCAGTGGTTATGTTTCTGCTGTCTGTGGTGGTGTTCTGGCTGGCGAGACTGGCACCGGGAGATCCCCTGCAGTCCTTTTACGGAGATTCCCTGGAAATGATGACCAGCGAGGAAGTGGCTGCGGCCAGAACGAGACTAGGACTGGATCAGGGGATCGGGGTACAGTATGTAAGGTGGTTTACCAATGTAGTCCATGGTGATTTCGGATTGTCGCTGAAATACAGGCAGCCGGTTATGAATGTGATCAAACCGCTGATCGGAAATACTCTGATGCTGGGAGGAATTGCTTATATTGTGATCTTTCTACTGGCAGTTCTGATCGCCATATTCTGTACGCTCCATGAGGATCAGTGGATCGACCGGCTGATCTGCAAGATCGGAACAGCAGCCTATTATGTGCCGGCTTTCTGGCTTGGTGTGGTACTGATCCTGATCTTCAGTGTAAATCTTGGATGGTTCCCAAGCAGCGGTGCCTATGATGTGGGAATGGCAGATAGTATCGGCAATCGTATGAAGCATATGATCCTTCCGCTGGTAGTAATGATCTTCAGCCATCTCTGGTATTACGCATATATGATACGCAACAAATTCCTGGATGAGGTGCGGAAGGATTATGTACTTCTTGCCAGATCCAAGGGACTTTCCAAAAGAAAGATCCTGTGGAAGCATTGTCTTCGAAATGTATTGCCGACGATCGTGAGTATCATGGCAGTTTCGGTACCCCATGTAACCGGTGGGACTGTAACTGTGGAAGCTGTTTTCAATTATGCGGGAATTGGAAACCTTGCAGTGGAATCTGCAAAATATCACGATTATAACCTGTTGATGATCGATGTGCTGATCACGGGATTTATCGTATTTTTAAGCAGCTTTGTTGCACAGACTGTCAATGAAGAGATCGATCCAAGAATGAAGGATTCGGAGGTGAGGGTATGGTAGCTGACCGGAAGCTTTCAGAAGCTGAGCTTTTTCAGGTAGTTGGTGCCGGGTGGAAGCAGCAAGGATCTGAAAAACGAAAAAAAACATTTCGGGAAAAGCTGAAGGGGAAACCGGTATTTTCCATGGTCCTGCTTTTTCTGATCGTTTTGGGCTGTGTATTTGCAAATGTTGTTGCAAATCATGATCCCTCAGGTTTTTATCTCCAGAATCTGAATACACCGCCGGGAAAGGAATTTATCTTTGGAACGGATTCGCTTGGAAGAGATATTTATTCACTGATCTGGTATGGCGGACGGGTTTCTCTGGTGATCGGGCTTCTGGGAGCTGCGATCATTACTGTGATCGGTGTTACCTACGGATGTATCAGCGGAACAGCAGGTCCAAAGGTGGATTCGGTTCTGATGCGGTTTACGGAAATGTGCGGAAGTATTCCGACCCTTCTGCTGATCCTGATCCTGTCTGCGGTCCTTCAGGCCAATGATGTGATCAGTATATCTGTGATCATCGGTATTACCGGGTGGTTTGCACTGGCACGTATTGTAAGAAGTGAAGTGCGGCAGATAAGGAACAGTGATTATGTGATGTATGCAAGACTCTGCGGAGGAAGTTTTGGATATGTGATGTATCACCATCTGATCCCGAATTTTGTTTCGGCGATCATGTTTGTGGTGATCTCTTCGATAAGCAGCTGTATTACCATGGAATCTACATTAAGCTTTCTTGGCCTCGGGCTTCCGGCAGATGTAGTCTCCTGGGGAAGTATGCTCTCACTGGCAAATAAAGCACTGATCATGAATACCTGGTGGGTGATCGTGATCCCGGGAGTTTTTCTGGTCATTACTTTAATGTGCATTACCAGTATGGGTAGCTTTGTGAGAAGTGAGGTAAATAACCATTACAGCAATCTCTGATGCAGTCAAAAATATTTGAATACAAACCGTGATGAAGCATTCCGAAGTGTAGATAACCGGTTTGAAAATAAGGAAAGATGAGGAAAACAGAATGAAAAAGAGAACAGGAATCAACTATGGCAGAAAATATGCGGCGATAACACTGGCAGCAGTGACCGCAGCATGTACAGGAGCAGCTGCAGGCAGTGCGGTAACCGTAGCTGCGGCAGAAGAAAACAAAACTCTGGTATATGCAGGTGAGTCAGAAAGTACAATTAATCCCCTTCTGAATAACCATGATGAACTTCCGGATCTTATTTTTTCAGGACTGATGAAATATGATGCCAATGGAAAGCCGGTAGAGGATCTTGCAGAGAGTTATACCTTTGACAAGGATACCAATACCTATACTTTTAAACTTCGAGATGGTGTTAAGTGGCATGATGGAGAAGATTTCAATGCAGAGGATGTTGTATACACCTATAAGGAGCTTACAGAGGATGAAACCCTGGGAGCCAGCATCACCAGCAACTATCAGGACATTACAAGCATTGAGGCACCGGATGATCAGACTGTGATCTTTACACTGGATCAATATGATGCTGCCATGCTGGATTACTTTACCATGGGAATCCTTCCTGAGCATCTTCTGGAAGGAGAGGACGTGAATACCACATCCTTTAACCAGAATCCGGTGGGAACAGGCCGTTATAAATTTGAAGACTGGGATGCTACCGGCGGAATGATCACACTGAAACGAAATGAAGATTATTACGGAAAGGTTCCGAATATTGAAACCGTTGTATACCGTACAGTATCGGATGAGACTACAAAGGCAACCATGCTCCAGTCCGGCGAGGCGGATCTTGCATGGCTGAATTCCAACTATGCTTCTCAGTTCAAGGATAAGGACGGATATAATTACTGGGAGTTCACCACAGCAGATTACCGTGGAGCTGCCATGGATATGAGCACAGATTTCTGGAAGGAAAACGGAGATTCCATCGGCGTTCTGAATTATGCGCTGGATAAGGATTCCATTATTGCAGGTGTTCTTGCAGGACAGGGAGAGCCGGCATACAGCCCGATCCAGAGAAACCCTCTCGGAACAGATAAGGAAGCCAATATCTACTCCTATGATCTGGATATCTTTGCAAAGAAGATGGAAGAGCTGGGATGGAAAAAAGGTGATGATGGGATCTATGAGAGAAACGGACAGAAATTCCACTTTACCATCCAGGTACGTGATTACGAAGAAGAGCGTGTGGATATTGCCAATGTCATGTCTGATATGCTGAAGCAGGCTGGTGTGGAAATGGAAGTAAAGCTTGTTACCAAATTTGACTGGGATGCAGGATACAATGGATTTCTTGCCGGCTATTCAACACAGTTTGACCCGGATATGGCATATGTAAACTTTGTAACCGACGCAAGTGGAAACAACATGCATTATTCCAATGCAGATGTGGATAAATATCTTGAGGAAGGCCGTCACGGTGAGACTGAGGAAGCCAGAAAAGAAGCATATAGTGAATTCGAAAAGGCATATGCCAAGGCACCTGGAATCCTTCTGGTTGCTTATCTTCAGGGAGATTATGTAGGCGTTTCCGGACTTGACGGACTGGATACCACACGTGTTCTGGGACATCATTCCGTAGGTGTTATGTGGAATATTGAAAACTGGACCATTACAAAATAAGGAAAAGATCATGCAGGAAACCGTTTTGGAATTAAAAAACTATTCGGTAAGCTTTGACACACCGGACGGCGAGATACAGGCCGTCCGGAATGTTGATCTCACGGTAAAAAAAGGAGAGATACTTTGTATCGTAGGTGAGTCCGGATGTGGAAAAACCGTTATGTGCCGTAGCGTGATGAAGCTTCTGCCACCGAATGCACATGTAAAAAGCGGAGAGATCAGTCTCTGCGGAGAGAATATCACAGCCTATAAAAGAAAAAAAATGGAAAAGCTGTGCGGAAGTAAGGTAAGCATGGTGTTCCAGGATCCTATGCTGACGCTGAATCCGACGATCCCTGTTGGCAAACAGATCACAGAGGCTATTATCAAAAATCAGAAAGTATCCGGGGATGAGGCGAAAAAAAGAGCTGTGGAAATGCTGAAGCTGGTAGGGATTCCGGATGCAGAACAGCGCTATGGACTGCAGCCTCATTTTTTTTCCGGAGGAATGCGTCAGCGTTGTGTGCTGGCTATTGCACTGGCCTGTGATCCGGAAATATTATTTGCCGATGAGGCGACTACAGCATTGGATGCAACCGTGGAAGCAAAGATTCTGGATCTGCTTCTTGAGCTGAGAGAAAAAACAGGGATCAGTATTGTGTTCATATCTCATGATCTGGGAGCTGTTGCAAGGATCGCAGACAGAGTTGCAGTTATGTATGCAGGAAAGATCATTGAGATCGGGACAGCGGAAGATGTTTATTATGATCCCCGGCATCCTTATACCTGGGGACTTCTGTCTTCTCTGCCTGTATTTGCAGGTGAAAAAGGGGAGTTGAATCCAATCCCCGGAATGCCGCCCTCTCTTTTGGATCCTCCGCCGGGAGATGCGTTTGCCGTTCGGAATCCCCAGGCACTGGCAATCGATTATGAACAGACTCCTCCGATGTTTGAGGTCAGTGATACGCATTATGCAGCCACATGGCTTCTGGATGAAAGAGCTCCGAAAATAGAAAAACCCTCCATTTTGAAGGACAGATTACAGAAAAACAGCTGCCATAAACAGAAACCGGATAAAAAGGAAGCGCCATTTTTACAGAAAACAGAACAGAAACAGGCGCCTGTACTGATCGAAGCCAGAAATCTGAAGCAGTATTTCCGTATCCGTTCCGATTATACGATCCATGCAGTGGATGATGTTTCCTTCAGTATCCGGGAAGGTGAGATTATGGCACTGGTGGGAGAGACCGGCTGCGGAAAATCCACGACAGCCAGAACGCTTGCAGGAATCTACCGGCCTACAGGCGGGGAGATCTTTTATCAGGGAGAAAGAGTGCCGGATAAAAAGGATCCTTTCGGAATGCGGAAGAAAATGCAGACTGAGATCCAGATGATTTTTCAGGATTCGGGCGCTGCACTGAATCCCCGAATGAGCATACGGCAGATCATGCTGGAGCCTGTAAAGATCAGCCGCAGGATCCGTGACAGAGAAATGTTGGAGAACAGGCTTCGGGAAATCCTGAAGGAGACAGGACTGGATGAAAGCATTCTTTCGAAAAAGCCGGGAGAGCTTTCCGGCGGACAGAGACAGAGAGTTGCCATAGGAAGAAGCCTTCTCATGGAACCACGTCTTATCATTGCAGATGAACCAATCGCATCGTTGGACATTTCTATCCAGGCACAGATCGTCATGCTTTTTAAAAAGCTTCAGCAGGAAAAAAGATTTTCGTTTCTTTTTATTGCCCATGATCTGTCCATGGTACGTTTTTTAAGTGATACAACCGGTGTGATGAAAAACGGAAAGCTGGTAGAAATGGCACCTACAAAAGAGCTTTTTGAAAATCCGCAGCATCCTTATACACAGTCCCTGCTTTCTGCGATCCATATCCCGGATCCGCTGGAAGAGAGAAAACGAAGGCTGATCGAGTATGAAGAGCCACAGTCTCTTGGAGAGGGCTGGAAAGAATTATCCGCATGTCACTGTGTGAGAATATAAGAGCATAATGGAATACATATGCATGACAAAATGGAATATGAAAAATCCCCCCGCCGGGGTTGTGGCAGAACAGCCGTGTTGTTAAACTTTTGTTATTCGAAATACTGAGAAACAAAGTGCGGAGAGGAAAATATGGGAAAATATATAATAAAACGGTTGCTGCAGCTGATCCCGGTCCTGATCGGGATCACATTTCTTTCTTATGCCATGATGCGGCTTGCCGGCGGAGATGCAGTAACTTATATGTATGAAAATGCAGGCTCTGCAGTATCCCAGGAGGTCATTGATAAGGCGAAGGCAGAATATGGCCTTGATAAACCATTCCTTGTACAATATGCTGCCTGGTTTGCGGGAATGGTAACCGGAGATATGGGAGAGAGCTATGTGTCTCACAGAGATGTCTATGAAACCTTTATTTCAAAGCTTCCGGCAACGATGATGCTGACTCTGTCATCGATCCTTCTTACAATTGTTCTTGCGATCCCGTTGGGAATCCTGTCAGCAGTAAAGCACAACAAATGGGTAGATTATCTGATAAGATTTTTAAGCTTTATCGGCAATTCCATGCCGAATTTTTTTGCTGCCATGGTCCTGATGTATTTTCTGTCCATCAGGCTGGGCGTTTTACCGGTAGTCACAAATACAGATCTCGGACAGAGTATTATTCTGCCGACACTGACACTGGCGATCTCCATGGCTGCAAAATATACCAGACAGGTGCGTGCCACGGTTCTGGAAGAACTGAATAAGGATTATGTGACCGGAGCCCGGGCAAGAGGGATCCGCAGTCGTGTGATCATCTGGAAGAGTGTAATGAAGGCTTCCATGCTGACGATCATCACACTGCTGGCTCTGTCCATCGGCAATCTTCTGGGAGGAACTGCCATTGTGGAAAATATCTTTATGTGGGATGGTGTCGGAAAACTGGCGGTAGATGCGATCACCATGCGTGACTATCCGATCATCCAGGCTTATGTGGCCTGGATGGCGGTTATTTATGTTCTGGTAAATCTGGTGACAGATATTATTTACCACTATCTGGATCCGAGAGTACGACTTGGAGGTGACAGAGCATGAGTGGAAAAAATAATATTACAGTCCGGAAGCAGAAAATCCGGAAAAATCATACAAAAGCAAAGCTTGTCTTTTTTCTTGTGCTTACAGCATTGCTTCTGTTTGTAGCGGCATTTGCAAAATATCTCTGCCCTTATGATCCTTATGCCCAGGATCTGGCACTTGCCCAGAAACCGCCGGGACCGGAGCATCTGCTCGGGACAGACCGTTATGGAAGAGATATGCTTTCCCGTGTGATTATAGGAAGTACGACCAGTATTTATGCAACGCTGCTCCTGGTTGCGGTGATCACGGTGGCGGGAACGGCTATTGGTATTTTCTGTGGCTGGAAGGGCGGCAAAGCCGATACTGTTCTGATGCGTATCTCCGATCTGTTCCTGGCTTTTCCGGGACTGGTATTTGCTCTGGCAGTAGCAGGTGTTCTGGGAGGCGGTATCCAGAATGCGATCATTGCCCTGGCAGTGATCAGCTGGCCGAAGTTTGCGAGACTTGCCAGAGGGCTTACTCTGACTCAGAAGGACTCTGCATATCTTATGGCGGCGAAGCTTTCCGGAAGCAGTACAGGAAAGCTTCTGCTCAAACATATCCTTCTCAATATCGCAGGCCCCATCCTTGTTACGTCAGTTCTTGATATCGGAACCATGATGATGGAGCTGGCAGGACTTTCCTTTCTCGGGCTTGGGGTAAAGCCTCCAATGGCAGAATGGGGAAGTATGATCAACGATGGAAGAAGTATGCTGCAGATTTCACCATGGATGGTACTTGCGCCGGGAATGGCGATTTTTATTACAGTAATGATCTTTAATCTTCTGGGAGATACGATCCGGGATTATATGGATCCGAAGGAACGAAACAGGAGAAGAGGATAACAGGCACTTATAAATAAACATAACAGAGAAAGTGAGAGCGGAGATTATGAAGAAAAAGATTCTGGCAGCAGTGCTTGCAGCGGCAATGGTCATGAGCATGACAGGCGTTTCGGCAGCAGCAAAAAGCAAAGAAAAGAGTGAAGGAACTACCTTTGTTTACGGAACTACCGGATATAGTGAAGAAATGGGAGATGCAGGATTAAACCCTCACGACAATTATTCCGGATGGAGCTGTCTTCGTTATGGCGTAGGAGAAACACTGTTTAAGTACAATGACAACATGGAGGTAGAGCCATGGCTTGCTACAGACTATGAATTTACAGACGATAATACAGTAAAGATCACCCTTCGTGATGGTGTGAAATTTTCCAGCGGAAGAACCATGGACGGAGAAGCGGTAAAGGAATGCCTGGAGGATCTGATCGCAAACCATGACCGTGCACCTTACGATATGAAGATCGATAAGATCGAAGCAGATGGAATGACAGTAACGATCCATACTTCCGAACCATGTCCGGCACTGATCAATTATCTCGGTGATCCATATGGTGCTATCATTGATATGGATTATGGCGTACAGGGAGAGGGCGGCTCTGCAAATGTGGCAGGAACAGGCCCTTATGTTGCAACAGAGGTATCCCCAACAGAGATCAAGCTGGTAAAAAATGAGGATTACTGGGGCGGAGATGTAAAGGTAGACAATGTTATCGTAAAATCCTTCTCAGACGGAAGTGCCCTGACTGCAGCATTACAGACAGGCGATATACAGGGAACCTATGGACTTCAGTATGACAACTATGCGCTTTTTGACGGAAATCCGGACTATCAGATCAGCTCTGTAGCAACAAGCCGATGTTTCTTCGGACAGTTTAATATGAAGTCTGAACTGATGCAGGATCAGAATGTGAGAAAAGCCATTGAGATGGGAATCGATAAGGACGGCTTCTGCAGTGTGATCATGGAAGGACGAGGTGTTCCGGCAGTGGGAGCCTTCCCAAGCAGCTTTTCCTATGGAAACGATGCAGTAAAGGCACCGTCCTATGATCCGGAAGAGGCGAAAAAGCTTCTGGAAGAATCCGGATGGACAGATACGGATGGAGATGGCTATGCAGATAAGGACGGAAAGAAGCTGTCCATCACATGGCTGACCTATCCAACCCGTCTGGAACAGCCTAAGCTTGCAGAATATGCACAGTCCACTTTAAAGGACATCGGAATTGAGGTCGATGTCAACAATACAGCAGACCATGCGACGTATGCAAAGAATGGAGAATTTGATGTATATGTAAGCTCGCTTACAACTGCACCTACCGGCGATCCGGAATATTTCTTCACAAGTACAGTTGTATCTGATGCTGCCAAAAATTATGGCAAATACAGCAATTCGGATCTTGATGATATCGTAGCGAAGCTGCATGAGACCTTTGATACAGATGAGAGAGGCAAGCTTGCTGTGGAAGCACAGCAGACCATTCTGGATGATGATGCGTATTTCTTTGTTTCTCATTTGAATATGGGACTTGTGTCAAAGTCAAATGTATCAGGGCTGACTGCTCACCCATGTGATTATTACGAGATCACGGCAGATCTGGAAGTGAAATAAGATGGAATCATTGTTGAAGCTTGAGCATGTGACGATCTGCTACAACGGAGAGCCGGTTGTACATGATGTGGATCTGGAACTAAATAAAGGGGAGATCTTGGGTGTGGTAGGTGAATCCGGAAGCGGAAAAAGTACCATTATCAAGGCAATCATGGGACTTCTGGGAAATGAAGGCATGGTGACAGAAGGGGATATCTGGTACAAAGGAAAAAATGTGGTGGATATGCCGGAAAAAGAATTACGCAGACTTCTGGGTCCTGAGATCGCCATGGTCTTTCAGGATTCAGGAGCAGCCCTTTGTCCCATCCGCACCGTAGGCGATCAGATCTATGAGAGTATGCGGGAGCATGAAAGGATCAGCCGTAAGGAATGTGCGGAGCGTGCCGTCCGGATGATGGCTAAGATTGGCCTCAAGGATGGGGAACGTGTTTTGCAAAGCTATCCCTTTGAATTGTCCGGCGGCATGAATCAGCGTGTGGGAATCTGTATTTCCATGCTGCAGAATCCGTCGCTTCTTCTGGCAGATGAGCCTACCAGTGCCCTGGATGTAATCATACAGAAACAGGTAGTTGAGGAAATGCTGCTGATGCGTAAGGAATACGGAACAGCCATGATCGTTGTCACACACAACATCGGTGTGGTGGAAAAAATGGCAGATAAGGTTCTGGTACTGAAAAACGGAAAGGTGAGGGAATACGGAAAAACAGCTCAGGTTCTGACAGATCCGGAGGATCCCTATACAAAAGAGCTTATGAGTTCGGTACCTCGTCTGAAACGTACAGGTACCGGAAATGGAGGCAGATGATGACAGAAAATAAAAACATTCTGGAAGTACATCATTTGAAAAAAAGCTTCACCACCGGTAAAAAATCCTTCACGGCTGTAGAAGACATAAGCTTTTCTCTGAAAACGGGGGAAGTATTAGGAATCGTAGGGGAATCCGGCTCAGGAAAAAGCACTGTGGCGAAGATGATCACACATCTGACAGAACCCACCGCCGGAGAGATTTTTCTCATGGAAAAGGATATCACACATGCAAGGGGAAAAAATCTCCGGGAAATCTACCGGGAAATGCAGATGATTTTTCAGACACCGGCAGAATCCTTTGACCCCAGATGCACTCTTGGGGACGGAATCGGGGAAAGTCTCCGGAATATGGGGATAAGTAAGAAGGAAACCAGGAACCGTGTGGAAAAGCTTCTGCTTACCTGCGGACTGACTCCGGAATATGCAGATCGGTATCCCCATCAGGTCAGCGGAGGAGAGTGCCAGAGAGCGGCTATTGCCAGAGCTTTGGCTGTGGAACCCAGAGTGCTGATCTGTGATGAAGCAACCAGCGCCCTGGATGTGACTGTGCAGAAACAGATCATGGAGCTGCTTCAGAAGTTAAAAAAAGAAAACCAGCTGTCCTTTCTTTTTATCTGCCATGACCTGGCCCTTGTCCAGCTGTTCTGCGACCGGGTGATCGTGATGCATGACGGACATGTGGAAGAGGAAGGGACACCGGAAGAGATCATTGAGCATCCGAAGACAGAGTATACGGAGCAGCTGATCCGGTCAGTGCTGTGATAATGACAGATAAAAACAAAAGAACGAAGCCCTCAGTAGTGTGAAGACTGAGGGCTTTTTTGCAGGTTACACGTTGACGCATTTTCCCTCACCCGATATAATTAAAAAAGAATCGAAACCGGATGAAAACGGAATAAATATAGAGGAGACCACGAAAAATGGCAGAAAATTTACAGATCAGACTGGCAGATCCCGGTGAGGCGGATCGTCTGGCAGAGATCGAGGCAATCTGTTTTCCACCTGCGGAGGCAGCAAGTCATGAGGAAGTTGTGAAGCGTATGGGAGCATTCCCGGAGAATTTCGTTGTAGCAGTAAAGGATGAGCAGATCGTAGGCTTTATCAACGGAGGAACCACAGATAAACCAGTACTCCCGGATGAATTTTATCATGATATCACGCTTCACAGAAAGGACGGGGACATCCAGACGGTATTCGGACTGAATGTGATCCCGGAATACCGTCATCAGGGGATCGCCGGAGAGCTTGTGGAATATTTCAAGGAGCTTGCGAAAGAGCGCGGAAAAAAAGCTCTGATCCTTACCTGCAAGGAGCATATGATCCCATTCTATGAGAGCCACGGACTGAAGAAGCTGGGTGTGGCAGATTCCTGTCATGGCGGAGCAACCTGGTATGATATGCAGATCTGGTTCTGAGAAATGAAGACAGTAACAGAAGAAAAAAGAAGAGTCAGCTGCAAAAACAAAGGTCAGCTGAATAAGAAACCAGAGGAAAAATAAATGAGAATACGAATGTACAATGTGGGGTTCGGAGACTGTTTCTGTATCCGTGACAGAAAAAGCAGCCTGCTTGTGGATTTCGGGGCAGCCAACAGCAAGATCGAAGGGCGGCCACGGAGAGAGGTTTTTGATGTGATCATCTCAGATCTTACCACTATCCGCAAAAAAAATCTGCTTCTGACACATTTTCATCCGGACCATGTTTCCGGATTGCTTTATATGATGCGTTACCGAAGAGATGCCTACGAATTTGAAAAGATCTATCTTCCGGATGTATTTTCCAGTCCGGAAATGAAATACACACTGGCGCTTCTGCTCCTTGCGGATGTGACAAAAAAGGCCAGCCTTCCCGGAAGACGTGTCAGCCTTTTTGCCCTTGCAGAAGCTCTTTGCGCCAGAAGGGTAAAGATCGACCTTTTATCCAGAGGCTCAGAGTTTGAGGGAAAATATACAGCGCTCTGGCCGGATCTCAGGGAAGTCAGCCGGGAAACGGAGGGCGTATTTAATTCCCTGATCGAGAATCATGAAAATGCAATGACCGAGCTTGTGAACATTGCGGAGGAGGTACGTCAGCTGTTCCTGTCCATGACAGAGGAGATGCCGGAAGCAGAGCAGAAATCTGCTCCACTGTCTGAGGCATCTTTGGTGGAAGAGGATACAGAGGAATCCGAGCGCTCTTTGACAGGACAGACAGAGCCTGGTGGGGAAAACGAAGGATATACGCAGGAGAAGCTGGAGCTTATAATGGAAGATACAGGCGCAGCAGCTGAGGATACAGCAGAGGTTCCGGAAGAAGCCGAAAAAGAGAGAGCACGTCGCCTTAAACCGGAAAAGCTGGAAAAGAAATTCCGTGAATTACAGGCAACCGAAGAATTTCAGGCACTTCTGGAAAGTGCGGAAAAACAGGGGCATTTTCTGCGTCAGTTCCGCCACAAGATCAGTCTGGCATTTCAGAATACTGGCGACGGAGAGCTGAATCTTCTGTTTACCGGAGATGTACAGCCACAGTACATGAGGATGATCGCAGAAAACTATGATGGGAGGATTCCGCTTCATGAGCATTACTGGTGTATCAAGGTACCACATCATGGTACGGAATCCCATTTCTTTGATTTCAGCAGCTTCTCCCCGGAGAATATGATGATCCCCAACGGAGCCTACTACGACAACAGCAAGAAGAAATCCAAGAATCAGCGCACTTCCATGCAGTATGGCGGTTTATTTTATATTAATGACGCGCATATGTATTGTTCCAACTGTGACTGCTGTGACAGCTATGAGAACGGATGCTCCTGCAGGGAGTATGATGTGATATCACCATCGTATTATAAAGATATCTGATCATGTTACAGATGGATTTCTGTTGAGTTATATACGATCCGGTCATTCATGCAGACAAAGAAGACGGTAATTTCTTTGTCTGCGTTTTTGTTAAAAAGACAGGATGTACATGTGGACAGAGGAAAAGAGATACAGGAGGAAAAGTTTTGAAACAGATCGCAGACCTGCACATACATTCCAGATATTCCATGGCAACCAGCAAAGATGGCACGCCGGAGATGCTGGATCTCTGGGCGCGGAAAAAAGGGATTACACTCCTTGGAACCGGAGATATGACACATCCCATCTGGCGGCAGGAGTTGAAGGCGAAGCTGATCCCTGCAGAACAGGGACTGTTCCGGCTGAAAGATGAATATGTTTTGCCGGAGGCGTCACGCTATCCTGAAAAAGCACCCAGATTTGTATTGTCCGGTGAGATCAGTTCCATCTATAAAAAAGGCGGAAAAACCAGGAAGGTGCACAGCTTGATCCTGCTTCCGGGATTCAATGAGGCAGATGCTTTTGCCGCAAGGCTGGAAAAGATCGGAAATATCCATTCAGACGGACGTCCTATCCTTGGCCTGCCCTGTCATGATCTTCTGGAGATCATGCTGGAAGTCAGTGAGGAAGGCATGTATATTCCGGCGCATATCTGGACGCCACATTTTTCCCTGTTTGGGGCAAAGTCCGGTTTTGATACCATAGAAGAGTGCTTTGAGGATCTGACTCCGTACATTCATGCACTGGAAACCGGACTGTCCTCAGATCCAGTGATGAACTGGCAGATTTCGGCGCTGGATGGATATCAGCTGGTATCACACTCTGATGCACATTCCCCGTCAAAACTTGGACGGGAAGCAGATCTTCTGGATATTGAGCTTTCCTACCGGGGCTTGTGGAATGCGGTGCAGAAGGGAGAAGGACTTACGGGCACCATCGAATTTTTTCCGGAAGAGGGAAAGTATCATTATGACGGACACCGGAAATGCGGCGTCTGCCTGAGCCCGAGAGAGGCAGAAAAGTATAATGGTATCTGTCCGGTGTGCGGAAAGAAACTGACCATGGGTGTGGATCACCGGATCCTGCAGTTATCTGACCGTGACGAGAGTTCAGCGGCCATGCCGGAAAGCGGCCGCCCATATGAAAGCCTGATGCCGCTGCCAGAGGTGATCTCCGCCTGCGTGGGATTTTCCACGGCAAGCAAAAAAGTTCAGGGACAGTACGAGGCTCTGCTTGAGAAACTAGGTGCAGAATTTACCATATTGAGAGAGGTTCCGCCGGAAGATATCCGAAAAGCCGGCGGAGAAGTTCTGGCGGAAGGCATCCGGCGGCTCCGTGCAGGAGAAGTGTTGCGGAAACCGGGATCTGACGGAGAATATGGAAAAATAGAATTGTTTTAAGCGAATCAGGTAAGTCCTCTGCGGGATTGCGAATATCGGCTTGATCCAATTAAGAAAATTTCTGAAATGGTGTGAAAAGAAGCAGCTGTTAAATATTTATGTATTGTGAAGAGTATTGCCGGTCATAGCGTGAGCTGCAAAAGGTAAAAGGCGATAATGATAAAGGATTGGAGCAGGATAGAGATCATGAAAGAAAAAATCGGCATTATATCAGACACTCACGGTCTTTTGCGGCCGGAGGTACTGGAAATCTTAAAAGACTGCAAATACATTCTTCATGCCGGAGATGTCAATAAAGATGAGATCCTGGATGTACTGCGTTCCATGGGGAATCTCTATGTGGTCCGTGGAAATAATGATAAAGACTGGGCGGAAAATCTCCGCACCAGTCTAAGCTTTACCATTGGCGGCGTAAAATTTTTTATGGTTCATAACAAAAAAGACGTTGCGTGGGAGCTGGGGGACACACAGGTGGTCATCTTCGGGCATACTCACAAATATTTTGAGAAGATGATCGATGGCAGACTGTGGCTGAATCCGGGAAGCTGTGGAAGAAGCCGCTTTGGCGGAGAGGTTACCATGGCGGTGATGACTGTGGAGGATGGCAAATATCAGGTGGAAAAAATCATTTTGGCGGAAAATTCCAGGAAATGATCATAACCCTGTTTATAGATCCTTTTATGCAGAGCTGTTTCTGTAGATTACTGGAATACGCTGATGCATAAAAGGATTTTTTGTATTTTATTGGATACAATCCTTGTAATTTTGGATTTGTAGCGTATAATTAAAAAACGTTTAAAACAAAAGTGGTCTTACCACTTTTGAAAAATTCGTTTGAGCGCAGAATTTGAACGCAGCTGCGTTCATGAGTATGCAGTAAAGCAAAATGTGAATATGCGCTTTACATGAATCAGGAGGGATGCAACATGAAGCATGTGCAGCAGTTCAGCATCATCCTGTTGATTTCCGTCATTGGAGAATTACTGAAAAACTTTCTTCCACTTCCGGTACCGGCCAGTGTCTATGGATTGATCATTATGCTGGTGGCTTTGCTCACAGGTATTCTGAAGCTGGATCAGGTCAAAGGTGCGGCAGATTTTCTGGTTGAGATCATGCCGGTGATGTTTGTGCCGGCTGGTGCGGGACTGATCACAGCCTGGAGTACTCTGAAACCGATCTGTGTACCGGTTCTCATCATGACGTTTATCAGCACGGTGATCGTAATGGTCGTAACAGGAAAAGTAACACAGGGAGTGATCCGTATGGGAAAGAGAGGAACTGAAAAATGATGGAATTCATAAAAAACTCCGCATTTTTCGGAGCAATGATAAGTCTGATCGCCTATGAGATCGGTCTGATCCTGAAAAAGAAGTTTAAAATGGCGATCTTTAATCCGCTTTTGATCTCGATCATCTGTGTTATCGGTGTTCTTTTGATCTTCCATATTGATTATGATGATTACAATGAAGGTGGAAAATATATCAGCTATCTGCTGACCCCGGCAACAGTCTGTCTGGCAGTGCCCCTTTATGAGCAGATCCATCTGCTGAAAAAAAATCTCAAGGCAGTGGCTGCCGGGATCTTTTCCGGAACGCTGGCCGGGCTTTGCAGCATTCTGCTTATGGCGAAATTGTTTGGCTTTGATCATCAGGAATATGTCACTATGCTTCCGAAGTCTATCACAACCGCCATCGGAATGGGTGTTTCCGAGGAGCTCGGCGGTATCGTGACCATCACCGTTGCCGTGATCATCATCACAGGAGTTCTGGGAAATATGCTCGCAGAGGTTGTCTACAAGATCGCAAAGATCGAGGAGCCGATCGCAAGAGGCCTTGGACTTGGAACATCTGCCCATGCTATCGGAACAGCCAAAGCCATGGAGCTTGGCCCGGTAGAAGGAGCTATGAGCAGCCTTGCCATTGCCGTAGCCGGATTGCTTACGGTTGTAGGAGCGTCTGTGTTTGCGGGAATGATGTAAAAGCAGATATCATAGGATTTCAAATGCCCTTTCAAAGTGTCACATTTTACAAGTCTGTCGTTTACGGCAGGCTTTTTTTGTGGATCTTAAAGACGAACATATTTTTGTATAAAATAAACAAATGTTCGGAAAAACCATATTTGTACCGTTTTATTGGACTAAAAATGAGCTATAATGCAAACATATAGAAAATATGTTTGGAAAATATGTTCGATAAATCGTGAGACGAACATAGGACAGGGAGGATGGATCTTATGTGGAATACAGAGAGCAGCAGGAAGGCAGTATTGGCAGAAGGAAGATATGTGGAAGCTGAGAACGGACATTGCGGCAGACAGAAGCTTTCCTCAGGAATGGCAATGGTACTGGGTGCACTTCTTACAATGGAGATCATGCTTGGCGGGGCGATGCTGTTTAATTTTGATTTCCGCGGAGCAGATATCGTTGCTGTTGTATTGTCATTCATGGTATTATATTTTGCAGTGGTAGCATCACTGACAGACAAGTAGCAGAACGGAGGAGAAAGGATGCCAAGGGTCTTTAACCAGAAGATTAAAATTTTATATCTGATGCGCATTTTTCTGGAGCAGACGGACGAAGAGCATCCGATGTCTGTGAAGGAGCTGATCGCCTATCTGAATAGTCTGGGGATCAGTGCAGAGCGTAAAACTGTCTATGATGATATTGAAACCCTGCGGAATTTTGGAATGGATATCCTGAACCGGCGGGAGCACCCGGCTGGTTTTTATCTTGCCAGTCGGGAATTTGAGCTTCCGGAGCTGAGACTTCTGGTGGATGCAGTACAGTCCTCCAGATGTATCACCAATGGGAAATCCCGACAGCTGATCAGGAAACTGGAGAGCCTTGCCAGTGTTTATGAGTCCAGACAGCTGCGGCGACAGGGATTTGCAGAGAACCGTATCCGGACTATAAACGAGAATGTGTATTACAGTATTGATATGATCCAGCGTGCATTAACTGAGGACAGGCAGATTTCTTTTCAATATTGTGAATGGACTGTGGAGAAGAAGCTGCGTCCGGAGAATGAGGGAGAACGATATTCGGTCAGTCCCTGGGGACTTGTATGGCAGAATGAGGAGTATTATCTGATCACTTACGATGAGAAGTGTGGAAGGGTTAAGCAGTATCAGGTAGATAAGCTCCAGCAGATCCGTATAGAGAAGGAGGTGCGACGCGGCAGAGAATTTTTTGAGAATTATGATATAGGGGAGCTGACATCCAGGACCTTCGGGATGTTTGGCGGCAGAGAAGTAACCATATGTCTGGAAGCACATAACCGCTTGGTCGGGGTGGTGCTGGATCGGTTTGGCAGAGATATTATGATACACAGGAAGGATCCTGAACATTTCAAAACACTGGTTCGTGTAAATATCAGTGACCAGTTCTTTGGCTGGATAGCCAGTCTTGGCCCGGATGCGGTGATCGCGTCACCGGATGAGGTTCGCGATAAGTACCGGGAATTTCTTGAGAAAAGTCTTTCTAATTACAAATGATAAATATATGATAAAGAAAATCTGTATATAATAAAGATTCAGGAAAATTCACTCCTGAGTCTGCAGGTTTTCAACAGAAATAATATATAAAAAAATAAATGAAAACAGACAAAAATGAGAAAAATCATATAATAGCTGCATCTGAAATATAAAAATAATATAGATAGCATATATAAAAAAGATAATAGACATCGCGATGCTTAAGTGCTATAATGCTTTCGACTCTTAGGAGGGAATAAATTTTGCCATTTCAGGCAGATTACGGACGGTGAAGATATGACTGTAAAAGCAAGAATGCTAAAGCTTCTGGAGCAGCACGAGAATGAACTGATATCCGGAGAGGCGGCAGCAGCAGAACTAAACTGCACACGGGCAGCCATCTGGAAAGCTGTGAAATCCCTTCGTGAAGAGGGATATACCATAGAAGCTGGACCAAACAAAGGCTATGTGCTTCGAGGAGGCAGCCGTTTATCGGAAGAAGGAATACGGCTTTACCTCGATCATCCGGATGTCCCTGTAAAAATATACAGAGAACTGGATTCTACAAACCGGGCAGCCAAGGAGGATGCATTTTCCGGAGAAGCAGGTCATGGTGCACTGATACTGGCGCGCAGACAGAAAAGCGGAAGAGGCCGAAGAGGCCGAAGTTTTTATTCTCCTGAAAATGCAGGACTTTATATGAGTATCGTTCTAAGACCTGACCGAACTCTGAAGGAAGGACTCCTGATCACTACAGCGGCGGCAACTGCAGTGTGCCGTGCAGTGAAGAAAATCTGCGGGATCGACCTTGGGATCAAATGGGTCAATGATCTGTATTTTCATAATAAGAAAGTGTGTGGGATACTGACAGAGGCTGTTACAGACTTTGAAAGCGGGAACATTGAGTTTGCAGTTGTAGGAATTGGTTTGAATCTGTATATGCCGGAAGATGGGTTTCCTGAAGATATACAGGAAACGGCTGGAGCATTATTTGAAAACAGGAATGACGCAGAGCATATAAACTGCAGTATTCTTGTGGCGGAGATCGTCAATCAGCTTCTCATGGAAGTGGAGACTCCGGGACTTTCCAGAGAATATACAGAAAATAATATCATTCCTGGAAACATGATCGTGATCACAGACGGACAGTGTACAAGGGAAGCTTATGCAGAATCCATAGCACCAGATGGAAGGCTTCTTGTGAGAGAACAGGATGGTTCAGAAACCCTGCTTTCTTATGGAGAAGTATCTGTACGCAGGAAGTCGGATCAAGGTTAATTGAAATGAATTGTATATTTTGTATAAAAAACAGATTCTTTTTTGTGCAAAACAGGCAAAAATAATATTGACATTCTGGAAATGCGGAGTAAAATAAAGTCAACTACAAGGCGTGGTCATACCAATTATAAAAAGATACGATCAGCGCCAAGAGAAAAGGAGGGAGAAAAACGGGAGATTTATCAAGTACACTGGCAGAAGAACTAAACAGTAAGACAGCCTTTACCATTCCGGCGTTTGGTGGAATACCAATTGCAGAATGCGTGGTAGTCACATGGGTCATCATGGCGGTTCTTGTGATTCTGTCTCTGATCTTAGTTCGGAATCTCAGTGTGGAAAATCCGGGTAAGAAGCAGCTGCTTCTGGAGACCGGGGTAAGTTTTCTTCAGGATTTCTTCATGGGTATCCTTGGAGAAGAAGGCAAACAGTATGTGCCTTATTTGATGTCAACCGTAATTTACATCGGAATAGCCAATATCGCAGGCGTATTTGGTTTTACACCACCAACGAAGGACATGAATGTTACCATTGCGCTGGCGCTGATGAGCATTATTCTGATCGAGTATGCAGGCTTTCATAAAAGGGGACTGAAGGGTTTCCTGAAAAGCTTTGCGGAGCCGGTTCCGATCATGCTTCCGATCAACATTCTGGAAATAGCGATCAGACCTACATCTCTCTGCATGCGGTTGTTCGGTAATGTTCTGGGAAGCTTCGTAGTTATGAAGCTGCTGGAGTTTGTTTGTCCGGCCATTCTTCCCATACCATTCAGCCTGTATTTTGATTTCTTCGACGGATTCATACAGGCGTATGTATTTGTATTCTTAACATCCTTGTTCATTAAGGAAGCAATTGAGTAGTGAAGCGGAAGATCCGCTTGATCTAAAAATGAAAAAAATTGTATTTTACAGGAGGAAAAAACTATGTTAATCGCAATTGGTGCAGCTATCGCAGTTCTTACAGGTATTGGAGCAGGTATTGGTATCGGTCTTGCAACATCTAAAGCAGTAGAAGCTATCGCAAGACAGCCAGAGGCAGAGAGCAAGATCAGTAAAGCACTTCTTCTTGGATGTGCTCTTGCAGAGGCAACAGCTATTTACGGTTTCGTAATCGGTCTTCTGATCATCATCATGCTTGGCTAATAGGTAAAGACGAGATACTAATTCAGGATTAAGAGAGGCAGGTGGACCAGGTGATTAAAATTGATATCAACCTTGTCTTTACTATTATAAACCTGATCGTTCTTTATCTTTTAATGAAGAAGTTCCTTTTCGGCCCGATCATTGGTGTTATGGAGAAGAGAAAAGCTATGATCGATGAGCAGTTTGCTTCAGCAGAGAAGACAACTACTGAAGCAAACCAGCTGAAAGGACAGTATGAGGATGCACTGAAATCTGCGAAGGAGGAATCCTTCAGTATTGTAGAGCAGGCTAAGGACGAGGCAAAAGTACAGGCAGACAGCATCGTGAAGAGAGCTAATGATCAGGCTGGTCAGATTCTTGAGAAAGCAAGAAGAGATATCAGCACTGAGCAGGAAGCTGCTATGAAAGCGATGGAAGGCAAAGTGGCTGAGCTGGCAATGGATGCAGCATCCAGAATCATGGGAAAAAAGAACGACGAAGCACAGGATATGTCCCTATATGACCAGTTTTTAGAAGGAGCAGGTGATCCTCATGACAGAGACGTCCATTAATTATGCAAAAGCATTATACGGTCTTTCTGTCCCGGGGGAGGCAATCTGCGAAACAGGAAGGATTTTTAAGAATACACCTGAGATAGGTAAGATGCTTGAAAATCCACTTGTTTCCCTCAAAGAAAAAGAACAGGTAATAGAGCGGGTTTTTCCGCAGGAAATGAAGAGTTTTCTTAAAGTAACGTGTAAGTATCAGAAGATTGACAGAATCGGAGAGATCCTTGAAGCTTATGATGCTTACAGCCGGGAACAGAAAGGAATTCTCAAGGCAGAGCTTCTTTATGTAACACGTCCTGCCGAAGAGCAGGAAAATAAGATGAAGGAGTTTCTCCGTAGCCAGTTTTCTGCCAGAGAAGTGGAACTTACCCTTACAGAGGATAAAAGCCTTGTAGGTGGATTTGTTCTCAGGGCAGGAGATCGTGAGTACGACTGGAGCCTCATCGGACGTTATAAGAAACTGAAACAGAAATTAACCCGGAGGTGAAATTGAATTGGGTGCAATAAATCCAGATGAAATCATTTCGATTCTCAAGGAAGAAATAAAGAACTATGACGAAATCAGCAAGGACCAGGAAGTAGGCACTGTCATCTCCGTGGGAGATGGTATCGCAACTGTTTATGGCATCGATCATGCCATGTACGGTGAGGTCGTGACCTTCGAGAATGGTCTGAAAGGTATGGTACAGGATGTCCGTGCCAACAGCATGGGATGTATTCTTTTCGGAAAGGATACAGGAATCAAGGAAGGCACCAAGGTTGCCAGAACTGGCAAGCAGGCAGGTATTCCGGTAGGGGATAAATTTATCGGAAGAATCGTGAACGCACTTGGTGAGCCTATTGATGGAAAGGGAGAGATCCAGGCAGAGGAATATCGCCCGATCGAGAACCCGGCTCCTGGAATCATCGACCGTAAGTCTGTAACTGTACCTCTGGAAACAGGAATCCTTTCCATTGATTCCATGTTCCCGATCGGCCGTGGACAGCGAGAGCTGATCATCGGTGACAGACAGACAGGTAAAACATCCATCGCAACCGATACGATCATCAACCAGAAAGGTAAGGATGTGATCTGTATCTATGTTGCCATCGGACAGAAAGCTTCTACCGTTGCAAAGGTAGTTTCCAATCTTGAAAAATACGGTGCAATGGAGTATACAACCGTATTCTCCGCAACAGCCAGCGACTGTGCACCGCTTCAGTATATTGCTCCTTATGCTGGTACTGCTCTTGCAGAGTATTTCATGTATCAGGGTAAAGACGTACTGATCGTATATGATGATCTTTCCAAGCATGCAGTGGCATATCGTGCATTGTCACTTCTGCTTGAGCGTTCTCCGGGACGTGAGGCATATCCTGGTGATGTATTCTATCTTCATTCCAGACTTCTGGAGCGTTCCAGCCGTCTGAGTGAAGAGGCAGGCGGCGGATCCATTACGGCACTTCCGATCATCGAGACACAGGCCGGTGATGTATCTGCATACATTCCTACAAACGTAATTTCCATCACAGATGGTCAGATCTTCCTGGAAAGTGATCTGTTCTTCTCAGGTATGCGTCCGGCAGTCAATGTTGGTCTTTCCGTATCCCGTGTTGGTGGTGCTGCACAGACCAAGGCTATGAAGAAAGCTTCCGGTAGTGTACGTATCGACCTGGCACAGTACAGAGAGATGGAAGTGTTCACCCAGTTCAGTTCAGATCTGGATGAGGCTACAACTGCACAGCTGAAATACGGAAGCTGTCTGATGGAGCTTCTGAAACAGCCGCTCTGCAGCCCGTTAAGTCTTCATCAGCAGGTAATTACTCTCTGCGTTGCGACTCACAAGCTGATGGTAGATGTAGAAAAGAAAGAGATCAAGAAATATCAGAAGGATCTTCTGGAGTACTTTGATAATGTATATCCTGAGATCGGCAAAGAGATCGAGACTACAAAGCAGCTCTCTGATGAGCTTGTAGAGAAAATCGTAAAGGCGGCAGAAGAATTCAGAGATAAGAGCAGGTAGGTGTTGATATGGCAAATGCAAAAGAAATACAGACTCGTATGAAAAGCATTCAGGACACCATGAAGATCACCAATGCGATGTACATGATTTCTTCTTCCAAGATGCAGAAGGCCAAGAAGATCCTGCAGGATACGGAACCATATTTCTATAATATGCAGGCTGCCATTGCCAGGATCCTCCGTCATATGCCGGACATTCAGCATCCTTTCTTCAGTGAGCGTCATCTTGTTCCGAAGGATGAAAGAAAGGTAGGTACCATTGTCATTACAGGTGATAAAGGTATGGCTGGTGCATACAATCATAATGTACAGAAAATGACAGAAGATTTCATGGAAGAGGTACCGGGACATCACAAGCTGTATGTCCTTGGTATGGTAGGGCGTCAGTATTTCGGCAAGAGAGATGTGGATATGGACGGCGGTTTTCATTATACCGTGCAGAAGCCGACTATGCACAGAGCACGCCTTATCACGGAAGAGATCGTACGGGCATTTCTTGAAAGAGAGCTGGATGAAATTCACATTGTCTATACACAGATGCTGAATGCGATGGCAATGGAAAATGTGAATATGCAGCTTTTACCGCTGAAAAAGGCTGATTTTAAGGTGGGTCAGATCCCGGCAGATATTTATCAGGAGGAGATCGTATTATCTCCGTCTGCAGATGTGCTTCTGGATACTATGATCCCCAACTACCTTACAGGTGTGATCTATGGATGTCTTGTAGAGGCATATGCCAGTGAGAACAGTGCGAGAATGACAGCAATGCAGTCCTCTACAGATAGTGCGAAGGCGATGCTGAAGGATCTTTCCATTCAGTATAATCGTGCACGTCAGGCTGCGATCACCCAGGAGATCACAGAGGTTATCAGCGGTGCTAAAGCACAAAAAAGGAAGTGATGACTATGAATAAAGGTAAGATCGTACAGGTTATGGGACCTGTTGTAGACGTTGTTTTTGAAGACGGACAGCTTCCGGATATCAAGGATGCCCTTGAAGTCGAGAACAACGGTAAAAGATGCGTTATGGAGGTGTCCCAGCACCTTGGAAATAATATCGTACGCTGCATCATGCTGGGAGCCAGCGAGGGCCTGCAGCGAGACAGAGAAGTAACAGCTACCGGAAGCGGTATCAAGGTTCCGGTTGGAGATAAAACACTTGGTCGTCTGTTCAACGTTCTTGGAGATACCGTAGATGGCGGTGATTCCCTGGACGGTGAAGAGCATTGGGTCATCCATCGTGATCCGCCTTCATTTGAAGAGCAGAAACCGGCAGTTGAGATCCTGGAAACAGGTATCAAGGTTATCGACCTTCTTGCTCCATATGCAAAAGGTGGTAAGATCGGTCTGTTCGGTGGTGCCGGTGTTGGTAAGACAGTCCTTATCCAGGAGCTGATCCAGAATATCGCTACCGAGCATGGTGGATATTCTATTTTCACCGGTGTCGGTGAGCGTTCCCGTGAGGGTAATGACCTTTGGACAGAGATGAAGGAATCCGGTGTTCTTGAAAAGACAGCCTTAGTGTTCGGACAGATGAACGAGCCACCTGGAGCACGTATGCGTGTTGCTGAGACAGGACTTACCATGGCAGAGTATTTCCGTGATCAGGAGCACAGAGATGTACTTCTTTTCATTGATAATATCTTCCGTTTTGTACAGGCAGGATCTGAGGTTTCCGCTCTGCTTGGACGTATGCCGTCCGCAGTAGGATATCAGCCTACACTGGCAACTGAGATGGGTGAGCTTCAGGAGAGGATCGCATCTACCAAGGAAGGTTCTGTTACATCTGTACAGGCAGTATATGTACCGGCCGATGACTTAACAGACCCGGCTCCGGCAACAACATTTGCCCATCTGGATGCAACAACCGTTCTTTCCCGTAAGATCGTTGAGCAGGGTATTTATCCGGCCGTAGATCCGCTTGAGTCTACTTCCCGTATCCTGGAGGCAGATATTGTTGGTGAGGAACATTACGAGGTTGCACGTAGAGTACAGGAGATCCTTCAGAAATATAAAGAACTTCAGGACATCATTGCTATTCTTGGTATGGAGGAGCTCTCAGAGGAAGATAAGCAGACAGTATTCCGTGCAAGAAAGATCCAGAAGTTCCTTTCCCAGCCGTTCCATGTAGCTGAGAACTTCACCGGTATCAAAGGTAAATATGTACCTCTGAAAGAGACGATCCGCGGATTTAAGGCGATCATTGACGGTGAGATGGATGATTATCCGGAGAACGCATTCTTTAATGTTGGAACCATTGATGATGTAATTGCAAAAGCAAAAGCCGAGGAGAACCGGCAGTAAGGAGCAGCTATGAGTGAGACATTTGGCCTGGAAATATATGCCAGCAATAAACTGGCTTATGCAGGACGTGCTCAGAAGCTTATTATCCCGGCAGTGGATGGTGAGCAGGGATTTCTTGCCCATCATGCGAATGTTGTAGCTGCCATCATTCCCGGTGAGATGCGTTTTGAGGATGCTGACGGTAATGAGTATGTGTTTGCTGTGAGCAGCGGATTTGTTGAGATGATCAATAACCGTGCCAAGCTGTTCTGCCTCAGCGTAGAGAGTCCGGACGAGATTGATATCCGCCGTGCTCAGGAAGCAAAGGAACGTGCAGAAGAGCAGCTTCGTCAGAAACAGAGCATCCAGGAGTATCATATGAACCAGATGGCACTTGCGAGAGCGATGACACGTCTTAAAGTAACACATAAGCAGTAAATTTAAATCATATAAAAAGATCCATTGTCAGGAAACTGGCAGTGGATCTTTTTTTCTCTGTTATTTTGTGGATGAAGCAGGATCAGATTCGGTATTTTCCGGATCAGTAATGGAAGAAGCTTCAGAAGCTGTATCTTTGTCTGAGTTATCAGAAGTATGAACAGGCTTTTCTGTCAGCTGCTGATATGGACGATAGGGTTCCCAGTAATGTTCATCTTTTGTTTCGGTTTCTTGTTTCAGTTTCTTTTTCTGCTGAGTAAGAAGATAAATACCTGCAGCAATGATACCTGCAGCAATGACGATCTGCGGAAGGCTGTTGCAGATATTGTATACATAGTCGGCCATATTATTCGGTACAATGAAGTACAGAAGACTTGTGAAACGACTCCACAGGATACAGATACCAAACAGGATCAGAACCCATGCAGCTGCACTCTGATGCTTTTGTAAGAATTTTCCCATATCACCGGAAAACTGATCCATGTGAAGAATGTAATTATCCTCTACAGAGTAGAATTCTTCTTCTGACAGGGATTTCAGATTATGGACATTAAAAAAACTATAGAACCATATCACCGGGAGAAACATGGCCAGCCATCCAAGACCGGTTATGGATGCCAGTGCGATCGATCCCCAGAACAGCAGCATAATGCTAAGTCCCTGTTTTTTAAATCCCATGTACATTTCCCCGGCACCGGGGATCAGGGAAAAGATAAATACCCAGAAACCATGTTTTTGTTTTTTCATAAATTTACTTGCCTCCGTTTATAATTTTATTCGTAAGATCGTTCAGATTATTACTGATCTTCTGAGAATGTTCACTGAGCTGGGAACCTACCTGCATGGAAAGCTGGTTTAGGCCGGAACCAATGCCAAGGGATGAAGAAATCTTAACTTTTGTTTCCGGTGAAGGATGAAGAGCCGTAAAATCTGTCTGAGATACAGAAAAAAGCATGATCAGCGCAACACCCATGCCTACGGCAGTCCGTAAGCCTGCACAGAGAAGCTTCATCCAATAAGCAGTTTCATGTATTTTTCTGGAAGCCTGAACTTCCGGAGAAGCTGCTTTTTTCAGAATTTCATCCTGCAGATAGGATGGAGCATACTCAGAAGCGGCATCCTCATTCTGAAGAAGTTCATCCAGACAGAAGTCACATTGCTCCATATGCTCCAGAAAATGGATCATTTCATCCGTATTCATGGTTCCGTCCTGGAATTTCTGTAATTCATCTTGTGGTATGTGCATCTAATCACTCCTTTCCAGCAGTGCTTTCAGCATAGATCTGGACCGGTAGATCTGCGTCTGGACTGTTTTGATATTTTTATTCTGCGCTTTTGCAATTTCTGCGGCGGTTTTTTCTTCGCAGAAATGTTCAAGGGCAACCTCCCTGTAGGGGCTTTTCAGCGCTGAACATAAATGCCGGATCCGATCCTTGAAATCTTTGTCCAGAAATGCCTCCTCCGGGGAAAACTCTTTATCATGGAGCTGTTCAAAATAGGTGTCCTCTGTGGGAATGGTACGTCTGCCGGCTGCTTTCAGATGATCCAGACATTTTCTGACTGCGATCTTGCTGAGCCAGGCTTTTTCGTAGGTGCCATCAAAACGGGAGAGATTTTTGTAGGCGGAAAGAAAAACATCCTGTGTCAGATCCTCGGCGTCAAAGGGATTGCCCACCGATTTCAGACAAATGGAAAATATTAAGTTTTGATATGTATGTATCAGATATTCCAGATATTCTTCCCGTGTAATGCAATCAGCTCCCTTCTCTTCCCGCTTCATTTATTATAACGCGGAACCTGAAGGAAAGCCTTCAGCTTTTATAGAAAAATATGTAAATCATTGGATAAATGCCGCTTTTATATAGCGGGGAGAGAAAATTTGGTCTATACTATAAGTCGTCAAAGCAGAGATGCAGAAAGGATGAGACAAATGACAGAGACGAAACGTTTATATTATGAAGATGTATATAAAAAAGAATTTACAGCCAAAGTCCTGGAGTGCAGAGAAGCAAAAAAAGGTTTTCATATCATTCTGGATGAGAGCGCTTTTTACCCGGAGGGCGGTGGACAGCCAAGCGATACCGGATATCTCAACGATGTGAAAGTAAAGGAAGTGCATGAAAAGGAGGGAGAACTTCTTCATTATACAGATCAGCCGATGGAAGTCGGAACAGAAGTACAGGGACGCATCGATTGGGCAAGAAGATTTGATCTGATGCAGCAGCATTCCGGTGAGCATATGGTGAGCGGACTGATCCACGAGGCTTACGGATACGATAATGTAGGCTTTCATATGGGAAGCGATACCATTACCATAGATCTGAATGGCCCGTTGGATGAGGCGCAGCTTGCTGAGATCGAGCGGAAAACAAACCAAAAGATATGGGAAGATACGCAGATAAAGATCATATATCCTACAGCGGAGGAACTGGAAAAAATCGACTACCGAAGCAAAAAAGAGCTCACCGGTCAGGTGCGGATCGTAGAATTTCCAGGGGTGGATATCTGTGCATGCTGCGGAACTCATGTGACACATACCGGAGAGATCGGAATGGTGAAACTTCTTTCCGTGGAAAAATTTCGTGAAGGTGTCCGTATTGAGATGATCTGCGGAAAACGTGTGCTGGATTATCTGAACATGGTCAATGACCAGAACCACCAGATTTCTGTAAAGCTTTCCGCAAAAATGGATAAGACTGCGCAGGCAGTGGAACGCCTTCAGGAAGAGAATTTCCGACTGAAAGGACAGGTTGGGCAGCTGGTAGACGACATGTGCCGGAAAGAGGCAGAGCGTTATGCAGGAAGCGGAAGCGTTCTCATCTTTATGGATGGAATGGATGCAGACAGTGTGCGGAAGCTTGCAGACGCCGTGACACAGACCTGCCAGGGCTGCTGTGCGGTATTTTCCGGAAATGCAGACGGAAGCTACAAGTATGCAATGGGCGAAAAAGACGGCGATCTCCGTCAGTTTACAAAAGAGATGAATGCGAAATTAAACGGACGCGGAGGTGGAAAGCCGTTCTTTGTACAGGGGTCGGTGCAGGCATCTGAGAAAGAGATCCGAAACTTTTTTGAGCAGTGATGAAAATGTTTGGGGAATGTCATGCACATATATTTCTCAATGGCTATGATTACCGGAAAGCCGTTGAGACACAGAAAAACGGGCCCCGGGATGCACTGATCCGTGCTCATTTTGAGGAATACCGGAAAAGAGGAATCCGTTTTGTGAGAGACGGAGGAGATCATTACGGTGTGTCAAAACGGGCTGCCAGACTGGCCCCTGAATATGAAATTGACTATCGCACACCGGTTTTTGCCATTTATAAAGAGGGGCATTACGGGAAGATCGTTGGAAAAAGCTTTTCAGACATGAAGGAATATCACAGAAGAGTTCTGGAAGCTGCCGCTGAAGGTGCGGATTTTATCAAGATCATGACTACAGGGCTTCTGGATTTTGCAGATCACGGGAAAATTACGGGAACGCCGCTTTCAGCAACGGATGTGAAAGAAATGGTACATATTGCTCATGAAGAGGGATTTGCCGTGATGAGCCATACAAATGGATGCTATGGCGTACAAGCAGCAGTGGAGGCTGGTGTTGACAGTATTGAGCATGGGAACTATATGGATGATGAGACGATTTCCATGCTGGCAGACAGCGAAAGCGTGTGGGTTCCGACACTTGTAACTGTGCGGAATCTTAAAGGCTGCGGCAGATTTGAAGATACGATTCTTGCATCTATTATAAAGACAGGCGAGCAGAATCTGAAGAAAGCTTTTGAAAAGAAGGTTCATGTGGCAGTAGGAAGCGATGCCGGTGCATATCAGGTTCTTCACGGCCAGGGTGTACAGGATGAAAGCAGAGCTTTTTTTGATATACTGGGTGATACGCAGGCAGTACGAAGCTGGATGGAAGATGGAGAAAAAAGGATCCGTACCATCTTCCGTCACGGGTCTTCGAATTTAATACAGGTATAAATATTGGAGGTGCGTGATTTCGCAGGGTTGAAAGTAACCCGGAGATCGGCACCTTCTTCCATTCCGCTTGAGGAAAGGTCCGGAACGTTTTCACGGCTGCAGAGGATCTTTACGCCGTCGTATGTCTGGAGCAGCACGGTATTGGCGGTTGTGCCCAGGATCGTGCCGGTTACAGTAGAAGTAATGTTGCGTACTGAAAGTATGTCCGGATCCTCCCCGGTGATTCCACGGATCTTCATGCCGCTGGTGGATTCACCATTAAATTTACCGGTATAGATAATGTTTACATAAGATCCCGGAGCCATTCCTCCTTTGAAATATACAGGAACCGAGGAAAGTGAAACAGTCAGTTCCGATCCTGTGGTCTGCGGAATGACAGTCATTGTGCCGGTGCTGACATTTACGATCTTTGCACGGAGATGCTGTTCTTTTTTCTTCGGTTCAGGGGAAGGCGTAGGAGTTGCTGCAGGTACTTTCAGTGGATCCGTATCGGAGACACTGATCACTTTTGTGAAACTGCCGTCATACTGTTTGTCATCCACGAGTGTTTCGTTGATGAATTTACCGCGAAAATGGACATAGACCCACTTGCCGGCCTTGATGCCTTTTTTGTAGTATTGTCTGACACCGGTGACAGGGAAGGTTACGGTATTTCCCTTTTCTGTAACTATCACAAGGGCATTGGATGTGAGTGATTTCACTTTGCCCTTTAAAGTGCGGTCCTCCAGAGGAGTTTCATTATGATATTTGTCGGTTATTTTGATGGGGGAAATGGTGCTGATATCCGTTCCGGAAAGCTGTCCCTGGTAGATCACACTGACCTGATCACTGGATACAACGCCGTATTTGCATTCAAGCCTTGTCTGGGAAACATCAAATACATAGGTTTCTCCATTGCTGGAAATCGTCAGGTGTGTACCGTCAAAATCCAGCAGTGTGCCGGTAAGCTCATCTATATAAACACGTTCTTCCGTGGAAGGCTCCTGATCTTCCTGTTCTGTGGAATCTGAAGCAGTAACGTCTGAAATTTTATCCTGAAGAGAAATAATATGATCATCGATCTGATCATTGCTGCAGCCTCCCGCAAAAAGGGAAAGGCCGAGAATCATACATGCAGCAGACAGTTTTTTCATTTGTGTCCTCCGACCCGGGATAACGGTCAGTCCTGTTTATCTGTAAGATCATGGGTTTCCGACGCCGGTATAAAGTCAAAGATCTGGCGGAAAGAATCCCATTGCTCACGGCTGTCGATTCCATGGTTGATCAGACCCGTGCATTCAGTACAGGCATTGGTATCCAGATAATTATCGTAATAAATATGATAGGGATTTTGGGTGTTTTTTTCCTGCGGATCGTTCATCGGATCAGTCTCCTTATTGATTGATAAGGATCAGTATATGAAGGCAGGAAAGATTTTATACATATTAAGGGTATTATAGCAAAAAGATTTTTTGATTTCTACAGGGATTTACGGAAAATCCATGCATTTACTGAAAACGTGTTCCTACAGGCTGAACACGGAACCAGTAGGTATAAAAATACTGAAATCCAAGAGAGCTGTAAAGCTTTTCTGCGGAAGTATTGTTTTTTACCACCTGAAGATAAGCGTGGCTGGCGCCTCTTTTTTTGCCCTCATTGAGAAGACCGGTACAGATCTGACGGGCATATCCTCTGCGGCGATAATCTTCACGCACATGAATGGCATAGATACCGATGTAGTCGCGATCCAGGATTCCAAGACCTGTGGCAATGATCTCGCCGTTTTTTGTTATGGAAGCGCAGACAGTTTCCTTAAGAATGGCACGGTACATGGAAGGAACGACGCTTCGATGGATCGGATTTGTAGTTCTTTTCAAGTCAAAAAGGCTGTGGATCCAGAAATCAGGAATTTCATTGGAAAAAAGCACATCGGTGACAGACGCATCCAGAACGGCATTGTCTAGGTCTACAGTCATAACATTTGTTATGTGCTGAACGGAATAGCCCCTGTTTTCCAGCATATAGTCAAAATCCGGGGATACAAGGGGGCTGATCTTAAAGATTGCAGGAGTTCCCAGACGCTTATAGACCTGTTCGCAGTAGGGGATTTTTTCGCGCCATGGAAGTGTGGAGGTTCCGAACTGTTCCACACTGTTGGTCCTGTGCGTATAGAAATAAGAAAAACGTAAGATCCATCCGTCATAAAGTTCCATTTTATGGGAAGGCCATGCGTTCAGTGACATATCTTCGATTTTTTTGATCGTTGTTTCCATAGTATTACCTTTCTGATATGATCAATTTATAAAGTTTATCTGCCAGGATCTGATGCCCCTGTGGTGTGAGATGGATACCGTCAGAAGTTATTGATGCAGGCCCGGACCGTGCAGCTTCCTGATCCAGATCGTTCTGCAGCGGGAGAAAAACGGCTCCATGATCCTGACTGATCTTTTTAATATGCACGGACATCTGTGAAAGAAGGGGAGCCCAGGAAGCGTAGCAGCGTGGCCATGGAAAAACAAAGGGTTCCAGGAAATAGAGCTTTCGTTTCCGGGAGTTTGTGCAGGATAGCTTTTTTGCAAGGAGCTCATAACGGGTGACAAATTTGTTCATCAGATCCTGCTGTTGTGCAGATGAACGGCGGGTGTTCATCATGATCCCCACATCATTGATCCCGATCAGGACGGTAACAATATCCGGATCAGAGCTTTCCAGCCAGAAATCTGTGTTCTGAAGAAGCCGTTCCAGGGTGAAACCATCAATACCTCTGTTTTCAATGGAAAATCGGTGATCTGTGTTATGAAGCAGACAGGAGAGCTGCTTCACATATCCTTTTCCAAGAGGATCTGCGGAGAAAAGCCGTCCGCAATCTGTGATACTGTCTCCGAGACACAAAATGCGAGTCATCCAATTCCTTCTTTCTGTTATACCGGGCGGATAATTATCCGCAGTCGATTATTTTCGTATTGGTGCTTTGATAGTAGCACTTACACCAGCAGTGGTCAAGCGTACGAAATACCGGAAAATGGGTAAAAAACGAATAAACGTGAAAAACATGAAAATTTTTTAAAAAAATTAAAAAAAGTACTTGCATTTTGAAAGAAAGTGTTATATACTAACGAAGTCGGTTGAGGGAAACAACAAAAAACGAAATCAAACGGCAGAAACAAAAGAATATGGCCAGTTGGTCAAGGGGCTAAGACGCCGCCCTCTCACGGCGGAAACACGGGTTCGATTCCCGTACTGGCTATTAACTGAAAGCAATCAGAACATGTTTCTGGTTGCTTTTTTGTTTATGATCACAAATGGGGATTTTGGGAGGTTTTACTATGATCATTGATAATGTGTATGTTTTTACACCGGACAAAGCATTTGTAAAAGGCGGGATTATCCTGGATGGGGATAAGATCCGACAGGTTTATGAAGAAAAGGATGCGCCGCAGCTTAACGGGGATGTTCTGGACGGAAAAGGCTGCTACGCCATTCCGGGACTGATCGATCTGCATTTTCATGGATGCAAGGGAGATGATTTCTGCGACGGAGACAAGGCTGCGATCGGAAGGATCGCGGAATATGAGGCATCGGTAGGAGTTACAGCGATCGCGCCGGCTACTATGACTTTACCGGTAGAGGAACTGGAGCAGATCCTCCATACAGCAGCAGAATATAAAAAAGAAACAAAGGACTGCCGTAAGGCGGATTTTCTGGGGATCAATATGGAAGGGCCTTTTATCAGCCCGGCGAAAAAAGGGGCACAGGACGCGAGGAATATCCTGCCATGTAATGTGGAAATCTGTGACCGTTTTTTAAAGGCCTCGGAAGGTCTGGTAAAATTTATAGGGATTGCACCTGAAGAAAGTGAGCATGCAGCAGAATTTATCCGAGAAGTTCATGAAAGGGTCAATGTTTCTCTGGCACATACCAATGCAGATTACGATACAGCAATGGAAGCATGCAGAGCAGGGGCAAACCATGCAGTCCATCTGTATAACGCAATGCCTACGTTTACGCATCGTGCACCAGGTGTCGTAGGTGCTGTTTTTGATAGTAAGGATGTTATGGCAGAGATCATCTGTGACGGGATCCATATCCATCCGTCTGTTGTTCGAGCTACCTTTCAGATGATGGGAGCTGACAGGATGATCCTGATCAGCGACAGTATGAGAGCTACCGGTATGCCGGACGGTCAGTATACACTGGGCGGACTGGATGTTAAGGTTGTGGGAAGACTTGCCACGCTGGTATCTGACGGTGCGATCGCAGGATCTGCCACAAATCTGATGGACTGTATGCGTACAGTTGTTAAAAAGATGGAGCTTCCGCTGGAAACAGCCGTGGCCTGCGCGACCATAAATCCGGCCAGAAGCCTTGGTGTGGAAGAACAGTACGGATCTCTGGAAGCAGGTAAAAAAGCTCATGTGGTACTGCTGGATCAGGATCTGGAACTGAAAGCAGTGATCAAGGACGGAGTAAAGATTCGATAGGATCATAGAAGATAAAACGATAAAAAATAAAAAGAATTTCAGGAGCAGATGACAGCAAAATTCGTGTCAGAATTTGTCGAACGAAAATGCTGGACAAAATGCTCCTGAAATTCTATAATTAATTTCACCAGAGATCTTCTGGTATCGATCACCGCCAGGTCAGGCGGGAAATCCCATTTTTATCATAACTGAATAAACATATATTTTAAGAAGGAAAGGGGGCGTGTATGTTTCTTTATGGAGAATTATCCGTGGTGATATCTGCGATGGCGGTCTGGATGGATCTTAAAGATGCATCTGTAGACAATGGATGGATCCTTTTTTCTTTTATGATCGGTTTCCTGATCCAGATCACAGAAAACGGGCCGAAAGGTGGAGTGATCTTTCTGGCAGGAGTGGCCGTGCCGGTGCTTCTTTTGGGAATCCTTTTTATATTCCATATGATCGGCGCCGGAGATATCAAGCTTCTGTGCGCACTTGGCGGGATCATGGGGCCGCGGACAGTTATGGAATGTATTGTTTATTCTTTGCTTGCAGGTGCAGGCATTTCTCTGGCAATTCTTATTTCTACAGGCGGTATCCGCCGACGATTCCTTTATTTATATCAGTATATGAATGAGTTTTACTGTACCGGTGAGATACGTCCTTATTACAGAAAGGGGATGAGCTTTCCGGAGAACTTTCATTTTACGGTACCCATATTTTTGAGTGCGGTGCTTTATGCAGGAGGTGTGTATTGAAGAAAAACATATTTGCGGTCTGTGATCTGGAGGTGGATTATGCTTTCAATTTTATGGATTATCTGAACCAGAAAAAGAATCTTCCGTTTGAGATCCAGGCATTTACCACGGCGGAAAGTCTCATTGCCTACGGAAAAGAAAATCATATTGAGTTGCTGCTGATTTCCGATAAAGCAATGCGAAAAGAAGTCCGTGACCTTGGTATCGGAAAGATCATCATTCTTTCAGAGGGTGTGCATCCTCCGGAACTGGATCAGTATTCAAGTGTGTATAAATATCAATCTTCCTCAGATGTGATAAGGGAGGTGATGGCCTGCTATGGAGAAGAGAAGTCTCTTGATCCGGTAACTTTTCCTGTGTTGAAAAAGACAATGGAGATCATCGGTGTTTTTTCTCCTCTTGGCAGGTGTCTGAAGACATCCTTTGCACTTGCGCTGGGACAGATACTGGCGAAAGAACGTGCCGTTCTTTATCTGAATCTGGAATCCTATTCTGGTTTTGAAGAACTTCTTGGGAAAAAATTTCCGGCTAATCTGAGTGATCTGTTTTATTATGTTCGCCAGGGAAATGAAAACCTGATCCATAGAATGAACGGAATGATCCAGACAGTAAACAATCTGGATTTTATACCGCCTGTAAGAACACCTTCAGATATCCGGACCGTGGACTGGGAAGACTGGGAGCGGCTGTTGCAGGAGATCGTACTTCACAGTTCCTATGAAGTGCTGATCCTGGATATGGGAGAAAATGGAGATGAGGATTTCCGGCTTCTGGAAATGTGCAGAAAAATCTATATGCCGGTTTTGAATGACACACTTTCTGTCTGTAAGGTGACACAATTCGAAAATCTTCTGCGTATCTGGAATAAAGAAAAGATCCTGGAAAAAACAGAAAAGGTGCATCTGCCCTTTCATATGGATAGGATCTCTTCTGACGCTTACGTAGAACAGCTGGTCTGGAGTGAACTGGGAGATTATATCCGTGAACTTTTGAGAAAGGAGCGGTCATGAACAGAGAAAAATTCCGGAAAATGTATGATCTGCTCATGGAACAGCTGGATGTTTCCAGAGAGCTGTCCGATGATGAGATCCTGGGGGTGATCGATGAACTGATATTAACTCAGGCAAGGGAACTGTTTCTTTCACTGAAGGAGAAAGTAGAGCTCAGACAGGAGCTGTTCTGTTCTGTGCGCAAGCTGGATGTTCTGCAGGAACTGATCGATGATGAAAGTGTTACGGAGATCATGGTAAATGGTCCGGATCATATTTTTGTGGAACGTGGAGGAAAACTGACCAGATGGAATAAGGTCTTCACGTCAGAAGAGAAGCTGGAGGATGTGATCCAGCAGATCGTAGGGCGCTGTAACCGGGTTGTCAACGAGTCCATGCCCATTGTAGATGCAAGGCTGGAAAACGGAGCACGTGTGAATGCAGTGGTTTATCCGGTTGCTCTGAATGGTCCGATCCTGACGATCCGTCGTTTTCCGGATGATCCTATCACAATGGAAAAACTGATCGCTTTTGGAAGCATCACCGAAGAATGTGCACAGTTTTTAAAAAAACTTGTTCAGGCAAGATATTCTATTGTGATCGGTGGAGGTACAGGCAGTGGAAAAACAACATTCCTTGGAGCTGTTACAGAATATATTCCAAAAGATGAGCGCCTGATCACCATTGAAGATAATGCGGAGCTTAAGATCCGGGGAATTGATAACCTGGTATGTCTGGAGGCAAAAATGGCCAATATGGCGGGCGCGGTGTCAGTAACGATCCGAGATCTGATCCGGTCAGCCCTTCGAATGAGGCCGGATAGGATAATTGTAGGGGAAGTTCGTGGAGGAGAGGCAGTGGATATGCTGCAGAGCCTTATATGTACTATATAATAATTATATATATAACGTATATAAGGATGGAAAATAT